>JASHNU010000049.1 GCA_030041475.1 Candidatus Sulfotelmatobacter sp.
AAGCCACCGACCGGACCACGCGCAACGAACCCACGTCCACCCCAGCCACGTCCGCCCCATGCTGGTCCACCCCACGCGCGTCCCCAGCCCGGATGTCCGTACCACGGACGACCGTACCAGCCATTCGCCCAGCCCCAGCGTCCTAACCACCCCGGACCATGGAACCACGGGCCCGCGCCGACGAACACGCCACCCACAAACCAATCCGGCCCATAGTAGCCGTAGGGCGCGCAGGCGTAAGGATAGTATCCGTAGTAGCCATACGCGCAAACCGGAGCCGGCCCCACCGCGACACCTACCGGTCCAACCCGCACTCCCACCGCAACCTGCGCTTGCGAATACGTAAACGGTATAACCGTCATCACCGCCAGCAACGCCATGTATCTCATGTATCTCATGTACCGCATGCTCACCTCCCGCTCCGGATCGCTATCCCCTGTCGAGTGCGGCTCCGGAAGCTGTTTCCAAACTCTCTACCCATTTGAACAATCCAGGCCCAGAAAAGTTGCGCGATTGAAGGTGGCTGATTTCAGCCATCTTGGTCGAAATCAGCCACTTAGCGGGATATCCAAGGCGGGACTGGACTTGGCCCGGAAAGTGGCTTCTACTCTACGGGCGGTAAATCCAGGTTTGTGCCGTTGCCTGATCGTTGTTGGGATATCCACCAGCCAGCAGCACGGCTCCGTCCTTGAGCCTGGTTTCGCTCATGAAATGCCACGCATCGTTCAACTGGCCCGTTGCGAGCAGGAACTTGCCCGCGATCGGGTCGAACAATTCGACATCTTTGCTTCCACCGGCAATGAGCAGCTTCCCCGATGCCAGTTGCACCGCCTCATCCGGAAGTTTGAAGCGGCTGTCGTTCAAAGAAGCTGTTGAAGTAAATTTCCCCGTATGTGGGTCGTAGATCTCAGCGCTCGCGAGATTTCCCTTCCATCCCCGATTATCCGAACCGCCCGCGATCAGAACCCGCCCATCAGGGAGCAGGCCTGCGGTGTGCTTGCAGCGCGCGATGCTCATCCGGCCTGTCTCAGTAAAGCCGCCCGTCTTCGGATCGTAGAGTTCCGCCGTCGCCGAGACATCTCCCGCATACCCGCCGGCGATGAGAACGCGCCCATCGTTGAGTAGAGTCGCGATATGTGAAATCCGCGGGTGATGCATGGAGCCTGTAAGCTGAAACGACAGCGTCTTCACGTGGAAGATCTCGGCCGAAGCCAGCGATTCATTGTCCTCGCGTTCTCCGCCTGCGATGAGCACGTCGCCCTTGGCCAGCAAAGTTGCGCTCGGCCTTCCGCGAGGGCTGTTCATCTTGGCGATCACGGTGAACTTGCCCGTCGCTGGGTCATAGAGCTCGGCCGAGTCGGTGCCGCCATTCCCCACCCAACCTCCGGCAACCAGCACCTTGCCGGTCGGCAACAGCACGGCGATCTGGCCCACACGGCCGATGCTCATTTCGCCCGTCGGCTGAAATTTGCCTGAAGCGGGATCGTAAAGTTCGGCGGATTTATAGAAATCCTGATTGCGGCGCATACCGCCGGCGATCAGCACGCGGCCATCCGGCAACAATGTGGCCGTATGGCCGGATCGCGGATCGAGCATTTGCCCGGCCGGGGAGACAGCCCCGGCCGCGAAGCCCGAGGCAGCAATTGCAGGTGCCGATGCGTGGTAAGCAATGGCAGCGACGGCGCAGCTGATGGTGATGGCAGCGACGAGAAGCAGGCGGGAACGGTTCATAGGTCCCTCCTGAGAGACAGACGGTCGGGCGGTTTTCCCGTAAGCATAGTTTTCCGCTTGCTTTTTGTCCAGAACGGGAGCAGAATCGCTGCGTCGCTCGGGACTAAACAGGTCCCGGGTCTTTCCCCACATTTGTTCAAGTTGAGGAGGACCCGTGTCTCGACCTGCCTGCACCTCTCTTTGCGCAATCTGGATTATTTGTCTTTCTTCTCTGCTGCTTGCGCAAGCAGACGCCAACAACGCAACCTTCAAGAATCGGGACGCGCAACCGTTTCTCACTGAGAAGAAGGTCGCCATCGTCGTCGGGATCAGCGATTACCCAAAGGAAAGCGGTTTCGACAAGCTCAACTTTGCGGCCAAGGATGCGGAAGACCTAGCCAAGGCACTGCAGAAACAAGGCTACAGCACGCAGTTGCTAACGGATCAGCACGCAATGAAAAGCAGCATCCAGGCGGCGCTGGAGCAGGCTCAAGACCAGATCAGCCAGGATCAAGACGGGCGGATACCTCGCGGGACCATCCTCTTCGCATTCTCCGGTCACGGCGGCCAGAAGGAAATCAGCGGACACGCGAGGCAGTACTTAGTGACGTATGACGCGAATCCTCGCGCCGGGGATCTCGGCTATCCCAAGAAGGAAATTGAGGACGCGCTCAACAAGTCCGGGGCCGCCCGCAAGATGATGTTCATTGACGCTTGCCGCGAGACAACCGCATCGTCCAAGAGCTTTCCTGTACTTTCCAGTTTCCGCGATCTTCGGCAGGCGCAGGGGATCAAGACCTTCTATTCGACCGCTCCGGGTGAGCGCAGCTACGAAGATAAAGATGCCCACAATGGCTACTTCACGCGCTACCTGCTGGAGGGTCTTTCCGGAAAAGCGGCAACGCCGGAGGGCCTTGTAACCTTCGACAGTCTCGCCAAGTGGGTGATGCATGCGATGAGAAGCGACCCGAAGGTTCCTCAGACTCCCTACTGGGACCAACAGGCGAGCGGCGACTTCTACATTGCGGGCCAAGTGGCGAACAAGCAGGCTTTGGTCATTGGAATTGATACGTATGCGGACCTGACGTTGCACAGCGCCATCGCTGGAGCTAAGCAGGTTCACGAACGGCTTGACGCAAACGGATTCGACACCTCGTACTTGGAGAACGCCTCCTTCAGCGAATTCCAGGCGCGCATCGAAGCGTTGGGCAAAAACATCGGCCCTAACGATGTTGCTTTGTTCTATTTCGCCGGCCAGGGCGGCATTGCCAGCGGGAAACCGTTCTTGATGGCGGCCGACGCGAAACTACCGACTCAGGCGGTAGCGGGGAAATGGGAGAAACCGCCGGACAACTCGATCACTCTCGCGGAAGTGATGGACAAGGTCCGCCAAAACCATCCCGGGCCAAACCTCTTCTTCCTCGACATGGGCATGGCGCGCGCCAGTTCAGCCGACACGCTGGACCTGCCCGCGCTGCGCCGCGAACACACGCTGGTGCTGTTCTGTTGCAAACCGGGTCAAGAGCCCGAGCGCGGCGCGGACGGCACATTGTTCTCCCGTTCGGTCGTTAAGGTGCTCAACGAACCCAGAATCTCGGCTACTAACGCTTCTTCCAAGATCAAGACGGCAGTTTTCGACCAATCGAATGGCGTGCAGTACGTGATCGAAATCCCGATGCTGCCGGATCGGGTGTACCTCACGTCTTCACAATAATTCGGTCAGCGTCACGCGCCCAGCGCTTGAGGCTGCGCGAAGAGGAGAAAAATCCATGACTAAGCATATGATGGGGGCTGCACTTGTGGCCTGCGTGATCGCGCTGATTTCGGTGCCGCTGACCGCGCAGAACTCTGTTCAGACCGCCGGGGTCAAGACACAAGCCGGCGCCAAAGACACGAACGTCAAAACCGACAATGCCTTGAATTCTCCGGATCAGAAGATCGCTGCGCCCGAAAGAAAAGGTGGCCCAAAAGCGAAGGCTCTGACGTGCAACGCTCACATTGATAATCAGACCCCCCTCTATGTCCGCTACTATATGAACGGGGATTTAGAGGCGATTATCGGACCATACGGCGATTACTATCCCGCCTACACTCTGGGAAATGCAGTGTTGTATGCAAAAGCTGTGTTTCCCGATGGGAGCTTCTTGTCGTTCGGTCCCCGCAATTACAGCTGCTCGGGCAGCGATTTCACCTGGACGCTCACTCCCTAGGCGTCCACACTATCGGGGCATTATTTGAGGGCACCTCGGTGCCCTTTTTTGTCGGGCAATGCCCGCTGCATTTGATTTGCAATTTTGCAGGCCTGCAACCGTCATTCGCGAATGCTCTAGGCGCCTACGAGTGCCCTCTTCTCGCTCGGCTCGTACTCCACGATGTATCCCGCTACGGCACTCGCTGCAACGGTGAGCGGCGAGGCCAGGTACATCTGGCCAGGGCCGCTGCGGCCAGGGAAGTTGCGATTCTGGGCGCTGATGACGACCTGGTCGGGCCTCGTCGAGACTCCCGGCCCGGCGTTAATGCAAGCGCCGCAACTGGGCTCGATGACGCGCGCGCCGGCCTTGTGAAAGATGTCGAGATATCCGCGACGCACGCAGTAGTCGCGCGTCTCCTGGGAGCCGAACTGAATGTAGAACTTCACCGAGTCGGCCACGCGCTTGCCGTGCTTGAGGGCGTCGGCGAGCACGAGCGCGTACATGTCCATGTCTTCATTCTTGCCTGCAGTGCAGGTGCCACCGTATGCAATTTCGACCGGCACCGGTGTGTTCAGTTCACGGACGTATTTGCCGTTACCGGGATCACCCGGCGTCGCGACCATCGGCGTGATTTCGGCGGCGTCCAGCTCGATGACGTGCGCATACTGCGCGCCGGGATCGCTATACAAGCCGCTGACCATCGCTTCCGCTTTTTGCCGATCTATTCCGCGGCGCTCGACCAGAAAGTCGACTGCTTTCTTGTCAGGCGCAACGATCCCAGTGAATCCGCCGATCTCCGCGGCCATGTTGGTCATGGTGGCGCGCTCGTCGACGCTGAGCTCTTCAATCGCCTCGCCGGAGTACTCCATCACTTTCGCCAGCGCCTTACCGCTGCGTACGTAATCGAGCGAGAGAATCTTCAGAATGAAATCTTTCGCCGTGACGTTCGGGTGCTTCTTGCCGCGAATGACGATGCGCACCGATTCGGGCACCTTGACGCGAACGTCTTTCGTGATCCAGGAATTGAAAACGTCGGTGGTGCCGATGCCGAAGGCGACGCAGCCGATCGCGCCCACGTGCGGCGTGTGGGAATCAGAACCGATATTCAGTTGCCCCGGCAGAGCATAGCTTTCGAGCACAATCGAGTGGCAGATACCTTCGGAGCCTTTGCGGTCTGTGAGTTCTCCGTGCAGCTTGATTCCCTGCTTCCTGGCGAAATCCTGCTGCTTGAGCTTGAGTTGGGTCGCGAGGTCGAGCAGGCCAAGTTTCTTTTTTTCTTCAGAGATGACTTCATCGAGAAACGTCAGGTGATCGCGAAAGAAAAGAATGCTGGCTGGATCGTTGACCTTGGCATCTTTGCCGACGTAGTGCTCGAAGAAAATCGCCGCCATCGGCGTGACGTACTCGTGGCTGAAGCGCAGATCGGCGCGGGCAAAGCCGGTATCGCCGGGCTTGACGGATGCAACGCCTACTGCCGCCGAGCTTTGCTCGGCCGGCCTCCTCGACTGCGCTCGGGGCAGGCTCTCGGGGGCGGCCGTCCCCACATGGTCCGCCTTGCTGGGCTGGATCAAGTGCCGGGCGAAGATCTTCTCGGCCAATGTCATGGGGCGCGATTCCGTCGCAGATCGAATCGGCGGCAAGAAGACCTTTCCCTGCATGCGGGCGACGTTGAAGGGGAACAGTCCGCCGTACTCGATCACCTGGCGCGTGATTTCATCTTCTCCGGCGGTGAATTCGCTGAGCGCCATTTCCTCACCGTTACGAATGCGGTCAATCAGCGAGAAATTGGTCGAAGTCAGCAGGCCCAGGTTCTGGCAGTTCTGCTTGTAGATGCGCTCGATGTTCTCCGCAATCACGACGCGAATGCCGGCGCACATTTCGGCGTAGGGCGATTGCTCACGACTCGATCCCTTGCCGCGGCGCTTGCCGCTCACCGCGCAGACGAAGCCGCCGCGCTTCACGTCCCCACGGCCGATCGGAGTCACCGCTCCGCATTTCAAGCCCAGATACGGAATTTCGCCCAGGGTCTCGTCGAAGTAGAAACAGTAATGTGCCGGTGTGATCTCGTCGGTCGAAATGTCGTCGCGCAGCTTGGGATTGTTTGCGGGATTCTTCGCGTCCCAGGGCAAATCTTCGCCGCCCAGTTGCCGCTTGATAAGTTCGGGATCGTCGGTCAGGAAAAGAATGCGGCCTTGCAGTCGCACGCGATCCGGCCGTTTCTCTATCTTGCGTTCCAGAAGTGAGTTGATCACGGTGAACCTGAGGTTTCGTCGATTCGGCCGCCGGAGCAGCCTCCCCACAGGCTCATTGTAACGCGAGAACTCTCAGTGGTGGCCTTGCATCATTCTGTCGTGCGCGGCCTTGTCGAACTTTTCCCCGGCGGTGACGGCAACCGTTAAGCGATTCTCTTTCGGCGCCAGCGGGCACGTCGCGTATGGCGTTACTGCGCAGGGAGGGTTGTAGGCGCGGTTGAAGTCGAGCGAGATCGTTCCATTCTCGACCGGGCCGGTATCGAGGAAGCGGCCTCCGGGATATGTCTCCTGGCCCTTGGCCGTCGGATCTGTGAAGACGAAAAAAAGCCCAGTCTTGGGATCGCCTCCCAGCGCTGTAAGCTTCAATTCTTCGCCATTCAGTTTGAAAGCCGCGCTGCCGGGCACGGTCTCATTGCTAACATCGCCAATTGCGGTGGGGACTTCTACTGTTTTCTTGCCGTCGGAGGGAATCCACGTAGCGGTCACGCGGTAATTCAAGTCAAGGGGATAAAACATCATGCCCTTGAAGTCACGTATCGCGGCACTCTCACTGTCCCTGACGCGAATTCCCATCCGCTGTCCGCGCACAATCACGTGGAAGCGGAGGCTTCCCATATCCACGCGCGTCGCGTGTTTGGAAATATCAGGATCGAGCTTGGCAGACGTGACCTGCTTGCCGTCAACGGTTGCCTGCGCGTCGGGCAGCATCTTCAGCGTAACGTCGTGGCCTTGAAGGTCGAACTCGCCTGCATGTGCCGGCCCTTTAGGAAAAACGATCGCATTCGATGGATCGGTGCCGAAGGTGTTCGCTCCCGGCTTGAGCCAGAACAAGCCGGCCAGCGACAGCCAATTCTTTTTCAGATCGTCGGTCTGCTCGGTTTTCCACTCTTCAAACGACTTGACGTAGGCCGCGTCCGGTGTCTCCACTCCCGCACGACGGGCAAACGCGACCGCACCACCCAATAGAAGGATTGCCGCTGATATCGCCCAAGCCAGCTTTCTGCGCATCTGAATCTCTCCCGTACTCTATTCCCTACTGTACGCCCGCGGAGGTGGCCGTCCTAGTTACGGTTGTTACTGCCAGAATTCCCGCGGGTCGGGCAAAGGATCAAGGTTCCGACCGGCGAAGATTGCCTGAAACTCGCGCACTAAGGCATCATGCACCAGCCCATTGGATGCCAGCGTTTCCTTGCTGTCGAGCTGAAAGCGCGAGCCGTCGAAACGACTGACCCTGCCTGCCGCCTCCTCGACAATGAGCACGCCGGCGGCGGTGTCCCACGGGTTGAGATTGAATTCCCAGAAGCCGTCGAAGCGACCGCAGGCCACCATGCACAAATCCAGCGCGGCCGATCCCGCCCGACGAACGCCGTGCGTCCGCAACGTGATCTGATGGTAGAAGTAAATATTCGGATTCTTGTGACGCTTGTGGCTGGGGAATCCTGTTGCGACCAGACATTCTTTCAGCTGCGTGGTCTTCGAAACATGGATGGCCTGGCCGTTGAGTTGCGCCCCTCGGCCCTGCTCCGCGCTGAACAGTTCGTCGCGCGTGGGATCGTACACAACGGCGGCAATGCGGCTGGCCAGCGCCGCCCGGTGTTCCAGCGCCATGGAAACGCAGAAGACCGGATAACCGTGCGCGAAATTGGTGGTGCCGTCGAGGGGATCCACGTACCAGCGATATTCGCTGCCCCGGTCGCTCAGTCCCTGCTCTTCCCCCAGCACGTCGTGCGAGGGAAACTCGCGGCGGATGCGCTCACGAATCAGGGCCTCAGAAGCGCGGTCTGCAGCGGTTACCAGATCTGCTTCACCCTTGTATTCGATTTTCAACTTGGAGTGAAAGTATTCGAGAAGCAGGGCGCCTGCCTCGCGGGCAATGGCGGACATGGCGGGCAGGAAACTTTCGTGGGGAGTGTTGGACACAGGTCTTGATTCTGCGGGCGGCTGCCGAAGCGTTGCGTCGTCTAGTTCCGTTTCTCCTGTTCCGCGATATACATGATCTCGTGCTTGAAAATGAACAGATTGGGCGCGCCCTCGCGCGTCAACCGCAACATGTGCTTGTCGTAGTATTCGATCCAGCCACGCACGGTCTGGCCGTCCATTAACTTGATGGATACGATCTTCTGCTTCTCTCCCAGCGCCTTTAGAAAGGCGGCTTCTTCAAACGTCTCCTCTGGAGGGGGCGTGCGCCCGCGCTTGTTGCCCGGTGCAGGACGGAAAGGCATAAGTGGAATTGTACACACAAACGGGGGATCTAGTTCCCACGCGGACAAATCGGCCAAAAGCCTGGGGATATGGGCACCGATGGCCCGAGTACCACGGATGCGCCGGAACTCCATTCCCCAGCAACCTAGAACCTGATCTTAAAGGTGAATTCCATCACTCGTGGCGAACCCAGGCCGAACACTCCCGAGCCCAGGCCAAGGCGAAGGCTGGCGGGCTGCCCGCCGGTGGTGCCGGAGGTGCCGTTCACGCTTCCCACGATGGGCGCCTGACCCAAAGTGCTGAGGACGCCACTGAGAGTGTTCTTGGGGCCGTCGAGGTTGGCGAAATTCATCACATTGAAGAAGCCGACCCCGGGCTGCAGTTCCACACGGTCCTTAATCTTGTAGGTCCAGCTGAAGTTTGCGTCCACGGAGCGTAACCAGCCGTTGTTGGCCGAGTCGATCGGCGGCGAATTGACGACAGGCATGACCGCCCCCAATTGCGTGAGTTCCTGCTGGTTAAACAACCCCGAACTAAGCAGTGTCTCTCCAGCGGGAGTGGGTTTGCCGGCGGCGGTTGCGTTGTACTTGCTGATCACCTGGCTGATGTTGCCGCTGTTCACGCTGCGCCCAAAAGCGCCCGGGCCGGTTCCGGGCAAAATGCCTCCCAGCACACCATTCGAGCCGCTCGCCGCGTAGCCATCTCCTTGGCCGTCGCCGTTCACCGCCGTCACCAAGATGCCGCCCGGTAGGCCAGTGGGCGCGAGGGTGAGCGTCGTCGGCAGGCCGCTGTAGAAATGCCCAATCATGCTGAGATGGAAATGAAACGGGAAGTCGGCTGTGCCTCCGAAGGAAAACTGATTCCTGCGATCGAGTCCGTTGGGTCCGATGAACTTATTTGGGTTCGCGTAATCCCAAGCGCTGTTAATGAAGTCGCTGTCGGACGAGTCCGACACATATTTCGAAAGCTGATACGAGGCCTCCAGGTTCAGGTGCCGCACGATATGGAACGGATTGGGTACATCCTCCTTGAACGAAAATTGCAGCGCACTCAAAACGGATCGCCCGATGGGGAACAGCATCTGATTGCCGCCGAGTGCGGGGTTTCCGTTGGTGCCGTTGGCGATGCCGCCAAAAGCCGCATTCGGACATGGTCCTCCGCCGCAAAGTTCATATCCGGAATCGAGACCATACGAGAGCGTCCCCGCCGGAGATCCGGTGGGCACTGGGTGCGAGGCAAAATCAACGATCGTAGCTCCGCCACCTCCCGGGTGCAGACCGGGGCAGCTTGCGATCGCCGCATCAATGGAAAGCACGCCGCAGTCTGCAAGCGTCTGGCTGACTGCCATTATTGCGGCGTTCAGGTTGATGAACCGCGCATCACCCACGTGGTTGGTGTCCACGGCAAGCAGCGTGTGCGTGGAGATGTTGCGCAGATAATCCGCTGTGAACACCATTCCCGGCCGCAGTTCATGCTGGATGCCAAGGTTCATCTGCACCGAGCGCGGACTGCGGTAGCCCGGAGCCAACAGGTTAGTTCCCGTCCCGTACGGACCCGTATCCTGCAGAATGGTGCCGATGTATGCCGGGTTCGGTGCGGTCGAGCTGCCGGCTGCAGATGCCTGAAAATCGGACTGCAGAGTCGTAATCGCAGAGAGCACTGACCCGATCGGTTGGCCACAGGGGTCGGGGCCCGTGTAAGTGAAGGGCAAGGGCTGCAGCGCACCTGCTGAGCACGCCGTGAGGCTCTGCCGGAAACTGCCGGTCTCGAGGCGCGCCGCGCGGTCGGACAACACGTTGTTCCAAAGCGCGTTCTCGAAAAACAGGCCGGCTCCGCCGCGGATCACAGTCTTTCCCTCTTTCGACATGTCCCAGGCAAAACCAAACTGAGGAGCAAAGTTCAGATTGGGGTTGCGGACGCGATCCTGCAGGCCGGTATAAAACTCGTTGTTGAATGCGGAGAGAGCGGCGATGGGACCCAGGTCACTGTCGGTTCTTCCCGTGTCCCTTGCGTAGCGCACGCCATAGCTGAAAGTAAATGTCGGCGACGTCTTCCAGGAATCGCCAAGGTAGAATGAGATGCGATTGTCCGGACCCAGCCCGCCGGCAGGAAATCCGAATGCTGCCTTCTCGGTTTCAAATCCTTGCCCATTGCCCAGGATCACGTTGCTGGCCGGATAATTCAGGGCATTCGCTGCCCCGCCCGCCAGCGTTCCGCAAAGCAGGTTGTAAGCTCCTCCAGTCAAAGTGCAAGCCGAAGCGCTGGCATTAATGGCCGGTCCATTCGCCAGAAGCCCTGCAAATCCACCTCCCTGGATATGGTTGAAGCCGAAGCCGAAGCGCACAATGTGCGAGCCCCAAACCCGGCTGCCACCATAGTTGGCCTGATAATCCGATTGGGCTATCGACTGCGAAGCCACGGCCCCCTGGCCAGCGCAGTAAACATCGGGCGCAACCCCGGAACGGTTCAGGCAGAACGGATCGGGACCGACCGCCAGGTCGACCGGCAGAGTCCCTGCTAATGGAGTTGTCGTGGGCGTGGCAAGGTGGCTGAACAACTTCAGGTACCCGCCACGGATGCTGTGAAAATAGCTACCAGTTGAGAAGCCGAGTCCGATGACGTGATCACGCGCGAGCGTCGTGTTGTCGAGTGGCTGAAACGAGGTCGGCTCAAAGGTCGACGTGTCGCTGTTCTGGTCATAGGAGAAACGGTAAAACGCTTTGTAGTTCTGGTTGATCTGGTAATCCAGCCTGGCGATTCCGTTGGTCTCCCGAAACGGCGCGAAGAACGAGGTTGAGTCGGTTTGAAAAGGAGGACCGCCAAAAACGGGCAGATTGAAGTCCTGCTTGGTGCGCTCGAGATCCCCAAAAAAGAAAAGTTTGTTCTGGATGAGGGCGCCGCCGAAGTTGCCGCCAAATTGATTTCTCTCAAACGGAGTGTCCGAGCCGCCGGGTAGATTGGCGTTGAAGCGCTGATTCTGAAATGCGTAGTAACCCTGGCCGTGAAAATCGTTGGTCCCCGATCGGGTGACGACGTTGACAGCGCCTGACGAGGTCAACTTGGTGGACAAGTCCAACAGCGACTGCTCGACTTGAAACTCGTCGATGGCGCTCTGGGGAATATTCTGCGTCGTGGTTCCCACGGTCTCGTCACTGGTATCCACTCCGTCCACTTCGATGCGCGTCGTGCGGCCAAAGCCGCTACCGAACGAAATCGAAGACAATCCTTTCTTAGTCGGATCGATGTTCCCGCCATCCTGAATCTGAATGCCAGGTTCCAGTTGCGCGAGGGCGAGAAGATTTCGTCCGTTGACCGGCAGATTCTCAATTTGCGCAGAGGTCAGCACGCCCTGCACCGTGGCTTGCTCGGTGTTCACCTGCAGCGTGCTAGCCTGCACCGGAACTGTTTCTGTAGACGGACCCAACTGCAGCTTGAAATTCTGAGTCGCTGTGACGCCCACCTCAACGGTGACAGTCGCTTCTGATGTTTTAAAGGTTGGCGCTTCCACGCGCACTACATACGCGCTAGGGATGAGTGAACCGGAAGCATAGGTTCCCGTCGAGGTGGTGGAAGTTGTAATGACTTGGCCGGTGGCTTTGTCTATGATGGTGATCTTGGCGCCGGCAACGACTGCGCCCTGCGGATCGCTGATAATTCCCACGATGCTGCCCGTACTGGTTGTCTGAGCGGAGAGTGAAAGAATCCCCACGAATATTGCGACGACAAATATAAGTACCTTGAATTGCGCTGTCAGACCGAGTCGTGCACGAACCCCGGGGGAACCGAATTTCAACATCCTGCACCTTCCCTTTCGTTGTAATGCGATTCGCCGAATCTTTCACTCTTTCAGCCGGTTGCCGCTTTCGTCAAGGCCGGCTACGAGGGCGATCATCGATCAAGCTACATTGCCCGCCTCGCGAAAGCGAAATTCTCCTCGTCGCAACCGCGCAATTGAGAATCAATTTAGTAGTTTACGCACTATGAATTACAGGCAATACCTCACGAAATACTCCCAACACGTCGTGCCCTGTCTCGAATCATCTCAAAAATCGGACTTAACGGTGTAGTAACCAGCGCGATGGCGAACGCGATACGCTGGCGACTCGGGCGCGCCCACGACCTTTACTTCGATGCGGCGAAACTCTGAGAACGACGCACGCTGCAACGGGTAGTAGGCCAGCAGGTACTGGGTGCGGAGTTCGTCGCTGATTTTGTGAAAGGCTTCGTCCAACTGCGCCATCGAGGTCGCATAGTAGTACTTGCCGCCCGTATCCTCCGAAAGCTGGATCAGAGCATGCTCACCGCCGGTCTCGCGGCCGGCACTGCTCTCAATCGGCACCACAATGATCGAGTAGACCATCGCTTCCGCCTCTTGCGCCGCGCGTACCGCCTGCTTGTAGTCCACCTTGCTGATTGTGTCTCCACCGTCGGTGATCAGGACGATGACTTTGCGTCCCTTGCGCTTGTCCAGAGCACGGGAGACCAGATAAATCGCGTCGTAGAGTGCCGTGGCCGCGCCAAGTCGGATGTGATCAAGGCTCTCGTCTATTTGCTTGAGGTCGGGAGTGAACCCGTGAGTCGCTTCGCGCACGACCTCGCTAAAGCCATACACCGAGAGCCCATCGATCGGGCGCACAATGTCATGCGCGAAGCGCTTTGCCGACGCGACTTCCAGCGGCAGGTCGTGGCGCGTGCTCAGACTGGTGTCAACCGCGAGAGCGATTGAAAGCGGCAACGCCGATTCGCGGTCGAACACGGCGATTTTCTGCTCGTGTCCGTCCTCGTTGAGCACGAAATTCTCCTTTGTCAGGCCACCGATGGGAGAGCCGTGGGCATCGGTGACAGTCACGTACACATTCACCAGATTGACGTCGACTTTGAGCGTGGTCTCCGGCCGGGACTGTTGGGCCGGAGTTGCCTGCGCCGATCCGGCTTGCGATGCCCCAGGTTGCTGGGCCCGGAGAACTCCGCCCCATGAGCAGCAGACGAACAGAAAAAGGCACGCAACAGGGTGACAGGTGGCGAGTTTTCTCATCGAGTGACTGAATTATACCTGTGTATTTGCCGTGTACTTAGAAGGCGCGACCTTGCGCGGGGCTGCCTCAGGCAGACGGATTTGCACGGGGAATTTCGGCCGGGAAGGGTTCGCCATCCGCCCATACGGCGCCGTCCTCGAAATACTCCTTCTTCCAGATGGGAACCGTGCGCTTGAGAGTGTCGATGAGCCAGCGGCAGGCTTCAAAGGCCGCGGCGCGATGGGCTGAGGCCACCGCGATCAGCACGCTGGTTTCTCCAATTGCGAGCCGTCCGAGGCGGTGTACGATCGTGACATCGCGGATCTGAAATTTCTTGAGAGCCTCGGCAGCCAGCGACTCCATCTGTTGCAGCGCCATTCCTTCGTAGGCCTCGTAGTCGAGATAGAGCGTGCGGCGGCCGCGGGTCTGGTTCCGAACCACGCCCTCGAATACAAGAGCGGCGCCATCCTCCCCTTGCTTAAGCTCGGTCAGCACACGCTGTGTGTCGATGGGATCACGGACGATCGAGGCAAAGCGTAGCGACTTCACAGCGACCGTCTCACTCGCAGCGTCTTCAGATCCTCCACTCACCGGTGGAAGCAGTGCCACCTCATCCCCAGAATGCAGCCTAGTATCTGGTTCCGAATACTCCTGATTCACTGCCATGGCCAAAGCCGACAGCGATTCCTTCAGTCGCGGAATCTGCACTTCGTAGTGGGTCAGCACGTCGCGAAGCGAGGCGCCTTCCTGCAGGTCGATCATGTCAGATGACTTCCCGGCGAGATCTTTCAACATCCCGAAGAAAAGCACGCGAACGCGCATATGTGAGACAGTAAGTTTACCGCAAGCTTGAAAAGAAAAGCGGCGAGCGAAGCCCAGCAAACGGCTCCAGTTCCGGTGAGAAGTGAATCCGGCGGCAAGTGCCTGGCTTCCTAAAATCAAAACCCCCATGCCTCATGAGGCGTGGGGGTATTTTCAGCCGAGCCGACGTTGCAATCAGGCTCGTGTCGTCAGCACCTTGTCAGTGAGCGGCTCGGTCTGCTTGCGCGGCTCTGGGCGATAGTCCTGTCTGGAATCCTTCGGGACTGAAGGCACCTTGCTTTCCTCGACCATCGGCAACGAAATGCACAGCGCTTCGTCAATGGTCTTGACATAATGAACAGCGAGGTTTTCGAGTTGCTCGGGCGTGAGATCTTCCTCAACGTTGGTCTTGTTCTCCGCCGGCAGAATCACGTCGCGCACGCCGGCCCGTTTGGCGGCGAGCACTTTTTCCTTGATGCCGCCAACCGGAAGCACGTTCCCGCTGAGCGTGATTTCGCCGGTCATAGCAACGAGCGGCTGAATTCTGCGACCAGTGAGGAGAGAAACCAGTGCGGTTGCCATGGTGACGCCAGCCGAAGGCCCATCCTTCGGAATCGCGCCCGCGGGCACGTGAATATGAATGTCGTGCGTCGCGAAGAAGTCGTCGCCAATACCAAGACGCTCGGCATTCGAGCGCACCCAGGTCAACGCCGCCTGCATGGATTCCTGCATAACCTGGCCAATCTGCCCGGTCATGGTGAATCCGCCTTTGCCTTTCATGGCGTTGGCTTCGACGAACAGCACATCGCCGCCAGCCGGAGTCCACGCCAGCCCCACCGCGACTCCCGGGCGCTCCGTCCGTTCGGCGATTTCGCCCTCGGTGCGAATCTTGATGCCGCCAAGAAATTCCTGAATGACTTCCTGGGTCACCGTGAGTTTCTCGGTCTTCCCTTCCGCCAGTCGGCGGGCCTGCTTGCGGCAGATGGTGCCGATATTGCGCTCCAGGTTGCGCACTCCCGCTTCCCGCGTGTAATGGCGGATGACGTAGCGCACCGCGTCCTCGGGAAATTCAATCAGCTCCGGCGTGATGCCGTTTTCGTCGATCTGCCGCGGAATCAGATACTGGAATGCGATGTGGACTTTCTCTTCTTCCGTATAACCCTGCAACTCGATGATTTCCATGCGATCGCGCAGGGGCTCGGCGATGGGATCGAGCATGTTTGCAGTCGTAATGAAGAGCACTTTCGACAAGTCGAACGTCACGTCCAAGTAGTTATCCCGGAACGAGGAGTTTTGTTCAGGATCGAGCGCCTCCAGTAGCGCTGAAGCCGGATCGCCGCGGAAGTCGCGGCCGACCTTGTCGATTTCGTCAAGCATGAACACCGGATCCTTGGTCTCTGCGCGCCGAATGCCCTGAATGATCTGCCCCGGCAGGGCACCGATGTATGTACGGCGATGCCCGCGGATTTCCGCTTCATCATGCACGCCGCCCAGCGACAGCCGCACAAACTTTCGGCCAAGCGCCCGGGCGATCGATTTGCCCAGCGAAGTCTTGCCGACGCCCGGAGGTCCCACGAAGCACAGAATCGGCCCCTTCATGCTCGGCTTCAGCCGACGCACCGAGAGATAGTCCAGGATGCGGTTCTTTACCTTCTCGAGATCGTAGTGGTCATGATCGAGAATCTCCTTGGCCTTGAGAATCTCGATTTCCTGGCCCGAGGTTTTCGCCCACGGCAACACGGCCAGCCACTCGATGTAGTTGCGCGTCAGTGAATAGTCGGCGGCCATCGGCGACATGCGCGACAGGCGGCCCAACTCCTTGAGCGCTTCTTTCTTGACGTCGTCAGGCATGCCCGCGTCTTCAATTTTCTTTTTCAGGTCTTCAACATCGCGCTGGCCTTCGTCCTGCTCGCCCAGTTCCTTCTGGATAGCTTTCATCTGCTCGCGCAGGTAATACTCGCGTTGCGTCTGTTGAACCCGGTCCTGGACTTCGCTTTGAATCTTGTTGCGCAGCTGCTGAACTTCCAGCTCCTTGGCCAGGTGCTGGTTGATCTTCTGCAGGCGCACGAGCACATCGGTGGTTTCAAGCGTGTCCTGTTTGTCGGGCGTGGACAGCGAGGGCAGCGACGACGCGATGAAATCGACCAGGCGGCCGGGTTCATCAATGTTCATCGCGACCGTGGAAAGTTCGTCGGAGAGCGTGGGCGAGCCGGCTACGATCTGCTGGAACAGGGTCAGCACGTTGCGCTGCAGAGCTTCAATCTCGGATGTGACGGCGGGCGCAGCGCCCTCCGGCATCTGGGTGTAGTGAGCCCGCATGAACGGCGTCAGCTGCGTAAACTCGCCCAGATGAACCCGCTCCAGGCCTTCGGCGAAGACAAACAGGCTCTGGTTGGGCATTTTGACGACTTTGTGGACTACGGCGGAAGTACCCACCGTGTACAGATCACTGGGCTGAGGGGTATCGACGCGCGCCTCGCGCTGCGCCACTACAATAATCGTCTTGTCCTCGCCCAGGGAATTGATCAGCTGCACCGAGCTTTCCCGTCCTACGGTAAGCGGCAAGACCGCGTGCGGGAACAAAACCGTATCCCTCACGGGCAGCACGGGAAGAGCCCTTTGGTCGTTTGTTTCCTTAATCTTAGGAGTACGCTCGATGGGCGGTTGTTCAGTCATGTTTCTCCTTGAGTGTAACTCGCTCAAGTTTAGATGTCGCTCCAGCGGGAAAGGTTTCAGGCCCCGTCCCTCAGTCATCGAATTCTATTCCTGTTTCGGCGCACGCTGCACCATACCTAAGGTGCAGAGGCTAACGCGGACCTAGCCTGCTTGCCAAGCACGAAATTGGCGCCGGCTCGCTATAAGTTCGGTTTTGGGGATTCGGGGCCACATCAAAGAGGAGAAAGGCCTCATGGAATGTGACAGGGCCTTCCTTAGTCAAGGCACGAAAAGTTCCGTTGCCGTGCGCACCAACTGCTGATCGAGCCTTAGAAAACGTGTTTTGCCGTGTCGCCGCGGAAAACTAACTCCTCCAGCACCCTTTCGTTGGCGGCATTCTGTTTGTATGTCTTCTCCGTTGTATCGGCTTTTTGCGCCAGTGGAACCAGCGTGCATTTCACCTTGACTTCGGGATTCTTGCCGCTCTTGAACACCATGATGTGATCCGTTCCCTCCATGGTGTGGCGGACCACATAGTCACCCGCCGGCAACAGGGCCGTCCCAATCCGCGTGGGGACATCAAAAGTGACCTTGTAAGTATCACGGATGCCCATGTTTTTTTCGGCCGCAATGGCAAACGACGCCAGGGCCATTACGCAGATCAGGATTCCTACCACTTTCAACACATGCATAACTCCCCCCTTATGAATGATTCAAGTTTCTGGAAGAGACACTTCTACGGCACTACCATCCAAGAGTCTAGGATCCGCGTCTCCCGTTTAATGTGTGCGCGGTCACACAGGAGTGTGAGTTCTGATTCTCCCTGATTCTGCCGACACTGCCACCTTCCGTAGCACCGCTCAAGTCGCGCGGTAAACTCCCAGCACTTTGACGAACTCAGCCACCTCGCCGAGATGGCGCAGCGCGTTGCGCGCCGCCTCATCGTCGCCGCGCAGGAAGTCTACATAGAAGACGTACTCCCACGGCCGTCCTCGCATGGGCCGCGACTCGATTTTGCTCAGGCTGATGTCGCGCAGGGCGAAGACACTGAGTGACTTGAAGAGCGCACCGGGCACATTCTTCACCTGAAAAGCGATAGAAGTCTTGTTCGCGCCACGAGGAATCAAACGCGCGTAATCGCTCGAACGAGAAAAAAACGAGGTTGGTTGCCCCACTTTTCGATGGTATTGGGAAAAGCGGGGATCTTTCTTTCGGAACGCACCGAGCTTCCGAATCAAGAAAAAGCGAGTGAAGTTCTGCTTGTCGTCTTCGATGCCAGCCTGAAGGATTTTCCCTTCATATTCCTCAGCCGCCTGACGCCCCGCAATTCCAGCGGCATCGCCCAATCGGTTCGCGATGACATGCTTTACGCTGCCCGCCGTGTCGTAGAAGGGCACCGCTACGATCTGCGGGTGGCAGCGAAAAAAATCCCGACACTGATCGAGCGCCACCGGATGCGAAAGGACGCGCCGCAACGCCCGCAACTTCACGCCCGGCGCGGCAATCAGGTTGTGGGAAATGCGCAGCCGGTACTCGGCCTGAATGAACACGTCGCGTGCGACCAGAAGATCGGCGTGTTCGGCTACGGTGCCGGCTAGCGTGTTTTCAATCGGGATCATCGCAGCCTGGACTGATCCGCGTTCGAGTTGGTCGAATACCTCTACCGATCGCGCACACGGGACCACTCTGCAGCGCGGCAGCATGCGCTCCGCCGCTTCATGGCTGAATGATCCGCGTTCTCCCTGGATGGCAACTTTCATGTCGTTCATCCCGACATGGCAAGGTATCTGGAGAATGCGTGAAAGGGCAAATGATTTTTGGTGAAATGCGACGGTGCTCGGTCTTGTTGGAACTTCTATGGACACAGCGGTGCAGTCTTATAGTCCACGCACTCCGACGTGTCGCTTCCGACTTGCCAGATGGCCGACATGTCCGGCTTGTTGGCAAAGGCGGTAAACCAGAAAATGTAGCCGAAGCCGCCGAAGTCGATCTCCTGCCCGTACCCAAACTGGTCGGCTTGCGTGTTGGGATCACACGTCGTGCCGTAATACAGGTCGGCATTGAACGGGTACTCCCCCGGATTCGTGACCGTGATGTAGACACCCTGGTAATGCTTATGGCCTTGCTTGTACCAGCACCCCAGGAACTTCGCCCCGGCATCCGCCGGCGAAACGTCGCTTGCTGGCTCCTGCGGTCGCAGCGGCACGGCAAGCATTCCATAACGTCCACTGGGCGACGACGTGTTGGACTGGCTGTGGGTGGGCGATGCAGGTGAATTGTCGAGTCTCGCGACCGAACCACACCCAGCCAGACCCAGCAGAGCACTCACCAGGAGCAGACAAGAAGCGCAAGCCACGCGATGGATTGTCACGACACGGTACCTCGCACAAAAGAGATTCAATCTTTGACCAATTTTCCTACCGGTGAGGCCGGTTGGGAGACTCGGAAGGGCAAATGGGAAGTACATCGCGGAGCTGAGCCGTCCAGAGTCAGTCTTGGAGCGACAAACGTGTGTGAGCGAGGATTTAGAGATTTTTGCTCAGCACCAGATTCTTGCTCAGCACCAGCGCGTCTACGCCGTTCGAGTAATACCTGGGCCAAATACGAACTAGGCTGTAATGGTGGCGTTTGTAAAACGCCAAAGCAGCACTGTTGTCGACAGCGGTTTCGAGGCCGACGGATTCGGAACCCGACGCCTGCAGCCGTCTTTCCGCCGCCGCCAGCAATCGCGAGCCTACGCCTGACCGACGGGCCGACTTGGCAACATCAATCGTGATGATGTGACCTGTTGTCCCACCCTGAGCCATGATGAACCCCGTGATCGAGCCCTCGTCGCGGTCGGATAGAGCGTTGTCGGGGTCTTCTGCCACCAGCGTGAACGCTCCCCGGCGGCGGATATAAATCTTTAGTTCCTGTCGGGTGTAGGAGATTCCCGGCGGAAAGCACTCCTGATCCAGTCGCCAAAGCGTCTCGAAGTCTTCGGGTTTGAAATCGCGGATGACAAAGGCCACGCCGTAATTGTAGCGGGCGACATACCAGGTGAGGTCAGGCTGCTTCAGTCCCCGGCGATATGGGTTCGCGTCCCGTTCCGGCTTTTCCACAGCCCTCCGGTCAAATTCCGCCAAAAAACCTGTCTCGGAGCCCATTGGCCCCTTGCTCCGGTCGCAACCTCGGACGTACCATCGACATCAGAGAAGCGTAGTGGGGAGAGAAGCCTGGTGGGGCGCCTTCTACTGATCGACGTAGTAACTGCGGTGGTCGCTCTAGCACTGTGGTACTGCCTGTTTGCCGCTTACAACCGCCGCAAAGGCAGTGAGGCTTTGCGCTGGGTACAATCCGCTTGCGCAGGCAAGGGGCGCGTTCTCGAGTCGCAGTGGCTGAACAGCTCCCGGCTCTACGCCCGGCTGCAGTTTCCCTCACGCAACTTTGAGAATGCCCGCGTCACCGTGAAGTTCCGCCCACGGCCTCTTCCCATCCAGTGGCTCGTGAGCTGCTGGCGCAAGCAAAAAGAGACTCTGACCTTCGAGGCTGACCTCGGCGGCTCGCCCACTTTTCATCTTGAAGTTACCCGTCATCGCTGGTGCGCTCACACGCGCGGCGTGACCACCCGCCGCCGCGACGGCCGCGAATGGGATGTCTACGAGCCCGGGCCTGTCATTCTGACCACGCGCACTCACTGGACGCGGGATCCGGCCGCTGAACTCAACGCCTTGATGACGGTCCGCCAGCAAGACGTGCTGAAGGTACGTTTCCATCCCAAGTCACCGCAGTTCTCCGCAACCGTTGCGCTCGACGCCCTCGCCGATCCGCGCACGGCCGCAGGATTTCTGACGACGCTGCGGGAGCTGGCTGCCGGCGCCTCCGCGCACCGCCAATAAGCACAACCAGCAATAGCCAGAGTCGGCGACAGTCTCGCAGCCACGAAGCAGTTCGTCTTCCCGAAATAAATCCCTTTTATGCCCTGCATCAGCTTTTTCGATTGGCGGGGTCTCGCCTCCCGCGTTATTCTTCCTGTTTGAGCTAGCGTGTTGAAACCAGCCAATTCAACTCCCCTTGTCGTCGCGCTGTTGCTTTACCCAAATCATAATTTCGCATTCGAAGGAGAGTACCTGCACCCATGTCCACAGAACTGCGTAATTTTCTGGCCATCCCCTACGACGAATTGGAAGAACTCAATCTCAAAGCAAAGGATCAGCGCAAGAACCGCGTAGCCGCTCACAAGGTTCAGGAAGAGCGGCTCAAATACCTGACCGACGAAAAACGGATCAAGGCCGTTACGGTGCTCTTTAGCGATCTGGAAGGGCGCCTGCACATGCTCGACTACGACAAAAAGTTCCTGCTCAAGAGTTACGACAACCTTACGTTCGACGGCTCTTCCATCCGCGGCTTCACCGCGCAGCGCGAGAGCGACTTGCGGCTGGGCATCGATTGGGCCGCATTTTACTGGGCGCCGGCTGACGTGTTTGGCCCCGGCAAGGTGCTGGTGTTCGGCGAAGTCATCGACAAGAATGGCGAGCCTTACAACGCCGACATTCGCAGCGTGCTCAAGCTGTTCGCGACCGAGCAGCATAAGAAAAAGAACTACACTCTCAACGCCGCCAACGAAATCGAAGGCTTCCTGTTCCAGGGGCCCGACGCCGAGAGGCGTTATCACGAGACCGGCAAGTTCGAATATGTCAACACCGGCGGCTACTACCATTCCCTGCCCGGCGATCCTCTCCGCTCGTTCATCGACACGACGGCGGAAGTCCAGCGCGCGATGGGCTTCCAGAATGAAAAAGACCATCCGGAAGTCGCGCCCTCACAGTTTGAAATCAACTACGGCTACGGCGAGGTCGTGGCCGCAGCCGACCAAATTCAACTCTACAAGCTGATTTGCCGCCAGGTTGCGCGCAACATGGGCCTGACCGCTTCCTTCCTGCCCAAGCCCGTAGTGGGCGTGAACGGCAGCGGCATGCACACCAACGTTTCCATCAGCGAAGGCAGCAAGAATCTGTTCTGGGATCCCAAGGGCGAAGAGAAACTGAGCAAGCTGGGATACGAATTCCTCGACCGCGTGCTCACGCATGGCAACGATCTTTGCCTGATTTTCAACTCCAGCGTGAATGCATATCGCCGGCTGGACCCGCACTTCGAAGCGCCGAATCAACTCAAGGCTTCGGCGGTGGACCGCGGCGCGATGATCCGCATTCCCATCGGCAACGAGCGCAGCATGCGCACCGAGGTTCGCGCCGTTGCGCCCGATGCCAATCCGTACCTGGTCATGCTCGGCATTTTCAAAACTGGGATCGAAGGCACCACGGCCAAGATCAAGAATCTGCGCCAGGCCGAGCGTTACCTGCCCGACAACATTTACACGGCGATCGAGAACTTCCGCAGTGCCGAGTGGACGACCACACTGCTTGGCGAGGACGTAAAAGCCCGTTATGCCGACCTGAAACAGGCGTCCGCCGACCGCTGCCCTCGTCTGCTGGGAACCGTCGTCAAGCCCGCCGAGGTGCAATTCCACCACGAGGTCTACAACCAGTTTTTGTGGAATCTCTTCTAAGACGTTGCAGTTCTGCCAGAACCGCCCCGGCTTCGGCCGGGGCGCTTGTTTGCAGCTTGACGTCATGTGCCGCTCGCCAGCGCTCATTGGATCTTTGGCGAGGCCAACCTTCACAAATCGTTCGAACGGCTGCAGAAGCCAATACCTTAAAGTCTGCGGCCATCATCGGGCACGGCAGGACAGGGCGACTCCAACGTTCTGGTGTGCTAGATTCAGATGTTTCATGGACTCCGCTCACACGATCTCCACCGAAGGCCTGACCCGCCGTTTTGGAGAACTTGTTGCGGTCGACAACGTGAACTTGCGCGTCGCCCCCGGACAATTCTTCGGATTTCTCGGCCCCAACGGCGCGGGAAAATCTACGACCATCAAAATGCTCACCGGGCTTCTCGCGCCCAGTTCCGGGCGGATTGAAATTCTCGGCCTCGATCTGGTTGCCCACCCCGTGGAGGTCAAACGGCAAATCGGCGTGGTGCCCGAGGGCATGGCACTTTTTGGACGTCTGACGGGCGCTGAGTTTCTCAGCTTTGCCGGGCGCATGTACGGCCTGGACCGCGAAACCGCGGCTAAGCGGGCCGCTGAACTGCTCGAGTTTATGCAACTCGCGGGCGAACCGAAGAAGCTGGTGACGGATTACTCTCACGGTATGCAGAAAAAATTGGCCCTGGCCGCGGCGGTGATTCACGGGCCAAAGGTTCTGTTCCTGGATGAGCCCTTCGAGGGAGTCGACGCCATTGCCGCGGGCACGCTCAAGTCCATGCTGCAGGGGATGATTACCCGCGGCGCCACGGTTTTCCTGACTTCGCACGTACTCGAAATTGTCGAGCGCCTGTGCAGCCACGTGGCCATCATTCACCAGGGAAAGCTGGTGGCCCAAGGATCGCTCGAGGAACTGCGTGCGGGCGTTGAGGCGCAGGCGCCGGCGGCAACTGGCGATGGAGCCACCTCTGGCGAAAAATTGACTTTGGAACAGATCTTCCTGCGTATCGTCGGCGGAACACGACGCACCGAGCAGGAGCTTTCGTGGCTGGGATAACGTTCTCGCTCGCAGGTTTTGTCAGATGTTAAGTCGTACGAATATCTCCGTTCAGCGTCGCGGCCAGTTGAGAGCCGTCGCCAGCCTGCGCTGGCGCATGTTCGTCAACGGTCTGCGCACGACGCGCGGAAAGACAGAGCTCGTTTCGCGCGTGATCGTAACCCTCGCCTTCGCGCTTGGCGGATTCGGTGGATTTGCCGCCGCGGCCGGAGTGGCGTGGTGGCTGGTCTCGGAGGACAAGGCCCAGTTTCTCGTCGCGCTCTTGTGGCCCATTTTTTTCTTCTGGCAAGTATTTCCGGTGATGGCGACAGCCTTCACGAACAACCCCGACTCGTCCGATCTGCTTCGCTTCCCACTGACGTACCGATCGTATTTTGTGATCCGTCTGGCTTACGGTTTTTTCGATCCCGCCTCCGCACTTGGCAGCGTGGGACTGTTCGGTGTCTTTCTCGGTATCAGCATCGCGCGGCCGTCTCTTTCGCTTTGGGCCTTCGCGGTGTTAACGACTTTCGCTCTCTTCAATCTGGTGCTGATGCAAACAGTATTCGCCTGGGTCGAGCGCTGGCTGGCGCAAAGACGCACGCGCGAAATTCTCGGCGTTTTGTTCATCCTTTTCATGCTCAGCTTCCAGTTGATTGGGCCAATGACCCAACGCTTCGAGAGAAGGCCAAGCCCCCAGCTCAAACGGGCAGCAGAAATTGCGGGGCAGGTTCAGGGCGTCTTACCGCCGGGCCTGACCGGCGACGCGATTGCGCAAGTCGCACACGGAGAATACCTGGTCGGCTCAACTTCCCTGCTGTTTCTGGCTACGCTAACCGTCGCGATCGGCTATCTATTGCATCTCCGCCTGCACCGCCAATTTCTAGGCGAGAATCTCAGCGAGGCCACGGCACGGCCCGCGGTCGCAGAGGTGCAAAGCTTGCGAATGGGATGGAATCTGCGGGGGTTTGCGCCATCGGTAGCCGCCGTTTTCGAAAAGGAAATGCGTTATCTCGGCCGCAGCGGTCCCATGTTGCTCACGCTGATCATGCCCCTTTTCATGTTGCTGATCTTCCGCCTGGGACCGATGAGCACCATGCGGCATTCGACTCTTCTCCATCGCGCGCCCGACCTGGCGTTCCCGGGAGCAGTCGCCTATGCCCTGGTCGTACTCACCAACCTGGTCTACAACAGTTTCGGCGGCGACGGAGCTGGAGTACAGTTCTTTTACGCGTCGCCAGCGCGATTTCGCCAGATTGTCCTGGGAAAGAATCTCACGCACGCCGCGATCCTCGCGGCCGATACGATACTGGCGTGGATTGCCGTCAGCTTCTTCTACGGCCCGCCTGCGCCAGCGATCTCGATCGCGACCCTGGCCGGGCTGTTGTTCGCAGCTCCGCTAAACTTCACCGCAGGCAACCTGCTCTCGATTTATGCGCCGAAAAAGCGTGACTTCGCGACCTTTGGCCGTCAAAACGCCTCGCAAACCACCGTGCTCGCGAGCCTGGGCGTGCAGCTCGTGACAGTCGGAATCGGGGCCGCGGTTTTCATGATCGGCAGGTTCTATCACAATCTGTGGATCGCGACCGCTGTATTTCTGGGGCTCTCAGTCATTTCGATGTCCCTTTATGTAACGGTGCTCGGGCGGATGGACGACATCGCGATTGAGCGCAGGGAAACATTGATCGCTGAGTTGTGCCGGGCGTGAAGCCGCGATTCTTCTTACTTTTTTTCCGGATTCGCCAGAAACTGGTACCCAACACCCCTCACCGTGAGCAAATGCTGCGGGTTGGCGGGATCATCCTCGATGTAGCGCCGCAATCGAACCACGAAATTATCGATGGCGCGCGTGTCTGTGTCCTCGTGCAGTCCCCATACTTCCTCGAGTATCTGCTTGCGTGAGACCACGCGTCCGTCGTTGCGGACCAGGTGCCGGAGCAATTCCGCTTCCATCAGCGTCAGGTGAATCGTCGTGTCTTTGAAATGCAACTCGAGCATGCCGAAGTCGATCGTCTTGCCGGCGAACGTAAAGGTGTCAAAGTCTCCGACCGCGGCCGCCGAATGTGTAGCGCCCGGCGCCTGATTTCCCGCTGCCTGATCATGCATCCATTGGTTGCGGCGCAGCAATCCCTGCAGCCGGGCCAAAAGGATGGAAAGGTCGAACGGTTTGGCCAGATAATCGTCGGCACCCGAAGCAAATCCCTTCAACACATCTTCGGGACGGCCGCGCGCGGTCAACATCAGCACGGGAACATAGTTCCGCGCCGCGCGCAGTTCCGAAACCACGCTGAACCCGTCCTTGCCCGGCAGCATGATGTCGAGCACAACAGCGTCGAAATCCTCCTTCTCTTTCAGAAGCCGATCGGTCGCCGACTCACCGTCGCCGGCGACTTCCGCCGAATAGCCCTCCGCTTCCAGGTTGAAACGCAACCCCTGCGCCAGATGGGCTTCATCTTCGACCACAAGAACTCGGCTCATTCTTCGCTCCGCACTTCAGCGCCCTCGCCATCCATTCGTGGCAACTCGATTGTGACGGTTGTTCCCTTGCCTTCTCCCTCGCTCTCGGCGAACACTTTCCCTCCGTGCTTCTGCGTGATCGCCTTCACAATGAACAGCCCCAGACCCGTTCCCTTCACATGCGCAAGATTGAAATGCGGCAAAGACCGGTGCGAAACGCGGTAAAAGCGTTTGAAAATGCGTTTGACGTCTTCGGGAGGAATCCCGACGCCATGGTCTTGCACTCTCAACACGATCCGCTTTTCGTCCGGGGCCTCCAGCTTTACCTCAACGTCGACGTTCTGCCCGGAATATTTGATGGCGTTATCGATCACGTTGAAGACGGCAGTCCGCAGATCTTCCTGGCTGCCCAGTACGCGCAGCCCGTTGCCGTTCGAGAGCGTTTCCGCGTAACGAATGGCCTCCGGCTGCAGGTGATGCCGGGTGCGGGCAGCCTCCATGCAATCGCGCACCAGCTGGCGGAAGTCGACCTCAGCCTTGTCCCGGCCCGCTTTCTTGTCCCCTGCACGGCCCGCGCGCAAGACCTGCTCCACCGTCTCCGTCAGGCGGTCGGTGTCGCTCAACATGAGGCTGTAAAACTCCTGCTTCTGCTGCTCGGGCAATTGGCGGCGCTGCAAAGTTTCCAGATGCAAGCGGATGGAAGCGACCGGCGTCTTCAGTTCATGCGTGACGGCATTGATAAAGCTGTCGTGCTGTTCGCTGCGCCGCAGTTCGCGCACCAGAAAGATCGTGTTCACAACCATGCCGGCAATAATCAGGGCAAAGAAGACAATCCCGAAAAACAGCAGCACTCCTTCGCGCCAGTTGAGGATGATCCAGCCAACGTTCAGCGCGACGGCCAGCGCAACCAGGCCGATGCCCAGAATGATGAAGAAGACTATAGTGCCGCGGCGGCTCGTAATGCGCATGACGTTCAGATCGATTCTACCGCGCCCGAGCCATGCTCCGAAGCGGATGCCGACCGCCAAGTACCGACTCACAGCGAAGGCGCATTGCAGACGCGTTGCTCTGAGGGTGTCATCCCGAGCGAAGCCGTTCTCCAGGCAGAGCGAGGGATCCCCCACAGAACGGTCCATCCGTTGGGAGATCCCTCGGCCCGCTAATGAAAGCGCGGGCCTTCGGGATGAGGCCCACCGAGTGAATTGAAGCTGACCAGCTGAGACGATCAGAAGGCAAAACGAGCGCCAATCGTCGGGGCAAAGTTATTGTTGGAGTTATAGGGGACGCCGGGGCCATGGGGAATGGCGATGGCCAGGCCCCCGCTCACCCAGGAATACGCGATTCCGGCAAAACCGTCGAGACGCTTCGTGAAGTGATGATCGACATAGAGCGATCCCTCGTTGAGCGTTCCCGCACACGAACTACGCATATTTCCGGGCGCGCAGGCGGTCGGCGGTTCGCGGAACGTGTCCTGCCGCTGCTGATACCAGGAGAACGTGACGTCGGTTTTGCTGCGGTAGGTGTACTTCGCCCCCGTCCACCAGATGTTCACCAGCTTTTCGTGGTCCAGATTGTTGTCCTCGACCCCGCTCATGATGTATCCGCCCTGGTCCGAGGCGCCAACACCCAACGGGTTGTGCGGGTTGTTCTGCCAGATATATTCGTAGCCGGCAAAAAACTTGAACGGATCCCACGCATACTTGGCAGCGACCATAATTCCGTAGTTGTCGGTCACGATGCCGTAAACGGTGTTGTAAGTGTCGATCAGATTGGGCCCCATGCCGGGCCCCCCATTGATGGGGGTTGTATCGATACTGTCCGTCGTCGACTGATATTGCCCCGCCGGACTCAGACTCTGAGGTCCAAGCAACGGATTCAATACGCTGATCGCCTGGTTGTAATGTTGGGCGACGAGGTCCGCGGAGAATTTGCCGGAGCTTCCTCGGTCGAAGCCTCCGCCAAGGTTGAATCCATAGGCGTTGTTATGGGCCGATACCGGCGCACAGGTGGTGGCAGTCCAGATTGCCCCTGTGGCTGCCGCGGCCGCGTAGCAGCCGCCAGAACCGTCGGCGAATTTATACATGGCGCCGAAATGCACCGGGCCATAGGCGAGGCGATACTTCACGGCGTCGTCCCAACGGCTGTTCTCGGTGTCGCCGCCGCCGGCCATGGTGCCGTTGTACCCGATGTAGGAAAAGGCATAGGCCCCACCGGCCGGATCGTACTGCAGCATCGCATCGGTACCGAGGGAGCGCTGGCGGCCGAAGGTCAGTGTGCCGAAATGCGTGGACGATATACCGCCATAGATTTCGTCATTGAAGGGTTGGCCGGCGCGTGCACCGTCGATGGCTATCGAATAGCTGCTCCTGGGAAGGCCATTGTTGATGGTGTCGGTGGCTGACGCGTTGGCGAGCAGGCCGGACTGCGGATTGATGCCCGTCGAAGCGTTGAACACAATGGACCAGCCCGGCCGAAACTCTTCCTTGCCCCTGACGCCCAGACCCGTCTGCTGCAGGTTGTTCGGTGCGACAAGGAATCGATGTTCATAGCCGTTCCGGTTCACCAGAGATTCGCCTTCATAGTTATATCCGCTTTCCGGTAAGCCGTGGCTTACCCAGCCGACGCCGACGTCATAGGCACCGTACAGCGTGATGCCGTGCCAGGTCAGCGCGCAATCGGTGGTGGCGAATTCGTGGCCGCTGGTGCAGGGGTCGGGAGTCCGGTCCTGCGCGGCGCCTGACCTGGGCAATAACATAACAATCATGGTGGCAAGAACAACGCCAATGCGTCTCATAAGATCTCCATGTTGTAAGCAAAGAATCTGCACTGTATATGATGTACGGTTCTATCGTCAACTTAACGATTGCTTTATACAGATACACGATCCATGGCTAGACACGGGTTGCGGTTGACCCATCCCTCGCCTGACGGTACGATTCTGTGCCATGGCGAGCGCGAGCAAACCCAGCCGGGCGCGTACAGAGCCGCTGCACCGTACAGAGCTGCTGCACCTGCGCGACGCGGCGGTGCAACTCGGCATCAGCTTTCCCACTATCAAGCAGTGGATCTACAAGAAGAAGATTCACAGTGTCCGGACCGCGGGAGGCCATCACCGCATCCCACAAACCGAGGTCGACCGTCTGCTCTACCGTGCCCGCGGCCACAACCAAAGCGAACGAAGGATTGGCTACCAGCGCATCAGCGGACGGAACCAATTGGTCGGCCGGATCGTAGATGTACGTGTGAGCGGACTTGTAGGGCAGGTCACACTTTCGGTTGGAGGCCAGCTGATTACTTCTTTGATCACGTCCAGCGCAATCCGCGAGATGAAATTAAAGAAAGGCCAAACCGCAGCGGCCCTGATCAAGGCCACCGAGGTTATGATTATCCGGGTCTGAGAGCCCGCTCACCAGGTGCAGGGAAATTCGTCCAATCATCACCACCCCGGAGTCACTATGCGAAATCTTGTCTGTTGGCTCGCCATGGCCGTCCTCATTCTGCCCGCCGCCGCTGCCGCTTCACCTGACCTCGAGGTGCGCCGCAAAGCGCTCAGCGATCTCTTGCAGGAACAGTGGGAATACACCATGCGGGCTAACCCGCTCTACGCTTCGTTCCTCGGCGACAAACGCTATAACGACCAGCTCGACGATTTCTCCCAGAAGCACATCGACGAAGACATCGAGCAGACACGGCAATTTCTGGTCCGCTTTGAGGCGATCGACACGACGGGCTTTCCCGAGCAGGAAGTGCTGAACAAGCAGTTGATGGTCCGCGACCTGAAAATGGCGCTGGAGGGCGCACGCTTCAAGCCGTGGGAAATGCCGGTCGACCAGCAGAACGGCGTTCACATCCAGTTGCCTGCGCTGGTCAACGTCCTCGCCTTCGACAGCGTCAAAGATTACGAAGATTACATCTCAAGACTCAAGCAAATCCCGCGGCTCTTTGACCAGGTGGAAATCCAGATGCGCAAGGGGATGGCCGAAAATTGGATGCCACCGAAGAGTGTGCTCGGCGAAGTCGTGAAGCAGGGAAACGAAATCGCTACTACGCCCGCGGACAAAAATCCTTTCGCCCAACCGTTCAACAAGTTCCCCGATGCGATTTCAGAAGCCGATCGCACACGCCTTCGCGAAACGGGGCTTGCTGTGATTCACGATTCCATCCTGCCTTCGTACTCCAAGTTCACCACGTTTGTCCGTGAGGAATACGAACCGAAAGGGCGCCCCGAACCGGGCGTTTGGTCGCTTCCCAATGGCGACGAGTACTATGCTTTCCGCGTGAAGGAATCCACGACCACCGATCTGACGCCGGAAGAGATTCATCGGCTGGGCCTGGTGCAGGTGAAGGCCATTGAAGACCGCATGCTGGCCGTCGCCCGCCAACTCGGGTTTTCCGATCTCAAGAGCTTCTACGCGTCCATTCCTAGCAACCCCAAGGTCCATGTGCACTCGCGCCAGGAATTGCTCGATCTTTACCAGAAATATATTGACCAGATGTATACCAAACTCCCTGATCTGTTCGGGCGCTTGCCGAAGGAAAAACTCGATGTAAAGCCGATCGAAGAGTTCCGCGAAAAAGAAGCCTCAACTCATTACCTGGAGGGTACGCCCGACGGTTCGCGCAAAGCGCACGTCATGGTGAATACAGGCGACTATGAGAAGCGAACCACCATCGACTCGGAGACTACGGCTTATCATGAAGGCGTTCCGGGTCATCACCTGCAGATTTCGATTGCCCAGGAATTGCCCAGCTTGCCCCCCTTTCGCCAGCACGAGTTCTACACGGCCTACACCGAAGGTTGGGCGCTGTACTCGGAGGAATTGGGCAAGGAAGTCGGATTCTTTCAGGATCCTTACAGCTATTACGGGCATTTGCAGGACGACATGCTGCGCGCCATCCGGCTGGTGGTTGACACCGGATTTCACTACAAGCATTGGACTCGCCAGCAGGTGGTCGACTTCTTTCACGAGCACTCGGCAATCGACGAGCCTGAGGTGCAGGAGGAAACCGACCGTTACATGGCGTGGCCGGCGCAAGCTCTGGGCTATAAGGTTGGACAGTTGGAGATTCTGAAACTGCGCCAGTATTCAAAAGACCAGCTGGGAGACAAATTCGATATTCGCGCCTTTCACGATGAAGTGCTGAGCGGCGGCGCCTTGCCGCTCGACGTACTCAGTACTCGCATCCACGATTGGGTGGGGCAGCAGAAGGCACAAGCGGCGTCGGCACAGGTGAAGCCGGCGGCTGCGAAATAACGCGAGTTAGCCGGCTTGATAATTGCGCTAGGGTGGAGTTCCTGGCAGGCGTCTCTTAGTCGCCGGCAGCCCAGAACTCCACCGCAGTTGAGGGCGCGATGAGCCGGCCATTCGGAGCTGCGACCAGCCCGCGCTCCACATCTTTCAACGTGACGCGCTTGACGTCCCAGATCAGGCCGAGCTTGTGCAGCGCCCAGATGGCATACCAGTTGGTATCAATTTCGTACCAGGTAAAGCCGTGCGCCGCCGAAGTGGGATGTGCGTGATGATTGTTGTGCCATCCCTCGCCGAAGGTCATGAGAGCCACCCACCAGCTGTTAGTGGAGAGATCGCGAGTGGCAAACCGCCGCGTGCCCCAAGAGTGAGTCGCCGAGTTCACCAGCCAAGTGCAGTGCAGGAGAACCACGGTGCGCAAAAACGTTCCCCATAGCAGCCAGGGCAGCCCGCCGATGGCGAACAACGCGACTCCGAGGATGATCTGCGGAATGTAGTGATACTTGGTAATCCAGACGTGGAACCTGTCTTTGGCAAGGTCGGGGACGTAACGGGCGAGAGTGGTGGCGTCGTGGTGCATCGACTTGCCCATGAGAATCCATCCCATGTGCGCCCACCATTTGCCGTCGATGGGCGAGTGCGGATCGCCGTCCTGGTCTGAGTACTGGTGGTGGATCCGATGCGTCGCGACCCAGAAAATCGGGCCGCCCTCCATGGCCAGCGTGGCGCAGACGGTGAGGAAGTACTCCATCCATTTCGAGGTCTTGAAGCCGCGATGCGTCAGGAGCCGATGGTAGGCCAGCCCGATACCCAGGCTGCCTGCGACCCACCACAAAAAGATCGCCAACAGAAGCGCCTTCCAGGTGAAAAAGAACAGGGCCACAATCGCGCCTACGTGAAACAGCGACATGAAGATCGCTGTGATCCAGTTGATTTCGTCTTTTGGAGTCTGAATTTTTTCCAGGTCTTGCAGTTCCATGTTTAAGTGAGAACCTCGTGTCCCGCAGTCTTCGACGGTGAAGAAACCTTCGATACCCTATCAGGAGAACGGCGCTAAGAACTGTAATACTTGTGTAATAGCGGGATTTAACACGTTACCCCGGTAATCGAGGGGAAGCACGGTTCGGTTCCCCCCAGACGGACGCCTTGAGGGGAGAAACTTTCTTGGATCGCGAATAGCGTAGCACGAATCACAGAAGAGTCATTGCGGATCAAACCTTATGCCTGAAGAAACGCTCGACCTTACCACTTTGCCAACGGTTGACGAGATTGCAGCAGCGCAGGAGCAGGTCTATCGCGTAATGCCGCCTACGCCCCAGATCGCATGGCCGCTCCTCTGCGAACGGCTCGGGAGCGAAGTTTGGGTTAAACATGAGAACCACACTCCCATCGGCGCCTTCAAGGCACGGACGGCGGTGGTCTATGCCGCAGAGCTGTTTCGCCGAAACAGCCGCATCACCGGATTAGTGACGGCGACTCGCGGCAATCACGGCCAATCCGTCGCTCTTGCTGCAAGGCGGTTCGGAGTTACGGCTCACATCGTGGTTCCGTGTGGCAACAGCCCAGAAAAGAACGCAGCCATGCGAGCGCAGGGAGCACGTCTGATTGAGTTCGGTGACGATTACCAGGAATCCAAAGAGCATGCAAAGCAACTCGCCCACGAGCGCGGCTGGCATTTTGTCCCGTCGTATCACCGTGACATCGTCAAGGGCGTAGCCACCTATTGGCTGGAGTTTTTCTCTGCGGTCTCAAATCTCGACGTCGTCTATGTGCCCATCGGCCAGGGCTCCGGTATCTGTTCCTGCGCGGCCGTCCGCAACGGACTGAATCTCAAAACGAAGATCATCGGCGTCGTAGCCGAAGGTGCGCCGGCCTATGCGCTGTCTTTTCAGGCTGGGCGCAGGGTCGCGGCCCCCGTGACAACGTTACTAGGCGATGGAATGGCGTGCCGCGTTCCCGACGACGAGTCACTTGCCGTGGTCTTACAGAATGTGGATCACATTGTCCAAGTCAGCGAGAAGGAAATGGGCGAGGCGATGAAAATCTGCTTCACTGACACACATAACGTCGCCGAGGGAGCAGGCGCAGCCGGGCTCGCAGCCGCTCTGAAGGAAAGACATACGCTAGCCGGTAAGCGCGTGGGCTTGGTGATCACCGGCGGAAATGTGGATCACGATGTGTTCGCGAGAGTTCTGCAGGACTAATCTGACAGAATGAGTCTTAAAGTTGTGGAATTCGTCAGAGGGCGTGGTTTACGCTGCTTTTCCCCTCACCTGCACTCCAGCCCATTTTTCGAGCAGCGTCAAAGTGGCCGCGTAGTCGAGATCTTTGTGACCATCCTCGGTGGCCATCTCGTAGATCTCTTCCACGGTCTCAAGACCCGGCAGCTTCACGCGAGCTTCCTTCGCGGCCTCGAGCGTCAGCTTTATGTCCTTGTGCATCAGCCGTAATGGAAAGTTCGGAGTGAAGTCCCGCTGCAGAATAAACGGCCCCTTGTAGTCGACAACGCCCGAGCGCACCATGGTGGCGTCAATAAGGGAGAGAAGTTGTTGCGGATCGACCCCGAGCTTAGTGGCCAGCGTTACAGCCTCGGCGAAACCTTCAAAGATCATCGCAATCTGAAGGTTCATCGCGAGCTTGGTCGCCTGCCCCTTACCGGTCTCGCCCATTCGGAAGATTTTCTTGCCCATTGCAGCAAAAAGGGGCTTAAGCCTTTCGACAGGGGCTTCCGCTCCGCCTACGATAAACACAAGCGTTCCATCGCGAGCGCCAATCTTCGATCCTGTCATCGGTGCGTCCACCCAAGCCACTCCTCTGGCCGCGACCCGCTCCGCGAATTTCACCGTGGCTGCTGGAGAAATCGTGCTCGAGTCGGCAATGATCATGCCTTCGCCCAGCACCGCTTCCACGCCATCGCCGCCAAACATCACACTCTCGACCGCGTTGGTGTCGGAAACGCACATCCACACCACCTCCGCGCCCTGCGCCGCGGCCGCTGGCGTCTGGGCGACTGCCGCGCCTTCCACTACCGTGCCCGGCGTACGGTTCCAGACTGTGACTTCGTGGCCCGCCTTGACCAGGTTCGTCGCCATCGCCTGGCCCATGATTCCCAACCCCAGAAATGCCACTCGCATTCGGAATTTCTCCTTAGGTTTATCAAGTCCCTGAAGCAAGCACGTTCTCGGATTAGAATATGACGGCGCGATCAAGGTCAAGCAAGATGGGACAAATCACGTTCCACGTGACCTGGAGGTGGGACAGCACAGCGGAACCTGGCCGGCTTCGGTTTTGTAAAGTTTCTTCAGAGACAAGGTTACCCCCGTGTTGCACCCCAAAGGAAAAAGCAGCACGGCAGCCAACCTAGTCATCTAAAATCAGGTAAGCACATCGAGATGTGATTAAGAAGTACGTTGGCATCGAGCTAATTACTCTGCGTGCCGTTTGCTTCAAGACTATTATCCAAGAAGCGTGAACCTCGCTTCCGTCGGATGTTTTGTTTTGAATACAGATTTGAAACAGAAGGCTTGAAACAGCAGACTCGAAACAGCAGGCTTCATAGCAGGATGATCAAACAGACTCTTCGTAATCCGGCTCTCCGCAAGCGTGCAACGCAATTTGGACGTCTGGTGCGGCACTCGGCGGTAACCCCTCGCTGCGGCCAAACCTACAAGCCAAGCCTTGTCACCAATGGTGAACTCGGTGTTACGTTTATCGGTCACGCGAGTTTTTTCGTGCAAATCGGCGGTCAGAACGTGGTCATCGATCCCAATTTTGCGCGGTGGCTGTTTGTACTGAAGCGTCTTCGCCGCCCGGGCCTGCGGGTCGCTGATCTCCCCGCGATCGATCTGGTTCTGGTGTCGCATGCTCACTTCGACCACCTGCACCGGCCATCGCTGCGCGCGATCGTGCAGAACAATTTGCGCACACGCAAGGTGGCGCCGGCCATTATCGTGCCCACGCATGTTTCAGATCTTGTCGCGGACCTCGGGTTTTCCGAGATCATCGAGCTCGATTGGTGGAAGAGCTCGCGGCACCGCAACCTGCTGGTTACGCACGTCCCCTCACGCCACTGGGGCGCGCGCGTTCTGAAGGATTCACACCGCGGCTACGGCGGCTTCGTGCTGCGAGCCGGCAAGCATTCTGTCTATCATGCCGGCGACACCGCGTATTTCGCTGGCTTTCGCGAGATCGGAAGGCGCCTCGCCCCCGAGCTCGCCCTACTCCCCATCGGAGCTTACAATCCGCCGCAATTCCGCAACGTGCACGCCGATCCGGGCGATGCCACGCGCGCATTTCTGGACTTGAAGTCACGCTGGATGGTTCCCATGCACTACGGCACGTTCCGTCTTTCGCACGAGCCGGTCGACGAACCTTTGCAGTTGTTGGAAAAAGAAGCCCGCGCCGCCGGCATCAAGGATCGTGTGGTGGTGCTGGAAGAAGGCGTAACCCGGTTCTTCTAGCCAGTTCTCCGCGTTCGGCGCTCTTACTGCTGTTTTGATGCAACCCGCTTTAACTCGCTTTTAACAACTCCGACGGCCGTTTTGATGTAGACTTCCTTCGCCAAATATTCTCCCCAAGGAGGTCCTATGGCCGTAAAGCCCGTTCCCGACGGTTATCACACACTCACACCATTTCTCACGGTTCGCGACGCTGCGCGCGCGATCGAGTTCTACAAGGAGGCCTTCGGCGCCAAAGAGCGCGGCGTAGCGAAGGGCCCGGATGGAAAGGTTATGCATGCCGAGCTGATGATCGGCGACTCGATCATGATGCTGGGCGACGAATACCCCGAATTCGGCTGCCTGTCGCCGCAGGCGATCGGCGGTTCATCCAGCGGTTTGCACATCTATCTCGACGGCGTGGATGCTGCTTTCGAGCGCGCAGTGAAGGCTGGCGCCGAAGTGGAAATGCCGGTCGCCGATCAGTTCTGGGGTGACCGCTACGGCAAGCTAAAGGATCCCTTCGGACACAAGTGGTCGATCGGCACGCACGTCAAGGACATGTCCGCGGATGAAATGAAGCGCGCCATGGACGAGGCCTGCGCCAAGATGGACCAGATAAAAGCGGAGCAGATGCAGAAGACGGCGTAGGGCGGGATGCGGCCTTTGCGGTTTTGAGCGAAGAGTAGAAACGGCGCGGGTTTCCTGGTTGCCGGTTCTTCCTTCGCTCTTCCTTTCGGTACACGAACTGTCAGTACGCGAGCAGGATTCGCACATCGCGCACGTTGTTCCCTGTAGGTCCGATTTCAATTGCGTCGCCGAGCGCGCTGAACAACGGATAAGCATCGAATTGCTCCAGTGCAGCCTGCACTGAGAGCCCCCGCTGCCGCGCGCGATCCAGCGTTGTTCCGTCGACTACCGCGCCCGCGGCCGGACTGTTCCCGTCGATTCCATCGGTGCCGGCGCTGAGCACTGTGATGTTCTGGCCCGCAATCTTCTCCGCGGTTGCCAGAGCGAATTGCTGATTGCGCCCGCCCACGCCGCAATTGGCCACTCTGACAGTGACTTCCCCACCGGAAATCAGGCAGACCGGAAAGCGCTGCTTTCGCAACTCGCATACACGACCGACCAGATACTCGGCCGCCCGTGCGTAATCCCAGTCGTCGCAGGAATTGTCTACGTGCACGACGAAGCCCGCCCGCTCGGCAGCCACGCTGGCCGCTTCCAGCGCGCTCCGGTTCGACAGCACCGTCCACCAGCGCGCACGCGTGAAGGCCGGATCATCCTCTTTTGGCGTTTCCTCCAGCGCGTGTCGTTCAAACAGCTCGCGGGCAGAATTTGGAAATTGTTTCAACAGCCCATGCTTCTCGACCACGCGATAACAATCTTCGATGGAAGTCGAATCGGGCATCGTGGGGCCTGAGGCCAGCGCGTCCGGCGTATTGTCAGGCACGTCAGACACGAGCAGCGAAACCTGCTGCGCCGGGAACGCCGCCTGCGCCAATCGCCCGCCTTTTACCGCGGAAAGATGCTTGCGGACCGCATTGATTTCAGAAATAGGCGCGCCCGAATGCACCAGAGCGTGATAAGTTGTGACGAGATCGTCGAGCGAAATTTCCTCATCAATGGGCTTCTCCACGATGGAAGACCCTCCGCCGCTGATCATGAAAATCACCAGCGATGCCGCGGTTTGGCCCTCCAGCGCGCGCAAGATCGCGCTTGCGGCATGAATAGACTCTGCACTCGGCGTGGGATGCCCACCGCGGAAATACCTGAAGCCGCGAACCTGTGCCGAAGGCTGTACCGACGATGCCACGATTCCTGCGAGCGAACTTCCAACTCGATCCGCCAAAGCCTCGACCATCGTGTGTCCCGCTTTGCCCAGTGACACAACCAGAACGCTCGAATAGGAATGAAGATCGTAAAGATCTTCCGCGACGCGCAGCACTCCGCGATCGCAATCGACGTGCCGCGCAAACGCCTTTCCGACCGCAGACTCCGCCAGCGCGTGCTGAAAAATGGAGCGGGCGGTCTCGCGCATCTGGCGAAACTGTGCGTCGCGTTCGGAGTCAGTCATGAAGGAATTATAAAGAGAGTGCTCCACCATCTCTTGCAGTCACGGCGCGCTTGGCCGCGCGCGTCAGCCTATATCAGAGCGTTGCGGGCTCACGACTTCCTTCCACCACCCTTCAATCGCCTCCCGCAATTCGCGAAGCCGGCCTTCGAAAAAGTGATCTGCGCCTTCGATAACCACGAGCTTCTTGGGCTCTCGGACGGATGCCACTAGCGCCTGCAAGTTTGCGCGCGGGCCAAATTGGTCACGGGCCCCGCTCACGAATAACTTCGGCTTGCTGCAGTCGCGCAGGAAATCGTAAGTGTACACGCGCGGTTCTTCATCCCCTGCTGCCACTGGGGCGACTGGGGTGCCCACAGCAATCAGCGCGCTGACGCGAGGATCGGCATACGAGGCACGCAATCCCACCGCAGCGCCAAATGAAAAGCCGGCGAATACAAGCGGCAAGTGAAACTCGGCGTCGAGCCAGTTGAGTGCGGCGCGCACGTCGTCGACTTCTCCAGTCCCCTGATCGTGCTCGCCCTGGCTCAGTCCCGTTCCCCGGAAATTGAAACGCAACACGGGGAAACCGAGGCCGTTGAGAGCTTTCATAGTGTGGAAAACTACCCTGTTGTGCAGCGTTCCGCCGAATATCGGATGCGGATGGCAAGCTACCGCGGCATGGGTCGCGTTCGGGCTTCCCGTGTTGAGCAGGGCTTCCAGACGGCCGGCAGGACCATCGATAAAGAATGAACGAATCGATGAAGTCGAAGAACTCACACATCCAGATTACACAAAGAGGAGCGCCGCCACACTGAATCTGGCGTGGAATGGCCGTCGCGGCCGAATGCCGCGCCACATCGCTCCCTGCTCTCTGCTATCCTCTCCTCTCAATTATTTTCTAACTCCATGGACGCCGTCACGCTCACGCGCCAACTCGTGGATATCGAGTCAATCAGTGGCAACGAGGCCGCCGTCGGGAATTACCTGTACGGCGAACTCTGCCGCCTGGGCTACCAGACCGCGAAGATGCGGGTCGAAGACGATCGCTTTAACTTGTGGGCAACTTCGCCTGAGTCTCCCCGCCCGGCGGTCGTCTTCTCGACGCACATGGATACCGTTCCGCCGTTCATCGCGTCTTCCGAAGACGCGAAGCGCATTTACGGCCGCGGATCCTGCGATGCGAAGGGCATCATTGCGGCGCAAATTGCAGCCGCCGAGCGTTTGCGCCGGGAAGGCATCTTCGTTGGCCTCCTGTTCGTGGTTGGCGAAGAACGCGACAGCCTCGGCGCAAAGGTGGCCAATGAGCACGCAATGGGAAGCCGCTTTTTGGTCAACGGCGAGCCAACCGAGAATCACATTGCACTGGCCTCAAAAGGCACGCTCCGGGTCGAAGTGACCGCGACCGGACGCATGGCACATTCGGCGTATCCTGAGCTGGGAGAGTCGGCCATTGACAAGCTGATCGCAGCGCTGGCGCGCCTGCGTGCCATGCCCTTGCCTTCCAATCCACAGGTCGGGCCCTGCACGCTAAACATTGGGCTGATGGAAGGCGGGCGCGCGCCCAACGTAATTCCCGACTATGCACATGCAGATTTGAACTACCGTCTTGTCGGTCCATCGGATGATCTGCGCAAACAGATTCTCACGACCGCCGGCAATGATGTCCAAGTTACCTTCCCGCTCGAACTTCCCTTCCAGCGCCTGCGCGCCATCGACGGCTTGCCAACCATGATCGCCGCATTTACCACTGACATCCCCCGGCTTACAAACTGGGGCGAGCCGCTGCTGATTGGCCCCGGCTCGATTCACGTCGCACACACCGATATCGAGTACATCGAGAAACAGCAGCTCGTCGAAGCTATCGAACTGTACTGTCAAATCGCCAAGCGACTCTCCGACTGATCGCGTAGCCGTTTGCTCACGCGGTGCCCCTGGGTGTGCCAGTTTACGACCACTCCATCAGAGAACGCTGTACGGCCCATGCTATATTGCGATTTCACAATGGGATCGTTTCTCTTTTTTGCCTTTTCGTGGTGGGCGATATTGCTGCGAGTTATCGCCATCGTCCACTTCATTCGCCGCCGCCCTGATTGGTTCTGGATCTGGGTCATCTTGTTTCACTGGATCGGCGCGCTCGTGTACATCGCCGTCGAAGTGATTCCCGACGCGGGGCTGCTGCGCAGTTCCTTCCAGGTTTTCCCGCGGCGCAAAAGGATTCACGAACTCGAGCGTGCAATCCTCGACAATCCGTCGGCCGGCAATTATGAAGAACTTGGCCAGCTTTATCTCGACGACGGCGACTTTGCCCGGGCGCGCGCGGCCTATGACAAGGCGATCTCTTCACGGACGGATCACGCCGATCCGTTCTACCGGCGCGGTGTTGCCGAAATTGAGCTGGGCGACTTCGCCGCCGCCGTGCCCGACCTCGAACGCGCGGTTCAGTCTGATCCTGACTATGACTTCCACCGCGCCAAAGGCCTCCTCGCATGGGCGTACGCACAGACGGGCCAAAGCGAGAAGGCCGACGCACTCTTCCGCGAAGCCACGCGGATTTCAACGATCTCGGAGACGTACTATCACTACGCGCTCTTTCTGCAATCTCAAGGACGAAACGCAGAAGCCCGCGAATGGGCCGAAAAGATTCTCGACAAGAAACCGACCATGCCCGGTTATCTGCGGCGACGGGAGCGGCCCTGGTTTCGCAAGGCGAGTGCGTTGCTGGCGCGATTGCCCAAGGCCTGACCAGCGCCGCCCCGGGCCATGCCGGATGCTAGAATTTCTGTGGTGACAAGTCCTTCCATCCGGCTGCTGGCGACCGATATCGACGGCACGCTCCTCAACCCCCAATTTCAGATTTCCGAGTGCGACCTGGCAGCCTTGCGGCGGGCGCATGCCGCCGGAATCGAAATCGCGCTTGTGACCGGCAGACGGCACACATTCGCCCTGCCTATCGCCAAACAGTTGGGATTCGGTCTCTGGCTGATCAGCTCCAACGGCGCGGTCACACGTTCGCTCGCCGGTGAAACGTTTCATCGTGACCTGATGCCGGCCGAAACCTGTCGGCGCCTGGTAGGAGCCATGCAAGAATTTCGCGGCAACGCCGTTCTTACTTTTGACACCGAACTGAAGGGCGCGATCGTGGTCGAGCATCTGGACGAAATGGGCCCGAGCATCCGGCGATGGCTCGAGAAGAATATGGAATACATCGAGTTTGTAGTGCCCATCGAGCGCGCGCTGGTGCGGGATCCGGTGCAGGCGATGTTCTGTGGAACCATGGCGCGCATGAGCCAGGCGCTCCTCGCGCTTGAGCACGCCGGCATGGATGGCGCGATTACCGTATTGAGAACCGAGTATCCAGCGCGGGATTTGTCGATGATTGACGTTCTCAACGCAGGCTGTTCGAAAGGCCACGCGCTCGAGCGCTGGGCCGCTTACCGTGGTTACCGCCGCGAAGAGGTCATGGCCGTCGGTGACAATCACAACGACGTCGAAATGCTTGAGTTTGTGGGGCATCCGGTTATCATGGGAAATGCCTGCGAGGAATTGCGTGGGCGGGGCTGGACAGTGACGCACGGTAATGACGCGTGCGGCGTCGCGGCAGCGGTCCAGATGGCCCTGGGCGCCGATGTTTCTGAAAACCGTGTTCTAAGAACCTGGCGCACAGGGATCAAGGATCATCATCGGAAATGACGTTCCGAATCGCATGCAAGCCATCTGTTTGGATCGTCGCGGTCATCGCGGCGACGGCCCTTCCCTGCTTCGCTGGCGAGGTCGCGGTGCTGAAAAACGGGTTTTCCATCCGCCACGAGCGCCGTGAGATCGTCGGGGACGTCACGCGGCTTTATGTGAACTCCGCTGGGTCAAGCTTCGTGGACGTGCCGACGGCGGAGATCGAACACTTCGAAGCTGCACCGGATGCTCCGATCACGCAGACAATGGCGAAACACCCGGGCGATCGCACGCCCTTTCAGTCACCATTCACCAACGTCCAGAACCGGCCAGCGATGGCGAGCCCTAACGCTTCGAATCTCGATGAACTCATCAACACGGCAAGCGGCCGCTACCGGCTGGATCCCGATCTCGTCGCCAGTGTCATCAAGGCGGAGAGCGGATTCAACGTGAGGGCCGTCTCGCCCAAGGGCGCGCAGGGGTTGATGCAGTTGATGCCTGGAACGGCGTCGCAACTCGGCGTGCCCAATGCCTTCGATCCGCGGGCCAATGTTGAGGGCGGCACGAAATATCTGCGCGAATTGCTGGAGCGCTACAACTTCGACCTCGTGAAGGCGCTGGCGGCCTACAATGCCGGCCCGCAAAGAGTAGAGCAGTTTGGTGGAGTGCCTCCGTTTTACGAAACGCGAGCGTATGTGGCGCGAGTGGTGAAAGACTTCAACAAGAAGAAGGTCGCGCAGGAAAAAGCATCGCCGTCGCGTCCATCGGCTTCGAAGAATACCAAGACGTATTCCGCCGCCGGGTCACAAAGCCGTAAGCCCACGGCCCAAGATAGCTCAAATACGAAGCGCGACTGAAAGCTTCCGCCGGGCGAACGAATAATCCCGAATAAAATTCTCCTTTCCCGCGTTCCGCCACTGTTCGCGCAAGGCAGCTCCTACGGCTGCTTGAGAGCGTCCACGCCAGCCTGAGCGCACTGGCCGTCATGGTCGCTGGTATCGCCGGAAAGCCCGATGGCACCGACCAGATGCCCATCAATGAACAAAGGGATCCCGCCTTCGAGCGGAACTGCACCCTCTATTGCCAGCACGGGAAGACCGGTGTTGCCGGAAGTGAGGCGATCGGCAAATGCCTTCGTTGGACGCTTGAACAACGCTGCGGAACGCGCCTTATTAATAGCTACTTTCGCGCTCCCATTCTGGGTGTTGTCCATCTTCTCGTAGTAGATGAGAGTCCCGCTCGGATCAACTACCGCAACCGCCATCGTCCAGTTATTCTTGCGCGCCTCGGCCAGCGCGGCCGTGGCTGCCTTCTTCGCATTTTCCAGACCGATCGGCAGGCCGTAGGGCGCGGGAGACTGCGCGAGCGCACTGACGGAACTAAAAAGAATCAAGCCAAGCGTCAACTTCGCCGGATGTAGCACCATGAGTTCTCTCCTTCCTGATCTACTGCTTCCTGCGCATCTCGCCACGAGAGCGGTACCCACAGAAAGATCGGCGGAAACGTGCAAGGGACTCTAAGTCGATGTGCCGGACAAGTCAAGACCGGGTCCCTCAGTGTCATGACAGCTGGGCTGGGCAAGACACGCCTGGGTTTCGCTCGAATGCGCACGATCGCGACTCCGACGTTTGACCCCTCCGGCCCTCTCATTTACCTTTGGAATTGCCGTTTCCCCGCTTCGCGTTGCCAGGGCCGCGGCGCGGAGTCATCTCTCTTCATGGAAAAGAAACGGATTCTGGCCTATGCGGTGGTGTTTGTCATTCTGGCCCTCCTGTTTTATCTGCAATACCGGCATTGGCGCACCTTCGATTGGGGAACGTTCTGGGGCCAGACCCACCGCATCAACAGATGGCACCTGTTGCACGCTGTTGCACTGATCTACATTGCATACGTAATGCGGGCAATCCGGTGGAAGATCTTTCTGAAGCCCGTGCGGCCGAAAACCCAGGTCGCGGAGCTGGTTTCTCCGACATTGATTGGCTTCACGGGGTTGGCTCTGCTGGGCCGTGCCGGCGAATTTATTCGTCCCTACCTGATCGCGCGGCGCATGGACCTTCCTTTTTCCTCTCAACTTGCTGTGTGGGCCGTGGAACGCATCTTCGACATCGGAGCATTCGCCGTGCTCACGGTGCTTGCGATCTTCCTGCCCAGCGCCCTGCCCTCTATTCCGCACCCTGAATATTACCTGCGTTTCCGTGAAGCAGGCTTCCTGCTGATAGGTTTGGTGGCTGTGATGACAGTGGCTGCGGTGCTCATCGGCCGCAAGGGCGAGGCGGTGGCGCAATGGACAGAACAGCATTTCTCCCATCTGGCGTCGAACCTTGGACACAAGCTGGCCCAGAAGGTTCGTGACTTCGGCGCAGGGCTCAACACGATCCATGGGCCACTTTCGCTTCTATGGCTGACTCTGGTCTCGGTCGCGATGTGGTACCTGATCGCTTTGTCTTACCAGGAAGTCACGCATTCTTATGGAGTCGATGCGCTGGAGATTCCGGTTTCGCAGCTGTTGATCCTCATGGGATCAAGCATGGTCGGCTCGATGCTGCAGTTGCCGGCGGTTGGCGGCGGATCGCAGATGGCAACCATCGCGACCCTCTCCAGCGTCTTCGATGTGCCTCCGGAGCTGGCAGCGAGCTGCGGAATACTGCTTTGGCTCGTGACCTTCGCCGCGGTCGTACCGATTGGCCTGCTGCTGTCCCACCACGAAAGACTGTCGCTGCGAAAGCTCTCGGCGGAAAGCCATCAGGCCGAGGAAGCGGAGATGCAGAGTCCGCCCGCAGCCTGACGGCAAGACTGGTTTCTCACCTGAGAGCTGTCACCGAAATGCAGTATCCAGAATCACTGCGCCCTTTTCGGCAAGGCGTTAGCCTTTGAGCGCATGCCGGGGAAGGTGGCTATGACAGCAACTGAGGTTACCGTAACGTTGAGTGACGAGGAAAAGGAGTTGATCCAGGAAATCCTTGAGGAGAGGCATCGCTCCTTGCTGATGGAGATCTCCCACACGGATCACCATCACTTCAAGGCCGTACTTCAGAAAAAAGCACGGCTGCTGGAGTCGGTACTAACCCGATTGGCCGTGCCGGTCTAGGGGCCACGCGTGGCGGTCCCGGCCGGAGTCGAACTTGCCGGCCACAAGCCTCTTTCTACTGTTTAGCGCAAACGAGAAAAGCGCATGCCGCGCTACGGCAAGGCGAAGAGAAAAACCGTTGGCGCACCGGCGATGTCGTTCACCCAGAAATTCGACGGCTTGCCAGACGTGACCGCCACGTATTGCTTTCCAGCTTCCTCATAGGTGACCACCCCGCCCCCGATGCCCCCACCGGTGTTGAACTGATACAACACCTTCCCGCTCTGCGCATCCAGGGTCAAAAAGTCACCGTTCAACTCGCCGGTGAACACGACGTTTCCCTTCGTGGCCGTTACCGCTGACACCATGGGTCGCTTCGATTGATATTTCCACTTAATCGCTCCAGTCGAAGCGTCGATCGCCGTCAGCCATCCCTGCGAGTCGTCCGCGAACTTCACCGTGCCCCCCATATACATCCGCCCCGGAATGTGCCGTACATTTTCTGCGCTCGTGAATGTCGAGCACCAGTCCACCGCGTTCACGTAGAGCATGTTCAGTTCCCGATTGAGCGCCGGTCCGTTCCACTCCACACCGCCCAGGACTCCGGGACAAGCCTCCACACCTTCGTTGGTCACCGGCGCGTCGGCGTTTTTGATGGTTGTGACCGGCGTGGAATAGACGACTTCGTGATTTTCCCGATTGACTGTGCGCAGGATCCCGTCCTTGCCTACGGTTGCCAAGAGCGAACTTTCTCGCCCGTCAATCTTCGCCTGAAACAGTGGACTCACCTGGGTCAGATCCCAGTCGTGGGAATCGTTCGGGACCATCTGCCGATACCACAGCAGTTTGCCCGTGTGGACATCCAGTACAACCACCGAATTCGAGTAACGGTTATCGCCCGGCCGCAGATTGGCGGGCAAATCCGGCGCGGGGTTGGTGACTGCTACGAACAGTTCCCCCTGCTCCGCGTCGAGTGTGAAGGGCGTCCACACCGACCCACCGCCGAGCTTGATCCCTTTGGGATTACCCCACTCCTTCGAACCCGCAAGCGTCGCTCCCGGCACCGTGTGAAACTTCCATACCGGCGAACCATCCTGCAGGCGGAAAGCGCCGACCCAACCTGGAATGCCATTCTCGCTGCCCGCCGGCCCGATGAGAACCAAGTCTTCAAACAACAGCGGTGCCATCGTGAAGGTTTCCCCCTGGTCGGCGTCTGCCGCCTTGACGGCCCAAACCAATGCCCCGGTCTCTGCGTTGAGAGCAACCAGATATCCGTCCGAGGTTCCCCGCACCACGTAGCCGTCCTTAATTGCCACACCGCGGTTGTTCTTCCACACTTCGTGGGTGCGAGGCGCCCACTTATAGCGCCACTTGGGCCGGCAGGTGGTCGCGTCCAAGGCGACCGTGCTCTGGTTGGTGGTGATGTACATAGTCCCTTGATACACAATCGGACCGGTCTGAAAATTTCCCTCGTCTCCCACCTGGAACACGCAGACTGCCCGGAGTTGGCCGGCATTCTGCTGGTTGATCTGATCCAGCGCCACATAGCGCGCGCCGGAGTAGTCGTGGGTGTGATAAAGCCAGTTCCGGGTTGAATCGGCAGCTCGATTCAGTTCCTCCTGGGTCGGTCCTCCGCCTTTCGGAACCGCTGCCGCATCGCCCGGCACACGCAACGGAGGCGGCGCAGTCGCCAATTCTTTCGCCACCGCGAATCGCAGTCGCGTCTGCTTCATCCGCGCCGAACCCGCCCGCAGAGGGGTAGCTGCTCCCGCTTCATATCCGTTCTGCTGCAGGATGTAAGTCAGTACCGCAGTGTATTCCGTGGCGCTCATGGTGCCCGGCGCGCCCTTTGGCATGGTCGTGCGGATCAGGAAGTCCAGATCCTCCACCGTCAACTTTGCGTCGGCCCAGCCCGATGTCCACCGGGCAGCAAACGCAGAGCCAGCGAGCGGGCCTGCCGCTCCACCCTGCAGTGTCTCGCCATGACATGCCGCACACTTCGCTGCATAGAGCGTCTTGCCTTGCGCCACTTGCTGTGCCGTGAACAGCGGCGCCTCCTTCGCGACTTGCTTCGTGTCTTGTTTCGTATCTTGCTTCGTGTGTTGATTCGTCGCTTGGCCCATCGCCAGCGTAACTAATGCTGCTACAGTCAGCACCACCGCACCCGCGAACCATCTGGACATACGCGCTCCTTCAATCTCCGCTTCGTTAATCATTCCTTCTGCAATCGTGGCTTCTGCAATCGTGGAACGGTGCGGGGGACTCTAGGTAGAAGTCTTTTTACGATCTTTAAGGCGCTGCGAGTATACGCCTTCAGGCCAGGAAGGCTAACCGTAAGCTTGTCTTGCTACGAAGTGGCAACATCGGGCTGAAGAACTGCAATTCCCTATGCTGTTAACGACTCTGTTTTTGTGAGACAGGGTGGAGGCCCCGGGCAGAGTCGAACTGCCGACCAACGGTTTAGGAAACCGCTGCTCTATCCATCTGAGCTACGGGGCCATCTGGGCTATGGGGCCTTCAGCGGCGCGAAGTGGAGGCGAGGCAGCCTCATTATCTCATGGCAGCCTGTACTCGGCACGATGCGAGAGGTCAGTCGCGAATGTAGAAGGCAGCTTCCTCGGGCCGCACCACGCGCGGCATCCAGAGCGGCCGCCGCAGCCCGCCCGGGCCCGGCGCGGGCCGCGTGAGCGCCCTCCATCGCTGATACACCGCAAAGGAAAGATTCGTGTCCACGAAGATATCTCCATAGCGATCGTCCGGGCCGGCCCGCTCAACGCGCACCATCTGATGCCAGCAGTGCATTCCGCTGACGGGATCGGGATGCACGGGAAAAGTAATATCCTGATGCACGCCCGCGTCGCTCCACCAGACGCGCTTGGTATCGGGATCGGGGCTCTCATAGGGCGAGACGCTCTCGAGTTGGCGCATTTTCCATTGCCCTTTGCCGACTTCCTTCAAATCAACCCACGCGCTCGACATGCGCTCGACCTGTTCGTCTTTGTTGATCCGCCATCGTCCCAGATGATGCGAGCACGCGACCACGCCAGGCGCGAGTCCCTCGGTCACCCACGCATGCAGCACAAAGTAGCCGATCTCGGTGTGCACCTTCATGAGATCGCCGCTGCGTATGCCGCCGAGTTTCTTCGCGTCCACGGGATTCACCCACAGCGGATTCTTGTGCGAAATCTCGTAGAGATATTTAGCGTTGCCCGAGCGCGTATGAATGAGATTCGGCAGCCGGAAAATCGGCAACAGAGTGTAAACCTCGCCGCGCGCGTCTTTCGGCCACTCGACCACCGGCATGTAACGCGGATCGAACTCCTCTCCGGGATGCCTGAGCGAGGCGCCTTGCGCTGAGCGGTGAATGTGGCTGCGATAATATTCGGGCAGCGCAAACTCCGGCCATTTCCAGTCGGCCAGCGTTTTTGAGAAGATTTCCAGCTTGCGTGACGGCGTGTTGTAGCCGACCACCGCCCTGCCCTCCACCATGACACCGACGGCCTTTCCTTCTTTTGTCAAAACGCCGCTCGTTTCGACCTTCGATGCCGACAGTTCGGCGGCCGACAGTGCCTTTTCGTTCTGCTTGTACACGTCGCGGGTAATCTCAAACGCGCCGTACTTGCGCATGTACTGGAGCGGCGTGAGCCCTTGTTTCTTGGCCGCTTCCGGCAAGCCTGGGACCGAGTTCTCGAAAATCCATCCATAATATTCGTCCACGGTGAGCTTTTGCCCTGGCCGGTACGGAGATTCGAAATACTGCCGGATGCCCATCGCGCCATCGGGATCGATCGCCCACGAGAGGTTGATCCAGAATTCGTCTTCCTCCCACACCTCACCGGGATTTGCCTGGTGGGTATATTCGAACTTCTCGCCAGCTCGCTCGCGCAGCACGCGATTCACGGGCTGGCGGAAGCCGATCCACCTTCCCGCATACGACTCCTGGCTCATCAGGTCGTGCCGTTCGGAACTGAAGCCCATGGGCAAAACATAGTCGGCAAACCACGCGGTCTCGCTCCAGGTCGGTGTCAACGCGGCGTGCAAGCCTACTTTTTCTTCGTCGCGCAGCATTTCAATCCAGGAAAAGCCGTCGGGATACGTCCACACGGGATTGAACACGCGTGTGAAATACGCATCGATCCGTCCGCGACCTTCTTTCAGAAAGTGTGGTAGCAGGAACGACATTTCATGCGTGCACAGCGGCCATTCCTTCGGATACAAAAGCTCGTTCCATCGCTTCTGCGGCGGAGCGACTTTGAATGGCTTGGGGACGAATTTGTTCCACGCATTTAAGTTGTGACCGCCTTCGGTGCCAACCGACCCCGTCAATACGTGCAGCAACATCAGAGCCCGCGCGGGTTGCCATCCGCCCAGATTGCCCGACGCGCTGCCGCGCCACAAATGCGACGCAAACCGGCTTCCCGCGGTCGCAATCTCGCGCGCGATGCGGACGATGACTTCCGCCTTGACGCCACTCTCTTTTTCGGCGAACTGCGGTGTGAAAAGTGCGTAGTGCTTCTTCAACGCTTCAATCACCGACTCAAAGCTCTTCTCTTTCGCGCTGAAACCATCAAATTCCAGCTCCTCCCAGTTTGTCCAATTCCGCATGAAGTTCGCGTCGAAGCGGTTCTCATCCAGAATCACCTTAGCCATCGCCAATAGCACCGCGGCTTCCGTTCCCGGATACGTGGGCAGCCAGTAATCCGCCATGCTCGCGGTGTTCGAGAGCCGCGGGTCCATCACCGCCAGCTTCGCCCCGGCCATCTTCCCGTCGATGATTCTCTGCGCGTGCGGGTTGAAGTAATGCCCGGACTCAAGATGGGCTGAAAGCAGCAGAATGAAGCGGGCGTTGGCGTGATCAGGGGAAGGCCGATCGGCATAATGCCACAGCAAATAACCCAGCCGTGCCGACGATGAGCAGACGTTGGTGTGCGAGTTGTGCCCGTCAATGCCCCAGGCCTGCAGCGTTCGCTCCATGATGAAGTCGTGCCCGGGGCGGCCCACGTGATACATCACTTCCTCGCCGCGCCCCTCCTGAATCGCCCTGCGTATCCGCGTGCCGCAGGTTTCGAGAACCTCGTCCCACGAAGTGCGCGTCCACTTGCCTACCCCACGCTTCCCGGCCCTCTTCATGGGATAGAGCACGCGGTCGGGATCGTGAATCTGATTGATCGTCGCCGGCCCCTTCGGGCACAAGCGTCCGCGGCTCGAAGGATGCAGAGGGTTGCCCTCGAACTTCTCGATGCGGCCTGTGTTCTTGTCGACATAAGCCAGCAGCCCGCAGGCCGATTCGCAGTTGAAGCAAATCGTCGGCACCAGCTGGTAGTGCCTTTCCACGCGGCGTGGCCATGATTCGGGATCGAGTTCGGTCCAGTCGTCCCACTTCTCGACCGGAGGACAATAAGCGAGATGGCTGCCTTCGCGTTTGAAATCGTTCATCGAAAATCTCCACAGAATGCTGCAGTTACCTTGTCATCCTGACCAAGCGTTCTTTGCGCACCGAAGGATCTGGGCGAGCCGCGCGACGCGGCGCGTTCTTCGTGAGGCGATACCGCGCGCGTTTGGCTCGCTTCATTATCAACTATTGGGCACGCTTTGCCCCGCCATCACAAAACACCATTCAAAGCTCAACAGTCCGAGAAGTACGAGCACCGCCGCAACGCCAGCAAATGGAGTAAGCCACAAAAGCAGCAGCGGCACTACTCCTCCCAGTACGACCGCTCCTGTCCAGAACCACAACTTGAAAGGCCCGTGAGTGATCAGACGCGCTGCATACCCAGCGTTATCGGTGGCATGCGGCATCGTAAATTCGGCCGCTACGATGAGCAGATGCAAAACCAGGCTGGACCCTAGCGCAATCCTGGCCACACCCAACGCCGCATCCGATCTTCCCAGAGCCGGCGGTAACAGGGCCAGAACGGCCGCTCCACACATCACCGCCTGCACGATCAGGTGCAGCGGCAGGAGCGGAGTCTGCCACAGGTCCCGGCCTTCGCACTGCGCGAGAAGAAATGCCGTGTATACGGCGGCCAGAAGTCCCGCCAGCACCGTGGGCCACAACAACCCTGCCGAAATCGCCGAGAGCCCCAGCACCGAAGCCAGCCAGAACAATCCGCTCAGCCCGGTGTATCCGATCAAAATGAACGCTCCCCGCGCCAGCCACGACTTGCTCTGAGGAGTAAACACGACACGCAGGAACCGTGCCTTGTGTTCCAGATCGCAAACAAGCAACGCTGTCGTCAGTGCCGTAAAAACCAGCGCAACCGTGGAAAGCGCTACGTCCCGTACCCTGTCCGCGCCCAGGCGGCCAAACAGCATCGCGATGGCCGGAATGGCCAGGGCACCGGAACCAATCGCCTTGGTCCAGCAATACGCCGGCACCTGCCATCCCCACGGCCGCGCGTGCGATACGTCGTAGGCGGCAAGTGCATTGTTTTGCAGCAGTGGGCTGTCCGGCGGATAAATCGCCCCTCCGCCGTGCAGGTGTTCGTTGCGGTTCGCCCACATGTACATCGGTTCGTGACGCGCCGCCGTTGGCACGATCGCGCTCTCGTCGCCATCGATGTAGTAAAGCTTCGGACGCGTGTTCTGTTCCGGCTTGCGCACGCGCACAGGCTCGCGCGCGAGCAGTTGAGAAATTTCTCCGTCGCACGCGTCAAGATCGCCGGCGATAATGGCGTGTTCAGGGCAGACCACCACGCATGCAGGCTCCAATCGAACTTCCGTCCGATGCGCGCAGTAGTGGCACTTCGCCGCAGTGCCTTCCTCTGGATCGATATAGATCGAGTCGTACGGGCAAGCCTGCATGCATGCCTTACATCCGATACAGCGCTCCGAACTGAAATCGACGATCCCGTCCTTTCGCTGATACATCGCCGTGACCGGGCAGATCGTAACGCACGGCGGATTCGCGCAGTGATTGCAGCGCGTCACCTGAAAGACACGCCGCGTGTTGGGATACGTGCCCTTTTCAACGTATTTCACCCAGGTGCGGTTGACGGTAAGCGGGACGTGGTTTTCTGTCTTGCAGGCTATTGTGCAGGCGTGGCAACCGATACACTTGCGGTTATCGATGATGAAGCCATATCTCATGCCGAATGGGACAAACAACGTTCGGGCGAACGAGTATTGTAGCTGAGCGAAGGCCAGGCTTAGTGATCAGTCTGAGGCCCACGTCTCGGTCGAAGCAGGCATCAGCATCGGCACCGCCGAGAAGAGTCAAATCTCCAGTGGGGCTACGCCTCTGGGCTACAATCATGTGCTGCTCACCGGCGCATAGTTGGCCGGCCAGCGTGTGCCAGAGATTCTATGACGGCTGAGACCGCAACGGGTATCGTGCTGGACGCGAAGAAGATTTTCTATAACCGCTTTCTCCTGATCGTGGCCGGCCTGGGCGGCTTGCTCTACGGCGTCGACGTCGGCATCATCGCCGGCGCTTTGCCCTATCTCGAGGCCACTTCCGGCCTGAATGCCGGGCAACTTTCGTTCGTGGTCGCTGCAGTTTTGTTGGGCAGCGTGATCTCCACTTTGTTCGCTGGACTGCTCGCCGACTGGATGGGGCGCAAGTCGTTGATGTCGCTGAGCGGCGTCATGTTCGTCGTCAGCATCCCGATGATTGCGCTCGCGCACGGTTACGGACCGCTCGTCTTCGGCCGTTTGCTGCAGGGTGTGAGTGGCGGGTTAATCGGTGTGGTCGTTCCGTTGTATCTGGCGGAATCTCTCGTCGCTGCGAATCGCGGCAAGGGCACCGGGATTTTTCAGTGGCTTCTGACCTTGGGAATCGCGGCTGCGGCCGTTGTTGGGTTTTATTTCAGTTTCCGCGTAGATCAGGTGGCCAAGCTCGGCGATGCCGCCAGACTCTTCGCCTTCAAGGATACGGCTTGGCGCGGCATCTTCTGGGTTTCCCTGCCTCCTGGACTATTGTTCGTGATTGGCAGCTTCATGGTGGCCGAGTCGCCACGTTGGCTGCTTCGGCGCGGCAAGCGAGATGCCGCCTACGCAGCCCTGCTGCGCTCGCGTACGAACGAACAGGCCGATCTTGAGCTTCATGAAATGGAGGAAGCCTCGGCTGCGGAGAAACGAAAAACTGCAACCGGAGCCGCGGCCACCGAATCCCTGTTCCGCCGCAAGTATGTCATTCCTTTTGTGCTGGCCTGCATTATTCTCGCCTGCAATCAAGCCACTGGCATCAACTCCATCATTGCCTACAACACGAATATTCTTTTGCAAAGCGGATTGTCCGATTTCCCCGCTCATCTTGGCTATGTTTTATTTACGCTGGTGAACTTTTTTGTTACTTTCGGCGGCGTGGTGCTGGTGGACCGCAAGGGCCGCAAGTTTCTGCTCGGCGTCGGCACCGCCGGCATCATCGCATCGCTCATCTGCACCGGAACTCTCTTTCGCAAGACAGAAAGCCTGCGTCTCGATGCGAAGAGCGCGGTCCAGTCGCTGGTTACTGCCGACCAGAGACTGACGCTCGTCTACAACGGCGAATTAGTGGCCAAACTCAGCGGCGGCAAATGGGACTCGAACCAGCCCACTTCGCTCGTCGTCATCTATTCCTGTGGTGATTTTCGCGCGGCCAGCCGCGCCGTCCGCTCCGATGATCCGGCCGCAAAGCCGATCGAAATCAGCCGCGACGGCTGCGTTCCCGCCAATTCGGTCAATGCATTTTTCTCGAATCCATTTGGCAATCTCGACACCTCGCGCAGCGCACTGCTGACAATTGAAAACGCTCTTATCAGTCCGGTTCCCAGCCCAGCCAACGGCTGGCTGGTAGCCATCACGCTTTTTGTGTTCATGGCCTTTTACGCAGTCGGTCCGGGCGTTTGCGTTTGGCTGGCGCTTTCCGAGCTGATGCCGACCCGCATCCGCTCTAATGGCATGAGCATCGCACTCGTGCTCAATCAAGCAGTCTCCACTATGATCGCCGCGATTTTCCTTCCCACGGTCGGCAGGTACGGTTACTCGACTATGTTCTTCGGATTCGCTGCCTGTACTGTTATCTATTTCGTTACCGCAACGTGGTTTCTGCCGGAAACGAAGGGAAAGACACTGGAAGAGATCGAAGCCCAGTTTGAGGGCAAGCAGGCATAGACTCCGCCGACCTGCCAGTCAGGGGCTTGGACATCGGTACGGGCGCCGTTTGCTCATTTCCTCAGCAATGATTTACCCTCGGCCCTGTCCCCATGACTAGGACCAAACAGACAAAAAAGACTGCGGCTGACTCCCGGCACTCGCACCTGATGCGGCAAGAAATCTACGAGCAGCCGGAAGCCATCTCGAAGACCGTCGCCATGCATCTTCGCGACGACCTGATTTTCCCCGGTGAATTGAATGCCATTGAGGGCGCTCTGCTGACCTTCGAGAAGCTGATTATCGCGGCCAGCGGCTCAAGCCGCCATGCCGGTCTCGCCGGGGAGATCATGATCGAGGATCTCTCTGGGGTGGCTGTCGATGTCGAATACTCGAGCGAGTATTCCTATCGCTCGACTCATGCCGCCATCGATCCCATCGTGATGGTTATCACGCAGTCGGGAGAAACCGCCGACACGATCGCCGCGCAGCGCGAGGCTCTGACGCGCGGTGTGAAGACGATCGCGATCTCAAACGTACCTGATACCACGATCGTGCGCGAAGCCGGCGCGGCATTGATCTCCGGGGCTGGTCCTGAGCTGGCCATCCCCGCCACTAAGAGCTTCACTACGCAGCTCACGATCCTTTACCTGATGGCGTTGTTCCTCGCACGCAAGCGCGGCCGCATGACGTCCGAAGTCACGCGGTCATACCTGCAGCGCCTGCAACAGCTTCCCGAGGCCATCGACAAGAATTTGCGCTCCTGGGATGATCTGGCTGAAGAATTCGGCGCCATCCACTTCAAGGCCGAGAAATTCCTCTATCTCGGACGCGGCGTGCACTATGCCATCGCCCGCGAGGGAGCACTCAAGCTCAAGGAAATCTCCTACGCTCACGCCGAGGGATATCCCGCCGGAGAACTCAAGCACGGGCCGAACGCACTGGTGGACGAGACCCTGCCCGTGGTGGTGCTGGCCACGCGCGATCAAAACGACCCCGACTCGGTGTTACGCTACCGGCGAACGCTCGACGTCATGGCGGAAGTGAAGTCGCGGCGCGGGCCGCTGGTGACGGTCGCGACCGAAGGCGACAAGGAAGTCGCCAGGATTGCGGATCATGTTTTCTTCGTGCCGCCCGCTCCAGAACTGCTGCTGCCTATCGTCGAGGTGATTCCCTTGCAACTATTCGCCTATCACGTGGCCGTCAACAAGGGATACAACGTGGACCATCCGCGCAATCTGGTGAAGGCGGTAGTTACCGAATAGAAACCCGTCAGAGTTCGCACTACAGAATCGCTACGGGCTCCAAGGGCTGATGGGCTCGTCGCCACGGCAAACTGCCCAGCACGCGATCCCCACAATGATTCCAACAGCCGGCCATTTCACGTACGGCGAGTTCAAGACGGCACCGTCTCCTGCCAACGTCGGTCGCTGCTTGATGTCGGAGCCTCCGCATTTTTCTTCGCGTGATTTCTGCTCGCCCTCACGCACTATCGTACGGCTCGACTCAGCGGATCGCCGCGTGCTCTGAGGGTTGTTGGAGCGAGAATTCAGGTACACATCATTCTTCCGTGCCGACACCGTGACCTTGCCGTCGATGTCGGTGACGTCGTAGTGAGTCCAGTCGGCGCTGTTGACAGGGGTC
>JASHNU010000006.1 GCA_030041475.1 Candidatus Sulfotelmatobacter sp.
GGCGCCGCCGACATGGGCCTCTATCCCGACCTGCTTCCCGGTTATCATCCCGTCGCAGGCACCACGGTTTTCCACCAGGAGTGGCCTGTTCCACAGACTGCCGGGCTCGATCTGCAGGGCATGGTCGACGCTGCCAAGACTAGGAATCTCAAGGCCGTTTATGTCGTTGGCTCGAATCCCATCGGTCGGTTGAACATTGACCCGTTCGTGTTTTCGAACAGCTTCGTTGTCGTCCAGGACATGTTTCTGACGGAAACGGCGGTGATGGCTGACGTCGTCTTACCGGCCGCGAACGCGTACGAGAAATCCGGCTCCATGACCAACACTTGCGGCGATGTGCAGCTCGTCAAGAAAGCGGGAGAAGTCTCCGGCACGAAGGCCGATTTCGAGATGATCGTCCGCATTGCCGACGCGATGGGCTTCGACGTCCACAAACTGGTTCCCTTTGGCGGCGGCACACGCGCCGACATGGGCCAGTCGCGCGGAGCGCAATCCGGCGAAGCCGATCGCCATGCTGTCTGGCTTGAAATGCAGGGACTCGAGCCGAAGCTCAGCCCGCTCGATCCTGCGACGATTCTTGATGAGATCCAGCGGCTGGTCCCCGGTTATGCGGTGTCGCGCATCAATTTGCTGGCGGGCAACGCCGAGCACACGACGCTTTCTGACAGTGGAACCAGCACAATTCAAAAAGCGGAGTCGATTTCTCCGGCGAACGACAACCTATTCACTTCCGGCACGCTGGGACGCTACTCGCGCGCCTTGCAGTCGGTACTGGAGAGTCACGAAGTCAAACACTCGGAAGTTGCGGCAGATTGAACTAGTCCTGAGCCCCGAGTCCTGAGTCGCAAGGATTTGGTACCGGACAGTGAATTAACGAGGAAGCTAAGGTTGCCCATCTGGATCTACATTCTGGCGTCGGTGATTAAATCGGCAGTCGTTCTCCTCGTATTGCTTACCGCCGTCGCCTACACGGTGTGGCTGGAGCGCAAGGTCGTCGGCCACATCCAGAATCGCTGGGGACCCACGCGGGTCGGCCCGTTCGGGCTCCTACAGCCTGTCGCGGACGGCCTGAAGTTTCTGTTCAAGGAGGATCTGACTGCGCCCCATGTGTACAAACCGCTCTACATTGCGGCTCCGCTGATCGCGGTAGTTTTTGCGCTGACTTCGATTGCCGTCATCCCCTTCGGCAACCCGATCACCATCGCCGGTTACAGCATTCCGCTGCAGGTCACAACAGACGTGAACACAGGGCTGCTCCTGATCCTGGGCGTGACTTCGATCGGCGTGTACGGCGTGGCTCTCGCCGGATGGTCGTCGAACAACAAGTACTCTCTGCTGGGCGGCTTGCGCGCCAGCGCGCAGATGGTGAGCTATGAAATTTCGCTTGGCCTGTCTCTCGTCGGCGTGCTGATCATGGCGGGCAGCTTCAACCTTCGTGAGATTGTAGACGCTCAGGCCGGGCATTTCCTGGGATTCATTCCGCGCTGGAATGTCTTCCCGCAGTTCATCGGCTTCTTTTGTTACATCATGGCGGCGTACGCGGAGACGAACCGCATTCCGTTCGACCTGCCCGAGGCTGAGACTGAGCTCGTTGCCGGTTATCACACCGAGTACAGCGCCATGAAGTTCGCCATGTTTTTCATGGCCGAATACGCGAACATGATCACGGTCGCGTGCCTGGCCACTCTGCTGTTCTTCGGGGGATGGCATGGGCCGCTGTTTGGGCCTCCCATTCTGCAGGCGATTTTGCCCGTGTTCTGGTTTGCCGCCAAGGTTTTCGTGTTTCTCTTTCTTTATATCTGGGTGCGCGGCACGTTGCCGCGTTTCCGCTATGACCAGCTGATGGCTTTCGGCTGGAAGTTTCTGCTGCCGCTTTCGCTGGTGAATCTGATCGGTACCGCCATCGCAGTGGCGTGGTGAGAAAACAGGGGTCGGAGTCAGGGACGAGGGATCAGGAATGCGTCGATTTTTCTAACCCCTGGCCCCTGACCTCTGACAACTAAGTTCATGATAAATGTTCATCTCGTTCTCTTTCTGGCCTTCGGCGTGATCGCTCTGGCGGGCGCAATCAACCTGCTGGCGCAGACCCACCCCATCAACAGCGCGCTATCCCTAATTGCGGTGATGGCCGCGTTGGCCGGGGAGTACCTCCTGTTGGGCGCAGAGTTCGTCGCGGCGGTGCAGGTGATCGTCTACGCCGGCGCCATCATGGTGCTGTTCGTCTTTGTCATCATGCTTCTGAATGCCGGGGTTGAAGAGCACACCAGGGGCAGCCGTGTGGCCGTGTTGTTCGGCATCCCTGGGATGCTGCTGGGCAGTCTTCTCGTCGCCTGGGTTGTTCTCCGCCACTCAGGCACGGAGGCCGTCGCGGCCGGCGCACTGCCCGGTGCTCCCAAGACGATTGGCCCGCTGCTCTTCCACGAGTTTCTGCTCCCTTTTGAAATCACGTCGATCCTGATTCTGATCGCCATCATGGGCGCGGTGGTTCTCGCGAGCAAGCCGCCGACGGCTCCGCCCCCGATTCCTGGATCGGCTGCGATTCCCGGACCAAGGAAGGTGAACTGATGGTTCCGCTCTCCTATTATCTTGTGCTCAGCGGAATTCTGTTTGCCTGCGGCGTGGCCGGATTCCTCATCAAGCGCAACATCATCACCATCTTCATGTCGATTGAACTGATGCTCAACGGCGTGAATCTGTCGTTTGTCGCCTTTGCCGCGCACTGGCACGCGCTCGCCGGTCAGGTCTTCGTCTTCTTTGTGATGGTCGTGGCGGCGGCGGAAGCTGCGGTCGGACTCGCCATTATCATCGCCGTTTACCGCACGCGCGAAACCCTGAACGTGGACCAGGTGAACCTTCTCAAGTTATGAGTCAGCTCAAACCATGACGCCGAATCTCAATCTCTGGCTGATTCCGGTGTTGCCTCTCGCCGGCGCTGCGATCAACGGATTCCTTGGCAAGAAGTCTTCGCGCGCCGCAGTCAGCGTGGTTGCGCTGTTTTTCTCCGGCGCCGCGTTTGTCTGGGCCTTGGCGGTCGCTTTCCGTTCGTTCGGCACGCTCCCGTACGAGGAATACGTGGCGCACTGGATTCGTTCCGGGAGTTTCACTGCGGATTTCGCCTTTTATCTCGACCAGCTCTCACTGGTCATGCTGCTCGTCGTCACCGGAGTCGGATTCCTGATTCACGTCTACTCCGTCGGGTACATGTGGGAGGACCCCGGCTACTACCGATTCTTCTCCTACCTGAACCTGTTCCTGTTTTTCATGTTGACCCTGGTCCTGGCCAACAACTACCTATTGATGTTCATTGGCTGGGAGGGTGTCGGCCTCGCGTCATATCTGCTCATTGGATTCTGGTTCACTAAGGACTCGGCGGCATCGGCCGGCAAGAAAGCATTCATCGTCAACCGCATCGGCGATTTCGGATTCCTCATCGGCCTGTTTTTGATCATCCAGCATTTCCACTCTCTGAACTTCACGCAGGTGTTCGATCAAATCCATCCCATCGCCTCGGAAACCGCTGGCGCCGGGCTGCTCACCTCGATCGGAATCCTGCTCATGGTCGGCGCGTGCGGCAAATCGGCGCAGATTCCGCTCTACATCTGGCTTCCCGACGCGATGGAAGGCCCCACGCCGGTCTCAGCGCTGATCCACGCTGCGACCATGGTCACCGCCGGTGTCTATATGGTCGCGCGCTCGCATGTGATCTTCGAACGAGCTCCCGTCGCGCTCACCGTCGTCGCCATCATCGGCACGCTGACGGCGCTCTTCGCCGCGACCATCGGTATTGCGCAAACTGACATCAAGAAGGTGCTGGCCTACTCCACCGTGTCCCAGCTGGGCTACATGTTTATGGCCTGCGGCGTGGGAGCTTTCTCCGCCGGAATTTTCCACTTGATGACGCATGCTTTCTTCAAAGGGCTGCTCTTCCTCGCTGCCGGCTCGGTGATTCACGCCGTCGGCGGCGAGCAGGACATGCGCAAGATGGGCGGCCTGAGAACCTACATTCCGGTGACCTTCGCGACCATGCTGATCGCGACCATCGCCATCGCCGGCATCCCGCCGCTGGCCGGCTTCTGGAGCAAGGACGAAATTCTGTGGCAGGCATATCAAACCAACTGGGTGTATTGGCTGATCGGGCTGATTACCGCGTTCATCACATCCTTTTATATGTTCCGCCTGCTGTTCATGACATTTTTCGGCGATTACCACGGCATTCATGTGGACGAGCATGGTCGCAGTTCTCACGGTCATGACGGCCATGGACATGGAGAACCGCACGAAAGCCCGATGGTCATGCTCGTCCCATTGATGATCCTGGCCTTCTTGTCTCTTGTGGGCGGGTTGGTCGGAATCGGCAACCGCTTCGAGCACTTTCTCGCGCCGGTATTCGGTTCAGCGGAAGCAGCGCAGACCGCCGGCCATGGCACAGAACTGCTGCTTATGCTGGTCTCGGTCGTGGTTGCGCTGCTGGGCGCAATGCTGGCGTGGCTGCTTTATCTCAGCAAGCCGTATCTGCCTCAGAAGATCGCCGCCGCGCTGGGCGGCTTTTACGAAGCGGTCGTTAACAAGTATTACGTGGATGAACTCTACGCCACGGTCTTCGTGAAGCCGCTGGTTGATGGTTCGACGAAAATTCTCTGGCAAGGCGTGGACCGCAAGGTCATCGACGATAGCATAAACGACGCCGCCGATGGCGCCCGTCACGTTTCCGACGAAGTTCGGCACATGCAGTCCGGCAACCTGCGCTCCTACGCGGGATGGATTGCAGCCGGGGCCGCCGTGCTGATTGCTTACATGATCTGGCTGGGGGTGCGAGGATGAATATCGATAACCTCAGCCCCGCCATTCTGACCCTTGTAACTTTTGTTCCTCTTGGTGGTGCGCTCCTGCTCCTGCTGTTGCCTCGGCGCGATAGGGACATTCGCATCTTCTCGCTGGTGGTTTCGCTGCTGACGTTCGTGCTGTCGCTGCACCTTCCGGTGCATTTTCATCGCGCTCAGGCCGGATTCCAGTACGAAATTGACCAGTCGTGGATTTCGAGCCCCAACATCCACTACCACATGGGCATTGACGGCATCTCCCTGTGGCTGGTGGTGCTGACCACGTTCCTCACTCCACTCTGCGTGCTGATCTCCTGGAAAGCGGTGCACGACCGGGTCAAGGAATTCTTCATCCTTCTGTTAGTTCTCGAAACCGCCCTGATCGGCGTGTTTACATCGCTCGATCTTTTCCTCTTCTATTTCTTCTGGGAAGCCACGCTCATCCCCATGGCCCTGCTGATCGGCGTCTTCGGCCACGAGCGCAAGGTCTACGCTGCGGTGAAGTTTTTCATGTACACGATGATCGCGTCGGTGTTTATGCTGGCGGCGATTTTGTGGCTCTACGCGCACACCGGCAGCTTTGATTTTGTCGTCATTCGCGATCGGATTATGAGCGGCTCGGTCCCAAATTTCCCCGCCGCCGCGCAGTGGCTCTTCCTTGGCTTCTTCATTGCATTTGCCGTGAAGGTTCCTCTATTCCCGTTACACACGTGGTTGCCCGATGCACACGTGGAAGCTCCGACTGCCGGTTCGGTGCTGCTGGCCGGAGTTCTTCTGAAGATGGGCACGTACGGCATGCTGCGCTTCAATCTTGGACTGTTCCCCGTGCAATCGCGCAGCAATGCGCCTTGGATCATGGTCCTGGCGCTCATCGGCATCGTGTATGGCGCTTTGGTCGCGATGGTGCAGCCCAACATGAAGAAGCTGATCGCCTATTCTTCGGTGAGCCACCTCGGTTTCGTCGTGCTCGGCATCTTCAGTTTCACGCAACTGGGGCTGAACGGCGCGATGTTCGTGATGTTGGCGCACGGAGTTTCCACCGGCGCTCTCTTCATGCTGGCGGGAATTCTTCACGAGCGCCGCCACACTTATGAAATCAGCGAATTCGGCGGCCTTGCCTCACCCATGCCGGTTTACGCGGCCAGCTTTATGTTCATCGTGTTGGCCTCGGTGGGTTTGCCGCTGCTCAACGGATTCGTGGGCGAGTTCCTGGTGCTGAGCGGCGCGTTTCAAGCGCGCGCGATTTATGGAATTCTCGGCGCGACAGGCGTGATCTGGAGTGCTTGCTATCTGTTGTGGATGTACCAGCGCGTTTTCTTCGGGAAATTAACGCATCCCATCAACAATTCCATGGCGGACATGATCGGCGTTGAAAAAGCCGCAATATGGCCCTGCGCCTTGGCAGCGCTGGTGATGGGCGTGGCTCCTATCCTCTGGCTCGGTGCGATTGATCCCGCAGTAGCCGCGGCCCTCACGCCGTTCATGCAGGTGGCGAGCAAGGTGGTGGGCCGATGACCCAATACATCCTGGCCCAGACGATTCCGCCATCTGTGGATTACGTCCGCATCCTGCCCGAACTCGTGCTTTCAGTCTTCGGCATTGTGGTCATGTTGCTCGATCCTCTCGTGGACGAGGAAAAAAGCCAGAAAACTCTCGGCCTGATCGCATTTCTCGGTGCACTCGCCGCGCTGATTTCATGTTGGTACATGTCGCAGAATCCCGGCCTTGCTTTCGCAGACATGGTGCGGGTAGATGCCTTCACCGTCTTCTTCCATGTCCTGGTCATCGCCATCGCGGCGGTCGTGATTCTCACATCGTTTGAGTACATGGCCGTGCAGAAGATTCGCGCCGGCGAGTACTACGCGCTGATCCTTTTTAGTGCCGTCGGCATGGGGCTGATGTCTTCGGCTGTGGAACTCGTACTGATTTTCATTGCGCTCGAAATCTCATCCATTTCCACATACATTCTCGCCGGATTCCGCCGCAATGCTGCTTCAAGCAGTGAATCGTCGCTGAAGTATTTTCTCCTCGGTTCCTTCGCCACTGCATTTTTCCTTTACGGCGTGGCGCTGATGTTCGGCGCTACCGGCTCAACCAACATTGACAACATCAGCCACGCCTTGCAGTCGGGACCGATCCCCGTGTTGGTCTACGTCGCCACGGCCTTGATGTTCGTTGGTCTAGGCTTCAAGGTCGCTGCCGCGCCTTTCCACATCTGGACTCCTGACGTCTACGAAGGTGCGCCCGCTCCAATCGTGGGCTTCATGTCGACCGCGCCCAAGGCCGCGGCCTTTGCGGTCCTGTTGCGCGTTGTGTTCTCGATCAATGCACCGGGCCGCTTCTGGTTTGTCTGGATCGCCGCTGCGCTCTCCATGACGATCGGCAACCTGGGCGCACTGGTCCAGACCAACGTCAAGCGACTGCTCGCCTATTCATCGATTGCACACGCCGGCTATCTGCTCGTCGCGTTTGCTATGACGGCCGAAAATTCGGCGAATGGAATCTCGGCAGCCATGTTCTACTCGGCTGCCTACGCTGCCATGAACGTGGGGGCGTTTGCCGTCGTCAGCCATTTCGCCAATGCAGGCGAGCGCTACGTGACGCTCGAGGACTACGAGGGCCTGGGACGCTCATCGCCACTGCTGGCCGCAACTCTCACCATCTTTCTGCTCTCGCTGATCGG
>JASHNU010000050.1 GCA_030041475.1 Candidatus Sulfotelmatobacter sp.
AGTATCCGTTGTTGCCGATGTAGAGCTCCAGGCCAAACCCGCTGCGCACAGGAATGAAGCGATGGAAGAGCATGTAATTGCGTGCGATCCAGGGGGCGAGAACCAAGCCTCCGGCCAGAGCGGCGGCGAGCAGTTGCAGCTTCCATGGCCGGTTCTGGCGGTAGCGGCGATAAAGCGTCCACAACCCAAGCAACGGCAGCACTGACAAAGCCACCGGCTCGGTCAGTCCGGCGACGGCACAGAGCGCACCGAAAATCAGCCATTCACCGCGACGACAGTTCCTCTCCAGCTTCCATGCGTACAGAAACAGGCAAGACAATTCGAGCGTCAGAAGGCAAGTCGACCACGCCCAGTCGGCTCCGTAGTAAACGCCATAAGGAGAGAACACCCATCCCCAGCCCGCCCACTTTGCGACTCGTTCGCTGAACGCTTGTTTGGCCAGCAGGAACACAGGAATGCACGTCAGCGCGGAGAACAGGCTATTCAGTGACAGCGCTGCAATGATCGAGGCCCGCGTCTCAATCCCAAAGATCTTGAAAATGCCGGCGAGAAGGTACGCGTAGACGGGCGGAAGAACTGCTGTGGGGCCAGTCTGTGCGAAGACGTTCCCGAAGCCGTGTCCGGTCGCGAGGGAGCGCGCGACAAGCCCGAAGGCCCAATGCTCGAGAAGAAAAGGATCCATCCAATCGTGATAGAGGAATGGGATGACGGCCAGTCGCACCGCAAGGGCGACCAAAACCATGACTGCATAAGGCCGGCGCCGGGATGAAGAAGCGGAATCTGGCGTGATCATGCGCGCGATTATTCAGTATAGATGGCAAACAGCGAGCGACTCGTTATGGTAGGGGCAGGTCATGCCGGGCAGAGAGTCGCTCCAGAGACTGGCGAAGGCGCGATCCCCGCGCGAGAGAATCACCCAGGTTACTCCAAACTCGCTTTTGAGGCGCTCGAAATCCGCCGCCTGAAAATTGCGCCAGCCGGTCTGCGCCGTCATTTCCCTGAGCCACCGCGGAGCCAGTCGCGGGACCCGCGCGGCCATGCCCCCATCCTTTTCATAATCAGCCAGCACGCTGCGTTCGGCCAGCGCGCGGAAGCCATGATAGTCCTCGCCGGGCAGCGTGACGTAGTGAGGATCGAGCGCAAACAAACTGTCGGTCGGAGTATTCTGCCGAATCCAGGCAAATGCCTCGAGCCACGGATTGGACGGCGCGGCGCCGGGCCACTCCAAATGCGCCATTGCGGAGTACATCTGGCGCTGCGCGTAGAACATTCCCGCTCCCAACGGCAGAAACAAAATCAGCCAGCGATATATGTGACGGCCGAGAACGTACTGGCCCAGCAAGGCTCCGGCAATCAAGAAGAAAAGCAGGTAGAGCAGGTGCAGATAGCGCATCGGCTCCAATGGGCGCAGGCGTTCGAGCGACGGCGGCAGCACGATCGTCAGACCGACGATCGTTTGAAAAATTCCATAGCGAACCAGCGCCGACACGAGCGCTATAAGATTCGCTTCCGACAATTCGCGACGGGCGCGCAGAAACCGCTCGAAGATAAACAAGAGCACGATCGGGGCGACGACACCCAGCCACTCGTACCATTGCCAGCGCGAGACAAAATAGAAGCCACGGGTTGCGGCCGCCTGTCGCCAGGCATCAGAAGCAGGCTCGAAGATCCAGCTAAACGGTATCGCTACGAAGGCCAACATCGACGCGCGGCCCAGTCCTGAGAATCGGTTTTGGGCCAACCCGCGCCAGGTCTGCCCTCGCTGCGTCCACCAGAAAAAAGCGCAGAACGAAATTCCAAAGCTAGCCATGATGGCGTGAACGGAAAACGCCACCGCCAGTAAAACCCCGGCGAGCCACATTCGGCGATCTATTACGGCTACGATCGCTGCAAGAATGGCAGCCGTAGCCAGCGTACGGGGATGCAGGTACTGGTCGGCGAGACTAATGGCCGTGCCCGACACGGGCAAAGTCAGAAGCGCGGCCACCAGGGTTACGGCTGCCCAGTGCGCCGGCGCTTCCGCGAAGCAACGGCGGCTGATGCGCCACACGCCGTGCAGGATGAAGAAAATCGCAGCCAACTGCCAAAGCAACACAACCCAGGCCAAAGGAAGACGGCTAAGGCGAACGGAAAGCGCGACGACCTTGTCGAAAATCGTGGCCTGAAACTGCAGCTGAAAGAAATCAGAGTCGTGGGGAAAGAGCGCCGGGTTTAGATTTTTTTTGATCGCCGCCAGATAAAACGCGTCGTCCTCAAGTCCGGGGTGGTATCCCATCACCAGAAAGGCCAGGATGGTGATCCCGATCAGAATTGTGAGACTGAGAGTAGGATTCAGATTAAGTGAGTCGGCTTGGCGGGGTTGGCTGGAAGAGAGTGGACCTGAAGCCGGATTTTGCGGAGATTCTGCCATTCGACGAGAGGATCGTGCGCCGGCTTCTCAGGCCGAGCGGACGGTCTCACCCTGACGAACGTAGTATGCGCCAGGTTCAGATTCGAGTTTGCGCCCCTGCGGGCTGAAACGCGGCAGGTGGATCAAGCCGAAGCGCTGCATCGCGAACTGCAGAGTCGTTCCCAGCACGCCGAAACCGTACTGGACGCTGCGGCGGAAGTTGATCGACGAGGCTTCCTCGAAATATTTCGTCGGACACGACACTTCACCAATGCGGAAACCGAACTGGACGCACTGGGCCAGCATCTGGTTGTCGAAAACGAAGTCGTCGGAGTTTTCGAGCAGTGGCAGATCGCTGAGAACCTTGCGGCTGAAGGCTCGATAGCCGGTGTGATATTCAGAAAGCTTCACGCCGAGGAAGAGATTTTCAAACGCGGTGAGCAAGCGGTTGGAGATGTACTTGTAAACCGGCATACCACCCAGCAATGCCTGCCCGCCGATAATGCGCGAACCCAGCACGACGTCATACACATCGTAGGCAACCATGCTGGCCATCGCCGTGATCAGCAGGGGCGTGTACTGGTAGTCGGGATGCAGCATGATGACGACGTCGGCTCCGGCAGCGAGCGCTTCGCGGTAGCACGTCATCTGGTTGCGGCCGTAGCCGTAGTTGCGGTCGTGCTGAAAAACGTGCAGGCCCAACTGCCGCGCCAGTTCCACCGTCTGATCGCGGCTGTGATCGTCGACCAGGATGCGGATGTCCACCAGTTCGGGCAGCTCTCCCACCGTGACGCGCAGGGTTTTCTCCGCGTTATAGGCGGGCATAACGACAGCGATGCGCTTGTTGTTGATCATCTTCAATGTTACTGGCTGGAGCCCTTACTAGTGTACATGCCGCAGCCTCCCGAGTCGCGCGGACTCGAGGAGGCGCGGCCGTATTGCTGAACTTAGTTGGCGGTTGTGAAATATCCGTGAACGCTCGCCGTCTGCAGCACGTGGTCCGACATGGCGCGATACAGAGTCTCCGCATTCGCCGGGAAATTCGGAGGATTCGAAGTCAAATACAGTGTGGTGTCGAGAGCGAAGACGGTCACAGCGTAGTTGTGCACGTACGGCTTTAAGTTGTTGGGCGGACACGGGCCGTCGTACTCGGCCCCGTAATAGAAATCATTGAAGACTTGCTCACCGTAGATGCTTCCGGCGACACCTGCATCTTCCGGAAGCTCGGTGGTCGTGGGAGAAATGTTGTACATGCCCCAATGGGTGAACGCAGCCGTGGTGTCGAACATGGTCACGACGAAACTGCGCGTCCCGCGTGGAGGATTTTTCCAGGACAGCTCTGGCGATTCGTCGCCGCCACCTGATATGTAAGTGCAATTGTTCGATCCCAGCACCATGATGAGCGGCAATTCTTCGCCATTGGTGAAGGTCGTGGTGCTCAGTTGAAGTTGATGCCGCCCGTCCGGGTTGGCCTGCGGATCTGGCTGTCTGTCGGCCTGGGCAAAGAGGGCGGGAGCGAACGCCAAGGCTAAGGTCAGAACGATTAGATGCGTTTTCATAGTTTCTCCTTGCGTTAAGTCGGACCTTGAGTCCAACTTCGATCGAGACGAACTTTATCTCGCCGCGAGCCTGAAAGCCGCCAAATCAGTGGGGTGGGAAGAAGCGTAGCGGCGAGCCGCGAACGGCAAAACTATACACCTATTTACCACCGCCTGCTCGCGCAGTGCGCAAAGATTTTCATCCGGAACAAGCCGCTCGTGAGATGTCAGTGCGCCGTCCGGTGAAGTTCGTCGTGATTGCCCCTATTTCATTCCGTCGAGGATCGAGCCGACGATGCCGCCGACCACACCGCCTTCGACCGACTGTTTTGCCCTCTCATGTGGCAGGTAGCGATCAATGGCGTGGGCAAGCTTTGCGATGGGCAGGGTCTGCAGCCAGATTCGTCCCGGGCCGGTGAGCGCGGCCAGAAAGATTCCATCGCCGCCGAAAATCATGTTTTTGATGCCGGGAAGGGTGGTGATCTGAAAGGACACGCTGGACTGAAAGGCCCCCACATGGCCGGGATGGACGCGCAGAGTCTCTCCAGCCTGAAGATCGCGGACAACGAGCTCGCCGGAAAGTTCGAGCCATGCCGTCCCTTGTCCGCTGAGCCTTTGCAACAGGAAACCATCGCCTCCGAAGATGCCCGCGCCGAGCGATTGCTGGAAACCGACGCTGATCTGAATCTGCGACGTGGCGCAGAGGAAGCCATGACGGTGAATCATGTACTCATGCCCGGGCGCGACTTCGACAGGCATGATGTGGCCGGGCAGCTTGGTCGCGAAGGCCAGTTCGCCGCCGGCGCCGGCGGCGCGGTGTTCCGTCATGAAAAGCGATCCGCCCCCGGCCACACGCTTGATCACGCCGAAAAGGCCTCCACCGCCAGCGAATTGCGTGTGCGTCGTCATTTGGATCGAACTGCCCATCCACGAAAGTTCGCCCGCCTCCGAGATGACGGCCTCGTTAAGCTCAAGCAGGAACTCCAGAACGGGCATAGTGGTGCCTGTAATCCGACTCTGCATGATGGATCTCCTGAGATGAAATGCAAGGTCTGGAGCCTGATCGGCTCCAGCGGAACGCTCCGAGTATACATGCAGCAGCTGAAGGAGGTCGGTCCGCTTGGGCGATGTTTTCCTTGGGCCGGAGGAGTATTTTATGTGCGGAAGATGCTATGGCAGCTTGAGGAATCCATGGACAATCGCACGCTATTGCGTGAAGCACTCGAAGAGGCGCGCGTCGGATTGCGCGAGGGAGGCTTGCCCATCGGCTCAGTCCTGGCCGATCACCGCGGCCGGATCGTAGCGCGCGGCCACAACCTGCGTGTGCAGACCGGCGATCCAACGGCGCACGCGGAAATTGTCTGCATCCGCAGCGCAGGCCGGCGTCGCGACTGGCCCGAACTGACGCTGGTCAGCACGCTCAGTCCCTGCATCATGTGTACGGGAACGGCCTTGCTGTTCCGCATTCCCCGCGTCGTCATTGGAGAAAATCGAAACTTCATGGGTGCGGAAGATCTGTTCCGGCAGCGCGGAGTTCAGGTGGAAGTTCTCGGCGACCCGGAATGCATTGATCTGATCGGCGAATTCATTCGCACGCACGCGGATCTGTGGGCTGAGGATATTGGGGAGTGAATGCGTCCCGAACGAGCATAACAAGAAGAAGGGAAATCAGTGTGAATCACTGGAGGTGGCGCCGCGACCATGCCGCTGCAGAATGCGAAACAGAAGCAGCCACCGTTTCACGTTGGTCGTCATCAGAAAATTTTCTTTGACGTGCTCACGTCCAGCCGCCCCGATTCGCCGGGCAAATTCAGGATGGGTCAACAGATATCGAATCTGAAACGCGCATCCTTCGACCGAATGCACGAGAACGCCGGTGAGCTTGTGAATAATCTGGTTCGGGATGCCTCCGACTGCGCCAGCGATAGTAGGCTTCCCTTTCCATAGTGCTTCGGTGACCGTGAGACCGAAACCTTCCCGAATGGATTTCTGCACAATCAGAGTGGAGGCGCGTTGAATGGCGTTAATCTCGCGAGCGCACCAGGGCGGGAGATCGAGAATGATGATATCGGGATCGTTGCCCGCGACCTGCTTCACTTCCTGTAAAACCATCGCGCCTTCAGGATCGTCCTTGGCGCCGCCGCCGGCCAGGACAAGCTGGCAGTCCACATATTTCCGGGCCAGTTTGTAGGCCTGCACCACGCCCACGGGATCTTTGAGCCGGTCAAAACGAGAAACCTGCGTGACAATCGGACGCGAGCGATCAATGCCCAGTTCATCGCAGACTTTTTGCACCTGCGCGTCGTCCAGTTCCTTGTTCTTCTCCGAGAGCGGATCGATGCACGGATAGAAAAGATATTGCGGGATGGGCAACTGCCGCGCGAACGACTGCGACGAAAAAATGGCAGCGTCGTATTGTTCCACAAAGGGCCGCAGAAACTCCCAGACGTTTCGATCGGGATTCGACAAATCGATATGGCATCGCCATACCCAGTGAGCTCGGCTTTTTTCACATGAACGAATCAGCGCCGCTGGCTGGGGATCGTGAATGACCACCATGTCTTCGCCGAACTGCATGCGCTCGCGATTCTGCTCGTTGTACATCAGGAAAATTTCCTGCGCGGCCTTGGTCAGCGTGTAGCTGGAACCGTGCAGCGCGTTGTGAAATGCCTTGGTGACCTCGAAAAAGTCGTTGCCGCCCGTAATCACGTCCCAATGCGCGGGGACCTCCAGCTCCGAAAGCAAGGGCACAAGACGATTCAGCATCTCGGCGACGCCCCCGCCAACCGAGGTCGAGTTGACCATTTTGATGGTCTTGCCCTTGACCTCGCGGGCCAGAAAGCGCAAAGCGTCAACCTGAGCTTGACCAATGATGGGCTGATAGTCCTCGAGGTGCGGCGGAGGAGGCGGCGCTGGCGGGGTGAGCAGGCTGGCCGGGAGTTGGCGATCGTTGCTGCGAACTGGGCCGGGAGCTGGCGGAACGCCGATCTCATTGGCTGTAACCGTCTGCCCAGAATGGTTGGAATTGTCACCCGCCGGAGAGAGCGTCGCAGTCGTGGCGGCCTCCGCCTTCGACTTCGAGTTGGACTTTGCATTCGACATCTTGATCTTCCGTTCTAGTTCAGAGCCTGTTCCACCATGCGCACGATCTGCTGACGCACGCCTTCCATAGTGTTGGTGTAGATATCGATACGCTCGATCGCATCTGCAACGTGGCGAAGACCCACTTCCTCTTCCAGCCACTGCGAGAAATCGTTGGACATGAGGTGCAAACGAAGTCTTGCCTCGATGAAGTGGTGATGAATGGAATGCACGCTCACTTGCCTCAGGCCCTCGAGAAACTCGGCTGTCGAGTGGGCAACGAACGGAGTCGGTAGCACCACAATGTCGGACGAGCAGAAGTAAAAAGGCTCGTTCGCCTGATGGGAATTGGCGTGCGGATGTTTCTCCAGAAAATCGCTCACGATTTCTATGATTCTCCGGCGCAGGCCGGAGATCGCCGTGAACTCGCGCACGTCCACACCCGCCAGTTGTTCGGCCAGGACCGGTTCGTGACAGTGGGAAAGGCTCCAGTGGGCGAAATCGTTGGAGAATCCCTGGCGGATGAAGTGATGCTCCTGCAACGTGCGGAATGTGTGCTGAAAGATAGAATCATCCGGGCAGGTTCGCAGAGCTTCCAGCAGGGCTGGCAGCGCTGTGGCTTTTTCTCTTCCGATGCGTAGCAGATGCTCAGACGTGTTAAAAAAGAACGGCTTCTCGGGGGTGCGCGGCGGCTGGTCGGCAGCAGGCATTCGGTTCATTGTGAGCTTCCCGCACTCTGAGATTTGGGCGATCCTGCCGTTGCCACTTCCCAGCATGACAAAAATTCCAGAACGTCCTCCGGCGGTTTGAACCACACCTGGGCGGAGGTCCGTCTCCGCGTGGGCCGCACCAACGCTGTCAGCCCCCGGCCTGTTAGAGCTTCGAACGCGTGCTCATCCGTGGCATCGTCGCCCAGATAGGCAACGGGCACGTCGGGGCCGACTTCTCTCAGAATCGTTCGCACGGCATCTCCCTTATCGAGATCGGGCATGCGCAACTCCACACCGCCGTCGAATTCCAGCAACTTCAAAGAATTCCGCTCCGCCATGCGAAACCATCCCAGCAGAATTCTGGAGCGCAACTCCGCGGCTGCCGTTTCGCTGAGAGACCGCCAGTGAACAGCGATGCTGCCCGGCTTCAGCTCCGCCAATTCCTCCAGACCCTGGTAGTTGAGCCAGCGCCGGGCATCGTCGAGAGCCTGCGATACGGCGACAGGGATCTTTGGCATCTCACAGCTTCCATCCGGCCGCAATCGCTGCAAGCCGTGTGCGCCCCAGATTTCGGGTGAGGGCTCGAGTCCCAGCAGCGGGCCTATCTCGCGGGCATCCCGTCCGCTCACGATGACCACGCGGGTTCGTCCGGCGTCTAAAATGCTCTGCAGAAACCTCGTCACGCCCGCATAGGGCACAGCTTGCTTTCGGTCAACAGAAAACGGTGCCAAGGTCCCGTCGTAATCCAGCAGGAGCGCCGACCGCCGAGCGTGTGCGACGCCCCTCAGGAAATGTTCGACTTCTTCGACCATGCTCGCTTCCGTCACCGCTCTCCAGCTTCAGCGCTTTCTTTTGTCAAGCTTTTCTGTCACCCTTTTTCTGTTAACCCACGGATGCTCCGGCGCGAAATTTTTCGACGCCGTTTTGAGCCGCATCCAGACGAACCGCACACAGTTCCGCGATCAGATTTCCGGCCCAGCGATACACATTGTGTTCGCGCACCAGCTTCCGCATTCTTTGCATGCGCAGTTGCTTTTCCTCAGGCGGCATCTCCATCGCAGTCCGGATCGCCTCTGCAGTCTGATCGATGTCATAGGGATTGACCTGCAGCGCGTCCTGCAATTCACGGGCAGCACCCGTAAAACAACTGAGAATGAGCACCCCAAGTTCGTCGCGTCTGGTAGCGACGTATTCTTTCGCTACCAGGTTCATTCCGTCGTGCAAGGACGTCACCAGGCACAGATCTGCTGCGCGATAGTAAGGTGCAATTTCCTGGTGACTGTGTTGCCGGTTGAGCAGGATGATCGGCTTCCAGTTATCTGTCTGGAATCGCCAATTGATGCGGTCCGCTTCTTCTTCTACCTCGGCCTGCAGGTCGTGGTAGCGCTTGATATGCGTCCGGCTGGGAGCTCCGATCTGCACAAAGGTGAAATTCCTCTGGTACTTGGGATACTTTTCCAGAAAGCGTTCTACAGCGAGAAACCGCTCCAGAATTCCCTTGGTGTAATCGATCCGATCGACGCCAACACCCATATGAAGCGCTTCCACCCCGTGCGCCTTCAGCAACGTCGCCCGTTCTTCATAAGCCGACTGAGGAGGGGGCTGGGCGGGGTCATCGATGAATTCCACGCTGATGGGAAAGGGCCGCACCGCGGTCTGGTGATCAAGCCGCTGAACCGAAAAATGCTCCCAGTTAATTCGCGACTCCACGATGCGGTCGACGGTTTGCAGGAAGTTCGTGCAATGGGCCTGAATGTGGAAGCCGATGAGATCGGCGCCCAACAGTCCATCCACCAATTCGGCCTGCCAGGGACAGATTCGAAATGCCTCCGGATTCGGCCAGGGAATATGCCAGAAGATCGCCACGCGCGCATCAGGCCGGCTCTGCTTGATGATCCTGGGCAGCAGCGCGAAGTGGTAATCCTGCACCAGCACCAGCGGCCGCGCGACGTTCTCCATCTCCTCCACCATGGCGTCGGCAAATTTCTGATTCACTTCCCGATAGTATTTCCAGTCCGCGGCGCGGAAAATTGGCCTCGTGTGCGCAATGTGGCAAAGTGGCCACAGGCCTTCGTTGGCAAAGCCGTAGTAATATCCAGCTTCCTCTTCCTTGCTGAGCCAGACGCGGCGAAGGGTGTAGCGCGGATCGTCGGGCGGGACCATCAACCGATCGTGCCGATCCACGGTTTCCAGATCGGCGTCGCCCGAGCCGTGCGCAACCCACGTGCCATCGCACGCGCGCAGCACGGGCTCCAGCGCCGTGACCAGGCCGCTGGGGGGAACGCTGACCTCGATGGTTTTGCCGCGGCGTACGTGACTGTAAGGCTCGCGGTTTGAGACCACGAAAAGCCTGCCATCTTCGAGCCGGTCCCGGACGTGCACCGCCAGCCGGTCGGCGGTCCAGATCGACTCTGACGTCTCCCGCAGGCGGGCTTCGATCTGTGCCGCAGTGCGCGCCGTATTCAGACTTTCGGCGAACGTGGCTACTTCGCGCGCCAGCGGCCGAAACAACTCCATGTCGGGCGGTTTAATTCGCGCCGAAGCTGCTCGTCCGGTGCGCAGAGCCTGCATCCAGTGAGCTGTCCGCGCAATCGGCCCGGCAATGCTCCAGCGGACGATCAGCAGCGTGATCAGCACGATAAGAAACACGTGCGCCAGCGCGCTTAGAAAAGTTTCCCTCCAGATTCGCAGACTCTCGGCGTGAATGTAGCCAGCGTCGTGGACGATGGCCAGACTGCCGATGACTTCGTCTCCGCGATGCAGCGGCAGCGCGTAAATGTGGACGGGATCGCCTCCCAGCTTGAGGAACGCATCCGCACCCTGGCCCGCGGTGAGGGACTGCCCCACCACGCCGGGGGCGGTGGACATCAGCGCCGCAAGGCTGGTGGTGACGGCGATAGGCTTCGCTTGTGGATCGTAAACAGCCAACCCGAGCAAATGTTCGCGGTTGGCAAAATGTTGTACGGTTCGATCCAGCGCGGACTGGGCGTCTCGCTCCAGGTCGCGTTCCACATTTCTTCCCAGGCTCTCGGCCAACACCTCAGCGCGGTGCTGCAGGTCTCTGCGCAGGCCGCGCTTCAGCATCAGCACCTGGTAATACGAAGTGCACAGCGACACGACTGTCACGCCTACGACGAGGGAGACGATGAGTCGCGCGCTCAGCAATCGCATTCGATGGCTCCTCGAAGGGCAACCATGCCGGCCTGGCCTCAAACTCCACCAGGGGCAAATGTGCGCAGAAACGCACTTAACGATGTGGCGGGTCAAATAGTTGCTGCACAGGGCATGCCAACTGGCATCCCTCGACTTTTCAGCAACTTGCTCACGGGATTTGTTCGGGGAGTGTAATTCTTTCCGCCCTGTGAGGGAAAAGCGCGGCTCGTGGTTGCAACAAACTCCAATGACCTAAGGACATACACTTTTTGGCAGGCCACCTGCAACAACCCCGAGCGGTGCCACAGGCACCGTGGTCCGCGCGCACTGCATTGTTATGAGCATTCATCGCTTCTGGATCGAGATCGTCATGGTCGGGACAGCAGTTGCCTGCGTTCTCGCCTTGCTGATCGCGACGCTCGGAGCGGTTGCTGGTGCCGCAGCCACGGCTCTGGGGCAACAGCAGCCGAAACCGGCGGCGGAGCAGACTTACGAAGGCATGGTGACCTGTTCGCGTTGCGGTGCCCGGCATTCGGCCGAACTCAACAAAACAGCCGCCGATTGCGCACGCATCTGTGTTCATGCCGGTGCGCAATTTGCCCTGGTCAACGGCGACCAGATGCATCTGCTCGAGGGCGACCTTGGCCTTCTGAAGAAGCTCGCTGGAGAGCGAGTTCGCATCTCGGGCTCGGTCAGGGGAAATACGATACGGGTCTCATCTGTGGCCGCAGCGAGCTAGACCAATCGAGTTGCTGGCGCGAAATGCAAGTCAGTAATTTGCCGCGGGGCTCTCACTCTCCGGGACCACAACGATGCCGTCACGGAATCAGTGATAAGCTCTAGGCAAAGAAAGGCCCCGGTCAAATTCAGAGCAACGTTGATGCTACTGCGATGAATCATTAGACTTGAAAATCGCAAAGGAGATTTCTATGCGCAAAGCTGTTTTCTGCTGTGCTGTGCTAATCGCGCTCGCAGTGCTGAGCGCGCCAACAACCTCATTTGCTCAGATCCGCATTACAGTTGGGTTCGGGCCTCCCGCTCTTCCCGTCTACGAACAACCCATTTGCCCCGGCGACGGCTACATCTGGACCCCCGGCTACTGGGCGTGGGATCCGGACGCCGACGATTACTATTGGGTTCCCGGAACCTGGGTGCTGGCTCCGGAGATCGGTTTCTTGTGGACTCCGCCGTGGTGGGGCTGGGATGGCGGCGTATTTCTTTTCCATGAAGGCTTCTGGGGACCGCATATCGGCTTCTACGGAGGGATCAACTACGGCTTCGGCTATTTCGGCGTCGGCTTCGTGGGCGGACGCTGGGATGGCGGACACTTTTTCTATAATCGCGCCGTCGCCAACATTAATGTCGTCAACATTCACAACGTGTACAACGAGACGGTCAACATCAATGTCAATCACATCAGCTATAACGGCGGTGAGGGCGGCATTGTGGCGCGTCCAAGTCGCGAAGACGAGATTGCGGAACATGACCGGCACATCGGCCCGATTGCCGCGCAAACCGAGCACATCTCGGCGGCGCGAGGAAATCAACAATTGCGGGCATCGTTCAATCACGGCCGGCCGCCCATCGCGGCGACGGGCCGTCCGGGAGACTTTTCCGGCCATGACGTGATGGCAGCCAGAGAAGCTGGAGGCGAATATCATCCGCCGGCCAATCGCGGAGGCGGGACCGGTGGCGCGCGTCCGGCCGGTGGCGAACCCAATCGAACCTTTACCCATCCTAACGAGATGCCGCCGTTGGAACACATGGAAAAGCCGAATACCGGCGACGCCAATCTCGACAAGAAGTACCAGGCGCAACAGGACAGGCTTTTTGCCAAGCAACAGCAGGAGCGGCAAAACCTGCAACAGAAGCAGGAACAAGAACACCAAAGAAACCAGAGCGCCAGCCAGGAACAACGCCAGCAAATGGAACAGCGTCACCAGCAACAGACGCAACATATGCAGGAGCAGCACACCCAGCAGCGGCAACAGCTGCAGCAGCGGCAGGCTCCGCGTGGTGGTCCGAGGCGGTAAATTGTTCTATTTGAAAAGCCATGGCACTCGGAGATTGAAAGCTTCAGTGCCATGGCCTGCGGCGGGAAGCCACGCCCTTCCAAAACGCGGACAGAATTCCAGTTTTTCAGCAGCCTGCTCAGTCAGAAGTTCACTTCGTCAGTTCACTTCGTCGCGGCCACCGCGTACAGATACTCCACGAACGATCGCACTGCGCCATCCATTCCTTGCACATTTTCGTTCTTCGATTCGATGACGTAGTATTCATCGGGGGCGTGGGCGCCACTGCCATGCCCCATCCCGAAGTGTCCGGCCGCGAGATGCAGTGGGTCGTCGGTAAAGACATAGCCGGGCCACGAGCCCGCACTGCGAGGCAAAATGATCGGATCGATTCCCTTCTGCTTATAGACCGCAACTTGCGCCCGAATGAGTGCGGCGTCGGCGGGAGTGCTGTTGGGGTTGTATCCACCAGTCATATTCACTTCAATATCGCCAAAGCCGCGCTTGGCCAGGTGAGCTTTTAGAGCGGCCAGGGCCTCGCTGGCTTGCATGTCAGGCACCAGCCGCATATCGATTTTCGCCACGGCGCGATGCGGCAGAATCGTTTTGCCGCCCGCCCCGGTGTAGCCGCCGACCAGACCCTCAATGTTTACGGTCGGGCGCGACATCAGCAGTTCAAGCGCTTCTTGCCAGCTGACGTCGTGCACCCAGTGTTCGACTCCCATTTGCTTCTTGGCGGTTGCTTCATCGAGGCGCTGCGCGGCCGTAACGATCATGGCCTTTTCCGCTGCCGAAACCGGACGTGCCTTGTCGGCAAAACCGTCAATCGCGGGATCATTTCCGTCCGGAGAAACCAGGGTCACAAGGGCTTCGACCAGATGCCAGGCCGGACTGTCGAGGCGCGCCTTGTTGCTCGAGTGAATGTCTTTGCGCGGACCGCGACCCCAGCGCTCGCCACTGGAGACGAGTTCCAGTTCTACGACGCCTTTGGCCCCAAGCGTCATCGTAACCTTGCCGTCGAGATCCTGTTCGGCCGACGGCATGAAGATTCCCATGCAGGGCTTGAGCGCGGCCAGGACCTCCGGACGGCGCACGACCTGCGGAAAATGCGGCGAGCCAATTTCTTCCTCGCCTTCCGCCACCAGCACCAGGTTCACCGGAAGTTTGCGGCCGGCGGCACGAATGGCATGCAGCGCTGCAATGAACGACGCCTCGGGGCCCTTCTGATTGACGGCACCCCGGCCCACCAGCGCGGTTCCGAGTCCGGGCTTGTCGACCAGCGCTGCCGCCCACGGAGGCGACGACCACTCCGCGGGATCCACTTGCTTCACGTCGTACATGAAATACAGTCCCAGAGTTCTTGGCGCGCCCGCGTCCAGCGTGGCGAAGATCCCCGGCTGCCCATCCGTCGGAATTTTTGTGACCTGGCCGAAGCCGGCCTCGCGAAGAAAACGCATGGTGAGTTCGCAGCCCTCGTTCACTCCCCGGTTCTCGGCCGCGATCGAGGGTTGCTTGATCCATTCCTGCAGCCGTTGCACCGCTTCATCATGGTGCTTTTCAATTTGCGCGAAGATGGGGCTTAGTTCGGCTTGATCAACTGATGGACGATCTGCCGGTAAACGATCTGCCCGTAAGCGATGCGGAACTGCCAGCGTTGCGCTACCCGCCAGAGCACCCTGAAGAAAAGTTCGTCGGTCCATGATCCCTCGCTCCACGATTTGTGTGACTGCGATTCGTCTACCTCTGAGCGGAGAGCATAGCCGCAAGCCAATGCATTCGTCCAGAGCAAGCACAAGCTGTCGACCGGTTTCAGAAACATGCCGCGCCCTGACACAAGCCACGGGGCGAAACACGGTTGGCTTGATTTCAACGAACGGATATGCCTCGAAGCCATTGCGATTGTTGCATTTTTCAACTCCCGCGCTCCGGCCCACGTTTCGAGTGTGATAAATCACAAGGACTCGTGACTCGACTCACAGACGACACATGGGCGACATGGGATATCTACACCCACGCTCGTCGCTGCAAGAGCCCTGCCAGACAGCCCGAGTGTGACCGAATTCAAGTCGAATTACCGAGAGGTGCCGTGGATCGCGGTTTCTTCCTCCTCGGACAGTCCGGACAGACTGGAGGCCGAGTGTGAGCCCGTCTCTAACCCTAATCAGCGACGGCAAGAAATTCATGTGGGACGGTCGTCTTTTCGAAACCCGGGATGAGGGCTTGCGCGAGGCAGCCGCATACGAAAGAGACAATTTCGAAGTCCGGATGGTGGAGCAAGAGGGCAAGTTTCTTGTCTACACCCGAAGAACTGTGAAGGAGCACGTATTGACCGAGACCTAAAGGGACACCTCAGAAGGGGATGTGCCGTATGGCGGTTCAGGCCTTCCCGATTCAATGCGATCCGACCCTGCTGTCTGACATTCGGCAGTATGGGAAGTTCGATCCGACCGGTTGCTATCAGTGCGGTAGTTGCACGGTCTCCTGTGAACTAGTCTCGGATTCTGCCACCTTCCCCCGAAAAAGCATTCGCTACGCCCTTCTTGGCCTGCGAGCACCACTGCTGCGCGGCCTCGACCCGTGGATTTGTCACGACTGCGGCGATTGCTCGCTCGTCTGCCCGCGCCACTCCGAGCCGCGGATCTCGATGATCACCCTCCGTCGATTCCTCTGTGCGCAATACGAATGGACGGGCATCGGTGCAAGGCTGCTTCAGTCGAAAGCTTGGTATCTGGGTTCCCTGATCTCCGTTGCCGTTCTTACCGTGCTGGCAATCGTCGGCTATCACCTTTGGTATGTCGGAATGGCGGCCAAGGATTTCGCCACCACGCCATTTGGTCTCGATCATATGTTCCCGATCATGACCTATTACACGTTGGCGGTCGCTCTCCTGCCCCTGTTGCTTCTGCTCTCGCGCATTGTCCACATCTGGCGGCTGACCATGGCTGGCGAGGGGATCGGGTGGACGACCTATGTGCGTCAAGCGTGGGTCTACGCCTACCAAATGGTGGCCCAACCGCTGATGCGCAAATGTCCCGAGCATGGGCGATGGCTGCAGCACGGGTTTCTCGCGCTGGGCACGGTAATCATGTTGGCGATCAAGGTTTTCGGACTGCGCTGGTTCCAGACAGACAACATTTATCCCATTTATAACCCCCAGCGCTGGCTCGGATATTTGGCCGCCGGTTTCATCATCTACGGAATCTGGGGCATTCTGTACGGCCGTTGGCGGGCACAAAAAGAGATTTATAAGGAAACACATTTTCACGATCTCGTGTTTCCGGTCCTCATCTTAGCGACGGCGATCAGCGGCCTGGCAGCGCACAGCTTGCGCTATCTCGGGTTCGGGCTCGCCTGTCACTACGTGTACGCCCTGCACGTCATCATTGCCACTCCCATGCTGGTGATCGAGATGTCGTTCGGGAAGTGGTCGCACATGGTCTACCGTCCTCTGGCCCTCTACTTCACTGCCGTGAAGGAATTGGCCACTCAACAAGCGCCCGCGAGGAAGGCGGTTTCCGATGCCATCTGACGAATCGAAAGTTCCGGTAGGTGCGGCCCTCGTAGTGGGTGGAGGTATCGGTGGGATGCAGGCCGCGCTGGATCTGGCCGGCGGCGGCATCAAAGTTTATCTCGCCGACTCCAAGCCAGCCATTGGCGGAGTAATGGCGCAGCTGGATAAAACCTTCCCCACCAATGATTGCGCCATGTGCACCATGGCCCCACGCCTGGTGGAAATCGGGCGCCACAAAGATATCGACATCCTCACCCTCAGCGAAGTGGAGCGGATCGAGGGCCAACCGGGCAATTTCAACGTCACGATTAAGAAGCAGCCGCGCTACGTGGACGAGTCCAAATGCACCGGCTGTGGCGCTTGTACGGAGGAGTGTCCGGTCGTCCTCCCGTCGGAATTTGATCAGGGATTGGCCGAGCGCAAGGCGATCTACCGTCCCTACCCGCAGGCCGTTCCCAACGTGTTCACCATTTCCCGCCGCGGCGCTTCCCCCTGCCAGGCTGCGTGCCCCATTCATCAAGGCGGACAGGGATATGTGACTCTGATTGCGCAACGGCGCTTTGAGGAAGCGCTCCAGGTCATCTTACGCGACAACCCGCTGCCCTCTATTTGCGGACGGGTCTGCACTCACCCTTGCACTGACGCCTGCACTCGTTGCCAAGTGGATGAGCCCATCAATCTTCCCGGGTTGAAGCGCTTCATCACGGATCAGTTTCCGGACTATAAACTCCCGCAGCCAAACGTTCCGGACCGGCCGGAAAGAATCGCCATTGTTGGTTCGGGCCCGGCAGGACTTGTCTGCGCCTATCAGCTCCGCCAGAAGGGTTACCGTCCAACCATTTTCGAAGCGGCCCCGTCCGCCGGGGGAATGCTGACGGTCGGCATTCCGTCGTACCGGCTGCCTCGCCGGACGCTGAGTGCCGAAATCGACAAGTTGCGCGGGATCGGGATCGAAATCCTGCTGAGCACGGCGGTGGGCCGCAGCGTCACGTTCGACGAATTGCGAAAGAACTTTGCTGCCGTCTTCGTTGCCATTGGCGCGCACGTCGAACGCAAACTGAATATTCCCGGAGAACACCTGCCCGGCGTTACCGGGGGTGTGGAGTTCCTGCGTCGCGTGAATCTGGAAAAAGCGGTGGCGCCGGGCCATCGCGTTCTCGTCATTGGCGGCGGAAACTCGGCTTTGGACGCGGCCCGCACCGCGCTGCGTTGCGGAGCCAGCGAGGTCACGATTGTTTATCGCCGCACCCGCGCCGAAATGCCGGCTGACCCGCGTGAGGTCAACGACGCGGAGCGCGAGGGCATAAAGCTGATGTTTCTTGCAGGACCTAAATCATTCAAGGCCGGACCGGACGGGCGCGTCGCCGGCCTCGAGTGCCTGAAGATGAAGCTGGGCAAACCGGATGCCAGCGGGCGGCCCGCTCCCGAGCCGGTTCATGGCACGGAATTTGTTTTGCCCTGCGACGCAGCCATCGCCACCATTGGTCAGTTTCCCGACGTGGGGAGTCTCGGCGAGCGGCTGGGTCTGGAAACCACAAAATGGGGGACCCTCAAAGCCGATCCGCTGACGCTCGAAACCGGATTGCCCGGAGTTTTTGCGGGCGGCGATTGTGTCACCGGTCCCGACGTGGTGATCAACGCCGAGCTCGCCGGCAAGAAAGCTGCAACCTCGATTGATCGTTGGCTGAATCACCAGGACGTGCGCGCCGGGCGCGACGGCGAAGGGCCGTACCGCACCGAATACGTTGTGGACACGACCGGCGTACTGATGCAGCGCCAGATCCACATGCAAGCCCTCGATCCGGCAACTCGCGGAAAAACATTTGCCGAAGTCCATGTCGGCTATACGCCCGAAGAAGCCGTTGCCGAGGCCAAGCGCTGTCTCGCCTGCGGGATTTGTTGCAACTGCCAGATCTGCGGAACCACCTGCCAGGCTCACGCCATCGACTACCTGCAGCGCGAGCAAACGGTCGAGTTAAACGTGGGTGCCGTGGTCCTCGCTCCCGGATACGAAATTTTCGATGCGCGTCTGAACAAGGACCTCGGCTACGGGCGCTTCCCCAACGTCGTGACCTCCCTGGAGTTCGAGCGGATTATGTCCGCCTCCGGTCCGTACTCCGGACACGTGTTGCGGCCCTTCGACCGGAAAGAACCGAAACGCATTGCCTTCCTGCAATGCGTGGGGTCGCGCGACGCCGAGCATGACTACTGCTCCTCGGTGTGCTGCATGTATGCCACCAAGGAAGCCATCATCGCCAAGGAGCACCTCGGCGAAGGTCTCGAATGCGACATCTACTTCATGGATCTGCGCGCCTTCAGCAAGGGCTTCGAACAGTACTACCGCAGGGCCCAGGAACTGGGCGTGCACTACATCCGTTCCCGCGTGCCGAACCTCGAGGAAGTTCCCGAGACGCGGAGCGTAATTGTCAAGTATCTCGGCGAAGGCGATAAGAAACTCTCCCGCGAATACGATCTCGTGGTGCTGTCGGTCGGAATGCAGCCGCCGAAACAGGTGAAGCAGTTCGCCGATCGCTTCGGGATTGCTCTCAACGAATTCAGTTTCTGCAAGACTTCAGGATTCACCCCGGCACAATCTTCGCGCGAAGGAATCTATGTCGCGGGCCCGTTTGTCGAGCCCAAGGACATTCCTGAAACCGTTATGCAGTCCTCGGCGGCCGCTTCGCAGGCACTCTCGCTTCTGCACCAAGCTCGCGGAACGCTCATCAAGCCCAAGGTCTACCCACCCGAAAAGGACGTGAAGGGCGAAGATCCTCGCATCGGTGTTTTCGTCTGCCATTGCGGCACGAACATCGCGGGCGTTGTGAAAGTTCCGGAAGTCGTGGAATATGCGAAAACTCTTCCCAACGTCGTTTACGCGGAAAACAATCTCTATACCTGCTCCAACGATGCACAAGATCGCATCAAAGAGAAGATCCACGAGCACAACCTGAACCGGGTTGTGGTGGCCTCCTGCACGCCCCGTACACACGAACCCCTGTTCCGCAACACCATGGCCGAAGCCGGTCTCAATCCTTATTTGTTCGAGATGGCCAACATCCGCGACCAGTGCTCGTGGGTTCACATGCACCAGCCCGAACAGGCTACCAGGAAATCCAAAGATTTGGTCAGGATGGCAGTGGCCAAGTCGCGCTTGTTAACGCCGCTCCAGCGCCAGCACCTGAAGATCGAGAAGGCCGCGCTGGTCATCGGTGGCGGTATTTCGGGAATGACTGCAGCCTTGTCCCTGGCACGCCAGGGCTACGACGCCTACCTGGTCGAGAAAGAGAACGAACTCGGCGGCCATCTCAAGCACGTTCACTATCTGCTGAACGGGGAGAGGCCGCAGGATGAGTTGTTCCGCCTTACGAATGAAGTGGTGCAGAACCGCCGGATCCACGTGTTAACCGGCGCCACCATTGAAAACATCGACGGCTCGATCGGCAACTTCAAGACTCGAATCTCCAGCGGCGGAGAGACGACGGAACTCACTCACGGCGTTGTGATCGTGGCGACTGGCGCAGAGCAATACCAGCCGCAGGAGTACCTCCATGGGCAGAATGAGAACGTCATAACGCAACGGGAACTCGAAGTCCGCCTTGCCCTCGGCGGCGAATTCCTGAAGCCAAACGGCCGCGCGAAAACAGTCGTCATGATCCAGTGCGTAGGCTCCCGCGACGCGGACCATCCCTACTGCTCGCGCGTGTGCTGTGCCGACGCAATCAAAAACGCACTGAAGATCAAAGCCCTGTCTCCGGCGACGAACGTCTATGTTCTCTATCGCGATATTCGAACCTATGGTTTCAAAGAGAGCTACTACACGAAGGCTCGGCAGCAGGGTGTCGCATTCGTGCGCTACGACGAGACGCGCAAACCTGCAGTCTCGAAAAATTCCCACGGGCTGGATGTGGCCGTCTTCGACCAGACTCTGGGATTGCCCTTCACAATTTCTGCCGATTACGTGGTTCTCTCCGCCGGCATTCACCCGCACGAAGAGAATCGCGAGATCGCGCAGTTCCTGAAGGTCCCGATAAACAGCGAGGGGTTCTTCCTCGAAGCCCACATGAAGCTGCGGCCCGTGGACTTCATGACCGACGGCGTTTTTCTTTGCGGCCTGGCCCACTCGCCCAAGACGCTGGAAGAATCGATTCTGCAGGCCCAGGCAGCCTCAGCCCGCGCCGGCACGATTCTGGCGAAGGACAGCATCGAACTTGAAGCCAACATCTCGCACGTGGTCGACGAAAAATGCGACGGCTGCGCCTACTGCGTAGACACCTGCCCCTACAAAGCTATCACTCTGCTCGAATACATGTGGCAGGGCACGGTCAAGAAAATGGTCGATACCAACGAGAGCATCTGCAAAGGCTGCGGCTGCTGCCAGGCGACCTGCCCGAAAGACGGCGTCATGATCTACGGCTTTACGCTCGAGCAAATCCGGGCACAAATTGAAGCGGCTCTGGAGGTGGTGTAATGGAAGTCAACACTGTGCCAACAACCGCGGGCGCGGAGGTCGCGCCGCCGGCTGAGACGTTTCAGCCGTTGATCATCGCCCTGTGCTGCAACTGGTGTTCCTATGCCGGCGCTGATCTGGCCGGCGTTTCCCGCATCCAGTACCCACCCAGCATCCGCATGGTTCGTGTGATGTGTTCGGGCATGGTCCATCCCAATCTTGTGATCGAAGCTCTCACCAAGGGCGCGGACGGCGTGCTCATGTGCGGCTGCCATCCCGGCGACTGCCACTATCAGGAGGGCAACCTGAAGGCGGAAAAGAGAGCGGAAGCGATCAAGTTGATGCTGGCTGACTTTGGCCTGGAAGAGGAGCGGTTTCGACTGGAGTGGGTCTCCGCGGCAGAAGGCCCGCGGTTTGCCCAGGTAGTGCGCGATTTCACAGAACAGATTCAGAAGCTGGGGCCCAGCCCGTATAAGCCATAGGTTCCCGGAAATGAAGTTGGGGTCGTTCGAAGGTGTGTGATCGGCATTAGAAGCAAGCGGCTATAAATTCAGGCTTACAAACGGAGGTGCAGCATGGCAGCGGCGGCGAGACTTGCCGAAGAGTGGTTTGCCATATGTGGAGGTTGCGAGGTAACAATCCTCGACATCGGCGAACCGCTCATCGATGTACTCAAGAAAGTCGAAATTGTTCACATGCCGGTCATCATGGACCACAAGCTCTTCGGTCAGACTGGCGAAAACAAGGAGATGGAAATCCCGGCTGCCGATGTCGGGCTGATCTCCGGAGGAATCCGCTCGGACGAGCACAAGAAGCTGGCGATCGAGATGCGCAAGAAATGCAAGATTCTCATCTCGCTTGGATCATGTGCCTGCTTCGGCGGCATTCCGGCACTCAACAACTTGTACACAACGGAAGAAATATTCCAGAAGGTCTATCGCGATAGCGTCAGCACCGAGTCCAATGGGCTTCCGAACGAAGAGATTCCTGCTCTTACCGACCGTGTGTATGCCGTTCACGAAGTCGTCAAGGTAGACGCTTATCTGCCCGGATGTCCCACCACGCCAGAAATGGTCACCAACGCTCTGGTCTCGATTCTTGAAGGCAAGCCTCTACCCGCGCTCCCTGCAAAGAGCGTATGTGACGAATGCCCGACCAAGCGCGAGAAGAAAGCGGTGTCGACTCTGAAGCGCCGCTTCGAGGCTCCGGAATTCACGCCCGGCGCACCTCTGACCGAGATGCGGTGCCTGATGGAGCAGGGTTTCCTGTGCCTCGGCCCGGCGACGCGTGCGGGCTGCAGCGGTAGCGACGGTACGCCGCGCTGCATCCGCGCTTACATGCCGTGTGAGGGCTGCTTTGGCCCGTTGTCAGAAAAAGCCAATCCCATGGTGGACATGATGGGAGCTCTCTCCAGCATCGGCCTCGATCCCAAGCAGATTCCGGACCGAGCCGCAACCTTCAACCGTTTTGCCGGCGCTGGTCGTCTGCGGCCGACGCCCAAGAGGTGAGCCATGGCACAGACACTCGTCATTCAGCCTGTAACCCGCATCGAAGGCCACGCTAAGGTGACGATCAAGCTCAACGACGCCGGCAACGTGGACAGCGCCCGGGTCAATGTCATCGAGCTGCGCGGATTCGAGAAATTCTGTCTCGGCCGTCCCGTCGAAGACTTGCCGCGCATCACTCCGCGCATCTGCGGAGTGTGCCCGTGGTCGCATCACCTGGCCGCGGCCAAGGCTTGCGACGCCGTGTTCGGAGTCGAGCCACCTCCCACCGGCAAAAAACTGCGCGAACTCTGCAACAGCGTTGCGTACATGGAAGAGCACATCCTGCACTTCTACATTCTGGCCGGAGCTGATTTCCTGCTCGGTCCGGATGCCGACTACTCGGTGCGCAACGTGATTGGCGTCCTCAAGGCAGCGCCGGAAGTCGCAACCCGCGTAGTGCGCGTACGTCACATGTGCGCTCACATGCTGGAAATCCTAGCCGGCAAAGCAATCCATCCTCAGGCAGCGGTGCCCGGCGGGTTCAGCAAGCCCTTGTCCGTCGCCGATCGCGATCAGCTGCGCAAGATGGCGGACGAGGCGCTGGAACTGGCCAAATTCTCCATCGCTTTCGCCAAGGAGAACGTGTTCCCGAAATACCTCGACGTCGTGAAGTCGCTCGGTGTGATCACGACCGGCTTCCTCGGCACAGTCAAGGATGACGGAGCGCTCAACCTCTACGACGGCAAGCTCCGCCTGATGAAACCGGATGGCTCGTACCAGGATTTCCCCTACGATCGCTACACGGATTTCATCTCCGAGCACATCGAGTCGTGGAGCTACCTGAAGTTCCCCTATGCCAAACAGTGGGGCGACGGTTTCTCCATGGATTTCGAAAACCCGAAGGGCATCTATCGGGCGAACACGCTGGCGCGCATCAACGTGTGCGATCGCATCGACACCCCGCTGGCGCAAGCCGAACTGGAAGAATTCCGCCAGAAATTCGGCCGGCCCGCCCAATTGACCCTCCTTTATCACTGGGCGCGGTTGATCGAATTGCTCTACAACGCGGAAAATGCGATTCGCCTGCTCGATGATCCCGAGATCACCAGCACCGAAACGCGGGTGAAAGTCACGCCTCGGGCGGCTCGCGGTGTAGGTTGTACCGAAGCGCCGCGCGGCACGCTGATTCATGACTACACCACCGATGCCGACGGCCTGATCACCAACGCGAACCTGATCGTCGGCACGACTCACAACAACGCTCCTATTAATATGTCGGTCACACAGGCCGCCAAAAGCCTCATTCATGACGGCAAGTACGACCAGGGAGTGTTGAACACGGTGGAAATGTCAATCCGCGCTTATGATCCGTGCTTGTCCTGCGCCACTCACCGGCTGGATGGCAAGCTGGCGGTCAAGCTGGACATTTACGACGCGGACGGAAAGTTGCTCAATACGCTTGGAAACTGAGGTGACGAACCTAATGCGGGAGATCGAACAATTCGGTCTCCCCGATTTTTGCCGCAAGCCGACGCTCGTGCTCGGCATCGGCAATATCCTGTTCGGGGATGACGGCTTCGGTTGCGCCGTGGTGGACTACGTGGAACACCACTACGACGTCCCGGGATCGGTCTGCCTGCTCGATGCCGGTACGAGCGTGCGCAAGCTGCTGTTCACTCTCTGCTTAAGTCCTATTCGCCCGCAGCGCTTGCTGCTCTTCGACGCAATCGATGTCGGACGCACTCCGGGCGAACTGTTCGAGATCGATCCGGCGGATATTCCGCCCGTCAAGCTCGACGATTTTTCCCTCCATCAGCTACCCACCTCCAATATGCTGCGAGAATTGCAAGACAGTTGCGGAGTCGAGATACGAATCCTGGCGTGTCAGACCGGGCCCCTGCCGGACCAAATCTCCCAGGGACTCTCGCCCTCCATTCAGGCTGCGGTTCCACGAGCCGCAGAGTGGCTGATACATGGGTACTTGCCCGGAGATCGAACAAAAAGAGACCAAGCAATAAGAGATCAAGCAATAACAGATCCACCAAGACGATGCGGTCCGATGATTCAACACACGAATCCGGAAGCATCTGAGGCTTCTCAGTAGTCCGCTGCGCCGTGAGGTGGTTATCGTGCCACTCTCGTCATGACGCGAAGCGCAGGAGGGTCCTACGATGAAAAACTATCTGCTCAGCCGAAGGGTCGTCGGCGTTGCCTCTCTGCTCCCAGATCAAAATCCGTCCGCCGGAAGAGACCGGCCTTCCAGCCAAGTCGTCGGGAAACCGTCGACGAATCTCAGGTCATCGTTCGCCAGTTGGTGCGCCCCGATCATCGTGTTCCTGGCGGTCATCATGTTAGGCTTCGCCGTCGCGGCCGTTTTGCTTGGCGAAAAATAGACCTCTAGCATGGTTGCAGAACTGGTGCCGGGAGGGGGATTTTCTTGTGTGGGTTTTCCACACTCTTCATTCTGCGTAAGTTGCAGATTTTTGCGCTCACCCCGGTTCCCATCGCGAGCGGTCGCGTTCCTAGGCGGACTTCTTCCGAGCGGATTTCACCTTCGCCCATCTCTTTGCGCCGACCTGAGCGGACGCTTTACTCCCGATAATCCGCGAATACTTCAGTCCTGCTTGGTCTACCCCGCGCGAATGGCCATAAGCCGACAACACGGGCTGCTGGCGCGAGGCTAGGCGCAAGGTTGATCGCAGGGACGGGCTGCGCCCCAGACAAATCAACGCCTCATCGTTGGGCGTAACAGTCACCGCTGACGAGGTCGCCAAGGCTCGCGCCATCATGCGCGATATTGCGGCTCCCCGGGCGGCCCTGCCCGCGTATGAGGCCGCTCCAGAAGCCCGTGTTTAGGGCTTATGGCCAAGCTCCGACCCAAATTGAGGGGACCGCTGGGGTCAATGAGTGTAATGGCGATATTACGCCAATCACACCAGCCCTAGCCCCCTTAGCCGATCGCCATGGGCATCTACGAACCATTCCGCGAGGAGTGATCGGTACTCGCATTGGATGTCGAGAGGAAGTAGGAAAAAATCTCCCACGACCGTGCCTCTGCACCGCGTTGCACCGCAGTGACAGGGCCAAGCCGTACCTCCCGTGATGTTGATGTTGTAGTCCACCGTAATTTCCTCGTGCGCCGCAATGTCACGGCGTGCCACTAGGAATGAGCCATCGCATTCACAAAGCACGTAGGCATTGGGGTCGCAACTGTGATTGACGTGCCGATCCGGAGGGCCAAGGAGAACGATCTGGCCATTGGGATAATCGCAGTGATCGGCCCGCTCGCCGAGGTCCTCCCGCAAGGGCGAGGCAGGCGTGACCTCTCGCACTACGTTGATCTGGCGAATGCGTTTCCCAGTAGAGAATGGTCGCGCGGCGAAGAGCCCTAATCCTTCGATTCGGGATGTCCTAGTCTCGACATCGTTCACAAAGCAGTTCCTCGCTCACGCAGCCGTGCATTTAGCACCACGACGAGCTGCGTATGGCTAGATTGTAAGCGGGTTGGAATAATTGATGTAAGCAGGCGATTACACTCATTGACCCCGGCCGAGGTCCCCGGTGAGAGGGTTTTCTAGACAGACTGGCGTATTATCTGGGCCATGGTCAGACGCGGCAATCCCGATTGGGGCAAGCCACTGCCACGTATCCCCGCCCTGCCAACTGAGTTCGACTTGGAGGTCAAACGGTTGGGCCTGACCAAAGCGCATTATGCAGGGTCGGCGCAGTTGCGGCGATGGTGTGAGCGCAACCGCAACCGCGTCTACGTCCCTGAGTGGCTGCTAAAAGAGTGGCGACTTGAGGTGGTGGCCACCTACGGCGACGTAGCTTAAATACACAATAGGCACCCCCTTGGTCAAGTGAATAATCATGTCAGGCGATTACACTCATTGATTCTTCCCAGGAGCCAGGAGGCTCATGCCGGGGTCAATGAGTGTAATCCGGATTTTACGACACCATCCAACCCCCGTTGCGATCAGACCATCAACGCGTGATTGGTGTCACGGACACCTGGCCGGATCTTGGGGTATGAGAATGCCGGAGGACACCCATGATCCGACGGTGCGCTTTATTCCCGGTAGCTGTTTTCCTCTTCGCTTCCGCAACCCAGTGTGCTGATCTGCCACAGCGCGATTCGAAGGTTATCGAGCACCTGAAGTCCTACCTTCAAGCTCACTACATGGCTCCGGAAGACTACGTGATCAGTAAATTTCAGGATCATGATGTTGTGTTTCTCGGCGAGCATCACCGCTACAAGCATGATGTTGAACTCGTGCAGAACCTAATTCCTCGCCTGTATGAAAAAGGAGTCTTCACTCTCGCGACCGAGTTTGCTCGTCATGAAGACCAGCCCCTTATTGACCGATTGTTGAATGCTCCGACCTATGACGAGGCCCTCGCACGACAGATCGCTTTCAACCAGTTCGTGGTGTGGGGGTACCAGGAATACGTGGATGTTTTCAAGGCAGCCTGGCGCTTGAATCAGCAATTACCCAGTAACAGTCGTAGGTTCCGCATATTGGGAGTCAATTGTTCGCCGGATTGGAGCGTACTCCAGTCCGAGGCGGATGAGCACAATGCCGAACTCAGGGCCAAGGTGTGGCAAGCCTGCGGCGAGGAGTTTGAGCAGCAGTGGGCGAAAGTGATCCTCGACGAGGTCGTAGCGAAAGGAGAAAAGGCTCTTGTGTACTCGGGCATGCACCACGCTTTCACAGAATATCGCCAGCCGATGTACAACGAGGAGAAGCACACGTTTGCGGGTTTCACCGACCTGCGGATGGGGAATTACGTCTATAACGCCATCGGAAAACGTGCCATCACCATCTGCCTTCACGCTCCTTGGATTTCGAGCGAGGGATACAACAAGCCCTCCACCTACGCGGCCGATGGTTATATCGACGCGGTCATGGCAGAAATTGAGCCCCGATTCCGGCGGGCAGGATTTGACACTCGCGGCACGCCATTCGGCGACCTTCCTGGCGACAAGAGTGTGTACAAGTACGGCTACGAAAAGTTCACGCTGAGCCGCTTCTGTGATGGCTATATTTTCCAGCGCCCATTGCACGAATACGAGGCTGTGACGCCGATCGAGGATTTCGTTAATCAGGGGAATCTGGCTGTGGCCCGCGCTCAGATGCCGAACCCTAGATTCAGGCACGCCACGGCTGAGGAACTGAACCGGGCAATCGCAGAAGATGCAAAGGAGCAGATAGAGGAAATAGCGCTTCTGCACTGACTTCTCGACTAGCTGTTTCTAACAGGCGATTACACTCATTGACCTCGGCTAGGGGTCCCAGGAGGGGTTTTGAGTGTAATGGGGATTAATGAGATGGTCCGCCGCCGAGTAGATTACAACTCGGCAGTCCACACAAGGAGGATCATCACAATGCACATCGCGTCGATCGGAATCGATCTGGGCAAGACCACCTTTCACCTGGTTGCATTAGGAGAGCGAAGCAAGGTTCTGTTCCGTAAGAAATTCTCACGTTCGCAAC
>JASHNU010000051.1 GCA_030041475.1 Candidatus Sulfotelmatobacter sp.
AGAGAATAGGGAAGGAACGAATGGCCATGCCGTCGAACAAGGTTTCACCACGGAGGCACGGAGTCACGGAGAAAAGATGCAAGAACCGGGTTCCTCCGTGCCTCTGTGTCTCAGTGGTGAAGAAAAGCAACCCCAACGCTGTACCGGCTACTTCCCCTCCCGCAGGTTGTCCATGACCGCGCGCATGATCGAGCCACCATACGCGCCGGCGATACCCGGCAGGAATGCGAGAAACGATCCCCAGACCTGCGCACGCGTCGATTTGACGCCTTGGACCTTGTAGGCCACCAGTTCGGTGAGGGGAATGAAGACGCCGACCACCAGCACCCACCGCCACGGCGAGCGCCGCCGCGCCAGACCCAGCACCATGCACGAGGCGAGCACGAGCAACGCGGTGAACAACAGATCGTTCACGATGACATCGGCACAGCCTGCGCCAATGCCGCAGAACGCGGCGAGCAGATAGAACCATCCATCGCCTCGGCCGGGCTTTTCCGCCGTCGTCATCTGCATGAACAGGCCTCACCACGGAAGCACGGAGTCACGGAGAAGCCCAGGTTTTGTCTTGATTTTCTCTGCGCCTCCGTGACTCCATGGTGAAAATCCAGCGTCAATATTTGTAGAACCCGCGGCCGCTCTTGCGGCCCAGCCATCCCGCGTCGACCATTTTGATGAGCAGGGGGCAGGGACGGTACTTGGGATCGCCCAGGCCCGAGTGCAGCACGCGCATGATGTCGAGGCAAACGTCCAGGCCGATGAAGTCGGCCAGCGTCAGCGGGCCCATGGGATGCGCCATGCCCAGCTTAAAGACTTCGTCCACGGCTTCCGGCGTGGCCACGCCTTCCATCACGGCGTACATGGATTCGTTCAGCAGCGGCATGAGCACGCGGTTGGAAACGAAGCCGGGCGCATCGTTGACCTCGACCGGAGTTTTTTCGAGCTTCACGGACAGATCACGGACGGCTGTGAACGTTTCCTGCGAAGTGGCCAGGCCGCGAATCACTTCCACCAGCTTCATCACCGGCACGGGATTGAAAAAGTGCATGCCGATGACTTTGTCGGACCGTTTGGTCTGCGCGGCGAGTTTCGTGATCGAAATGGAAGACGTATTCGATGCCAGGATGACGTCGGGCCGCATCAGCCGGTCGAGATCGCGGAAGATTTCGGTTTTGATTTCGAATTTCTCGGTCGCGGCTTCGACCACGAAATCACAATCGGCCAGCCGGGCGCGATCGGTGACCGGCTGAATGCGGCCGAGCGCGGCAACGCTCTCGGCAGAGGTGATCTTCCCCTTTGACGTTTCGCGCTCCAGGTTTTTGCTGATGGTTCCGAGGGCGCGGTCGAGAAAGCGCTGCTCCACGTCGCACAGAACTACGCTGTATCCAAAGCGGGCAAAGACGTGGGCAATGCCATTGCCCATGGTGCCCGCGCCGACGACTCCGATTCGTTGAATATCCATAAGAGGCCTCGCTTCACCTCGTTTCACGTCTGGGAAAACGTTCGAGTCTATCACTGAGGAGGGGTTTCGGCGCGAGGACAGACACGAGTGCGGAACTTATTTCGTGCCGCAGGGTTAGACAAAACAGGTAGGTGTAATCTTTCCATTGAACGCTCTGCGTTGCTGCCGAAAACCGTGGCAGTGCAGGAGGGTCTTATGTACAAGGACCAGGTTCTTTCCGCTTGGGGCGTACTGATTCTCGCCGCGGCATTTGCCATCAGCTGCGGAAGCAGTGGTCATCTACTGCAGTCGCTCACAATCAACCCCGCAACCGCCGACGCCAAGAACTATCCCAATGGACAAGTTAAGTTCACAGCCATGGGCAGCTACGGAGGTTCGAGCCAGGCCTTCGCCGTCAACGCTCTTTGGTGGAACTTTACTCCCTGGACGACGCTTCCTCAGGCCGCGATTCCCCTGCCCGGGTACACCCTCAGCAGCAATGGGCTGGCGGCTTGCGTGGGAACTGGGACGTTCACGGTCTGGGCTACCGCCCCAAGGGATCAAACCCTTCTGCTTTCCCAGATGACGCAGAGTACCAGCCAGCTCACGGCCACAGCGCAGTTGACTTGTCCGTAGCGCCGGATTGCAGGGGCGACGACTCGGCTAGCAAGAGCCTTGGACGAACAACGCCGGGGACGCACAACGACTGGACGCACACCTGCGCGTGTCGCGGATCACACATTGTGGCTGCCGGGGCACGTAGCATAAAGCGTTTGCGACTCACTGGGGGACTTTCTCCCGCAAACGCGCTATGCCCACCAAAACCATCATCGAGCCCTTCCGCATCAAGAGCGTCGAACCGATTCGCTGGACCACGCGCCGCGAGCGCGAGCAACTGCTCGAAGCTGCCCACTACAACTTGTTTCTTCTTCCCGCCGATGATGTTCTCATCGACCTGCTCACCGATTCAGGCACGGGCGCGATGTCCACCCACCAGTGGGCCGCGGTGATGGAGGGTGACGAAAGCTACGCCGGCAGCCGCAGCTTCGACCATTTCAAGAATTCCATTCAGGAAATTTTTGGCTACAGGCACGTCATTCCCACGCATCAGGGACGCGCTGCCGAGCGCATCCTGTTCGGCGTGGCCTGCAAGAAAGGCGACGTCGTTCCCAACAACACTCACTTCGACACCACGCGCGCCAACGTCGAATTTGTCGGCGCGGAAGCGGTCGATCTGGTAATCGAGGAGGGCCATCATCCGTCGCTGCAGCATCCCTTCAAAGGCAACATGGACGTAGCAGCGCTCGAGTCGCTGATTGCGCGCGTGGGGCGCGAGCGCATTCCGCTGGTCATGCTCACGGTCACCAACAATTCCGGCGGAGGCCAGCCGGTCTCGATGGAAAACGTACGCGCGGTGAGCGCCGCGTGCCGGCGGCACGGTATTCCAATTTATTTCGACGCCTGCCGCTTCGCCGAAAACGCATGGTTCATCAAGTTGCGCGAAAAAGGATACGAATCGAAAACGCCGAAAGAGATTGCGCAGGAAATGTTCCGCTACGGTGATGGCTGCACTATGTCGGCCAAGAAAGACGGAATGGCCAACATCGGCGGATTCTTGTGCACCAACGACGATCTTCTCGCGCAGCAGGAAAAAGATCTGCTGATCCTCACCGAGGGATATCCCACGTACGGCGGCCTCGCCGGCCGCGACCTCGAGGCGATTGCCGTCGGTGTGCAGGAAGCGCTCGAAGAGGACTACCTGCGCTACCGCATCGCTTCGACTGCGTATCTGGGGAATCACATTGCGTCCCAAGGAGTGCCCATTGTGCAGCCGCCCGGCGGACATGCGATCTATCTCGATGCCCGCGCGTTTTTGCCGCATATTCCGCCCGAGCAATTCCCCGGCGTGGCGCTGGCGGCGGAGTTGTATCTGGAAGGCGGAATCCGCAGCGTCGAGATCGGCAGGCTCATGTTCGCCCACGCCGCGCAGATGGATTTGGTTCGTCTCGCCATCCCAAGACGCGTCTACACGCAAAGCCACATTGACTACGTCGTCGAGGTGATTCTGGAAGTCTGGAAGAACCGCAAAAAAATCCCCGGCATGCGCTTGACGTACGAAGCGCCTTTCTTGCGGCATTTCACCGCGCACCTGGAGCCGGCGGGGGTGGGTGCCCACAGCTAATATCTAGATGCCGTGACCTCGATCACGGTCTTCCAGGCAGGAAACGTCTGATTCCAGGGTGTAAAATACTCCGGCAAGCCCTAATATCCGGCCTCTAGACATCGAAAGGAACTCTCCCATGGCAACCGTCGAAGCCCCCGTCCGGCCGCGCACCAGCCTTCATTCCGGACCGTTCGTCACAGAAGCGTTTTACGACTTTCGTATAGAAGAAAACGCCCGCAAGATGCGCGCCGCTATCACGAAAGTCCGCGCCCAGTTGGGGCGCGAGTATGACCTGATCATCGGCGGCAAGCGCGTCAAGACTACCGACAAGATCAAGTCGCTGAACCCGGCCAAGCCGTCAGAAATCGTCGGCATCCATCAGAAGGCCGGCAAGGAACACGTGGAGCCCGCGATGAAGGCGGCGCTCGAAGCGTTCGAAAGCTGGAGCCGCACGACCGTCGAAGAGCACGCCGGACTGCTGTTCCGCGTGGGCGATCTGATGCGCTCGCGCAAAATGGAATATATGGCGTGGCTTGTCTTCGAAGTCTCGAAGAACTGGGCCGAGGCCGACGCCGACATTTCCGAAACCATCGACTTCTGCGAATTCTATGCGCGTGAAGCACTGCGGCTTGCCAAGGCGCAAACGCCGATTCAACTTCCGGGCGAGCACGATACGCTGCACTACATTCCGCTCGGCGTGGGCGCGGTAATTCCGCCCTGGAATTTCCCCTGCGCGATTATGGCCGGAATGACGCTGGCTTCGATCGTCAGCGGCAACACCGTGATCCTGAAGCCGTCGAGCGATTCGCCGACCATCGCCGCGAAGTTTGCTGAGCTGCTCGAAGAAGCGGGCATGCCAGAAGGAGTGGTGAATTTCTGCCCCGGCGCGGGAGCCAGTTTCGGCGACGCGGTCGTGGCGCATCCCAAGACGCGCTACATTGCGTTCACCGGCTCGCGCGAAGTCGGCCTGCACATTAACAAAGTCGCGGCCACGCAAGGCCCCGGCCAGATCTGGATCAAGCGCACGATTCTCGAGATGGGCGGTAAGGACGCGATCATCGTCGACGCCGACGCCGACATCGACTCGGCCGTAGAAGGCGTGGCGCAAGCGGCTTTTGGGTTTCAAGGACAAAAATGCTCGGCGTGCTCGCGCGCGATTGTGGACGAGCGCATCTACGACAAGTTCCTGGAGCTGCTGAAGGCGCGGGTCGAGAAGATTCAGGTCGGCGATCCTGCCGAGAACGCCAACATGGGAGCGGTGATCAACGAAGGCTCCATGAAGACGATTCTCGGCTACATCGAGCAGGGCAGGAAAGATGGACGCGTCATCACCGGCGGCGAGCGGGTTGAAGGAGAAGGCTATTTCATCCAGCCCACGGTGATTGCGGACGTCGCGCCCAAATCGAAACTGGAGCAGGAAGAAATTTTCGGCCCAGTGCTCGCCGTGATCAAAGCCCGCGGCTTCGACCATGCCCTCGAAATCGCCAACGACACTGAATTCGGCCTGACTGGCGCCGTCTACACCAGTTCGCGCGACAAGATCGACCGCGCGGTGCGTGATTTTCAGGTCGGCAACCTGTACATCAACCGCAAGTGCACTGGCGCGATGGTCGGGGCGCATCCCTTTGGCGGATTCAACATGTCGGGAACGGATTCGAAATCCGGCGGCCCGGATTATTTGTATCTGTTTACCCAGGCGAAGGCGGTGGGGGAAAAGATCCGGTAATCGGATTCCCGTAGGCGCGGTTCCAAGCCGCGCCTTTCGTGTGAGTACAGCTTACTGTTCGCGAGAGCCTGGCGTCTAACCAAATAGCTAAGGGGGATAAATGAAGCGTCGTCCGGCGATGTGTCTTGTTGTGTGCTGTCTCTCAGCAGCTCTTTTCGCCCAGGATTCTTCGGACCGTTTATCTGACCGAGCGGCGGTGCAGGTCGCTACCAAGACCATCCGCCCCGAACAGATTCGCGCCCACATTCGCTTCCTCGCCGACAGCCTGCTCGAGGGCCGCGCTCCCGGCACGGCGGGCTATGACATCGCCGCGCGCTACGTCGCTACTGAACTCGAAGGCATGGGGTTGCATCCGGGCGTCAGCGGCAGTTGGTATCAACCCGTACCGCTGGCGAAAGCCGTTACCGACGAGGCTGCCAGTTCGCTCACGCTCACGTTCGGCGGCCAGGAGCAGAAGCTGGCTGACGCGAAGGACTACATTCTCTACACTTGGTTCGCCAGCCCGGCCAGCAATGGCGGCAAAGCCGAGAGCGACGTGACCGCGCCTGTCGTGTTCGTTGGCTTTGGTGTAACCGCTCCCGAGCAGAAGTACGACGACTATGCCGGTGTGGATGTTCGCGGAAAAATCGTGGCCAGAATTTATGGCGCGCCTTCAGCGTTTCCCTCCACGGTGCGCGCGTATTATTCCGATGAAATCGTAAAGTCGAAAATGGCCCTGGCGCACGGAGCCATTGGCACAATCGAAATCCTGCTGCCCGAAGACTGGAAGCGTTTTCCCTGGGACTGGGCGGTGCCGCAGGTGCAGATGGGAGAAATGCACTGGCTCGACAAAGCTGGCAGCCCTCACGATTTTTTCCCTGAACTCCGCGGCAACGCCATGCTGAGCGAGCAAGGAGCATCAAAACTTTTTGCTGGAGCTTCAAAAAGCCTTGATGAAGCTTTTACCGCCGCGCGCGCCGGCAAGCCCCAGGCATTTCCTTTACCGGTGGCCGTGCACATCCACACAGTGGCGGCGCAAAGCGTCATTCAGAGCGCAAATATCATCGCCGAAGTGCGCGGCTCCGATCCCACGCTGCGCGACCAGTACGTCGTGTTCACGGCTCACGTCGATCATCTCGGCATCTGCCCGGCCATCAACGGCGACAACGTTTGCCACGGCGCGCTCGACAATGCATCGGGGGTGGCGACGCAGCTGGAGATTGCTCGCGCCTATGCCAGCCTGCCGCGGCCGCCGCGGCGCTCGGTTTTGTTCGTCTTCGTTACGGGCGAGGAAATGGGCTTGCTCGGTTCGGATTATTTCGCGCATTTCCCCACCGTGCCGTTGAAGTCGATCGTGGCCGACGTCAATACGGATGGAGCGCCCGGCGAGTTTGCCGCGATGAAAGATGTCGTTGCCCTTGGGGGCGAACACTCCACGCTGGGCGACGACGTAACGGCCGCAGCGAAGCTGATGGGCTACGACCTGACTCCTGATCCCATGCCTGAGGAAGTCAGCTTCATCCGCAGTGATCAATACTCCTTCGTGCTGCAGGGTGTTCCCGCCGTCGATGTGACGGACGGAATTCACTCCGTCGATCCCAAGATCAATCTTTACGAAGTCGAAAAGAAATGGCTGGTTACCCGCTATCACACGCCACTGGACAGCATGGACCAGCCCATAGATTTCGATTCGATGGCCAAAGGCGCAGTGCTGAATTTCTTGATCGGCTGCGGGGTCGCCCAACAAGACAAAGCGCCTGAATGGAACAAGGGAGATTTCTTTGGAACCACCTTCGGGCCGCGTCACTTTGGCGACGGCCAAGGAAAATAGCGCTAGCTGTGCCTCCGTCCTGGCAACCTGCGGCAGGAAGAACACGCACAGAGAAGAAAAGGCCACCCCTGCGGGCGGCCTTAGTCTTGCAAAGCGGCAACCCCTACGGTGCGACGCCGGCCGGCGGTTGCGGCGCGGTGCCTGTCGCAGTCGCGGCGGCCGCTTCGTTCAGGATGCGGTGGTGGATGGTGAAGAGCGCCAGCTCCAGGCGGTCCGAAACGCCGATCTTGTCGTAGACGTTGCGCAGATAATTCTTGATGACCTGCTCGGTCGTGCCAAGCTGCGTGGCGATTTCCTTGTTCTTGTAGCCTTGCACGATCAGCGCCACAATGCGGAGTTCCTTGGCCGTGAGCCGGTCGCGCACCCGCAAGCCGACCATATCGTTTTCGGTGAGTTCGCTCGGGACAGCGACGTCCTGCACCCAGGTTTCGCCGCGGGCGACTTTGCGCACGCAGTCGACCAGCGCGGCGCTGGTCACGTTGCGATAGACCACGCCATGCGCGCCGTTCGACATGTGCCGCTGCGCACTCTCGCCGGTGTCGGCGAGCACGATGACGCGGGTCTTGGCCTTGTTGGCGGCCTGCACGATCGCGGCGAAATCGTTGTGAAATCCCGCCGCCACGACCAGTACGGCGGCGCGGAACTTATCGAGAGCCATGAACATCTGTTCAGGCGTTTGCGCCTGGGCCACAATGCGCATTTCATCTTCGACCGCGAGCACCTTCGCGATACCCGCGCGGAAGATCGCCTGGTTATCGGCCAGAATCAGTTTGAGCATTTGTCAGCGCTCCAAAAAAGTCTGCTTCAAGAAAACGCGTGTCAAAATCGCTTTCAGAAACCACGTTTCAGTGATCTGTGGTTCTCACGAATTCGTAGGTGTCGATCACGCAGGCCACGCCGCGTCCTTCTCCGCCCGCTCCGGTTTCGTCTGCGCGGACCACCCGGCCCTTGCACTGGATGGTGACGTTCTCCTGACCGCCGGTCATCTCCGGGGGCAGCGTGATTTCAAATTCAACAGGGGAACCAATTTCCATCGAAGCGTCGGCGCGAATGAAAACTCCCGCTGCGCTGAGGTTTCCGGTTACTCCCTTCGCGTCTCCGCTCTCGCCCTTGTGAATTTTGATGGGCAGCTCCAGCGGAAATCTTTTTCCAGTCCGTGCTTCTTCGGCCACGGGGCCTCCTCTGTGCTGGCCTGGTCTTGGATCGTGTTCTCGAAATGAGGCCGGCGTCGTCGAGCCAATCATGCCAAATCAAGCTCCCGGCGGGCAAGACGCCCGCTTTTACTGCTTACGGGCGGTTATATCACGGAAAGTTACGCTTGTAAAAGGCTGATAACCCGTTAGTTAACGGTAGCATCTAGGTTCCCCCCCGGCGAGTTCGCACGCAGGCGAGCAGCGCCCACCTCCGCCAGCACGTTGCCACAGCGACGTAGGTTATCGGCGATTTAGCTTGGAGACAGTGCCTTGAAGCTGTCGGGTGGGTTCGCCGACGTACTCGGAAAAATGCTTAGGTCCGATGTGAGCAATGTAACCGTCCGGGCGAATCAGGATCCGTGGTCCTTCGGCGGTCAGCAATTCTGTTGCGCGAGTTCCACGCATGAGTTCAAACAATCTGCCCTCGGCGAGTCGTAGATCGGGCATGCGGTCTCCGGGATGCAAGCTGCCCAGCGGATCGCCCGAAGACAGCGAACTGGTTCGGTAGTGTAGGGCCAGCTGGTTCGTCGCATCGCCGCGCTTAATGGATCGCGTCTGCAGCAGGCGTTTGCTCAAACCGAGCACGGCGGCCGCGATGGGAAGACGTTCGGATTCATACGTGTCGAGGAGTGAGTCAGGTCCTCCGTGCACGACATGCGCGAGTTTCCAGCCCAGGTTATAGGCATCCTGCACGCCCGTGTTAAGACCCTGTCCGCCAGTCGGCGGATGCACATGCGCCGCGTCCCCCGCCAGGAACACTCGGCCGACGCGATAGCGACCCACCATGCGTACCGATGGCTGGTAGATAGATTCCCATGCGATGCGGCCCATGCGATATCCGGTTACTCTGTGGATCGCGTCTTCTAGACTCCCGCCAATCGCCTCCGCTTTCGCTATGAGCTGAAATAACGAGGTGTGGGGCAGCGGACAGACCCCGATGGCGCCGCCTTTGGCAAAAGGCCAAAGATGCCAGTCCCGGCGATCGAGTCCATCGATTTCGACGTCCGCGACGAGAGCGGGCTTTTCGTCGATGGCCTCACCTTCCAACTTAAGGCCAAGGGCTTTGCGGACAGTGCTGTGCCCTCCGTCACAGCCAACCAGATAGGCCGCTCGCAGTGTTTCTCCACCCGAAACGGTGGCGTATACCCCGGCCCCATCCTGCTCGAATTTCGCCAGAGCCGTACCGAATTCAACCTCGCCGCCCAGCGCGCGCAGCCGTTTGCGCAGGATCGCTTCCGTCCTTGATTGCGGGACCATCCAGAGGTTCGGGTATGGGACGTTTTCTGAAGGTTCGTGAGCAGAACCGAGCGACCCTAAGCGCAGCGAAAACGGGCCAAGGTGCGTACGGAGCCTCGGATAAAGTCCACCCGCGGCCAGAATCGGGTCGATGATGCCGAGATCCTCAAAGATTTCGAGTGTGCGTGGCTGAATACCCTTTCCACGCGACCCCTCAAAGGGTTTATCTGCTGCCTCGATCAGGCGAAAAGAGATTCGCCTACGGGCGAGGTCGATCGCGAGAGCCAAGCCCGTGGGTCCCGCACCGACAATCAGAACCGACGTTTCGTACACTGTACGATAAGAATAATAGTACAGTGTACGAATGTCAACCAGAAAATCACAGCTAACCCGTGAAAAGATTGCCGCCGCCGCACTCGCCATTGCCGATAGCGAGGGATTCCAGGCGGTTTCCATGCGTCGCGTGGCGCAAGAACTCAATGTAGGAACGATGAGCCTTTATTACTACGTGAAGACCAAGGACGATCTGGTCGCGGTGATGGATGACGCCCTGATGGGCGAAGCTCTTCTCCCCTCGATACCGAAGGACTGGCGCCGCGCCATCACCGAAATCGCCACCCGAACTCGCGACCTGTTCTTGCGCCATCCGTGGGCGTTGGTGAGCATGTTGTCAGCTCCTCCCGGCCTGAATGCAATGCGCCACATGGAACAATGTCTGGAGGCCCTTGCGGGGACCTCGATGACGACGAAACAGAAGCTCACCTTTCTTGCCATGGTCGACGACTTTGTCTTCGGTTACGCTCTTCGCGAAGCCGCCAGCGATGCCGCAGTGGACCTGGAATTCGCCAAGACTCAAATGGCTACAGGCGCCTTCCCGCGGCTGGCGGAAGCTTTCGGGGACGGTAGTGTCCACCTTGGCAAAGACCGTTTCAAGATAGGTTTACGCGTGCTGCTGGAAGCGGAACGGGAGTAGCTCGCCTAAACGACCATCACGGGATTTATGCCAGGCGCACGACGCGCATGGTAGTGTTTTCTTCAGACCATGTTTCCATCACAAGAGGGGGCCGTATCCCTATGTCTCTTTTTTCCCAGATGCGCGGCAAGGCCCAAATGCGGATTCTCGGCATCATAATGCTCGCGGTCCTTACCGCCGCCAGTGCTCTCGCACAGAGCAACTCGAAAACTGCCGCCCAAACGCCGGCCCCGAAAAAGTCCAACGCCAGCGCGGCCGAAAGCAAATCCCCGGAACCACCCGGCGTTCTCGCCCAGTTGAATGGCGACCTGCAGAAACTGGCAGCTAAGGTGTCCCCGGCGGTGGTCCAGATTCTGGTTACCGGATATGGTCCCTTGCGTGAGGAAGATAAGAGCGGCGAGACCGCTCTGATCGTTCGTCAGCATGCGGTGGGATCGGGCGTGATCGTGGATTCGAATGGCTACATCATGACCAATGCCCATGTGGTGGCGGGGGCGCAACGAATTCGTGTGGCCTTGCCGGTTCCCATGGGCGATGCGGCGGGAGCCGTGCCCATCGGGAAGAAGCGAATTCTGGAGGCCAAGCTTCTCGGGCAACACAAGGAAACCGATCTTGCCCTGCTCAAGATTGACGGAACTGATCTTCCCACGCTGGCCCTTGCGACCGGCCGTCGCCCGGAAGTGGGCGAACTCGTTTTCGCCATTGGCAGCCCGGAGGGGCTGCAGAACTCGGTCACCATGGGCGTGGTCAGCGCGGTCGCGCGGCAGGCCGATCCGGAGAAGCCTCTGCCTTACATCCAGACTGACGCTCCCATCAACCCTGGCAACAGCGGAGGCCCCCTGGTCGACATGAACGGCGCGGTGCTGGGCATCAATACTTTCATTTTGTCTTCCGGCGGCGGCAGCGAGGGTTTGGGCTTTGCCATACCTGCCCGCGTGGTGGACTTCGTCTACCAAAGCCTGCGCAAGTATGGACATGTGCATCGCGTCGAAATTGGCGCCACCACGCAGGAGATCACGCCAGCGCTGGCAGACGCCCTGCAACTGGCGAGGCACTGGGGTGTGATCGTGGCGGACTTACGGCCCGACGGTCCGGCCGCAGCGGCCGGACTGAAAATCGGCGATATCATTCTCATGGCCGATGATCGCCGCACAGATACCCTCAGTGCGCTGACGGCAGCCCTGTACCTGCATCGCCTCGACCAGGTTGTCAAGATGGAAGTTTTGCGCGGGAACGACAGAAAAACGCTCTACATACCCGCGATTGAACATCGCGATCAGATGGATCAGCTGTTCGATGCGATTAACGCGGAGAATAGCCTGATCCCACGGCTGGGTGTGCTGGCAATCGATATCACCAGCGATATGCGCGCGCGCCTGAAGGACATGCACCTGGGGACCGGAGTGCTCGTCGTGGGCCGTGCTGCCGATCTGATCCTGCCCGACACCGGCTTGCAGGCGGGCGACATTATTCACGCGATTAACGGCGTGCCTATCGATTCCAGGGATGACTTGCGCACGGCTCTGAACGCAATGAAAACCGGCGACCCCGTTGCGCTTCAGATAGAACGCGACGGAGGCTTGCTTTGGCTGAGCTTCGAGATCGAGTAAGGCGATTCTACTTTGCCGCTGTGCCGGAGGCTTTGGGCTTGGCGTTTTCGATCAGGACACCCAGTCCGGCGGCGATTGCTTCCACGACCCGAAGATCGTCGGTAGTGAAGGCATCCTGCGGCGCGCGATAGAGGGCCAGCACGGCGGAAACTCCCCTTGTCCCAGCAAGCGGCACGGCCAGCGCCGAACGCGTCGTGCTGTAGCGCTGGGGATCGTTCAGATATCCCGGCTCGACCGACGGATTGCCATTGAGAATGGCCTTGCAGTTTTGCGCCACCCATCCAGACAAGCCTTCTCCGAGCGGAATCCGCAAGGAAGAAAACAGGCGGAAGTTGTCGCCGCTGACCAGAGTGGGCACCAACACTCCATTTTGCAGCGAGTACACGGCGAGTGAATCGCAAGGGACCAGAATCCTGAGGCGAACCGCAAGCAGAGAAGCAATGTCCGCGACGCGCATGGCCACGCCTTTGCTACACAGTTCGGCAATTTCCTGGGCGTGCTCCTGCGCCGAAGAGACGAGTGCGTTTAGCTTTTGCGATACCGGCGCTACGGTGCGAGGTTCGGCGGATGCCGCGAAGCCGGCGTCGGGAGCCAGACCGCGCTCGACCTTGAGGTCCGTTGAAAGTTTCGGCGGAGGCTGCATGGGCTGATTGTTGGCCAGCTTTTCCAGTTCGATGTAACGGCGGCCGAGAATCTCGACTACGCGCGGATCAAAACTTTTGCCCGACTCCGCAGCCACGCAGGCCATCGCCCTATCCAATGGAAGTGCCTTGCGGTATTGGCGATCGGAGGCGAGTGCGTCAAGGCAATCGACCGCGGCTAGAATGCGAGCGCCGATGGGAATCTGTTCGCCGCTCAATCCATAGGGATAGCCGCCGCCGTCCCATTTTTCGTGGTGGGCGCGCACGATGGGCACAACCGGATAAGGAAAGTTGACCTGCTCCAGGATTTCCGCGCCGACTATGGGATGAATCTTCATCTTCTCAAACTCTTCCGGAGTCAGCTTTCCCGGCTTCGAAATAATGTGCTCGGGCACGGCCAGCTTGCCGATATCGTGTAGTACCGACGCGGCTTGCAGAGCCTCAGTCTCGTCCGCGCTCAGGCCGAGCTCGCGGGCCAGCTCCACGGCGTACACACGCGCGCGCTGCAGGTGCTCACCCGTGGTCTGATCCTTGGCTTCGATCGCGAGGGCCAGAGTTTCAATTGTGCGCAGGTGCAGGCTCGATACTTCCTCGGCGTGGCGTTTTTCCGTTTCCAGTTTTCCCAGGTACAGACGATACGAGCGGTACATGAGATAAATCGGGGGCAGTACCAGCAACGACGCCTGCCATCCGATGCGGCTGTTCAGGAAGTGCACCAGCCCTGCCGCTGCGGCGCCGACCATGTAGTACGGGAACGACCAGAGATAAATTTCGGTCCAGACCTTCGCGATCGGTTTGTCCTCGGTAAGACCGATGATGGTCGACATTGCTGCCGTGTTGCAGCCGAAATGCGTGACGGCGGCGACCAGCAAGGCCAGAGGCCGGGGCCCGTGAACTATGTAATGCGCCATCAACTGGAAGGCGCCGTATGCGATCGCGCTCGAGACCGTGACTTGTGAAAAGTTGAAGACCAGTTGCACCGGCTTGAGCTTGCGCACAGGCCGCCAGTAAAACTGCCCCAGCGTGCTGACCAGGCCAATGGCCAGCGTTTCGGGCAGGCTCAATTCCAGAATCCCGAGCAGCGTGAAAAGAAAATTGACCGACAGTGTTCCTTCGATGCCGGGCAGATTCACTTTCAGCGAGGACGCTAGCAAAGCCGCGATCAGGTAGCAAATAAACTTCAGCGGATCGCTCGACTGCCAGTGCAACGACGCGAAAACGAAGCAGAATGCCGCCGCCAGAGACATGGCCGCGATGAAGACACGGGCGCCAATGGAACGACCCCAGGACATGAGAAGTGCTTAAATTTTCAACGAACTGGCAATGCCCTGTCCGCCCAAAAAGGAACGCCTCGGTTACCATGGTTTTCCCTAAAAGACTCAATTACTTACAGCTCTGTTGCCCCCCGATGGGGCAAGTCTGGGACAGGTTGTCCTGTCCGGCGGGCGCTGCGACAAAGTGGCCTCTTTGTAAGGCCGCAGCCTTCCCTAAGTTGCTGATAAATAAGGCCAGTACCTGTCCCATTTTGGAATTGGAGGTGCAAGCTGGACTGCGGTTATTCACTGTGGGGCGACCTTCTGGGGGATTCATGAAGAAAGTTGTGCTCTTACTGCTGATTGCGATGGTCACGGTGGCCTATGCCTCCGATACAAACAAACTGTCGCCGGACCTGCAGGCCTCGACGGCAAAAAACGTGCAGGTGGTCGTGCAGTACAACAGCGCGCCCAGTGTTTTGGATCTCAATCTGCTCGCGACCTTGGGCTCGATCCTGAATTCACTGCCGCTGGTGAATGCCGTGGTCGCGGACCTGCCGCTGGCGAATGCTCTCTCCCTCTCGAACCAGACGGACGTGAAATACATCAGCCTTGACCGCCCGCTGGCTCCCACACTCAGCAACGCTGCGCCGGCAGTGAACGCTCCCTATGCATGGGCGACCGGCTACACCGGCGCAGGAGTGGGCGTGGCGCTGATTGACAGCGGTGTGGCCAGCCATCCAGACCTGGATGGCGGTTTGCTCGGACTGTCGCGTGTGGTCTGGAGCCAGAGCTTCGTTCCGGGCAATGCCAGCGCGAATGATCAGTACGGGCACGGCACGCATGTCGCTGGCTTGATCGCCGGCGACGGGGCGAGCTCCACGGGATCGCAATACACGCGCACATTGAAGGGCATTGCGCCGCAGGCCAGCATAATTAACCTGCGCGTGCTGGATCAGAATGGCGCCGGCACCGACAGCGCCGTGATCGCGGCGATCAATGAAGCCATAACGCTCAAACCGCTGTTCAATATCCGCGTCATCAATTTGTCGCTCGGACGCGCCATCTACGAGACCTACACGCTCGATCCCCTCTGCCAGGCGGTGGAAGCCGCGTGGAAGCAAGGCATCGTGGTAGTCGTGGCGGCCGGCAACAATGGCCGCTATCTGTCGACCGACGGCTATGCAACGATCACTGCGCCGGGCAACGATCCTTACGTCATTACCGTCGGCGCGATGAAGCCGATGGGAACCCCGACGCGCGTGGATGACCTGATGGCCAGCTACAGCTCGAAGGGGCCAACGGCCATCGACGCCATCGCGAAGCCTGATCTTGTCGCTCCGGGCAATCTTCTGGTTTCGCTCAATGCGCCGAATTCCACGCTGTACAACGCGTATCCCGGCAACCAGGTGCCGTACAGCTACTACGTGAACGGCGGCAGCAGCGCTCCGTCTTCCAGCTATTTCACGTTGAGCGGAACCAGCATGGCGACAGGCGTGGTCAGCGGCGTGGTGGCCGATCTGCTCCAGAAGTCGCCGAGCCTGACTCCTGACCAGGTGAAAGCGCGGCTGATGAAGACGGCGTGGAAGTCGCTTCCGGCCTACAGCAGCGTGACTGATCCCACCACCGGCATCACCTACACCGACCAGGACGACGTGTTTACAGTGGGCGCCGGCTACATTGACGTTGAGGCCGCCATGGGCAATACCGATCTGGCGCGGGGCACGGCTATGTCGCCGGTGGCAACGTCCAACGGCACGTCGGATACGGTGACGCTGAATGCGAGTTCGTCGGCAGTGTGGAATGCGTCCTCTACCTGGTCGTACCCGGTGGTTTGGGGCATGCAACAATTTGTGACCGGCACGACCGCAGCGGGTTCGTCAGGCACCACGAGCAGCGGCCCAACTGGCGCCAGCAATGCTCTGTGGGGCTCGAACGCTCTGTGGGGCAGCAACGCGCTCTGGGGATCCAACGCGTTGTGGGGCTCGAACGCTTTATGGGGATCGAATGCCTTGTGGGGCAGCAATGCTCTGTGGGGATCGAACGTTTCCGGTGGTGAGCAGTAAGCCGCGAGCGGAAAACCCCGTTAGTGAAGTCAATCTGGGCCGCGAGATTTCGCGGCCCATTTTCTCGTTTGCGCTGTGAATCGTGCGTCGGCTCGGCGACGGACGATTCCCCGAACAGCGGAGCCGGCTAGTGCGCGGCCGCAACCTTGCGCAGCGCAGCCTGCAATTCCTCCGGATGGAATCCGAAGGGGCCGGCTTGGCTCTTGTAGGCAATGCGCCCGGATGCATCGATCAGGTAGAGGCGATCTGGCCAGGCCGTGTACGCGCTCTCCGTCGAGTTGCCGAATTCGTCCAGCACGGCCGGAATTTCGATTCCCAACTTACGCACGCACGTGCCGGCGACGAACTCACGTTCCTGCTCGTCGCGCGGGCTGGCGAAGACCACGTTGTCTTTGATGTTGCTCTGCATCTGCCAGACGTCACTGGGGTGGGCTTCGGTGATGTAGACGACCAGGAACGCAACCTGATTTCGATATTGCTCGTACAGCTTGTTGAGAGCGGGAACCTCCCGCCGGAAGGGTGGTCAGGTGTAGCTGCCGAAGACCAGAACAACCGGCTTGGCTTGCGCGGTGAGCGTTGACAGCTGAATCTGGCTGGAGTGGTCGAGTCTGGCGAGGGTAAAGTCAGGGGCGCGATCGCCAATGTTGAGGTTGCCTGCCCGTGCTCTCACCCAGAGCGTTTCAAAGGGGAAAGCGAGGAACGCGACGGGAGCTGGAATCTTGGCCATCACGCGGCCAAACTGCTCCGGCGGACGCCGCATGACGGAGTAGATTGCAGCGCAAGCGCACAGCCAGAGGGCGGCGAGTGCGCAAAGCGACGCGAGAAATTTATTACGTAGAGATTTTGATAACGCCATGCTCACGGATGAATCGAACCCCAGAAACAAGTGCGCCGATTATTCAGAGAGACCGGGAGAAGATCAATAGTTGTTAAGTAGCACTGGGACATGCTGAGTGTAATGGGGATATTACGACAGCCATTCACCACAAACAATACAAGCTGTCCTTGAATCGTTCTGCAGTAACTTCTCTGCGCAAATTTTCCAAGTCGGTCGCACCCTCAGCCCCGCAGCCGCCCCACAGAAATTGGACTTTGTCTCGCTCGTCGATGCTGAATACGACGACATCGTAATTCCCTGCCTCGCCGTTTATCCCGGATTCATAATGAATGAATGACTTCTTGTCCGCTAGACCGGCGAATCGTAAGCGCCTGAACGGTACAATTCCGGTCATTCCAGAGTATTTCCAGCCGGGATTCTGCATCGTGAATCGCTGTTCTCTGCTTAACACCGTGAAGGCGTCCTTCAAACGGGCTGGCATTTCGTCGGTTGCGGTGACCACGGTGAATTCTCCGTCTAAAATGTGTTCCTTCTCTGATTGAGGGATCTTCTTATGAAATCGTCGCATGAAATACTCTTCAGTATTGGCCGAGGTGAGAGAGCGAGGCGCGGCTGGAATATCGGCAAGCTTCCAGCGTATGTAGTAGGCCACAAGTCCGCAGAGAAGGGCTCCGAGACTCACGGCCGCGACAAGAAAATTGTTGCGTTTGCGGTGATTGTCGAAAATGGCGATTACCTCGGGCCTTTTGGGTCAATCAAGCCCAGCGCATTCATCCAGCTGGCGATTGCGCTCATTAATCACTCTCTCATCAAAACGCGCCACCGCCACCGCCACCAAATCCGCCGCCGGAGAAGCCGCCGCCACCGCCGCCAAATCCTCCTCCGCTCCACCCCGAGCCTGTCGAACTGGCGCGCGGAGCCGAGACGAACACCTGGTGCATATCGCTGGCCATGCTGTGCATCGAACTCGAAAACAGAATCGGATTGAAGACCATCCCGGGATAATAGCCGCCGGGCGCGACGTACCATGAGGGCGGATCTTTCACGATTCCGGCGAAAGCCTGCGCCCAATGATGCTCTACGCCCAGGGCCATGGCGTAAGGCAGGAATTTCTCAAATGTCGTGGGCGGCATTTGCTTCAGCCGTTCCGCGTCCACGCGGTTCATGAATTCCTGAAAGCCGAGCACGGCCACCTGCACGCGCACGCCCTTCACAGTTTTCGCGGTCATGACGCGCGCGAACAGCCACCAGATCGCGGCCGAGACTAGAATGCTCACGATCACCAATGGAATCGAGTTGAAGAAATTCGCCCAACCGAGGTACTGCACAATTGCAAACGGGATCAGAATCACAACCGCGGCGGCCACGCTGTATCCATTGGCCGATTCCGGATCGAGCAGGTAAATTCCTTTATTCCGCAAGGACGACATGATGTCTTCGCGGATGATGGGAACGGCCGTATAGAAGCGGTTCTTGAGGCTGGAAAGGCGCGTCTCCTGGCCGCCGGCGAAGACGTTTTCGAGCATGACGCGCTCATGCGGGGCCAGGCTCTTGTCGGTCAGATCGGCCATCGGCTTGAGCAGATGGAGAACGTAGTCTTTGTGCGTGAAGACGAGCCCCTTGTCGGCGACTTCCTCGATTTTGATGTAGCCGCGGACAGCCAAATCGACCATGGTCGATGTGATGTCGCGGGGATGGATCGAGTCGTCGAGCAAAGTGCCGGCTTCGGCGGGTGAAATCCCCGGCGGGGGCTCGTACATGGGCGCGACCGAGACGCCCGGGTCGGGATCGCGTCCTTTGAACCACCACAGGACGAACATTACGGCAGCCGTCACGAAGGGCAGGAGCATGACCGGGTTTCCGCCGAGGAACCAGAAGAACCTTGTGACTGCGCCGGGTTCTTTCAGAATGTCTTTCGGGATGTAAACGTCGATCGTGACCCCGCCGCGCATGGGCAGGGGATTGTTGGTTTCGAACTCGGCGACTGCCCCGTCAACTTTCGCGGTCGCGTCGCGCTCGCTCGATCCATAGACGCCGGTAAACGCTTGCGCGCGAAGTGAGCCGGCAGCCGCTTCAGGAAACTGCACGGTCGCACCCGCGTGATCGATGGGCACGGGCCAATCGTTGCCGGTCACGTTCCAGTAGAACTCGTCGTAGTCCTTGAAAAAGCGCGTGCCGTTGGCCACGCGGTAGGTGATCTCGACGGTGCGCGCGGTGTCGACTGCGCCGGGAATGTAAATCTTCAGATCGCGCGAGCCGTTGGATGTCGAAGATTCGTATTTCAGGATGTGACCTTCGCTGTCGCTGACGCTCTCGACATGCAAGTAGAGTTCGTAGTTGGTGTGGTTCGGCCCCGGATATTCGATCGGAATGGTGCGGTGAATGCCATGCCACTCGCCCGCGAAAGCCAGGGTGATCCGCTCGGTCACGACGGCGCTGCCGTCGGTGGTGACGGTGATGTTGTCCTGAAAGTCCGCTACGCGCCAGGATTTGGCATGGGCAACGAGAGGAAGAATGCTGAAGAGCGCCGCCAGGAAGAACAGAGCAAGTTTCTGGCGGATCGTTGGGGAAAGCCTCAAGTTTGCTGACTCCATCATTCGGGTTCCATCACTCGGGACTCAATGATGCGACCTCAGAACCTCACCTGCACGGGTTCGCGGTCGGCCTCCGCTGTTTCGAAGAACTGGCGTGCCGTGAAGCCGAACATCCCAGCGATGATGTTCGTCGGGAAGGACTGGATTTTTGTGTTGAGATCCCGCACCACCGCGTTGTAGTAACGGCGCGCGTTCTGGATCGAATCTTCGGTCTGGCTGAGCGAGCCCTGCAACTGGGTAAATTCCTGCGAGGCCTGCAGCTGCGGATAATTCTCAGCCACGGCGAACAGGCTCTTCAGCGCGCCGGAGAGCTGATTTTCGGCGATGGCCTTATCGGCCGGCGTGGTTGCCTGCATCGCCTGCGAGCGGAACTTGGCGATGTTTTCGAACGTCCCTTTCTCGTGCGCGGCGTATCCCTTGACGGTTTCGACGAGATTCGGAATCAGGTCGTGGCGGCGCTTCAGCTGCACGTCAATGTCGGACCACGCCGAATCGCAGCGCACGCGCAATTGCACCAGGCTGTTGTACATGCCGATCAGAACCACGGCGATGACGACGAGGATTACCAGCAAGATCAAACCGGTCATAGGCGCTCCGGAGTTGAAAATGTGAATTCAAACGGACGTTAACACAGGGAAAGCGCGGCGGCAATTAGGAAGCTGTGTGCGCTTTTGCATTTCTGCGATAGGGAGATTGCGGATGCGCAGATCGAGGCGATTTGCCTATTGCTGTGGGGCGAAGTAGCCCTTGCGTGCGCGGACCTGAAGGTCTTTTTTCAGCGAGGAGATTTCGATCGTCCGGTAACGGCCGTCGGCGTCGAAGTCGGCGGGCTTGTAGGAGACCACGTACTGGCTGCGCAGTTCGTCTTCAATGGCGGCGTAGGAGTGGGTGATGTCCTTCATCTTGAAGGGGAAGAAGGCGCGCCCGCCGGTGGCTTCCGCCATCTGTTCGAGAACCTTGTCGCCGCGCATGACCAGGCCACTGTCGTCAGTGGAAATCGCGTAAATGATGACTTCGGCGCGCTGGGCCATCTCGATGGCCTGCGCCCGCGAGACTTCGCTTTGGTTATCTTCTCCGTCACTGACCACAATGATGGCTTTCCGCACCGGGTGCTCAGGATGATCTTTCAGAAATTTGTCTTTGCACGCGTGATAGATGGCGTCGTACAGAGCAGTGCCGCCGCCGTTGTGCAACTTGTGTACCGCCCAGTAAAGCCGGGAATAATCGTCGGTGTAGTCCTGCGCGAGCTGGCTGTGGCTGTTGAAGCCCACGATGAAGGCCTTGTCGAATCCCGCGCGCAGCGTGTGCTGTAGAAAGCTGGTGGCCGCGTCCTGCTCAAAATCGAAGCGGCTGTCGACCGATCCGCTGACATCGATCAGCAGACCCAGGTGAAGGGGCAGATCGGTTTCGCGGCGGAAGTTCAGAATGGCCTGCGGCGGCTTGTGATCGTCGAGAATTGAAAAATCCTTCTGCGTCAGGTCGCGGACGAACTTGCCGTGCTTGTCGGTGGCGATGAAGAGCACGTTCACTTCGTTCACGCGTGTGCGGATGGTGATCAGCGAATTCTGCGGGTCGTCCGCAGTCGAATCCGCGATCGTCTCGGAGCTCGAAGCCGCGTTCGAGACTGGCGCGCTCGTGGTGTTGTAAGCGCTGAGGGTCGTCGCATCGGAGTAGGCTGACTGCGCGCGCGAAACGGCGACCACGGCAAAGGTTGCCAGCAACAGCCCGAGAATGCGAAATTTTGTGTGCGTGTACTTCATGCCCGGAGAATACAAATTTTTCATCCTAAACCACGTCCGCGGACACTCCCAAACGACTTAGATGCACGCCGGATGCCGAACCCAGCCCGAATGGAGTCCGCTATCTCATTGACTTTAGGGTTGCTCTGCCCCAGTGCCAAGTTACAAAAGGAGCACACGGAGGGTCATGGCAAAACACTTGCAGTTTCTAGGGCTTGCGCGATAGGGAATGGCCAAGGCGGTTGGCCAGCCAGATGCGCCCCCCAACATAGTCACGCCGGCTACGCCGGCTTTGCATAAAATCTTTGAGTGGAGGGAAACATGAAGAAATTCATCTTTTCTTTTATTGCCGTCTGCCTGTCGGCCAGTGTCGCCTTTGCCGCGGGTGACGAGCGCGAAGAAGATCGAGTGAAGAATTCGGCGGAGGTGTTAAAGGAGATTTTGAATATTCCTGACGACGTTCCCCAGGATCTGCTCGACAAGGCCGAGTGTGTGATCATCATGCCGTCGGTCGTCAAGGCCGCATTCGGCGTGGGGGCTAGTTTCGGCCGCGGGGTGATGATCTGCCGCAGTGGCGAGCACTACAAAGGCAAGTGGGGCGCGCCCGCCCTCTATGCTCTGGAAGGCGGCAGCATTGGATTTCAAATCGGCGGCCAGGCCACGGATTTTGTTCTGCTGGTGATGAACCCGAAAGGCGCGCGCTCGCTGCTGTCGAGCAAGGTGAAACTCGGAGCGGACGCTTCGGCTGCAGCCGGGCCCAAGGGTCGCACGGCTGAAGGGGCGACCGACATCGTGATGAGCGCCGAGATTCTTTCCTACTCGCGCAACAAAGGACTGTTTGCCGGAATTTCTCTGGAGGGCTCGACTTTGCGCTCGGACGGAAGCGCGAACGAGAAACTCTACGGGAAGAAGCTAACGGCAAAGGAAATCATTCGCGAAGGCAAGGTCGGAATTCCGGAGTGCGCGCATCAGCTAGTCTCTCTGCTTGACACCAAGTCGCCGGTCAACAAATCGGACCCGAAGTCGCTGGAGTAGGATTTTCTTCGATGGCGTCATCCCGAGCAAAGCCGTTTTTCAGGCGGCCCTGCTGGTGAAAGCGCGGGCCTTCGGGATGATGCTGCAAAGGAGACAGAGTCAAAACTGAGTCGCCAAAGAATCGTTGTGCCTGGGCCAACAACGAACTCGCGATCCTCTATCACGATGAAGAATGGGGCGTGCCGGTGCACGACGACCGCACGCTCTTTGAATTCTTAATCCTCGAAGGCGCGCAGGCCGGGCTCAGCTGGAACACCATCCTTAACAAGCGCGAGAACTACCGCAAGGTGTTCGCGGGATTCGATCCCAGGCGCATCGCGCGCTTCGACCGCCGCAAGATGCAGCAACTGATGCGCGATCCGGGCATTGTGCGCAACCGGCTGAAGATCGCGTCGGCCATCGGTAACGCGAAGGCATTTCTGCAGGTGCAGGAAGAGTTCGGCAGCTTCGACCGCTACGCCTGGCACTTCGTCGGTGGCAAGCCGCGGGTGAATGTCGTGAAATCGCTCAAGGATGTGCCGGCGCGCACTGCCGAATCCGATGCCATGAGCAAAGACCTCAGGCGGCGCGGGTTCAATTTTGTCGGATCGACGATTTGCTACGCGTTCATGCAGGCAGTCGGGATGGTCAACGACCACGTGGTCGAGTGCTTCCGATACAAGCCACTCGCTCGTCAGCGCTGACGGAACGCGCCGGCGGTCAGATAGACGACGAAGAGTCCCAGAATAAGAACCAGCCCCTCCACCCGCTCCGACCACGCGTGCAGAGCGTCGAACTGCAGACGTGCGGGATTGTTGAGCGTGGTGGCGTCGAAGGTTGCGACCTGCGCGCGCAGTGCGACCATGCGCGGCGTGATCCAGAATTGTGAAACGAGCGTGAGAGCCAGCATGACGCAGATCAGCAGGTGACGCATAGCGAAGGGTTGGCCTGAGCCCTGCGTCAGTCGGTTATAGGAGAGGGAACTGACCAGGAACAGGACGCCCGAGCCAATCGCCATCCAGTGCAGCTTGGTCAGCAAGTTTCCGACCAGAGTTCCCGCAAGCAGCCGGGTCGGCAAGAGTTGAAACGCAACAGGCGCGACGACGATAAAGAAGATCAGCCCGCCGATCCAGACCACGAGCGAGAGCAGCATGAGAAAGCGCAGCAAGGACATGACGGAGAATTATAGTCTGAGGATGATCGTGTCGGTTGACAAGAGAGCCGGACTACACTGGAACTGCCACGCTCTCCACGATTTCCTTCAGCACCTGGTCGGACTGTTCCGACTTTTTCAGCGTGGAGGCGTAGTGGCCGTTGACCACGACACGGTGGGCGAAGACCGAGATCACGAGCGGCTTGAAATCCTCGGGAGTGCAGAAAGTGCGGCCTTCCAGAAACGCCATGGCTTGCGCTGCGCGGTAGAGTGCCTGCGAGCCGCGGGGCGAAACACCGAGAGAAAGAAATTCAGACGTGCGGGTGCGCCGTACGATTTCGAGGGCATAGCTCACCAGCGATTCGTCCACGCGAATCTGCCTTACGGCCTGCTGCATCTCGAGCACATCGGCTCCGGAGAGAACCGGACGTATGCCTTCGATCTGCGACGCGCCTGCCTCCGAGCGCAGAATTTCGCGCTCCGCCTGCGGGTCGGGATATCCCATGCGCACGCGCAGCAGGAAGCGATCGAGCTGGGACTCAGGCAACGGATACGTGCCGTGATGCTCCACCGGATTCTGCGTGGCCGTCACCAAAAACGGTTGCGGCAATTCGTAAGAGTGCGCGTCGACCGTGACCTGGCCTTCGTTCATGGCCTCGAGCAGCGCAGATTGCGTTTTTGCCGTGGTGCGGTTGATCTCATCGGCCAGCAAAACGTTCGTGAAGACCGGACCGCGCTTGAATTCGAACTGCTGGTCCATTGCGGAATAAACGGAAATGCCGAGTACATCCGAGGGCAGCATATCGCTGGTGAACTGCACGCGCTGAAAACTGCAGTCGATGGCGCGGGCCAGCGCTTGCCCCAGTGTGGTCTTGCCGACGCCGGGAACGCCTTCAATCAGCAGATGTCCGCGGGCCAGTATGCTGACCAAGGCCAGGCGGACAACGTCGTCTTTGCCGCGAATGACGCGGCGGAGAGCCATTTCCAGATCTTTCGCCTTGACGGCGGCCTGGGCAGTGGCTTTCTCGGCGGCTTTGGAGGAAACAGCGCTGGCAGTCTCAGGGGACATTGATTTGGATTCTACTATCGGCGCCATGAACGAGCAGAGTTACGGCAGTCACAGGAGCAGCTCTCAGCTTTCGGCTATCGGCCAAAAGCAGATTCCTCGCTTCGCTCGGAATGTCAACCGAGGGCGGCCAATCTTGGGAACGCCGGCATTGCGCACTCTTGCACCATGTTTGTGCTGAAAACCAAGACCTGAAAGCTGACCGCTTTATTGCATAAACTCCGCCGGCCGGCCCGTCAGGCGCTCGATGCGCTTGGCGATGGGTGGATGCGTCGAAAACAGATTCGCAAAATTCATGCCGAGGAACGGCTGAATGATGAACAGATGCGCCGTCGAGGGCGTGGCTTGCAGGGGCAGACGCCGCGAGTAGGCGTCGAGCTTTTGCAGTGCGCTGGCCAGGGCATAGGGATTGCCGGTGAAATGCGCGCCGGTGGCGTCGGCCTGATATTCGCGCGAGCGCGAAACGGCGAGCTGAATCAGTGATGCCGCAATGGGCGCCAGGATGAGCATGAAGATCGCAGCCAGACCTCCGCCTCCGCGTCCTTCGCGATCGCGGCCGCCGAAGCCGCCGAAAAACATCGCCCAACGTCCCATGCTGGCGAGCATGGTGATGGCGCCGGCAATCGTGGCAGCGACGGAACTAATCAGAATGTCGCGGTTGTTGACGTGGCCCAGTTCGTGCGCCAAGACGCCTTCGAGTTCTTCGTCATTCAGTAAACCCAGAATCCCGTGGGTCACGGCGACCGAGGCGTGGCTGGGGCTGCGGCCCGTGGCGAAGGCGTTGGGCGATTCAGTCGGGATCACGTAGATCTTCGGCATCGGAATGCCGATTTTCTGCGTAAGCCGCTCGACGATTTCATAAGCGCGCGGCAATTGCTCGCGCGTCACCGGCTGGGCGCGATACATGGCCAGCGCGATCTTGTCGGAGAAAAAGTAAGAGACAAAGTTCATCACGGCAGCGAAGACGAGGGCCAGCATCATGCCGTTCTGGCCGCCGAAATAACGGCCGATGAACATCAGCAGCAACGTAAGCAGCGTGAGTAAGAACGCGGTCTTGAACGTGTTTCCCATAGACTTTCTCAGTGAACTCTTTCTACAAAAGGATCCCCATAATTAGATGGTACTCGAAGCGGGTGGATTCATGGAGAGATACGGTCCGGCACGCGCCAGAGTTCCAGACTGCAAGCGGCGTGTTCCGAAGGAGATGCGGTTTTAAGGCTGCTTCGCGGTTCCGCGCTTCAGGGCACGCTGCAGAGTCTGATCGAGGGCGGCTTTCGTCTTTTCGTATTCTTCCTGCGAGATGTGGCCTTGCTTGTGCTCGACTTCAAGCTGGAAGAGTTCTTCTTTCAGACCTTCAAACAGCATGGACGAGGAAGGCCGCGAAGCAGAACCCACACCAGTTTTACCCGAGCGAGGGGGGATCGACACACTTCGTGCGCCGCTGGAGGCTGCGACTTCTGCACTAACGAAAAGCTCTTCCTCTTCAGTCGAACCGTGGGCGACGGCTCCTTGCGCGACGGCCGCGCGCTGAGCCGCCTGCTGCCGCGAAGCCACGAATATGCCCCCGGCCACCAGCGCCAACGCGAAACCGCCGAGAATGTACAGCTGATATTTCTGCAGAGGATTGGGCGCGTCGATGGGCGGGCCAAGACCGCCTCCGGGTCGGCTTTCCGCGGCTTGTCCAGAGCTCTGTCCTCCTTCGCCGGGTTGACCCGCATTTTCCTGGCGAGCCTCCAGCGTGCCTTCTCCGGTTACCTTGAAGGCCAACGTCTGACCCAACTTTGCGCCGGAGGCAACCTGCACGTTGGCATCGGGCTGCTGCGGATCGTTCATGGGCTGGAAATTCGCGCCAGGAGCGCCGGCGAACTGCATGCCTTTGGGCAGGATGGCAACGAAATGCTGCAGCGGATAGAGGCTCTTGGGATCAATGTTGGCGCTGCCGGTGTAGGGAAGCTGGTATGCGAGCTGAAATTGCGTGGTGCCGGGGCGCAGCGGGAAAAGATAAGCGTAGCGGGTTTTCTTGTCGTCGACCGGCACCGGCGCGGATTTGATGGGCTGGCCGCCGGCAGTCATGGCCTCGCTTTCGGCGATCTGCGCGCCCTCGGGAACGAAGAACTCGAGGTTGCGTTCGTTCATCTGGGTGCGCGGCGGCTTGGAGTTGTTCTGCACGGCAAAGCCCCGCATCACTTCGAGCTGGCCCTGCTCGGCCTGCACCCGCATGATATCGGCCACCACTTCAATGCCTTCCACCTTTTTCGCAACGTCGTAGACTTCGACCTCGACCGAGGTCGTTCCCGGAGGCGCCATGCGGTGATAGGTCACGCCCTCATGAATGGCGCGGACGAGATGCGGCGCCTGTGCATCGTCGAGCTTGAAGCTGAAATTGCCTTTGGCGTCGGTCTTGGTGCGTCCGGATTCTTGCATGCCCTGGCTTAAGCTCAGCAAAACGACGTCGTCGCCGGCGGAAGGCTTGCCGGTCGTGGAATTTTTCACCGTGCCGGTGAGCGTTTGCGCGGAGGCGAAGGTGCTGAGCAGGAGAAGGACGAGCGGAATGACGAGTGTAATAAAGGTCGCCTCACGCGCAGCCCAGCAAGGAGACGAGGCAAACGCGCGATTCTTGCGTCGCAAACCCCGCGACGCCTCGCGCGGCTCGCCTAGGTCCTTCAGCGGGCAAAATGCGCCCGCTTCAGCAGGATGACAACCGGAAGAAGACGCCTCGCTCAGGATGACAAAGTTTTGAATGTGCATTCTTCTCATGCTCTTGTTTTTCGTGGCGCGGCAGCGTCTTCGAGGCGCGCGATTTCGGCCAGCAGCGCGGCGGCTTCGTCTTCCAGGGATGACTTCAGCGAGTGATAGTCGGCGTCGGGAACCTTGCCCGCTTTGTACTCGAAGTTCAAGTCGCGCAGGTTCTCGTAGACGGCGTCCTTGCGCTCGCGCAAATACGAAGCGCGCGTCTTCTCGGGGCCCAGGTAGAGTCTGCCGGGCAGATAAAAAACGTAAAGCAGCGCGGCGGCGGTGATCAGAAGAGCGCAAGTGAGCTCCAGGATCATAGGTCGGTCTCCTGGCGGGCCTGCTCGCGGAACTTCTCGAGCTCCGCTCCGGGAGAAGCATGCACTCCATCGGCGAGCATCGGTTCAGGCCGGTTTCTCCATGCGCGCACGATGAGGATCACGATGCCGAATCCCAACAGCAGGGCGACGATCGGCATGATCCATGCCGCACGATCAAAGCCGGCGGTGGTGGGAGCGGCAAGAACCGTGGGTCCGTATTTCTGCACGAACGCTTGTTGCACCAGGCTGTCGCTGTCGCCACGCGTGACGGCGGCCATGAGCTCGTTGCGCATGCTGTCGGAGGAAGGGCAGCCGACGTGGTTGCACTCCAAAAGAATCTGGCCGCATCCGCAGATGCACATGAGCTGATGGCCGATCTCGGTAAAGCGCGAGGAGGGATCGCCCGCCCCGGCGAAGATGCAGACGGCAAGCGAAACCAGGGCGCAGTGGAGAGTGCGGCGGATTGAGTTGGATCTCACCATCATTTTGCGGATTGCAGATTTCAGATTGAAGATTGCAGACGCGCCATGCGATCTCCGAATTCGCAATCTCAAATCTGAAATCTAGAATCTGAAATCAACGAGCAGAAGCCGGGCTACGCCCGGCGGGCGGACGAGTGCGTCCGCCCCTACACAAGCTAATCTCCTGCCACCGGTGCGGCGCGCTCCACCATTCTTGGTACCCGCACCGTCACCGGCACCGGAGCAGGCTCGACCAGCGCAAGGCCCGTGCCCAGCACGATCACCCAGGCGCCGATCCAGATCCAGATCACCATCGGGTTCACGTGCGCCTTGATGACCGGCTGTCCCTTGTCGTTCTGGCCCTCGTAGACCAGGTAGAGATCTTCCTTGAAAGTCTGGCGAATGTCGGGCTTGGTGGAGGCCTGCTGGCTCGCCTTATAAAAGAGGCGCTGCGGCGTCATGGTGCCGATTTTTTGGCCGCCCTGGTATACGTCGATGAGCGCCCACTCACTGGCCTGGTTCGGATTGTCGTCCTGCGTGTAGGAACGGCAGACGAGATCGTAGTTGCTGATCTGCATGTGGTCGCCGTAGCCCATCTCCATTTCTTTTTCCTGGTTGAGCGCGGCGCCGGAGAATCCGATCATGGCCAGCACAACGCCGAAGTGAACGATATAGCCTCCGTAGCGGCGCGTGTTGCGGTGCGTGAGCTGGACCATCGAGGCAAACATGCCCTGTCCGGTTTTCTCGGAAATGACGCGACCGCCGCGGTAGAACTCTGAAGCCACGGTGAAAGTCACGAGAGCGGAGAGGAAAATCGTCATCAGCGAATAAAAGTAGCTGATGTCATGCCACGGCTTGAGGCCGAAGATCGAGCCCCAGCCCGCCGGAGTGAACATGACAAACAGCGCCACGACCAGGGCGCCGATCGTGGGCCAGAGGAAATTGCGCTTCACGCTTTCAAATGACGTCTTGCGCCAGGCCAGCAGCGGGCCGACCGCGGTCAAGAGCAAGAGCAGCAGCGCGACCGGGATCGCCACCCGGTTGTAGAACGGAGCGCCGACTGTAACTTTGTTGCCCTGTACCAATTCGGAAATTTTCGGGAACCACGTTCCCCACAGCACGTCGAGCGTGAGCAGAAGAAATAGCAGGTTGTTGAACAGAAAGCTCGATTCGCGCGAAACCAGTGCCTCCAGTTTGTGTTCGCTGCGCAGGCCGCTCTTGTTCTTCACGAAGAAGAAAACGAAGACGGCAAAACTCACTGCGAGGAACCACGCGAACCAGGTTCCAATCGACGACTGTGCGAAGGCGTGCACCGAGCTGATGATGCCGCTGCGCGTCAGGAACGTTCCCAGAATCGCGAGCCAGAACGTGGCGAAGACCAGCCACATATTCCAGACTTTCAGCATGCCGCGCTTTTCCTGCATCATGACCGAGTGCAGGAATGCCGTGCCCACAAGCCAGGGCATGAGCGACGCGTTTTCGACCGGATCCCATCCCCAATAGCCACCCCAGCCGAGCACGGAATAGGCCCAGTGCGAGCCGAGAAAAATGCCGCACGTCAGAAATCCCCAAGTCACCATGGTCCAGCGGCGTGTGATGTGAATCCATTTTTCGCCGGGATACTTCATGATCAGCGCGCCCAGCGCGAAGGCGAAGGGAATCGTGAATCCTACATAGCCCAGGTAAAGCATGGGCGGGTGGATCACCATTTCCGGATATTGCAGCAGCGGGTTGAGGCCGCTGCCGTCGGCGCGCAAGGGGCCTTCGATCAGGCCGAAGGGATTCGCGGCGAAGTAGACCAGGGACAGGAAGAACACCTGCACGGCGGCGAGAATCACAGAGGCGTAGGCGAATAGACGCGGATCGGTCTTGTAGCGCAGGCGCAGAACGAAGCCGTAACCGGACAGCAGGAGCGCCCAGAACAGCAGCGAACCTTCCTGGCCAGACCAGAGAACAGCGAACTTGTAGGGACCCGGCAGGTCGCGGTTACTGTGGTGGAAGATGTAAGCGATGGAAAAATCGTCGCGGAAGGCGGAAGCGACCAGAGCAATAGCAGCCAGCAAAACCGCTCCGAATACAACGATGCCGGCGCGGCGTGCCGTCTCCCCTACGCGCGCCCAGCCGGAATCTTCGGCAGAGAGCAGGGCGAGCAGACCGGCGGCGAACGAATAAACGCTCAATGCCAGCGCAAGCAGTAACGCAAAGTCGCCAATGACCGCCATTTAAGGGAACCCCGGCCTATTTTTTCAGAAAGCGGTGGGCGAGGCAACCTGAGGCGCAGTAGAAAGGACGATGCGCAACAGATTCGGGAGGAAAGCCTGACTCCTGCTCGACAGAACCGAGAGAAGAAAATCTAACGTTCAACGCGCAACTTCGGGCGGCAGCCGGGGCTCGGCCGCCACGGTCATCGCGAGTGGAGTGTCCTACGCGCTCGTTTGCTGGTAGCGCTGCCGAACCTCGCGCTCCGCGTTCAGCCAGTCCTCCGTTTCGTGGCCGGGTTGAAATCCACGCCGCTCCGAGAGCAGGTAAGCGAGCTGGCGGATTTCATCGTCCAGGTTGATGGGAACCAGCTTGGAGCGAGTTTGCGCCGCAACAAGCTCTGGTTTCTTTCTGGTCTTGGTGATGTTCGTCGTCTGAGCATTGGAACCTGCAGCGGCGCCTTCCATCTTATTGTCGCCATTGCTCGAGACGGGACTTGGATCGGGGGTTTGGGCGCCTGGGCTTTTTTTCGTAATCTTCTTTGCCATGATCAGTACTCCTTGATCCTCCTGGGTTTCACAAAAATGCCTTCACAAAAATGCTTTAACAAGAATGGTTTAACAAAATTGGTTTGACAAGAATTTGTGACCGCTGGTTGCAGTCTGTTTTCGTTTTTGCGCTAGCAGTCGCCCACAAAGGCTGATAGCAAGCTCCCTGCTTCTAATATAAAACCTCAACCCCTGTGGATGTCAGCCTGTTTACATTGATTAAAGCGATACGACGCCGCAAAATTTCCGAAAATGAAACCGAAAAACGGCGCCGACAAGCGGGAGTTGGCGTCGCGCAAGTTATTTGTGACGACAGTTTCGCGGTGATAGGGCTCGCGTAATGGATGAACGTAGCAAACAGAGCCTTTTCCCGCACGGTCAACGTTTACATTTTTGTTATACTTTTGTTCTGCGGGGCGCTATCGTCTAGGGGTTAGGACGGAAGATTCTCAATCTTCAAACCCGGGTTCGATTCCCGGTAGCGCTACCAAACCTTCCTAAGCCTTCGATCCCGCACGCGGCAAATTTCACTCCATCCTTTCGCTCGGTGCATAATCTGATATCGCCCGGTGGATAATTGAAGCCATTAAACCCTTCCTTGCGAGGATCAACATGCGCTTTCGTGGGTTAAGCAGTATTTCGGTGACGTTTCCTGTCTTTGTTGCTGCTTTTTTCTTCATGTTCGTTGTAGGTGGGACCATCCATGCCGTGGACAAAAACTTTCACGACGCGCCCGACTCGGCCAAGGCGACGAACAATCCATATGCCGGTCAGCCCGATGCCATTGACGCTGGCAAGACACTCTACGCCCGCAACTGCCTGGCGTGTCATGGCAAGGCAGGACAGGGCACGGGGAATGTTCCTTCGCTGGTGGATGGAAAACTGAAGGGAGTCGCGCAAGGCGAGATCTTCTGGTTCATCACCAAGGGAGATAAAGACAGCGGAATGCCGTCGTGGGAGTTTCTGCCGAAGCAGAAGCGCTGGCAGGTGGTGACCTATGTGGCAGCGCTGGCGGCGGGCAAGGCGGAGGGGGTGGCGCATCCCGCTTCTGCGGCGGAGGTCAGCGGGGCGGCCCTGAAAGCTCCAGCGCCGCGTGCGCCGTTTACCGATTTCCGCTACGAGTCTCCGGGCACAACGCGGAAAATTACAGTGAACGATTTACCCGAGCCTTACGCAACCGAGTCGGCGGAGAACGGCGCGGAGTTGGTGGCGCGGCCGGAGAATGCATGGCCGGTGGCGCCCGCTGGTTTCAAGGTGGAATTGTATGCGGCAGGCCTGGAAAATCCGCGACTGCTCCGAACCGCGCCCAATGGCGACATTTTTCTGGCGGAAAGCAGTGTCGGGCGCATTCGGGTTTTCCGCGGCATGACGAGCGACGGCAAGCCGGAGCAGAGTTCGATATTCGCGGAAGGGTTGAAGCGGCCTTACGGCATCGCTTTTTATCCGCCGGGCCCGGAGCCCCAGTGGATTTACATCGGCAACACGAACGAACTGATTCGTTTTCCTTACCACGACGGCGATCTGAAGGCGAGCGGGCCGTCGCAGCACCTTGCCGACTTTCCCACCGGCGGGCACTGGACCCGAGCGGTCGAATTTTCTCAGGACGGAAAGAAACTATTTGTGGCCGTGGGATCGGGGTCGAATGTCGACGATCCCGACACGCATCCGGGCGAGAAGGGGCGGGCTGACATTCTCACGTGTGACCCGGCGAATTGCACGATGAGCGTGTACGCCTACGGCATTCGCAATGCCGGCGGCGGGATTGCCGTCAATCCCCAAACCGGCGAGTTGTGGTGCTCGGTGAACGAACGCGACGCGCTCGGCGATAACCTGGTGCCCGATTACATCACGCATGTGCAGGAAGGCGGTTTCTATGGCTGGCCTTGGTGGTACATCGGCGGGCATCAGGATCCGCGGCATGCGGGCAAGCACCCCGAATTGAAAGACAAAGCGATCATGCCGGACGTGCTGTTGCAGCCGCACAACGCTTCGCTGGAGTTGACGTTTTATGAGGCGGACAAATTTCCGGCGGAATACCGCGGAGACATTTTCGCTTCCGAGCACGGATCATGGAACAAGGCTGTGCGCGTGGGCTACGAAGTCATCCGCGTGCCGCTGCATCAGACCGGCCATGCGACCGGTGAGTATCAGGACTTTCTGACCGGGTTTGTCCTTCCGGACGGGCAAGTTTGGGGGCGTCCGGTCGGGATCACCGTTGCGCCGGATGGCTCACTGCTGGTCAGCGACGACGGTTCGAACTCGATCTGGAGAGTCAGCTACATGGGGAAGTGAGATCACGGCGCGCCTCGAGGGGCGTGTTAGATCCGCCCCTTGAGTGCAGGATTGCTTGCCAGTGCCGCGATGAACTTCGCCGCGATCTTATCGAAACCCCCGGGCGTGGGGTGCAGTTCGTTGGCCCATTCGTTCGGCATTAGCGTTCCCTGAGTTTCGACGTAGAAGACGTTTTTGTGAGCCGCCGCGATCTGCACGAGCAGATTCCGGAATTGCAGCAGAAATTCTTTGACAACCTCGGTTTCAATCTTCAGATTCGGCCATCCGCGATAAGCGAGAGAAGGTTCTAGCCATGGTCCAATCAGGTAGTCGGGCTTGCCTCCAGCCGAGTCTTCGCAGATGCCCACGCCACTCGGAATGGCGAAATCATAGCCGTGAATGAAGATGAGGCTGGTTTGCGAGCACTGGTCGCGAATGGCAATCAAGTCTTCGTAGGCGCTGCGCACGACTCCAAGCACGTCCCCAAGGCGCTGCCCGTTGATGCCCTGGTTTGGCGGCATTCCTGGGACGTACTCCCGAATCCACAGACAGAATTGATCGCCAACCGTGTCGTTGCCGCCGCCGGAAAAGAGAATCGCGTCGAAGACTCCATTGTCGTGATCGCTGAGATTTTCGATGATCCGCTGGCGGCGCTTGACGCCGAGAAGGTCGCGGGCTTCATCGCCATAGTGGGCGAGGTTGAGGATGAGCGGCGGCGGATTGCCATGGTTGCCGATGGAGCGAATGACGTCATTGCGGCCGGTCACAGGAAGCGGGTAATCGAACCAGGAATCGCCATCTGCAAACAGATTGAGCGGCTCGATCGCGCCCGGGGCCAGTGCGAGCTTTTTGCGCTCGGTGATGGCCTGTTTGTGATGCGCGATGCGTTCGCGGCGCTCCCCGTCGATGAGTTGGTGGCGAAGGCGGGTTTGTTCCACGCGGGCAAGATTTTTGGCGGCATCAATGATTTCCATGGCGAGCCTCCATTTTTTCGGGAAAGGATGATAACAGGGATTGCCGGCCTAATAGAAATCGTGTGAAACGGTTTCGGCTTTCGTAACGAACAGCGGCAGCACGCGTTCAGCGCGGACGGAAATGACGTTGTCCTGGTTTTGCAGAATGCCTTCGATGGCGAGAAAGCGCTCGCTGGCCAGCAGTAGACGATTTTGATGAAACAGGTCAGGCCGAATGATGGCGTTGGCTACGCCGGTTTCATCTTCCAGGCTGAGGAAGACGAATCCTTTCGCAGTGCCGGGGCGCTGGCGCACGATGACGCAGCCTCCGATACGAAGCCGCTTGCCGCTGGGAATGTCGCGCAGGTCGCTGGCCCGGCGAATGCCCATGGCGTTGAGCCAGGCGCGGCGGTAGGCCATGGGATGCGGGCCGACAGTGAGCCCGGTGCCGTGGAAGTCGGCGACGAGACGCTCTTCGGGATTCATGGGGACGAGTGGGGATGGTTCATTCGGCTCGGCGTTTTGTTCGAGCAGCGGGCCGGAAGGGCGGACAGCTGATTCGACCTGCCAGAGAGCATCGCGGCGATTTAGAACCGTGTACCGAGTACCCAGTACCGAGTCAGAAGCGATTGCAGATTTTAGATTGCAGATTTCAGATTGGGTTAGCGGTGAAATCTGCAATCTGCAATCTGAAATCTGAGATCCGATAGAGTTCAGCGCGCCGATTTCTGCGAGCGTAGTGAGTTCGTCTCTGCGCAGTTGCGGAACGCGGCGGGTAAGATCGTGAATAGAAATGAACGGGGCTTGCATATGCTCGCGAACTAGCGCCTGACCGGCCTCTTCGCGCAGGCCGCGCACGTAACGCAATCCCATGCGGAGGGCAACTTCGTCCTTGCTCGCGACTCGCGACTCGCGACTCGGGACTCGCACCAGCGTGCAATTCCACTGCGAGCACGTTACATCGACCGGCAGCAGCTTCAGGCCGTGGCGCTGCGCATCTTTCACGATCGTCGCGGGTGAATAAAATCCCATGGGCTGGTTATTGAGCAGCGCGGCGGTGAAGGCGGCGAGATAATGACATTTCAAATACGCGCTAGCGTAAGCGATCAGCGCGAAGCTGGCGGCGTGGGATTCGGGGAATCCGTAGAGCGCGAACGAAGTAATTGAGAGAATGATTTCTTCCTGCGCTTTGGGCGAAATTCCGTTTTGCGTCATGCCGGCGCGGAGGCGGGCTTCGATCTCCTTCATACGTGCCTGCGAGCGCTTGAAGCCCATGGCGCGGCGGAGTTCTTCGGCTTCGCCTCCGGTGAAATTGGCCGCGATCATGGCGATGCGCAGCAGTTGTTCCTGAAAGAGCGGGACGCCGAGCGTGCGCTTGAGCACCGATTCGAGCGACGGATGCGCGTAGGTCACCTCTTCTTTTCCCTGGCGCCGCTGCAAGAATGGATTCACCATCTGCCCCACGATCGGCCCAGGGCGGATGATCGCGACCTCCACGACGATGTCATAAAAACGCCTCGGTCGCAGGCGCGGCAGACACGACATTTGCGCGCGGCTTTCCACCTGGAACATTCCGATCGTGTCGGCTTGCTGCAGGGTGGAGTAGACCTGCGAGTCGTCCTGGGGAAGATGCGCCAAATCGACCTTCTCGTGATAGTGGTCGCGGATGAGTTCGATCGAATCTTTCAGCACGGCCATCATGCCGAGGCCGAGCAGGTCGACTTTGACGATGCCCATGTCGGCGCAGTCTTCCTTGTCCCACTGCACGACGACGCGACCGGGCATGGAGGCGGGTTCGAGCGGGACAACGGAATCGAGTTGCCCCTGGCAGATGACCATGCCGCCGGAGTGCTGGCCAAGATGGCGTGGCATGTCCTGCACGGCGAGGCAGAGCTCGTAGTATTTGCGCAGGCGAGGATGTGATAGGTCTAGGCCGGCGTCGCGGAAGCGGCAGTCGAGGGCGTCGTTTTCGTCGCGAAATTCCCAGGTGGCGACGGCAGCCGAAATTTTGCTGAGAGTTTCGGGATCAAATCCGAGAGCCTTGCCCATTTCACGCGCGGCCATGCGGTTGCGATAGGTGATGACGTTAGCGGTCATGGCGGCGCCGCGTTCGCCGTATTTTTGGTAGAGATACTGGATAACTTTTTCACGCTCGTCGCCGGAAGGCAGGTCGAGATCGATGTCAGGCCACTCGCCGCGTTCTTCAGAGAGAAAACGCTCGAAGAGCAATTCCATGCTGACTGCATCCACGGCGGTGATGCCGAGCGAGTAACAGACGGCGCTGTTGGCGGCCGATCCGCGACCTTGCACCAGAACGTCTTGCTCGCGACAGAAGCGGATGAGGTCCCAGACAATGAGGAAGTACCCGGCGAGCTTGAGTTTTTCGATGAGCTTTAATTCTTTTTCGATTTGCAGACGGGCGCGCGCTTGCAGGTCTTGCGATTTGCATCCGTAGCGTTCGTGAAAGCCTTCCCACGCGCGTTCGCGCAGGAATGAGTTCATGGTCTCGCTTTCGGGCACCGGGTAGCGCGGAAATTCGTAGCCGAGATCGTTGAGGGTGAATTCGAGGCGCGAGGAAAGTTCGAGCGTGTTGGCAAGGGCTTCGGGAAGATCGGCGAAGAGTTGCTGCATTTCCTGTGGGCTCTTTAGATAACGCTCGGAGTTGCAAGAGAGGAGGCGTCCAGCGGTCGAAAGTGTGCGGTGATTGCGAATTGCAGTGAAAGCATCCGCGAGTTCGCGCGCTTTAGGGACAGCGTAGTTGACGCCGTTGGTCGCGAGCAGCGGAAGATGGAGCGAGTGCGCGATGTCGACGGCGGCGCGGTTGCGGAATTCTTCTTCGCGGCGGAAGTGGCGCTGGAGTTCGACGTAGACATTTTTGTGGCCGAAGATGTTGGTGAGTCGATCAACATGGTGGCATGCTCCTTCGAAGCCGCCTTGTTGCAACGCTGCAACCAGCGGGCCTTCATCGCCGCCAGTGAGGCAGATGAGGCCTTCGGCGTGCTCTTGTAATTCCTGTTCGGTGACCGCGCCTTCGCCTTTTTTTGCGCATAACTTCATTTTGGTGATCAGGCGGCAGAGGTTCTGATAGCCGGCGCGGGATTGAATTACCAGGGGAAGACGAAATTCACCACAGAAACACGGGGGCACGGAGGAATGTTTTGGTTTTTGGCTTTTGAGTTCTGATTCTTGATCTGTCTTCTCTGTGCCTCTGTGTCTCCGTGGTGAAAATAAATTCGCGGTGATTTCCGCGCCGATGTGCGCCTTGATCTTGGCTTTGTCCGCGGCCAGGTGAAAGCGCGGCGCGCCATACACGCCGTTGGCGTCGAGCAATGCCATGGCGGGCATGTCGTGTTGGGCGCATGTCGAGACCAGTTCCTCAGGCAGGGAAGAGCCTTCGAGAAAACTGAAAGCGGAGCGGGCGTGAAGTTCTACGTACATCAGTTGGCGGTAGCCTGCCAGTGGAATCCACCACTGAGACACGGAGTCACAGAGAGAAGAATAAAAAAGACGTTCTCCGTGCCTCTGTGTCTCCGTGGTGAAAAGAATTGGTCAGTCATACGTGCCCTCAACAAACCATCCCCCGCCGAGCAGATCGTGCACCAGGCGATAGAGGGCGATGTTCGAGTTGTGCGGGAGAGCGTCATTTTGCAAAGCCACGTCCCACTCGTCGCGAGCCCAGGCTTCGCGTTCCCACCAGTCACCGGAAAAGCGCCAAGGGCCGGCCTTCCAGAGGACATGACCCTGCACATCTTTTTTCTGACAAACCAAATGCACCGGCTGACCATTTTCAAGTGTCACCCTGGCACGCAGAGGCGGACGAAAGCGGCGCAGGGCAGTGACGGCAGATTGGTTTTCTTCAGCCGCTTTCGGGTTTGCCGGCTCGGCATTTTTCTCGCGCGAAATTTTTGGTGGAACTTCACTCACGAAGCGTTGCATGCGAAATCCTTCGGGACGGTGTGTGTCGAGCAATTCGACAGCACCGGCTTTCTGCTCGCCGACCAGACCGGCGATGCGGGCCAGGGTGAGTTCCAGTTTTTCGGGTTCGGGCGACGGGGGATGGAAAAGGCCACCTTGCGCCGGGCGCGGCCGCACTGGTTCCGCAGCGAGGTGAATTTTAACGATGGGTGCGCCCGGAGGATGCGCGCTCAAATCCAGTTGCAGCAGCTTGAGAAAAATTTTGGAGTCGAGCATGGGCAGAGGGAGGCGGAGGGTACGGACGAATTTTGATTGACGAGGACGATGTCCATTCCATTGCAAAATTGATTGCCGTAGGTAGGGATCCTTCGACTCCGCAGGCGCTTCACTTCTTGAAGCGCCATCTCTGCTCAGGATGACAGTATGGGAGGATGTGTCATCACTTTCGCTGTCGATGCCTGCATTCTCAAATTCGTCCTCAACGCCAGTGAGGTTTGAAAGTTCCAGCGTGAGGCGCAGTTCCTGCGTAGCCAGGGCGCGCGACGCCAGCCGCGTACAAAGTTGTTCCAGCAGCCGGTTGAGCAGGAAGGCGAGCGGTTCGAGCAGGACAATGGGATGCTCCAGTTCGATCGCTTCTTCAAACACCAGCAGTTCTTCGATGGGACCCAGCGTGCGCGAAGCTGTGCCACGCGCCAGTTTCTGCAACCGCAAGCCCTCCTGCCCCAGACGTTCACTCAGTGCGACTTCCGGTAACGCTGCCAGCGCGTGCAGGTCGCGAATGCCCCAGCGATCGAGGGTTTCGACGAGAGAGTCCGCTTCTTTCTTCTCATCTCCTTCCAAGCGATCGGCAAATAAAACTTCTACCGGCAATGAGTCGAGTTGCTCCGCTTCTTTGCCGGCGGGAATCAATGTGACGCCCGGAAATCCCCGGGCCGAGAGCAGAGCCGCGTCGGGATTTGATGCGATGGCGACATGGGCATGGACTCCGAGCGCGCCGGCGCAATCAAAAATCGCGCGGCAGATTTCCGGCAAAGACCCAAACAGTGACTCCATGCCCGCAAGATCAATGAGCACGGTGTCGCGAGCCGTGTCTTCCACGCACGGCGAGAACGATTGAGCGCAGTCGAGTAAGGCAGCGTGCGCGGCCGATTCCTGCCACGAAGATCGCGGGCGCAATGTCAGTTCTGTGCAGAGTTCGGCTTGCGCCTTGGTCATGCCCGGCGCAATGCCCCGTGTAGCAGCCTGTTTATTCACAGCAATAATTTTTTCGAGCGGAGGTTTGCCCTCAAGGATGGCCACGGCGCAGGCCCGCAGATCGGGCTCGGCGCGCAGCGCAGCCACCACGAGGAAGTTCGGCACGTAGATGCAGGCGAACATAGTACACAGTACCCAGTTGTCAGTGCCCAGTTCATCCCGCCCAGGCAGTTTGCGCGACGAACATGACGGAGCGCACCGGTTTGCGGTCCAGGCGCGAGCGAACTAATTCGGCGTGGATTTGCAATTCGGTCAGCAGGTGCGCGTGTGCCGGAACCTTTTCCATCGCTTCTTCCCGATGATTCTGTGAGCCGAGTTGCAGCAGCAGCGACGAGCAACTTCCGGCGATGGGCTGTGGCTCGATGGCCACGAGGATCGTAGGCGTATGTTCGACGGCGCGGCGGAAGCGGAACCACGTCGTCAGCGGAATGCGGCGCGCGGACGGCAACGGCAGATCGGCGAGGTCGAGAACGATCAGGCCGAAGCCTCCGCTTTCGAGAAGCAGGTCGGTCGCGCGCAGGACTTGCTCGAGGCGTTGCTCTGCTTTAGGTTGGTCGGAATTGGTTTTAGAAAAGTTCTTCTCTGTATCTCTGTGCCTCTGTGTTGAATTTTCTCCGCAGCGTACCCATAGCAACCGCTTCAGTTTCACGCCAGCAGCGGCCGCGGAGTGAGGATCGAGTGCGTCGCTGGCATCGACGAGCGCGCAGAATTCTCCGCGGCGAGTTGCGGCGGCGAGCGTGGACAAGAGCACGGTGGTGCGTCCCGAAGAAGCCGCGCCGCAGATTTCGGTCAGGCATCCGCGGGGCAGGCCACCGGTCAGGGCGTCGAGGGCGGCGATGCCGCTCGAAGCCATCTGCGGGGATGGGCGAATTTCGAGTCGCGAAGCGGGAACTATAGAACTTTCGATTGCTGGTTTCTGATTGACGATGGCGGATTGAACAAAGCATGCTATCGAGCTTCGCCCGACCGGACCCATTCGACTTCCCTCGTTCCTCGGGTTGCTCAGGGCAGGCTCTCGAAGAGCATCTCCACCCCAGAACGCCAAAATCGGGCGTTCTGGGGACCCCGGGGCTGTCCCTACATGAGCATCTTCATCAAAAACAAAAAAGCGGCCCTGGGCCGCCGAAGTGGAAAACACTGCGGAAGTCATAGGATTCCTCGAAGAAATTTCAGGGAACGCCGAGGCTGGTTAATTCCAAGGAAGCCGCGGAGGCAATCGCGTATTTTTCGCTTTTTATTCGCCTTTAAGGATTCTGCTCTTGTCGCGGTTATTTGTCAAGCCCGGAGTAAAACTACACGAATTACCGCCGCGCGAATCGGTGAAGATCCGTGGCTGCCGCCTTATTTCGGCGCGTCCTTATTTCGGCACTTTATTGGGTACTTCGAAGCGGTAGCCGATGCCGCGCAGAGTCTTCAGATATTGCGGGTGGCGAGGATCGAGCTCGATTTTTTCCCGCAGGCGGCGAATGTATACGTCAATCGATCGCGGCGTAACAAAGGGCGTTTCCTTCCACACCGCGTCGAGCAACTGGTCGCGCGTAAGAACGCGGCCGCGATGTGCCGCCAGGTACTCCAGCAGGCGGAACTCGCGCACCGTGGTCATCACGTTGCGGCCTTGTACCTGCACGGTCATGGAAGAAAGATCGATTTCCAAATCGCCCAGCCGCAGCACCTCACTGGGCGCAGGCGCCTGGCCCAGACTGCGCAGCACGCTGCGAATGCGTGCCACCAATTCGCGTGGGCTGAAGGGTTTGGTGACGTAGTCATCGCCGCCCAGTTCCAGGCCCTTGATGCGATCGGCTTCGGAGGTCTTGGCCGTGAGAAAGATGATGGGAGTCGCCGAGAGAACCGGGGTTTGCCGGATATGGCGGCAGAGTTCAAAGCCGTCGGTGCCCGGCAGCATCACATCGAGCAAAAACAGCACCGGTATCTCGCGCACCGCTTCGCTCAGCACAGACGCAGCGCTCGCGAAGCTCTGCACTTCATAGCCGGCCGCCTGCAGATTGTGGGACACGAGCCGAGCGATATCCTCGTCATCTTCCACAACAAAGATGACCGCACGCATAGCCCGCGGATGACCCGTGGTCACCGGCCGTTCGTAGGATTCTAAGGGAGAGTGCATGCGTCGATGGTGCCCCGGGGCGACCCGAATACCGGCGCCAGTCGGTACGCTAAGACTGTATTGCGCGAATGTTGCCGGAATGTTTCCCGCGTGTTAAGGAACGATGAATTTCTAGACAGGCGGACGCTCGCCAGCCCGTGGTGGCCGGTTTTGGCTCCACTTCTGAATCACAAGCCACCCGGTTCCCTAAGTTACCGCTTTCTTCTTGGGGACGTGCCGCAGACTGCGGCCCTCAATCAGACTGTAGAGGTCCTCGGCAAGGTTGGTGGTGTGGTCTCCGGCGCGCTCGAGCGCCTGTGCCATTAGCAACACTTCAAAGCCCGATGTATCTCCCTGGGCCACGTTCTCCGTCAAGTGCTTATGGAACATTCCGTGACACACGCGGTCGATTTCCTTGTCCATATGCAGGACCTTGCGGGCACATTCCAGGTCGAGCGTGGTGAATCCCTTGTGAATCAGGTCGAGCATGTCGCGCAGCACGGTTGACATCTCGACGAGGGCGCGAACATCGGGCGGCGGTATGGGCGTGGTGCGAGCCTGCACCCGCATGGCTACGCTCATGACTAGGTCGCCGATTCGCTCCAGGTCCGTGGTTGATTTCAAGGTGGTCAGCAACTGCCGCGCTCGAATCTCGTTCACGCGCGTAATGGCTGCCGGCAAGCGCTCGTCGATCTGGCGTTCAATCAGGTCGAGTTCTTTTTCGCAGTCTTTGATGGCCAGGAACGCCATGCGCGACGAGTTGGTCAGAAGGTCATGAACGTTGAAGGCCGCGTCGCGCGCGATCAGGCAGGCCTTGAGTGCCAGCTTGGTAAGATCGTCCGGAGCGCCGGGCCGGGCGGCCGCTGCTGGCGTGACTTCCTGCATTTCGCTGCTGCGGGATGACGATGCTTTTCGTGCCATGGCAAGAGCAGGGATCGGATATGCGATCAGACGATATACGATCAGACAAGGTGTATCACAAACGGGGACGTCTGAGCGCAGATCGACGCGCCAGTCTAGACCGGAAATGTGAAAGGATGATTACAGCGCGGCAGCATCGTCAAGTTGATTCGTGTATCGAATGAGAAGGATGTCGCGTAGAAAGATGCCGCGCACGGAGAGGCCCATGAATCTCGCTGACTATCTGCGCCACCAGTTCGCCTACAACGTGTGGGCCAACCGCCAAGTGCTGAGCACGATCCGCGCGAACGCCAGTGCGAACACTGGCGCGAATGACCGGTCGGTCGAACTCATGGCGCACATTCTCTCGGCTGAGAGCCTTTGGCTGGAGCGGTTGAAGCAGCAGCCGCAAAGCTCCCCCGTGTGGCCTAAGGCCGATCTCGAGCAATGTGAACGCCGCGCGGCCGAAATGGCCCGGCGGTGGCGGGAATATCTCGAGCCGATCACGACCGGGGACCTGTCGGAGACCATCTCTTACAAAAACAGCAAGGGAGAGCCGTGGACGAATACCATCATGGACGTTCTGACTCACGTGGTGATGCACTCGGCGTATCATCGCGGGCAGATCGCCAGCCATATGCGCACCAGCGGACAGACTCCTGCATACACTGACTTTATTCATGCAGTGCGCCAAGGGATACTAAAATGACGAAGTTGTAGTGACGAACTAGTAAAGTGGCGGGTGGATTCAACGAAGGCTGATCTGAAAAGGGAGGCGGAGCAGGGTGCAAGTGCGAAGATTCTGGCTCCTAAGCGTGTTTCAGGTTATGGCGCTGGCCGTCCTGATCTGGTTGCTCGCTACTTACAAGACACCCTGGAATGCGCAGCGGTATCTCGGGACGGCGATGACTATGGTGGGCGTCAGTTTCATCATTGTGGCCAGAGTTCAGCTCGGCAAATCGTTTTCTATCAAGCCTGAGGCTCACGAGTTAGTGACCACTGGCCTGTACTCGAAGATTCGCAACCCCATCTACGTGTTCGGGACTGTGATGCTGACCGGGGTCTTCCTGATTTTGCAAAGGCCCACGCTCTGGATCTTCCTGCTGATTCTGGTGATCGTGCAAGTCATCCGCGCGCACCGCGAAGCCCGCGTGCTGGAAGCCGCCTTCGGCGACGCCTACCGCGAATACCGGCGCAAAACCTGGTTCTGAAAAAGCTGGTTCTGAAAAGCTGGTTCTGAAGAGCTGGTTCTGAAGAGCTGGTTCTGAAGAGCTGGAGTGATTGATGTTAAGGGCTGCTCCGAAAGCTGGCTTTCAAAAGTTACGCCCCAGACCATCTCTTGGCCCTCCCCAAGATGCGGACGTAATATTTGAACGATGAAAAAACTCTGCTTCATCCTTCTCCCGCTGTGCGCTGCTTTTCTGCTGGCTCTCGATCAAGCGAGAAACGAACAGCCAAGAAGCGAAGAAACAAAGACCGAGATAAGGACTAATGAACCAAAGATCGAGCAGCCGAAAATCAGTCCCATGCCGAAGGCTGTCTCGGGCAATGCCGTCGCGTCATTAAAAGGCGGCCTCGAACTTTATTCGCTCATGGGCGTTGAAGAGAAAAAAACCTGGGATGCCATCAGCAATCAGGTCTATATACTGCACGTGCCGTCGGGCAAGTGGAGGGTCGGTCCTCCGGTGCCGGGCGTCGCCGGCCGGCTCGGAGCTGCGGCCGTCGGGGCGCGCGGCCAGGTTTTTGTTTTCGGCGGATACACCGTGGATGGCCACGGTGAGGAGACCATCCTGCCTGACGTGAACTCGTTCGTCGTGAGCGAGAAGCGCTGGTTCCGCGCCGAAGATATTCCGACTCCTGTGGAGGAGGCCGTTATCGGAGTGGCGCAGAATCGCTACATCTATCTCATCGGCGGCCGATCGAAAGGTGGTCCTGTGAACAACGTGCAGGTTTACGACGCGGAGAAAAACACGTGGAGCCAGGCCACGCCGTTCCCCGGCACGCCGGTTTTCGGTCATGCGGGCAGCCTGACCGACGAGACCATCGTTTATGTTGACGGCGCGAAAAAGAATCCCGAAGCGGGCAGCCCCTACATCGCTTCCGACGAGTGCTGGATGGGGAAGATCGATCACAAAGACCCCAACAAGATCGAATGGAGCAAGCTGCCGCCGCATCCCGCATCCGCGCGCTTTGGCATCGTGGCGGGCGCAGCGCCCCATAGGGTTCTTTTTTCCGGCGGGACCACTAAGCCGCACCGCTACACGGGCCTGGATTACGACCGCAAGCCGGCTCAGTTCGCGACCGTGACTTTTGATTATGACCTCCGCAGTAACCAGTGGCAGACGATTTCGGAAGATACATTCGAGGTACGCGCCGACTCAGGCGGCATTCTGTGGACGCCGGTCGGCGGCATGGTTCTTGGTGGGATGCGGGCCGATGGTTCGTTTTCGGCGCGGAGCATTGTGGTAGTCGGGAAGTGAGCGGTCCACCGGTGGACTGCAAGGTCCCAGGACAAGAAACTGGGGCGGGAGGAACGGTATCGAACCGCCATCTCCGGGATGGAGCCCCGGCGCATTGCCGATGTTATGCTACTCCCGCTTACAAAGACAGGCGCCTCGGACAGAGAAGGCCCCACTACGTTAGTTTATGGTACTTCATCTGTCAATCGTGAAGCGGCTGTTGCAACTTTCAAATTCAGACTATCGCGCACGCGCCAGTACCAGCGTCACGTCGTCCGGCTGCTCGTTGTCGCCGATCCAGTCATCCACGGCCATGGTCACGATCTGGCTGATCTGGGCCAGTGGCAGCCGCCGGTTTTCGCGGACCAACTGAATCAGCCGCTCCTCGCCAAATTCTCCGAAATCATTCTCCGGTTCGGTGACGCCATCGCTGTACGCCACAAAGATCTCTCCCGGCCGCATTTCGACGGCGCCTTCACCATAGGTCATGTTGTCGAAGAGGCCGATGACCGTTCCTCCAGCCTCGAGCCGGCGCACCGAGCCATCCTCACCGATGAGAATTGGCGGCAGGTGCCCGCCGTTGCTGTAGCTGAGGTGATGCGTGCGCCCATCATAGATGCCTAGAAACAGCGTGGCGTATTTTTCCGGCGGCGTGCTCTCGTACAACTGATGATTCAGCAGCGCCAACAGGGCCGCGGGCGAGACTTCCGCTCCCTCCGGCCAGGTTGCCATCATGCGACCGGAACCGGCGACCGCTCCCACCGCGATCGGCTCGCGCATCTGCGGCAGGTGCTCGATGCTGTAAGCGCGCACGGCCGAGTGGATGGTCGCCATCAGGAGCGCCGCCGAAATGCCTTTTCCGCTGATGTCTCCCACTGCCAAAATCAGCTTGTGGGAACTGGCCGTCACAAAGTCGTAGTAGTCTCCGCTGACCGTGCGCGCCGGGCGGCAGAAGCCATGGACTTCGAGCGACTCCAGTTCCGAGACCTGGCGCGGGAACAGCTGCGCCTGCACCTCCTGCGCGATCGCCAGTTCATTCTCAAGGCGCTGCTTTTCTTTCTGCTCCTGAATCAGCTTTTCGATCGAAGCGGTCATGGAATTAAACGAAACCGCCAGCTCAGCCAACTGGTCCTTCGATTTCACCGGAATGCGGTGGCTGAAATCGCCGCGATCAATGTGTTTGGTGGCTTCGTGAAGCTGCGCGACAGCGGCGGTGACGGTGCGTGTCATGCGCGTGCCGATGATCAGCGCGATTAGTTCGATGATGGCAAAGAAAATTGCAATGCCGAGCAAAATGTAGGCCACGCCCTGCACGAATTCTCCCAGCGCGGCGAAAAGATGGCCGTACAAGATCGAGGGACGTGTTCGGACCCTCACAATGGCTCCGCCGTCCAGCACCTTTCCGGTTTTCCAATCCATCACTGTCAGAGGTGTGCCAAACCAGATTTCCTCGTCGAATCTGCCGCTTGCCGCCGCTACGCTGCCGACCGCGAAGATTGGCTGCAAGTCCTGATTATTGGCCCGAATCTGCACGTCCTGCCCATTCGGTCTGTTGCTACTGAACGAAACTCCGCGCGTGCTCTTTTCCTCTGCACTGGAGGCGGTGCCTTTTGAGCCGGGAGTGCTGGGATTTACTTCCTCTTTCGAAGGCTTTTCGTCCAAGGTGATCTCCGGCTCATAGAGCGTGATCTCTCCCAGGTCGGTAGCGATCTTGCTCACCAGATCTCTGTCGAACGGTTCGCTGGTCACCACGGTAAGCTGGCCGGATTGCAGCGTAAGCGATGTGGCTACGCGCAAATGCAGTGCATCGCGGTCGCGGACGATTTCCTGGAACCTTCCCTTCACGAAATCTGGAAAGGTAGGCGTCGCGCCCTGCAACTCATCAGGCAAAGGCAAGGGCTTATTCCCGAGCCAGGCGAAAACTCGGCGCCGTCCCCAAACGCGATCGCGTTTTCGCAAGCCCGCCAGCGACTCGGCCGCCGGATTTTCGCCGCGCTCGATCCGCGCCGCCAGTTCGTTGCCTACGGCAGCATTGACAGCTTCAAGGCTTCGGAGTTGCGAATGAACTTCCGAAGTGACCAGATAGACCGCAAACTGTCCGGCAAATCCGTAGAGCGTGATCAGAGTCATTGCCACCAGGAGCACGGCGGGTATTACGCCGATGAAGACGTAGGTGACAATCAGCCGGTTGCGCAGGCGCCACAGGATTCTGCGCTTTAGCCAGCGGAAGGCAAGAACAGAAAACAGCACCGCAGCCACGAATGCCAGAAATTCGACCCAACCGCTGAGGTGCTCGCCCCAGGAGGGGGCGAACAGGCTGAGCAGTTTCTGGAGCGCGTACAGGACGGCGGCTAAACCACCGAGATAGCAGGCCAGGCGGGCCATGCGGCCTTCCGGCCACAGGTCAGCTGCCATCAGTCGGCGCCGCAGCTCTTGATAAGACCATTGCATGGCTATTCGTCGGACTCGGCAGAGGTTAGGATTATACGGCGTAGCTACGCTGTACTGACGTTATGTGCGGTGCCCGCATCGATGCGCGGCAACAGCGCATTTTTTCCAAATGCACCGATCTGTTCGAGCAAAACGACGATCGGCTGCAGCTAAATCTCCGGGTAGAGGTCGAAGAACGCTTCCAGGCTCGTGCGCAGTTGCTTCTCGATGTCTTCTTTACTACCTTCGAGAATATGCATAGTGACGTGCGCCTCGCGGCCGTTCGTCAGCTTTACCGGGGCCTGCCCCACTTCCGCCACATCCTCGGACGGCAGCAGCCTCATGCCGTAAACCAGGGTCAGATTCGCCATACCAGAATTCTAGTCTTTCGACGAGACTTGGCGAAATTGGTCGCAGGCTTGCTCGGCGTCGCTTCCTCGTGACAGCGCGGTGCTATAGAATTCCGCCGTGCCCCGAATCCCGGTTTTCATGATTTCGATTGCAATTCTCCTTTTGCCCCTGGCCGCGCGAGCGCAGGAGCAAACGCCCCAGGCCAACACGCCTTCCACAGAACCGCAGGTGAAAGTCAACGTGCTGAATGTGTGCACGCCTTCGGCTGACGAACAGAAAGAGATCGGTTCGGCGCTGGCGCGCATTCCGAAGCAGCCTTTGTTCGCCACCGATTTTGAAATCTCCCGCGGGCGCTCAACCCTGACCGACATGCCGAACTTCCTTAAGACCGGAGCGCACGTTGCCGATGCACCCGTGGCCAGCTATGTGCGCATTCGGCGCGAATTTTCGGTGCAGGCGCTGTTTGCCAGCGTGCAATACTCGTTCAGCAACGATGGCCAGAACATGGTCGAGACGCTGGTGCTGCACGTGCGCGATCCCAAGGATCTGATTCAGGTTGCGCTCGAAGACACGGCGTCGGCAGTCACGAGCACCGAGGCGATGCTCACGGCCAACAATCCGGCCAACCGCATTCGTCTGGAGCGCTTCGGCGAATCTTCCGTCGCGCTGGCGCGTTGCATGGCGACGGAGAACGGCCCTGCGCCCGACCAGAGCGCCTACGAGCCGCTCTTCCGTAGCGCGTCGGAAGTACTGGCCGATTACCGCCGCCTGCTGAGCGTGCGAACCACGGTGCCGGAGGAACTGGCCCGAATCTCCGGCGCCGCACCGAAGGCGCCGCCGGCAAACAACAAATTGATGAAACCAAAACAGGCGCAAAAATAAGCGAACTGCGCCCGCGGGATTAAGCAGTACGAATCAAAGGCTGACCTTAGCCATCTAATCTGCATGGGTGAAATCATCCGGATCGTTTTTCGAACCTGATTCTCAAATATGAGCGAAACTCGCAACGTCGTCATTATTGGCTCCGGATGCGCCGGACACACCGCCGCGCTGTACAGCGCGCGCGCCAACCTGAAACCGCTGGTGATCGAAGGGCACGAGCCGGGCGGTCAGCTCTCCATGACCACGCTGGTCGAGAACTTTCCCGGATTCCCCGAAGGCATCATGGGCCCGCAACTGGTCGAGAACATGCGCAAGCAGGCCGAACGCTTCGGTGCGGAATACCGCGTGGGGCATCTGAGCAGCGCCGACCTCAGCCAGCGACCGTTTCATCTGCACATCGGGCAGCACCAGATCCAGGCGCAGACCCTGATCATCGCCAGTGGCGCATCTGCGCGCTGGCTGGGTTTGCCTCACGAACAGCAGCTTATCGGCCACGGCGTTTCGTCGTGCGCCACGTGCGACGGATTCTTTTTCTCCGGCAAGGAAATTGTGGTCGTGGGCGGCGGCGATTCCGCCATGGAGGAAGCACTCTTCCTGACGCGCTTTGCCACCAAGGTCACGATCATTCACCGGCGCGATGCGTTCCGCGCGTCCAAAATCATGCTCGACCGCGCCCAGCACAACGAGAAAATTCAGTTCCTGACAGACACAGTAGTGGAAGACGTCTACGACCACGCCAAGCAGGAAGTCACCGGCCTCAAGCTGCGCAATGTGACGACTGGCAAAGTCTGGGACTTTCCTACCAGCGCGCTGTTTCTTGGCATCGGTCATGAGCCCAACGCCAAAATGTTTGCCGGCCAGCTTGATACCGACGCCGATGGTTACCTCAAGACGCACAACCACGTCTTGACTCGCGTGCACGGTGTCTTTGCGTGTGGCGATGTGCAGGACCGCCGCTACCGGCAAGCCATCACCGCGGCGGGCACGGGCTGCATGGCTGCCATCGAAGCGGAGAAATTTCTGGAAGAGCACGGCAAGTGAGTTCCCGCCAGCACTGGGCTCCGCGACGCCGGCAGGTTCATCGAATGCAGGGACTTGGCCTGCTCGCATAGTCGGTACCTGTTATTACCTGAGCTGGTACTTCGGTGATCTAGCCGAAGATTAGATTCCGTTTACACTGTCTACAAATGAACTCATACCTGCGGCAGGGTGCGGTCGGGGCGCTGCTCCTTACTGTCATATTAACCATCGCCCCAATTGGCTTGCGAGCCCAGGAGGCTGCCAACCGGCGCAAATTGCTCGATCATGTCGCGCCCGCGTATCCAGCTCTTGCCCGCAGCATGGGTATTGAGGGCGTTGTACGCGTGGACGCGCTGGTCGGACCCGACGGCAGCGTAAAGGCCATCGACGTCAAAGGCGGACATCCCTTGCTGGCACAGGCTGCGGCCAATGCCGTCCGCCAATGGCGTTGGGAGCCGTTGGCTCACGAATCGCACGAACTGGTGCAAGTCAAGTTCACGCCGGAATAACTCGGCGCCCGCCCCATCGCGTGATCAGGCAGCGGTGCCGGCACCACTACGTGTGATCGTGGCCCCGCCTGTCGTGTGCCTGGTTTGTGATACAACTGCCTGTGATCTTCATGCAGGATTCGGGCACTTCTTTTCTGATTATTCCTGACCTGGCGGGTACTTCATGCTAAGGGCCTTCTTCGTCCATCTATCTGAGAACCGCTGGATGCGCAATTTTGCCGAGAGGACGACGCTCGGCCGCCGGGTCTCGGGCCGTTTCGTGGCCGGCACGGAAATTGCCGATGCCGTGCGCGTCACACAGGCCGTCAATCGCGCCGGCATGAGCGTCACCATCGACAATCTGGGCGAGAACGTCACCAATCCTGATGAGGCCCGCCACAGCGGACAGCTTTACCAGCAGATTCTGGACCAGATCGCGCGGAACCAGCTGAACGCCAACATCAGCTTGAAACTCACCCACATGGGCCTCGATGTGGACGAGAAGCTGGCCCATGAGATCGTTGGTGGTCTTGTCTCCAAGGCTGCTTCCATGACGCCGCCTGGGTTTGTGCGGGTCGACATGGAGGGCTCTCCGTACACGCAGCGCACGCTCGATTTTGTCCACGAACTGCACCGCATGCCGGGAAATGGCGACAGCGTCGGAACCGTGATCCAGGCTTATCTGAAACGCTCCGAGAGCGACATCGAGAAGTTGTTGGCGGACGGAATTCGCATTCGCCTGTGCAAAGGAGCCTACAAGGAGCCGGCCAGCATTGCCTTTGAAAGTAAGACCGACGTGGATGCCAACTACCTCAAGCTGATGAAGATCCTGATGAAGAGCGGCATTTATCACGGCATGGCCACGCACGACGAGCACATTATTCGCGAGGGGCAGGCCTTCGCCATCCGCGAAAAAATTCCGCGCGATGCCTTCGAGTTTCAGATGCTCTATGGCATTCGCCGCGACCTGCAGCAAAGCCTCGTGCGCGAGGGCTGGCGCGTGCGCATCTACATTCCGTTCGGCACCGAGTGGTATCCGTATTTCATGCGGCGGTTGGGCGAGCGTCCGGCCAATGTGTTCTTCATCGCGCGCCACCTGCTACGGCAGTAGGCAGTTTTATTGGCTTGGAAGTCGTAGAGGACTGCAGGCCGCGGCCAGGAAAGAACAACGCGTTTCTACTCTCGCGGCTCTCCTTCGCCACCTTCAGCGGGTGCCAGCGGCAGACGCGTGGCGCCGCGCATCATCTCGCGCTCCTGATCCGAGAACATGCTCTTAAAGCGCGGGGAATCGATGATCTGTTCGCGCTGATCCGGCGGCATGGTCCGCAAGTCGCGGACGGCGGTAGTGACTTGCCGCTGGCGATCAGGCGGAAGCTGCTTCATCTGGTTATAAATCTGGCGCGCCTGCTGTTTCTGTTCGGGCGTCAGGTGCTCCCAGGTCTCCATGCGATTCAGCATGCGCAGTTGCTGCTGCGGCGGAAGATTGGAGAAATGCTGCAGCCGCTGACGGAGTTGCTGCTGTACGGCCGGGTTGAGGCGACGGAACGCAGGATCACTCTGCAACTCGCGTTCCTGCTCCGCAGGAGGCATGTCTTTGTAGCGCCGCAGCCAGTCCCCGGCGTGGCCCTGTGGCTGTGCGTGTGCCGCGGGGGGACGCGACATTGGCTTCTGCGCGGCCGGCCGCTGAGGTTGAGGATGATATGCCGGCGGAGCGGCATGCCGCTGTAGCACGAGATGAAATGCTCCACGCTGCGCGAAACCGTGCGGTGCGAAACCATGCTGTGCCAACGCACGCTGCGCCAACGCGGGCAGGGCAACAGACACGGCCAGCGCCAGCCCGGCGCTCGCCAGCCATCCCTTCCTGTAATTTGCCCGCGTCATTGTCTCAGGCCGCACTCCCGGCGGCCACCTTCTGCTTTGCGTCTTACGTTTGCCCCTTACGGATTCGCCGTCACATCCTGCTGCAGGTCCAGATCATCGAGCAAGTCGAAATTCGCATACATGTCGTGATTCGATTCCAGAGTCTGCAAATCGCTGACTGCCGTGCCCGGCTCTGGAACGCCGACATTGTCGGACATGGAATTCTCCAGATCCGGATTGTAGATGCCGCTGGTCCGGGTAAAGAACAAGCCGACGCCAACTCCCATCAGCACAGTCAATGCCGCTGCCAGCACCGGACGACGAAACCATGCCAGCCATCCCGCCTGCGGCTTGGCCATCTCCTCGCGCACGCGCGCCTCGAGGCGCACGTCAAAGTATGGCGAGGGCTCCGGCGTCTGCCACTCGTCGAGCAGCGCCATCGTCTTGCGCATCGCCTTCATCTGTTCGGCGCACGCCGCACAGCTTTCCAGATGCTTGCCTTCGTCAGCGGTAGGCTCGCTCAATCCAGCCGCTACGTCGGGCATCCGTTCACGAATTTCATTGCAGTTCATAACCACTTCCCCTTCATTTCTTCGCCAGTCGCTCACCAAAAATCACAATCAGTCTTGCTAGAGATATTCTTTCAACTGCTCCCGCAAAGTCTCATAGGCGCGGAAGAGCAGCGACTTGGTCGCCGATTCGCTCTTCTTCAGCACTTCCGCGATTTGCTTGTAATCCATCTGCTGGTACTTGTGCATGATCACGGCCAGTCTCTGCTGTTCCGGCAGCGCCTCTACCTTACGCCGGATGGCCAGCATCCGCTCCCGCCGCACCATCACCTGTTCGGCGCTCAGGTTGCCGTCCGGCAACTCGAGGGTCGTGCCGGTATCTTCATCCGGCTCGTCCAGGCTGACAGTGACTTCCGGGCGCTCGTGGCGCGTGTCGCGCGCGTGATTCACGGCCAGGTTCGTGGCAATCCGATACAGCCAGGTCGTAAACTTTGCGCTGGCCTCATAGCTCGCGCGCGAGCGGTAGACGCGCAGAAAAACTTCCTGCGCCAGGTCCTCGGCTGCAGCCGAATTACGCGCCATCCGGTACATGAAGCTCACCATCGGACGGCGATATTTCTGCACCAGGTAATCGAAGGCCGACTGGTCGCCGGTCTTGACGCGCAGCATGACCTGCGCATCCGACGTTTCCTCAGTCCCCACCATGGCCGGCAACGTCGATGTCTGCGCCGTTTGCGCAGCCATCAGCATCCCCCGATCGAGTGCCGCGGTGCTCACACTGATTTCAACCCCGCGGGATGCAGAAAGTTGCGTCTTCCGGGGGTCGCAAGATGACGAGGAAGTCTTTTGCGATGAAGGAGATAGCGACTCGCGCGGAGATTTGGGCTCGAACGCCATCGAGGTGGAAAACGCGGCCCGAGCGCTAAGGAGCTGAACCGCAGGTAACGCTCTGCCCGAGATAGGCTACCACGGCGGCGTGCGAGGCCGAAACCCTAACCAGCCGGGCCGAGTTCCAGCGCACGCTCCCAGATGACGCCTGAGCGGGTTGCATAATCCGAACAAAAATGTTCGAATGAATTCACTCTCGCGTGGGCGCTTAACTCAGCGGTAGAGTGCCATCTTCACACGGTGGAAGTCATAGGTTCGAATCCTATAGCGCCCACCATTTATCTCATTGAATTTGCTGCGTTGCTGGCGGCAGTCCTTCCAGCCGTTTACCTGACTAGTCACCATTTGTCGAGCGACAGGCGATCGCGTAAGTCCTCGCCTGCTAGTTATGTCAATCTTCCCGACTCTCAAAAATCGAAGCGCACTGCGAGTTGGCCCGTTCTATTTCCACCCAATCCCTGTGGCAATGTCGCGGTCAAGACTCCGAAGGTGCTCGAGTTGCTGATGTTCAATGCCGGAGGCGCGAAGTTCGTGTGGTTCAGCACGTTGGTAAACGTGGCCTCGAACCGCAAACGATAGTGTTCCTGGAAGGAGAATTCCTTCGCCAGACCCGCGTTTACGTTGATCTCTCCGGGGCCCTGTAAAATCCCCAGGCCGCAGCTCCCGAACCGCCCGGCGTTGAGAGGAGGAGCCGCAAAACCGGCAATGGCGTAATAGTTCTGAGGCGAGCGGTTCGCAGGAATTGCATTGCCTACACAATCGGGCCTGGCCACTGCTCCTCCTAAGTATCTTTCATTGTTCAAGTCGGTATTCGATTGATCTAGGGCTGGATTCATCGTGGGCGTCAGCCACTGGCCGGTCTGCAGCAGAGTCACCGTGCTGAAGTTCCAATTTCCAAAAAGGCCGTTGAAGAGCCTGCCACCACCGCTCCACGGACGTCCATTTCCGTAGGGCAATTGATAGTTGCCCCTCAGCAGGAAGCGTTGGCGGGGTGTTCCCACTACGTTGCCCCGGTCGTAATGGAGGTTGAAGCGGTTCGCGATTTCAACCGCATAGGGTTCTTCGCCTGCAAACGCGGTAGGCGCATCCGTGCCTTGCGCATTGCTGATGTTCTTTGCCAAGGTATAGCTGCCCAAGAAAGAAAGTCCGTGCGAACTCCTATGCTGGACTTCGACGGTCCCCGCTTGGTAATTTGCGTTTCCGATGCTTTGCGCGTACATCAACATGGCGAACTGCTGATAGGGCGAACGCGGGTCTGCCCAACCATTAGCGGCCACGTAAGGCGTTGTGCTTGCAGGGATCTGGTTCAGATCGGCGGTGATCGGCATGTGCCACGTACCTTGGCCGACATAGCTCAAGCGAACCGCGGTATCTGCTGTGACCTGCCGCTCCACCGTCAAGTTCCATTGTGCCGAAGTCGGATCCTTGAAGTATGGGTCGTTTCCCTCCTCAAAAGAACCGCCGCCCAAGGAGACCAAGCCTGGAATGGACGTTTGGGGAAACTGAAAAGCCGGCACGCCATTCTTGACAGAATTGGGAAAGCTAAGCAGATCCGAAAGACCGACGCCTGCGTTGTTGAACGACATCGGACCGAGAGTGGTCGCCGTGAACAACCCAACCCCGCCGCGAATTACGGTTTTGTCGTCGTTGAACGGCCGGTAGGCAACACTCACGCGCGGGTCGAAGTCATGCATCGGAGTATTCCTCAGGCCTTGCGGCAGACCGGCCTTGCTGGCCGACTCTACGTTCGTGCAAGTTAGCGCGGTATTCCGGTTGGGAAGAGAGCACCCGTTGAAGGATTCAAGAACTCCTGTGTAGACGGTGGTGAGCAGCGGACTATTTGCCACCGTGGGAAAGAATTTGTCAGGGACGACAATGCTGTTGATGTAAGGATCAAAGCTGGCGAGGTCGCCCGTGGTTTCGATAAATGCGGGAAGCCGTTCCCAGCGCAGTCCGAAGCTGAGCGTCAAGTGATGATTGACCTGCCATTCGTCCTGGCCGTAGAGGCCCCAGTGCCAAGAATAGGCGTTGATTTGCGGGCTGGTGACGGCGAAAAACGACTGGGGCATACCGAGCAGAAAATCGCCAAACGAATAGTTGGTGAGCGTGCCGTTGAAGGTGAAATCGCCATAGTCGTCCGACGGGGCATAGAACATCGGTGCGCTATAGAACTGCCGGCGCACATCCAATCCAAACCGCAGCGAATGCTTATGGATGACGCGGGTGAGATTGTCGGTGAATTGGATGTTCGATGAGATGGTAGTTCCCACGCGGCCCTGGCCGATGTTGGTGATGGTTCCGTCGCTGAACGAGAAGGTCGGAAACGCTTCGCCGGTTGGATGCGCGGCCAGATTGATCCCGTTATTAAGGATCAGGCCGAGCTGGCTGATGGCGCTGGATCCTTGCATCGGAAAAGTTTCGTTCTCCGTAAAGTGAGTCAATCCGAAACGGAATTCGTTGAGCAGCGTTGGACTGAAGACATAGTTGTAGGATGCTGTCAGGCTTCGGTTTTGCTCGTGCGCTTCATCGTTGGGCAGAAACGCGTTTGCGGGTGAAATAACGGTATCGTTGTCCGACTGACTGACATTCACGTTTTTCCAACTGTATCGCACGTAAACCTGCTGCTTCGGGGTCAGGGATTGGTCGACTCGAACATCCCAACCATTTGAGTTCGACGGAATCGGCATCAACGTCTGATAGTTATAGGCTGGGTTGACCGCTCCCAGATTTGCATTGGGCTGGGGATAGTAGTTGTTCAGTAACGTCATCGCAACCGGATTGATGCAATCCGTTGAATTGGCACAGGAGTTGCCTGGACCGCCAGGTATCGTATTGTTTGGATATGGATTTCCCGTGAATGGGTCCGTGAGCACACCTGGAGATCCCGGGATGTTCACGAGATCGGTCAGATTGCCTTGTCGTTCCGCTTGCGTCGGAACAAGAAGCAGCATGGGAGCAGAAGTAGTTTTCCGGTTTCCTTCGTAATCAGCAAAAAAGTAAGTCCTCCGGCTCCTGCCGTTCCACAGCCCCGGAATGATGACTGGTCCGCCGAGGCTGCCCCCAAATGTGTTGAAGTTTTTGGGCGCCTTGGTGGTAAACCCGTAGATTGTTGAGTCAAGCGCATCGTTCTGGAAGTACTCATAGGCGCTGCCGTGCCAGGTCTCTGTGCCGCTCTTGGTGGTGAACGTCACATCGCCAATCTGCGCGAATTCGGCATTGTTGTTGAAGGCGGTCACCTTGGTTTCGGAGATTCCTTCCGAGGAGGGGTACGCATCGTGCAAAGCGCCGTTCGCCCGCACGTTGGCCGTGGAGATGCCATCAACGGAGAAACCGGTCTGCGCTGCCGTGGCGCCTCCAATCGAAATATTGCCTTGGCTGTCGGAAACCACACTGGGGGACACGGCCAGGCTCGCCAACGGACTGCTCGAGACGGCTCTGGAATTCATCGGGAGTTCCGTTATGTCTTGATTCAAGACGGTGTCACCGATCGTAGCGTTTTCGGTATTCACCTGTGCAGCGCCAGCGCTGACTTCGATCGCAGTTGTCGCGGTCACAACCGGCAACACGAATGGGATGCGCAATTCCTGGCGGGCGTCCAGTGCAACAGAGCGCGCCACTGCATCCTTGAATCCATCGTGATGCACCGTGAGTTTATAGCGCCCCGCTTTGACATTCTCCAAGATGAATTCGCCAGAGACGGTTGAGGTTGTCCTACGCTCCACGTTGTCATCCAGCGATTGCGCGCTGATCACGGCCTCAGTAATCACCGCGCCAGTAACATCGGTGACGGTGCCTAGAATAGTGCCGAATGTTGACTGAGCATTCGCGGCGCAAATGGCACCAAAAAGAACGAGCAGGAGAATTGTCACCCTCAGTATCGTGTTCCCGATAACTACACTGTCCGTTCTTGACATTCTGCGCTGTATCTTCTTGTGCATGGCGACTCTGTCGAGTTGACGAACGGTCGAGCTGATAAAGGGAGCGCGGCGAAATGTGATCGATTGCAACATGGTGTCAACCTCCTCAGACAAAGCGCGTGATCGAATCACGATGCGGCTGACTTTAGCAATCGCGGTATGAGGAAGTCGTGAGGAACTAATAAATTGTGCGTAAAACTAGCCCTCAAAGTTTTTGTCGTCTCCATCGAAAGTTCGAATAACCGCTAAGGGCTGATTATTGCGGCGGCTATCCATGTGAGGAAGAACGTTCTTTGGGAAGCGGCCGGACTGGAAAACGGATAGGCTGTCAACGGAACAGTCGAATGATCGTCCGCGAGATCATCTCGCTGTCTTTATCAATTCCCTAGGTCGATCGTGTTTGCATCCTTGAAGCGGTAACCAAAGTGCGAATCCGTGAGGAGATACTCGGGCTTCGAAGGCTCGTCCTCCAGCTTCTTACGCAACTGCCGCACGAACGTGCGCAGATATTCGGACTCCTCGCCGTACTCGCTTCCCCATACCGAGGTCAACAGATCTTTATGCGCCAGAGGTCTGCCAGCGTGCGACATCAAGCACTGCAAAAGATCGAACTCCTTCGGAGTCAGGTGAACAACGATGCCGGACTTACGCACAAGCCGCCGGTCGATATCCAGTTCGATGTCGCCTATGGTGATCACGCCGTCCTCCTGCGAACGGCGCAGGGCCGCTCGAACGCGAGCAATCAGTTCGCCTACGTGAAACGGCTTCGTCACGTAATCGTCCGCTCCTGCATCAAATGCTTCAATCTTGTCCTCGGCGCAGTCGCGTACCGTGAGCATCAAAATGGGAAGACGAGGAGACAATCTGCGCAGCGCGCGGCATGCGTCGATCCCACCGACTCCAGGCATGTTGATATCGAGGAGCACTGCGTCATATCGCTGTCTGCGAAGCAAGGACAAAGCCCTGTCCGCTCCTGAAGCTTCTTCAACCTGAAATCCTAGCGGAGTCAAGCTCGCATGAAGTGCTCGCCGAATCGCCGGCTCATCGTCAACCACGAGAACTTTAGTTTGCAACGGACTCATGTTCTCTCCTTTCAAGCGTCGGAAGAGAGAGGAAGAACGTAGTGCCGCTTTTCTCTTCACTGCTTACCCACACGTCACCACGATGCGCGGTAATGGTTTTTCTTGCGAGCGCCAACCCGATCCCGCTGCCCGGCGCTCGGTGCTTTGTAGTGGGACTTCGATAAAACCGCTCAAAAATCAAATCCCTCTCTTCGGGAGCAATCAGCGAGCCATCATTGTGAACAGCAACCACGACGCGATCGTTCTGCTTCTCCGCAGAGAGTCCTATCCGGGAATTGGGTTTGGAATACTTCGCCGCGTTGAGAAGAAGTTCTGTGATCGTGATAGCGAGCAACTGTCGATCAGCGGCAACCGCCAAATTTCGGTCCGTAACGGAAACTTCAACTGGGTGCCCGTAAAGTTGGTCCGAGGACTCGTCCAGAATTTCATCGATCAACTGGGGAACCAAGACATGTTCCAACCGTAGTTGCACTTCCGTCGAGTCGATCCTCGCCATCCGGAGAAACCGATTCGTCATCGCATCGAGCTGGGTTGACTGTTCATGGATCAGTTCAACAAGTTCGATCTGCGCCGGACTGAGGTGCTTCATCTCTAGAAGGCCCGAAGCGCCGGCATGAATCACCGTTAAAGGGGTCTTGAAGGCGTGCGCCAAGCCATCAAGAATAGTTTTCCTTAGCTGTTCGCCGTAACGAATCGCCTCCGCATGGCTTTCCTTTTCGAACGAGCGAGATCGCTCGAGCGCAGTGGCCACGAGTGAGGTTATGGCGTCTACCATAACGGGAGTCACATTTCCGCCGCAAAGCACGATTGCGCCGACAGGGTTCGATCCGGCTCCAAGCACGCGTAACCATTTCTGAGACTCCCAATCGTCGTGACCTGCGTTGCACAAGTACGCGTCGCGCGCCAGTTGTTGATTTTCCTGGCCGTTGACTCCGGCACTGTCCGATCGCACGAAAGTGGAATCGAAAATGGCGGTCGACTCTACTTCGATATGCTTAATGATCAACTCGACAATCTGAGGTCCCGGAGGTTGTTGGCGATTGAGCAAGAGAATGCTACGGCTGAGTTCGTAGAGTCTCTCCGCGTTCTGACGGTGAAGGATCGCTTCCCGCATGTGAGCCTGCACCTGAATGGAAAGCCGGCTAACTATTAGGGCGGTGAATTCAAAGGATGCGAGCGCAATCCAGTTCTGCGGATCGATGACTTGAAGACTTGCGGTCGGCTGGTCAAAGAAATAGACCAGGCACATCGCGGCTACGAGCGAGGTACCGGTGGCAGGCGAGAAACCCGACCTCAGGGCTGTTAGGACAACGACGAGCAGACTGATTGAACTGGCAGCTGAAAAATTGAGGTGCAAACGGAACGCACAATAGTTCAGGAGCAAGACTAGCGCAGATCCAGCTACCAGCGAGAACGCTGATCGCAGCGCCTTTTTCTTGCTTCCAGAGTTTGTAGCGGACACAGTTCTAGTCCCTCGGCGCAGTGGAGGCGCCGCCCACCGAGGAGATACTTGCTCGAGCTGGTCAAACAATTTTGACCCGCAAGCCCGCTCCTTGTTTTCCCACGGCTTTAAGAGTAAAGCGAATGTGCGTAAGAAATCCGTAAAGAATGCCCGAACAATTTGCATCGCTGCAATCGATTTTCTGAATGAGGCTTGCTCCGAAGCCGACCAGCGGGACATGAATTCGAGCGACGGCTCGCCTCAAGGATCGATAGCACTAAGGGTTTGGCCGCGCGACGGGGCGCGGTTTGGATCACCGGTGGAGCGTTGGTCGTCGACAGCGGCGGGCTACCGAAAGATGAGTGCTATCCCGATGTTGCGCCAATCATCCTAAGTGCCGTTCATCCGTGGTTGTGGCCTCGATACAATTGTGGAAGATGTAGCGAGTCTCGACATAAATAACGGAGCCAGCACGATGACGGGAATAGAGCCACGATCGTTTGCGCGCGCGGCGGGTGTGGTATATCTCGGGTATTTTGCGGCGGCCATCTTCGGATCGGTGCTGGTCAGCCGGAAGATGAACGCTGGTGTGGCCGTGGGGTGCATGGCAGATGTGCTGTATGCGGTAACGAGCCTGCTGTTCTATCGGCTGTTCCGGCCGGTGAATGGGATACTGGCGCTGGTGGCCACAGTGTTCAGCTTGTTGGGCTGCGCGGCCGATGTCCTGCACCAGATCAATCGAGCTCCCGCGGGGCTCAGTCCGCTGCTTTTCTTCGGACCATTTTGCGTTCTGCTCGGCTTGCTGATCCTGCGGTCGGAATTTTTGCCTCGCTGGCTGGGCTGGCCGCTGATCGTCGCGGGAGTGGGATGGCTCGCATTCCTGATTCCAGCGGTGGCAACGCACGCGAGGGTTGTCATTTTTCCACTCGGTTTCTTGGCTGAGCTAGTGCTGATGCTGTGGCTGTTGATCAAGGGCGTGAATGAAGCACGCTGGGCCGCTGTCCGTTCCTTGCGCTTCCATCCCTATCAATAAGTGAAATGGGGATTTTGCAACAATCCGATAGCGCCCACCATCACAATCCCTCCACCCTCCAACGCCTCCACGCCTATTTGGCAGATCGGATCAATGCCTCCAAACCGCGTCCAACTGTGATCTTAATCACCGGGTCGCTTGCCATACGGGTGTACAATCCGGTGGTTTTTTCGATTCAAGAAAAGACGTCTAATTCCGATCGATACCGCGAGGTGTCTCATGAAACGTGTGATTTTCATTGCCTTCCTGCTTTCGTTATCGTTTGCCGCAACCAGCTCAGCTCAGACCATCACCGTCGGATTCACGGTTTCGAGAACGGGTGCGCTGAACGTGGATTCGCTCGAGCAATACCGCGGCTTCGAACTCTGGCGGGACACGGTCAACGCAGCCGGAGGGATCAAGGCCGGCGGCAAGAGCTACATGGTGCAGTTTGCCAGCTACGACGACGAATCGAACTCCAAACGCGTGCAGCAGCTCTACACCCGCATGATCCTGGAAGACAAAGCCGACTTTCTGTTCAGCCCTTATTCGTCGAGCTTGACCGCCACGGCTGCGATTGTGACCGAGCAATACGAGAAGATCATGCTAACCACCGGCGCGGCGGAGGAGAAGACTTACAAGCTAGGCAACCAGTACCTGTTTCAGATGTTCGCGCCAGCCACGCAGTATCTCACCGCGGCTCTCGACGCACTCAAAGCCAGAGATCCGAAGGCGACGGTGGCCTTCGTTTATGAGGACGCGTCGTTCTCTGTCGCCGTGGTCACTCCGGCCAAGGCCTATGCCCAGCAACTCGGGTTTAACGTTGTCTTCGCGGAAGCCTATGCGCCCAACACCACTGACTTCAGTGCGATCATCGACAAAGTGATCGCTTCCAAGGCCACGGTTCTATTGGGCGGCGGGCATTACGCCGATGGCTCGACGCTGGCCCGCCAACTTTACGGCCACAAAGTTCCGCTCAAGATGGTCGCGCTGCTCGTGGCTCCCGACAGCCCGCAATGGTCGGAGTTGGGCGATGCGGCGGTGGGTGTGATCGTGCCTTCACAGTGGGAGCCGCAATCGACGTTCAAGGCGCAATACGGTCCCTCTGGAGCCGACTTCGGCAAAGCTTACTCTGCGAAGTACAACGCCCCTCCAAGCTATGAATCCGCCGGAGGCTATGCTTCCGGATTGATTCTGCAGCACGCCATTGAACAGGCCGGCGGAACCGACACCGCGAAAGTGGCGGCTGCGTTGAACTCGACCGACCTGACAACGTTTTACGGCCGCTCGAAATTTTCCACGGTGGCCAGCGAGCACGGGCTGCAGGTGGGTCACACGATCTTTCTGGCGCAGTGGCAGAATGACAAGTCGGGCGCCCTCGTGAAGCAGGTGGTCTGGCCGCTGGCCGGGAAGAGCGCCGATTTGAAGTATCCGATCCGTTAAAAGACTTTCGTCGGTTACTACCGCTGTGTTGGGCCCAATTGCCTGAGGCGGCGCGGGAGGTGAATCGTGTCCGGCATTCTAGCCTCTATGATTGACGGTCTGCTGATTGGCTCGGTCTACGGGCTGGCGGCGATGGGCCTGAGCCTGATCTGGGGCGTCATGGACGTGATCAACCTGACCCACGGATCCATGATCGCGCTCGGCATGTTCGGCATGTATCTGCTGTTTAGCGCGACCGCGAGCAACGCATATTTCTTGTTGGCGCCTTTGATCGTTGTCGGTCTGGTTCTTGGCATTATCGTGTATTGGCTCGCGGTCAACTGGGTTGTGGACCGCCCGATCTTGATGAGCCTGCTCTCGACGTTCGCCGTGAACATGGTGGTCATTGGTCTCGGCACCGCTATTTGGAGCACCAGCCCTTACAACGTGAACTTCAGCGTGCCCGGCATCACCGTAGGCGAATACACGTTCACGGGAAACCATATCGCGGCGGCGAGTTCGGCGGTGGTAATTGCGCTCCTGCTGGAGTTGTTTTTGCGTCGAACGCGAGCAGGCAAAGCCATCCGCGCAGTCGCGGACAATCGCGCCGCCGCCGAGCTGATGGGGATCTCCTCGACCCGCGTCCTGATGGTCGCCTTCGCCATCGGCATTGCGCTGGCGATGGCCTCGGGCGCGCTGGTCTCGACGCTGTTCCCCTTCACCATTCTTTCCGGTGCCGGCTACCAGCTCAAGAGTTTTGTGGTGACGGTTCTAGCCGGTCTGGGCAAGCCTTTCGGGGCATTAATCGCGGGCGTGCTTCTCGGTCTGCTGGAAGGAGCCGTATCGCCGTTCATCGCCGTGAGTTGGATTCCTCTGATTGAATTTGGCCTGTTCGTGGTGGTGCTGATCGCGTTCCCGCGGGGCATTTTCGGAAAGGCGACGGCATGATCCTGCGCCGGCCGCTGCTTTGGCTGATTCTCGCGCTGGCCGCGCTGTTCGTGTGGCTTCCCCTGCGTAACCACGATGTGGCTCTGCGAGAAGACCTGATTCTGGTGGCGGTGGCTATCATCCTGACCAGCAATCTCAACCTCATGATCGGTTACACCGGCTATGTGAACTTCGGCCACATCGTGTTCTACGGCCTGGGCGGATACGTGGGACTGTACCTGGCGACGGTGCTGAACTGGAACCTGATCGTGGCGGCGCTGATTGCGGGCGTGACCGTGAGTGTTCTGGCATTGTTGTTTGGACTCGGCATTCTGCGCCTTCGCGGCGCCTATTTTGCTCTGGCCACGATCGGCGTGCTGGTGGCGGTGCAGGCCTTCGTGGCGAATTTCGAGCCTTGGGGCCGATCGACCGGCATGTACGTTTCCTTTGCATCGTACGCGCCGCTGGGCGGCGCGCGGCGTGCGCTCTGGATCACGTATTACCTGATCATTGGCGTTATGGCGCTGTCGCTCGTCTTGAGCCTGGGCATCAGAAGGTCGAAGTTCGGCTTGGGCCTGTTTGCGATTCGCGAAGACGAAGACGCCGCCATCGTCCTGGGCGTGAACGCCACAGTGTACAAGGCAATCATTTACAGCGTGTCGGCATTTCTGCCGGCGGTCGCTGGCGCACTCATGTTTTTCAAGAACGGCATGATCGATCCTTCGATCGCGTTCGAGTACATGCTGTCGCTCGAGGGCATCGTGATGCTGATGCTCGGAGGCCAGGGCACGGTGGCCGGATCGGCGCTGGGTGGGGCCTTGTACGAACGGCTGCGCTCTTATCTGCTCACGTCACCGCGGCTTTCGGAATTTCACCTGGTGATCGCCGGCGCTCTGCTGCTGCTGGTGGTGAGGCTTGCGCCGGGCGGGCTGATCGGCTGGCTCTATCGTCTGGTTCCGCGGTCGCGGGAGGTGGTGGAATGACGGCGCTGCTCGAAGTGCAAGGCGTCAGCAAACGCTTCGGCGGATTGCAGGCCGTCGGCGATGTGAGCTTCACGTTGCAGGAGGGGGAAATTCTCGGCCTGATCGGGCCGAACGGGGCAGGCAAGACCACACTCTTTAATCTGGTGAACGGCGTCTACAAGACCGACACCGGTTCGATCATTTTTTCAGGCAAGAACATCACGGGCCGTTCGCCCGATCAGGTGGTTCATCTCGGATTGGCGCGAACCCACCAGATCGTGCGTCCTCTCAACGGCATGAGCGTGCTGGAGAACGTCATTGTGGGCGCATGCTATGGGCGTGAGTATCAGTCTTTGCGGGCAGCGCGGGCGACCGCGCTTGAGGTACTGGAACAGGTTGGCATGGCCAGCCGCGCCAATTCTCCCGCGCATTCTCTTACGTTGGCGTTCAAGAAGAGGCTGGAAGTCGCGCGGGCGCTGGCGGCACGCCCGAAACTACTTCTGCTTGACGAAGTGCTGGCCGGTTTGAACCCCACCGAGATCGCGCAGATGATCGATCTGATTCGGAAGATTCGAGACAGCGGCGTCTCGGTGTTCATGATCGAGCATGTGATGCAGGCCATTATGAATTTGTCCGACCGTATCCTCGTCCTCAATCTGGGCCACAAGATTGCCGAGGCGCCACCCGCCGAAGTGGTGAAGAATCCCGACGTGGTCGAGGCCTACCTGGGGTTTCCCGATATCGTGGACAAACTGCGAGGCGCGTCATGACCGACGTGGCTCTGGAACTCCAGAACCTCGAATCCGGCTACGGCGAAGTCCAGGTGCTGTGGGGCATATCACTGAAGGTGCGGGCTGGGAAGCTGACCACGATCATTGGCGCAAACGGCGCGGGCAAGACGACAACGCTGCGCACGATCATGGGCTCAACGCGGCCATGGGGCGGGCGCATCCTGCTGGACGGTGAGGACGTCACCAAGCTCTCGCCTCACGCCAAAGCCGGACGCGGCATGGTGCTTGTGCCCGAGGGGCGACAGCTCTTTCCGGATATGTCCGTGGCCGAGAACCTGGAGATGGGTGCATATTCGCGCCGCGCCCGGCCACGGCAGAAAGAAAACCTGGAGCGAGTCTATGCCGCGTTCCCGCGTCTGAAAGAGAGAAGCAAACAGAAAGCCTCCACTCTCTCGGGCGGCGAACAGCAGATGGTTGCCCTCGGCCGCGGGCTCATGCAGGAGCCTGTCGTCCTGATGATTGATGAGCTGTCGCTCGGCTTGGCGCCGGTGCTGGCGCAGCAGCTTTTCCTGACGCTGAAACAGCTCAAAGAGCAGGGAATTACGATCATTCTGGTCGAGCAGAATGTGCACCTCGCGCTGGCCGTGAGCGATTACACATATGTGCTCGCCGAGGGCCGCGTGCCCATCGAAGGCGAATCGCAGCAGGTGGCGCTGATGGACGAGGTGCGGCGTGCGTACCTGGGGCTGTAATTGGTTTGTATCCGGCTGAGAAGTGGGGCTTGTCGGCGGTGTCCAGACGCACACGCCTGTGCGATACTGAGGCCGGGCTCCGATGGGCCCGTAGCTCAAACGGATAGAGCATCGGATTTCTAATCCGAGGGTTGCAGGTTCGATTCCTGCCGGGCCTACCAGAAAAGACGAAATTCCCGAGATGAGGAGGCCCCTCCCCTTCTGCCTACGCTGCGCGTGGCATTCAGAGTCGGGATTTCGGCAGCGGGCTCCGATGCCCGCTAAACGCCTCAAGTTCGATTCCTGCCGGGCCTACCAGAAAAGACGAAATTCCCGAGATGAGGAGGTCCCTCCCCTTCTGCCTACGCTGCGCGTGGCATTCAGGGTCGGGATTTCGGCAGCGGGCTCCGACGCCCGCTAAACGCCTCAAGTTCGATTCCTGCCGGGCCTAACTGCGATTTCAGGAAAAGGACGCCACCGCAGCATCTTCCGCGTCGTAGACCTCGAACAGGTTGAGCACGCCCACCAGTCGCAGCGTCTGGACGGCAAACTTCGAAGGCTGCAGTAGCTTGACGCTCCCGCCAAGTTTCTTGGCTGATACCAAAATCTTTACCAGCAGGCCGATTCCGCTGGAATCGATCATGGGAACTTCGGAGAGGTTCATGACGAAGCGGGTGTCGCCACTGGCGACGGCCTCCTCCAGGGTCTGCCGCAGGCTGTCGACCGCTGGCCCCATGCGAAGCTGCCCCCGCAGCTGAATCACCTGCACTTGCGCACGCTTACGGACGTTGATGTCCAACTTTCCTCCAGCCCGGCTTGCAAATTCTCGGATGAAGGTGCGGGCGACTTCTCCGAGCGGGTCTTAAGTTACGAAATGACGCAGGGATTTGCAAGTGGACGAGGAATCTGGTCGGCCCGGCGGCTTGATCCCGGAATGGGATTCCCGACAAAGGTCTGAGGATTCTGGTTTCCGGGTGCGCTAGGATATGAAAAATTCATCCCCGGGAGTCGAACTTTTTGGCATAATGCGGAGCGCTGATCGAGCACAGTCGGAGGAGGCGACATGCGCGCCGCACTCAAGTCGGAACCGGGCCGGGCCAGCGTAGTCATCGTCACCACGGATGAGCGGGTGGGGCCCGAAGCCGACACGTATCTGGCCGGCGGCTATGAGCTCGGCATGGTGCAGACTTGGGATCAGCTGCTGGCTTTGGTGAACCTGCAGATGCCGGACGCCATCCTGGTGGACCTCGATACCGTGGGAGAGACCAGCGATGACGGGATCGCCGCCCTCGGCGAGCTGCGCGCCATGGGGCCGGACCTGGTGCTGATCGGGCTGACGCGCTCGAACAGCCGCAATCTGCGGCTGAAAGCCGTCGGGGCCACGGCAGATGAATACTTTGTGGCTCCTATCAATTTCGAGGAGGTTCGTGCGGCGCTGGTCCGAACCTTGGACAAGCGGGCGCTCGAGATTGAGTGGCGCAATCGCCAGAGTGAGCAGGCCGAGCAACACCAGTTTGGTGACATGATTGGCGCCAGCGAGCCTATGCAACGGGTTTACGAGGCTGTCCGGCGCGTGGCCGACAGCAACAGTACGGTGCTGATCCGGGGTGAGAGCGGCACCGGCAAGGAATTGGTGGCGCGGGCGATCGTTGCTCTGGGGCCGCGAGCGGAAAAGCCATTCATCAGCATCAATTGTGCCGCGCTGCCGGAGAATCTGATCGAGGCGGAGTTGTTCGGGCACGAAAAGGGAGCCTTCACGGACGCGCGGACGGCGCGGCCTGGTCACATCGAACTAGCCCATACGGGTACGTTGTTTTTGGACGAAATTGGGACACTTGGCCTGGCCCTTCAGACCAAGCTGTTGAGAGTGCTGGAGTATCGGTCCGTCACTCGCATCGGGGGCCAGACGGCGAAGAAAATCGACTTCCGCCTGATCACAGCCACGAACGAGGACCTGGAGGAGATGGTAAAGATTGGCCGTTTCCGCGAGGACCTGTATTACCGCATCAATGTCGTGCCGATCGCCCTGCCTCCTTTGCGCGAGCGGACGGGGGACATCCCCTTGCTGGTGGATCATTTCCTGCGCATCTACTGCGCGGCCAACAATACTCCTCTGAAGCGACTGGACCCGGAAGTGATGCACATTCTTGAGGAAGATGCCTGGCCGGGAAACGTCCGCGAGCTGGAAAACCTGGTGCAGCGGCTTGTGTTGATGGTGGACGGGCCGACGATCAAGATCCATCACCTGCCCCAGCGGCTGATCTACAACAGCGCGGCGAGCCAGGAATCAATGCTGATCCCGGAGGGGGGAGTCGCCTTCGACGAGGAGATTGCCAAGATTGAAATGGCCTATTTGACGGCGGCGCTGCGGCGAACAGAAGGCAGCAAGATCGCTGCGGCGCGCCTGCTGCGGGTGGATAAGCAGAGAATGCACTATTTATGCCGCAAATACGGGATCGGGAAAGCATGAAAAATTCGACGGAGGCGGTACTGACATTAAAATTCAATCCTGCAAAGATGAATTATTCATATCTCGATTCTTTTTCTCGTCGCCCCCTTTTGCCCTCTAGTCTCTCCCGGCAGCGGCTAAGTGATTGACGACAATGTAGTTCTGTTTTGGCTGTGGCTGACATAACAGTTTGGCACACCGACTGCTCTTTACCCAACCGAGCAGCAACGCAGAGATCGAAAAATAAAAATACAGGAGAGATTCCAATGGCGATTCAGAAAAAGAGTTTGATCGGGAACCTGACGGCGGCGAAGAAGGCCATCATCGCCACGAACGCCGCCGCGACGAGCCCCGTAGTGAGCGCGCAGGCACTGGAAACCGGCAAGAGGCTCGACTCGGCCAAGAGGCTCGACTCGGCCAAGAGACTCGACTCGGCCAAGAGACTCGACTCAGCTAAGAGGCTCGACTCAGCTAAGAGGCTCGACTCGGCCAAGAGACTTGACTCGGCCAAGAGGTACTAGACAACAAATTCCGCTCTGGCCGAAACAGCGTCAACGTGGTCGGGGAGAGATCGCAACGGCGGTTTCTCCCCTTATCTTTTGAACGAAAGCAATTTCACCAGATCTTGCGTTGGACGAACTCCCGTCCCATTTCGCACACGAACCAGGCAAGGCTGCGCCGCCGAACCTGAATCTTGGCATCTCCCGACATGCCGGCGCGCAGGGCTCCGCTTCGATTTACGACAACTACGGTGACGACATATTGCGGTGGAGGTGTCAACCCCTTGTACTGCTCAATGTGGATGAGTCCGGCCGGCAGGTCCAGCGGAGTCGGGGAAATCGCGCTCACCTGCCCCAGAACCGGCTGAAACTGTGACTCGAGCTTCAAAGACACCGGGGCGCCAGGAGCGACACGGTGAAGTTCAAAATCGGGAACAAAGATCCGGGCTTTGAGGGTCTGGGTAGCGTCGATTTCCGCCAGTTCGGTTCCTTCCGCAACAAAAGAGCCAGCGAGGTTGCGGATTCGCGGCGTGACCACGACCCCTGAGATCGGACTGGTTATTTGAAGTACGGCTAGCTGGCGAGAAGCGGACCGGTAACGTTCCGATTGCGATTCCTGCTCGCTACGGGCGTAACCCAGGTCTGCGTAATTGAACTGTGCCCGGCGAGTATTGGCTTGCGCCAAGCTCAGGTCGGCCAAAGACCGGCCCGCATCTCCCTCCAGATTCAGGTTCCGCATCTGAAAGATCGTTGCGCCGGCAGCGATCGGCGAACCTTCGTCGGCCAGGACCTGCATAACCTGTCCGGGAACGGTGGCGCGGATTACAGCGCGCTGATACGGCTCCAGCAGGAATCGCCCTCGAACGGTCTCGCGCCAGACGGGAGCGAATATAACCAAAGCAAGCGCGATACCAGCTACAACCTTGCGAGGAGCGGTCCACCACGTGCGAAAGCTTTCTTGTTTGTCCAGATAAAGGTCTTTCATAAACCTCACCGATGAGCGCAATCGCGAGCGAAGAATCATCAGCCCAAGTGCGAGGGCAGGCAGAAATGCCCACTGCGGGCTGAAGCGAAACGAGATGTTGTAAGCGAGACGCACTACAGCAAACAGGAGCAGGTAGCTATATGCGCCGGAAAGCAAGGCATAGCTCGTGAACAACCATCGCCGCCGCCGCCGCAGGAAAGGAACCTCGACCGGCATTCGGAAGACATAGTGCTTCACCCAGCTGGAGACGTACTCGGTGGAGCTCTCCTTAAGGCCGGGAACGCCGACCACTTCGCTAAAGAGATAGTAGCCGTCAAGTTTCATCAAGGGGTTCAGGTTCATGAGCACCACAGCCACGCCCGTGATCAGAATGACTTTGTACGCAAAGTCGTGAACCGGGCTACCGACGGGAGTTCCCCACCAGATAATGCTCGCTACAGAACAGAACATCAGCTCGACCCAGATTCCAGCAACGATGGCAGTAATCCGTTGCCACTTGCTCCCATATACATATATCTCGGTGAGATCTACAAAGAAGCAGGGCTCCAGATAGAGGAGCATAAAGCCCATGCGGTGAACCCCGCCTCCATAGTGCTTGCAGGTCAGCCCATGGGCAGACTCGTGGAAAAAGCCCAGAGCAAAGAAGAGCAACCAGAACTCGGCCAGATCGGCCGCTCCCTTGTGAGTGAAAGTGTAATACTCAACCGAGTCGCGCGAGATTTCGCTCCAGCCGCCGATGAAGATTAGCGTCATGATGAAAAACATGCCGAGCGTCAGGAGAGTGAACCAACCTGAATAAACAAATGAGATCTTCTCGTGGAGCGCGCTGAGATATCTGTCGGGGTCCCAGGTAGAAAATGTCATGTGAGCGAGGTTCAATTTTGATCGCCGTCGCTTGCGCTCCTCGGTGAGCTTCTGGTCACCAGTGCCTTTGAGCTCAAGGGTGGCTTTGTAGAACAGTCCTGCCTCGTCGAGTTGCTCGGCAAAACTGCGGGCATACTCCTCGCTGCACAGGACCCCAGTGCGCTCGGTAAAGACCTCGGCGATTCCGCTGTAGGAATGTCGCCCATCAAACAGTTCAACCAGCTTCCACTGCTCGGGCGTAAAGAAATATACGGAAGTATCGGCGCCGGAGACCATCGCGACCATCGTCGGAACCCCATCCTTGAGTTGCTCGCGACAGATGAGTTTGGGATGAAGCCGGGGGCGATCCTGGCCGGCCCTGCGCGCGGGCAGCTCAGGAAGCACGACGTTAAAGACCTCAGCGAGGTTCATTGCGGATTCTGCAGGCGAATGTTGACGGTCATTCCCGGGCGCAGGCCGACGGGAGCGCCTTGCAGTTCGGCGGTGACGTCGATCGTGTCGCTGGAAGGATCGACGACCGGGCTGACGAGGATGACTCTGGCCGGGTGAGTTTCGTCGGCTGCCTCCTGCGTTGTCACGATCAGTTCAGTGCCTCTCTTCATGTGTCCGAAATAGCTTTCGGGCAGGGAGAACTTCACTCGCAACGGTGCTATGGCTGAGACCCAGAAGAGGCGGTCATGCTTGGCGACTTCCTGCCCGACGCGCACGTAGCGGCGCGCCACGACGCCATCAAAGGGAGCCGTGATACGGGTTTTTTCCAGCTCGAAATCGAGCGATCGCAGACTCTCCTGCGCGTACTTCAGATCCTCGCGCTGACGCTCGACTTCGAAATCGGTGGCTTCCGACTGGTACCGCGCCTTCTCTTCCTGCTCCTTGGCAATAATGTTCGCCTTCCAGAGTTCCTCAGCCCGATCCCGTTCAGCGCGCGCGACTTTCGCGCCCGCCTCCCAGTTCTTCAGGTCAGCGGCAGTGCTTTTCGCTTTGGCCTCAGCGGCATCGCGATCGGCGGTGAGTTGGCGGTCGTCGAGTTTCGCGAGAAGCTGACCCTTCTGTACAGGTGCGCCAGCTTCGACAAGAATCTCGGCGACGATTCCATCGCGCAGAGCAGCGAGATCGACCTGGTCCTCAACGACGATGGGGCCGGAGGCAATGTAATCGTTGCGTGCGGTTTGCAGCGGGGTGGTCGCAGACGCGCCCGGCTGTGGAAGTGGCGCGGCTGCGGCCGCCGTCGGCGCAGAACCGGAACTGCAACCGGCCATGACCAGCGTTGCGAAGGAAATTATCACGGCGAGATAACGGGAGTAGCGCATGATCGACTCCACAGTCGAACTTCAATATTTTGAGCTACACGAGAAACTTGCCAACCGAACCCAGCAACCAAGCGCCTCACCAACTGGACTTCACCAACCAAACCAGGACCACAATTTGCCCCAAATCCACATGGCGGTTCCACGGAAAACCACGTAGCCGGCGGGATGCCACCCGACAGATACCTTGCCTTGACCTTGCATGCCGGGACGGATCGCGCCGTCCTCGTTGGCCAGACTGACACGAGCGGCGAAGACGCGGTGCTCCGACTCGACCTGACCCTGCGGACTGACGACCATCACATCTCCTCGAAATGTCCGGAGGGGGAAGCTCTCGAGCTTGATGGCGGCGTGCTCGCCGCGTTGGAGCAGTGCAACGTCGTCTTCGGGAACGGCGACGTCGATGGTCACTTGCGATGTTTCCACGATCTCGGCAAAGGTGTCGCCCTGCGCCAGACGGCGTCCCACGGCATTTTCGACATGTGGTGTGATGACGATGCCGTCGATTGGAGAGCGGATGGTGGTGCGATCGAGGCGCTCCAGCGCGCGGGCCAGTTCGGCTTTCGAGTAATCCGCCTTGATGCGTTCGGTTCCGGCGCGCGTTCCGTCATTCTGCGCGAGGGCGCGATTCATCGCTTCCGTTGCCTCGCTGTAGCGAGCTTGCGCAGCGGCTGCATCTGCGCGGTAGTTCCAGTCTTCCAGTTCAGCGAGTGCTGCATTTTTCTTCACGCGGTCGCCCTCGTGGACATAAACTTTCTTGACCACGCCGTCCACGCCCGGCTGCACTTGCGCCAGGGCGGCGGGAGCGACGGTGGCCCCTCCCGAAACCCGCATGGGCAGCGGACAAAATATGAAGAATAGAACCAAGGCTGCCGCAATCGCGATCATCAGCCCGCGCCGGCGTTTTTCCATGGCCAGGAACCGCTTCTTTTTCTGCAGCAGGGGCTCCAGCACATTAATGAAAGGAACTTCGCGGTAGAGCGACGCGTTGCGCAGGGCGACAGTCGCCTGGCCGGCGAGCACCTTGATGATTTCCAGGTGAGCGACCGTCAGAAAATCCGGATCACTGCTCTCAAAGGAGAGAATTCCGAGCCGGCCCTGATCGTCAATGAGCGGAAGGGAGTAGAATCCGCGCATTCCCGTGTTCGCAAAATATTCGGCAAACTTAGCCTGGGTTTCGTGCCGGGGATCGCTGATCTCATCTCCGTGCTGGGTGACGTGGGTTTCTTCGGATGAAATCGAAGCCCACTCCAGCAGATCTTTCAGCGCGGAAACCGCGGGGTCGGCCAGGCTGATCTGGGTCATGCCCGAGATGGCTTTGAGCTGCAACGAGCCACGCTGCTCCAACGCGATGGCCGCGCGTTCGAATGGAATGATGGCCTGTGTGTGATTGACCACGGACTGCAGAACGCGATCGATATTCAGCGTGGACGTGATTTCGCTGCTCACCTGCACCAGAGTTTGCAGGATTTCCACTTTGCGTTCCGCCTGCAAAAGGCTGGCGTTGTGCAGCGCATTGCTGGCGGTTTCGCAGATGTTAATCAGCAGGAACTGGTCGTCGTCGTCGAAAGGCGTGCCGTTCAGGCTGTTGATCACCTCGACCACGCCCACGAGGTTCTCGTGCTCCATCAGCGGAGCGGCCACCAGCGAGAAGATTGGCTGATCTTCGTGACCCGTGTTTCGTTTCTGCAGGCGCTCGTCATTGGGATCATCGATCAGGACGGCTTCGCCGTTGTCGGAAATATCTCCCGCGATGCCCTCGCCTGGCTTCTGAACCATGCCGACCATAACCGTGGGATCGAATCCCTCGCAGCTCATTAGCTCGAGTGCATCGCCATTGATCATCCACAGGTTGACACCCTGTACATTCATGACGTCCTGGAATTTCTTGGCGATGGTGCCGAGCAGTTCATTCATCTCCAACGTGGAGTTGAAGACTTTTTCCAGGTCGTACATCTGGGTGACGCGGCTGATGGAATGGAGGGTGGCATTGCGCTCGCTCACGTAGGAAAGTGCGGCAGCTATGGCCGCGGAGGCCAACTCGGCGATTTCGCTGAGCGGTTCCTGCATGGCTTCGGGGAACGGGTGATCGAAACTGATTAGTTCGATGGCGCCGATGAGGGTTTCGTCTACCAGGAGTGGAAGATAGGCGAGGGAAGCGATCGTGCGCCGGACGTCGAGGTGGGCGAAGTCCTCGCGCCGCAGGGCCGCGCCCTCAAACACCGCAAATTCTTTATTCTGCGCGAGCGATCCCAGCGTGCCCGCTTCGAACTCCATTCCCTGGACCGCGTTGATTTCACCGGCAGTGGCTTTGGGAGCCCAAGACGGGGCCTCCTGGTCCTCAATGATGTAGACCGCGACTGCAGTATCGGGCAGAAGCTGAGCGATCAGGTCGGCAGTCAACTGCGCCCGCGGGCCCACTTCCTGCCGGGCCAGCAAAGCCGTGGCAAATTCAGCCACGGGAACGGCGAGCGGAGGTCTTCGAGTCGCCATCAGCGGCGGTCCAGATTGTTCAGGTTGGGCCCGTGCCAATTGCGGGGGATACGGCCAGAGACTGTGGGCCCCTCGTTTTATGAGCCGCAATCTTATGCCCCATTGCCGGAGCAGGTCAAATGCTTTTGTGAGGGCGGCGGCCCATACTCTCGCGACTCGATGGCCAACCCAGACTCAGGCAAGGCGACGCAACCGCCGCCACGCGGGCGGCAGCGGCGGAGTACATTCAGCAGCGGCTGCAGGCGCACGAACAATTTCGCCGGCTGCGGCGGCGCAAAGCTTTTTATGAGATTCACGCCGCGGGCAATGGCAAGTTTGGTTGGCGTTTTCATGACGACAAGGGGAAGGTGCTGGCGACTTCGACGCAGACTTATGGGTCACCGATGGCGCAGGCCGATATTGAACGGATGAGAGATCTGGCGCCGTTTGCGCGTCAGACCAATCCTGAATACGAAACCAGCGCCGAAGCAGAGTCCGAAGAAGAGACGGAAGTAAGGTTCGCTCCAAGGCTACAAATCCAGTTGAAGCCGAAGAGCGAGAGGATTTTGCGGATCGCCAGGCCGGGCCGGAGAATTAAGGCGGCACATGCATCCCTCCGTCACTACCCGATTTCGCACGTGGCTGCCATAATGTGAAAATGGCATGTACTTTCCTGAATGAAAATTGGCTTCCGAAGTCTGTCCTTTGTCTGCGGGACTACACCCGGCACAAATTTCTGCTCGATTTGATCGCGGGCGTCACAGTCGGGCTGGTGGCTTTGCCGCTGGCAATGGCGTTTGCCATTGCGTCCGGGCTGACTCCACAGGCGGGGATTTACTGCGCAATCGTAACCGGATTTCTGATTTCCGCGCTCGGCGGGTCGAAGACTCAGATTGGCGGCCCGACGGGAGCGTTTGTCGTCGTTGTGGCAGGGATCGTCGCGGTGCACGGCGTGGACGGGCTGTTCATGTGCACGGTGATGGCTGGCGTCTTGTTGGTCGTCATGGGCCTCACGGGCCTGGGCACGGCGGTGAAGTTCATTCCGCGGCCAGTGGTGATCGGATTTACCAATGGCATCGCCGTGCTGATCGCCAGCACGCAGGTGAAAGATTTCTTCGGGCTGCATCTCGACAAGGTCCCCGGGGTTTTCTGGTTGCGCATGGAGGCGCTGGCGGCGAGCTTTCACACCTTGTCATTCGAAGCTACGGCGCTCGCTGTATTTACGCTGGTCACGCTGATTGTTTGCCGCAGCATCTCGGCCCGTATTCCGGGGCCAATTGTGGCGCTGTTGCTGGCAACGTGCGCTGTTTATTTTTTCCGGTTGCCGGTGGAAACGATCGGCAGCCGCTTCGGCGGAATCCCCGGCGGGCTGCCCCATTTGCAGATCCCCAAATTTCGCTCGGATCTGATTCACGGATTGCTGGGGCCGGCGTTCACCGTGGCCATGCTCGGCGCGATCGAGTCTCTCATGTCCGCGGTAGTTTCCGACCGCATGAGCAACGATCGGCATAATCCGAACGTCGAATTGATGGCCCAGGGTGTGGCCAATGTTTTTTCGCCGATGTTCGGCGGTTTGCCCGCCACCGGCGCGATCGCGCGCACGGCGACCAACATTCGTTCGGGTGCGCAGTCGCCCGTGGCGGGAATGGTTCATGCCCTGACGTTGCTGTGCATTCTGCTGTTTGCCGCGCCTCTGGTCAGCTATGTACCCATGGCTGCACTAGCGGGAATCCTGATGGTCGTGGCCTATAACATGGGCGAGTGGCGCGAGATTCCGCAATTGCTGAAGTTGACCAAGACCGACATCAGCATATGGCTGGTGACGTTTGCGCTGACCGTATTCGCCGACCTCACCGTCGCGGTGGAGGCGGGAATGATTCTAGCGGCGCTTTTGTTCATCAGCCGCGTGGCCGCGACCACAACAGTTTCACGGGTGACCGACGACTACGTGGAGGATGGGCGTGTCCACATCCTGCAGGACAAAGACATACCCTACTATGCGACGATCTTCCGCATCCACGGGCCATTTCTGTTTGGGGCGACGGATAAAATCTCGGCGGTGACTGAAGATTTGCACCGGCTGCCGCCAGTGGTGGTTCTGCGATTACGAAATATGACTGCGCTCGACGCAACCGGGTTGTTTGCCATCGAAGAAGTTGCCCGGCTACTGCACGCGAGCAACCGGACGCTGATTCTTTGCGGGGCGCGGGAGCAACCGTCGAAACTGATCCACCAGGCGGAGTTTGAAGAAGTCATCGGAGAGGAAAATATCTGCGACAACGTGCAGGAGGCGCTCCGCAGAGCCGAGGAAGTCTACGAAGGCCTGGAGACCAGCGGCATTGTCGGAAGGAATGCAAATATCCGAGGCTAGAGGCGCTGCTGCCTGTGTGCGTTGCTTCCGTTCGACGGAGCACGGTAGAATATCGCGTACACGTCTTCTCCGCTTATATCCCTAGAATTCTTGCGCAGGCATCCCCGCGGGTGAGAAGTGTGCGACCCGGGGACGGGCCCAGCCATGGCCTGCTCGAATGTGCGTGATCGGAGACCGACTTGAAAAAAGGCACGACCGCGGTGATTGTAGGCGCCCAATGGGGCGACGAGGGCAAGGGGAAGATCGTCGACGTGCTGTCGGAGAACTTCTCGGTCGTGGCCCGCTACGCCGGCGGACATAACGCCGGTCACACCGTCATCATCAATGGGAAGAAATTCATTTTGCAACTCGTGCCCTGTGGCGTATTGCGCACGGCATGTCGCAGTGTCATCGGCAACGGTGTGGTGCTCGATCCGATGGCGTTCCTGAAAGAGGTCTCCGCCCTGCGCGAAGCGGGCGTGAGGGTGGATGGCAACCTCTTCGTGTCGAATCGGGCGCACGTGATTTTGCCGTATCACCGCATGATTGAACTGGCGGCGGAAAATGCGCCCGGACGGGTGAAGATCGGCACTACTTCCCGCGGCATCGGGCCAGCTTACGAAGACAAGATGGGGCGCCGCGGCCTGCGCGTGGCCGATCTGCTCGATTTGCAGCTGCTTAAGAAGCACATCGAGAACGCGGTCCGCGAAAAAAACATGATTGCGCACGCGCTGTTCAATTCCGAGCCGCTCGATGCCGACAGGATGTACGCAGAGTACGCCCGGGCCGCGGAGAAGGTTGCGCCGTTCGTCCGCGACACGGCCGTTCTGCTGAACCAGGCACTGGCCCAGGGTGAATCGATTCTGTTCGAAGGTGCTCAGGGAACGATGCTCGACATCGACCACGGAACATATCCGTTTGTCACGTCGTCGAGCGCGACTTCTGGCGGCGCGGTGATTGGCACAGGAATCGCGCCGACTGCAATCACCCGCGTCATCGGCATCACAAAGGCCTACTGCACGCGCGTGGGTGAAGGCCCGTTTCCGACCGAAGACAAAGGAGCGGCCGGCGAGAACCTGCGCAAACGGGGCAACGAGTATGGGGCGGTAACGGGACGCCCGCGGCGCACGGGCTGGCTCGATCTCCCCCTGCTGCGCTACTCCGGCATGATCAACGGCACTTCGTGGCTGGTGGTCACGAAGCTCGACGTGCTCGACGATCTGGCCGAGATTCCAGTGTGCGTCGAGTACAAGATCGACGGCAAAGCCACGGCCGAAGCACCCGCGCAGGCGAGCGGGTTTGAGAAGATCGAGTGTGTCTACAAGAAGATGCCCGGCTGGGGTACTTCCACCGAGGGCATCACCGAGTTTGACAAGCTGCCGCGCCCGGCGCGCGAATACCTCGCGTTTGTGGCCAAGGAGACGGGCGCAAGAATCGGCATGATTTCGACCGGCCCCGACCGCGACCACACCATCCTGATGGACGATTTCGTGGCGGAGTTGAAGACGGTCGCGAAGAAAGCCTAGAATGACCTCCCCGGCCTGAGGCTAATCAGGATGCCGGTTTCCCAAACCGGCTTGCTTCACCAGGCACGGCCGCGGCGAAGGAGCGAACGATGGTGGTGTTGGCGGTTACCTGGATGGCGAAAGTTGGGCACGAAGCCGAAGTTGCCGCACTGTTTCAGAAGCTGACCGAACAATCCCGCAAGGAACCCGGATGTTCCATGTATCAGGTACATCGGCATAAGACCGAACCGCGCCGCTTCTTTATCTACGAACAGTACAAGGACGATGCCGCACTCGAAGCGCATCGCACGGCTCCCCACTTTTTGCAGTTCGCGAGGAAAGATCTTCCCAAGCACGCGGACCGCGTAGAAGGACACCTGTTCGAGCCGCTGGGGTAGGGCCGTGTGGAGCGGACACTTCTGCCCGCTTGATCGTCACTTCTGCTTGTCGGCCATCAGTTCGCCGCCGCTGGCGTAGCTTTCCTTCGAGACTTCGTGAAAAGCAACGATGATGGCTTCGCGGCGCGCTCCAGCTTCTTCGACGAGAGCGTCGGTGATGCGCTTGGCGATCTTGCGCTTCTGATCGGCCGTGCGGCCCTGCAGCATTGTGATTTGAACCATGGGCATAGATGTTCCTCACTCAGATATTCAGGAGAGGCGTTTCTGCATCACCAGCTCCGAAAAGCCATCTGCGATGAAATCCGGCAGTTCGCCAACTTTTCCATAGCCGTGCAGTTCGTAAAACCGCAACGCTCGCAGGTTGAAAGAAGATACGCATAGGTAGACATGACGGCTGCCCGAAAAATGACTCTCGGCGAATTCCAAAAGCTGCGCTCCAATTCCCCGGCTGCGGAAGCTGGCAACAACCACGACCACAGCGATATACGGACACCCCAGGAAGCCCTTCGGGTGAAGCAACATAAAGCCGACAGGATCGGCGGCTTTAGCGATGAACAATCTGCTGCCGGGCCATCGCAATATCCCCGTGCATGTTTCTACCGAAAACTTGTATTTCAGCCAGGGATCGGTGCTGGCCATGACTTGGGCGCACCACACCAGTTCAGACTCACCAGCAACAGCGATCTGAATTTCTTCAGGCATTCGAATCTTCCCGCTGCATAGGGGCAGGCGCCCGTCACCCCACGCCAAGTTGCCTGGGCGCGGCCGGGACTCGAGATCCTTCACTTCGTTCAGGATGACGAGTGCGGGCTCCCGCTCCGCTCACACCCCCAGAACGCCGTCACTTTGCCAATTCGTACCCTGCAAAGAAGAAACTCAGTTCGAAGCGCGCTGTGTCTTCCGCATCGGAGCCGTGAATCGCGTTGTGCTCGATGTTGGTCGCCCATTTTTTGCGGATTGTGCCGTCCTCGGCGTTGGCGGGATTGGTGGCGCCCATAAGCTTGCGCAGATCGGCGATGGCGTTTTCCTTTTCGAGCGCCAGCACGACGATGGGGCCGCTCGACATGAAATCGGTCAGCGTATTGAAAAACGGCCGGCTAGCGTGCACGGCGTAAAACTGTTCGGCCTGATGCTTGGAGATTTCGAGCATCTTCATGGCGAGAATGCGAAACCCGTTTTTCTCGAACTGTTCGATGATGTCGCCGATCGCGTTCTTGCGGACGGCATCGGGCTTAACGATGGTAAGAGTGCGTTGGAGGGTCTTCATTCGGTCGTTGTTCCTTGGTCGTGTCGAAAAGTCGTTGGTCGTTCGTCGTTGGTTGTCAGCTAAGAGCCTGGGTCAACCCAGTTGCCATTCCGAGTCAGCGAGAAATGTGATTCTGGCCCGGGCTACGCGTGCACGCCCAGTGCAGCGGCGAGCGTTTCCCCGATCACCGCGGGAGATTTCGCCACACGAATCCCGGCAGCTTCGAGCGCCTTGATTTTCTCCGCAGCAGTGCCCTTTCCGCCGGAGATGATCGCTCCGGCGTGTCCCATGCGGCGACCGGGAGGCGCGGTTTGCCCGGCGATGAAACCTACCACAGGTTTTTTCATGTGCGACTTGACGAACTCGGCTGCGGTCTCCTCGGCATTGCCGCCGATTTCGCCGATCATGATGACGGCTTCGGTTTCGGGATCACGATTGAACAGGTCAAGCGCGTCCAAGAAAGTCGTGCCGATGATCGGGTCGCCACCGATGCCGATCGCTGTGGACTGTCCGATACCACGCTGCGTGAGCTGATGCACGGCCTCATAGGTCAGCGTGCCCGAGCGCGAAACGATGCCGATCGATCCTTCTTTGTGAATCGACGCCGGCATGATGCCGATTTTGCATTTACCCGGCGAGATGATTCCAGGGCAATTTGGCCCGATGAGCCGAGAGCGCCGGTTCTGCAGGAATTCCCAGGCCTTGACCATGTCGAGAGTGGGAATGCCCTCGGTGATGCAGACGATCAGGTCGATTTCCGCGTCAGCGGCTTCCATGATGGCGTCGGCCGCGAACGGCGGGGGCACGAAGATGACTGTGGCATTGGCGCCGGTTTGATCGGCAGCCTCGCGCACCGTATTGAAGATTGGCCAGCCTTCGTGTGTGGTACCACCCTTTCCGGGAGTGACGCCACCGACGATCTGTGTTCCGTAAGCGGCGCTGGCTTTCGCGTGGAACGTGCCCTCGCGGCCGGTCAGACCCTGCACAAGTACTCGCGTTTTCTTGTCGGCTAAAATTGCCATATCAATTCCTCGCTTCTAGGCCCACTGTTCGGACGCGCAAACTAAACCACTGAGGTCACAGAGGGCCACAGGGTTGACTATCGCCACTCCGTCACCCCGAGCGTACCTCTCGCAGCTGCGACCACTTTATCGGCCGCGTCTTTCATAGTGTCTGTGACAACGAAGTTGAAACCCGAGTTCTGCAGAATCTTCTTGCCCTCGTCCACGTTGGTTCCTTCGAGGCGCAACACAACCGGCAACTTGATGTTGGTCTTACGCGCGGCCTCGACCACACCGGTGGCCAGCGTGTCGACGCGCAGGATTCCGCCAAAAATATTGATCAGCACGGCCTTCACATTCCGATCGCTGAGCAGGATTTCAAAGGCGTGCGCTACCTGTTCCGCATTGGCGCCGCCGCCCACGTCAAGAAAATTCGCCGGCATGCCGCCGGCGTACTTGATGATGTCCATGGTAGCCATGGCCAAGCCGGCGCCGTTGACCATGCAGCCCACATTGCCATCCAGCTTGATGTAGTTGAGACTGTACTTCGAGGCCTCGACTTCGAGCGGGTCTTCTTCGGTGATGTCGCGCAATTCGCGCAGGTCGGGGTGGCGGAAGAGCGCATTGTCGTCGAAGTTGATCTTGGCATCGAGCGCAAAGAGTCGGCCGTCGGTGGTCGTGATGAAGGGATTGATTTCGAGGAGCGATGCATCGGTGTCGAGGAATGCCCTGTAAAGGCTAGTAAGAAACTGCACCGCGGGATTGATCTGCTGCGCTTTGAGTCCGAGTTTGAAGGCGATCTTGCGGGCCTGAAATGCCTCCAGTCCCATGCCGGGATCGATGTGCTGCTTGAGAATGGCATCAGGATTTTCGGCTGCGACCTGCTCGATTTCCATTCCGCCGGCAGCCGAGGCCATAAAGACGGGCTTGCCCTCGGCGCGATCGACCAGAATACCAAGGTAAAGTTCCTTTTCGATGGGTAAGGTTTCTTCGATCAGCAATCGGCGGACGATGCGACCATCGGGGCCGGTCTGATGGGTGATCAGTTTCATGCCCAGCATTCTGGCGGCGAGATCGCCCGCTTCATTCACCGACTTGGCGATCTTGACGCCGCCGCCCTTGCCGCGTCCTCCGGCATGAATCTGCGCCTTGACCACAATTCCGGTCGCGCCGGAGTTGAGCAAGTCTTTGGCAACCGATTCAGCCTCTTCGCGCGACGCAGCCATCGCTCCGCGCGGCACCGTGACGCCGTACCTCTTGAGAATTGCCTTCGCCTGATACTCGTGGATTTTCATAAATGAAGCTCGTCAGTAATCGATTGGGGAGATCCTGCTTGCGGCGACGCAGTGCGGGCAGCAAACCTGCAATTCTATAGAACGGCGGCAGAATTGGGCAAACTGCTGCGGTGAATTTTGCAGACTTCGAGTTCCGGAAGCGAACGCCGGAGCAATTGTGAACCTTTTCGATTCAGAGGCACATCAAAGTGGCAACGAGGCAGTACGAAGGCTTCAGATTATGGCAAGCACCATGAAGCTGATTTCCCTCAACGTGGCACGTCCGCAGCTGACCGTCTACCAGGGCACAACGATCAACACCGGCATCTTCAAGCAGCCCCTGGCTGGTCCGGTCGCGCTGCGTGCTCTGAATCTCGACGGCGACCGCCAAGCCGATCTCAGTGTGCACGGTGGCCCATTTAAAGCGGTTTACGGTTATCCTTCCGAGCACTATTCATTCTGGCGGCGAGAACTTCCAGGGATGAGACTGCCTTGGGGGATGTTTGGCGAGAACTTCACGACCGAGGGGCTCGGCGAATCCGAACTTCACATTGGAGATCGGCTGCAGATCGGCAGCGCGATTGTCATGGTGCGGCAGACACGCACCCCGTGTTACAAGCTGGCCGCCAAGTTTCAGCGCGACGACATGTTGGATCGCTTCCTGAAAAGCGGGCGCAGCGGATTCTATTTCTCAGTTGAGCAGGAAGGTACCGTGACAGCGGGCGACTCGTTCGAGTTCGTGAGCCGCGAAGGGCACGCGTTAACAATCGAAGAAATGAACCACGCGCTGGTGCGAGACCGCTACAATCGGGGTTTGCTCGAGAAGACACTTGCCACTCCAGCGCTGCCCGACAACTGGCGAGACTACTTTTCCCGCCGGCTGACGGCGGCGAATGGCAGTGCCGTTGAAGTGCGGTGAACTTTCCTGGAAGCGATTATGCCGTACAATGCCGCCTGACGCATGATTCTCGACGCCCTCCATCGTTTAGCCAATCCTCATCCCGTCGACCACAGCCAATCGCTTTCTCGCGCCGAAGCGCGCGACGTGATGGGCGAAGTCCTTACCGGCAGATGCACTGACGCGCAGATCGCAGCGCTGCTGATTGCCCTGCGCATGAAGGGTGAAACGGTCGAAGAGATCGTCGGCTTTGCCGAAGCGATCCGCGCGGCCGCGGTGCCGTTGCCGAGCGGCCACACTCGCGCCGACGAAAGTTCGGACGCGCTGGCCGTCAGCGGCACCGGGCGTGACGCTTTGTTTCCGGAGGATGCGTTGGTTGATACCAGCGGTACCGGCGGCGACGCCAGCGGCACGTTCAACATCTCCACGGCGACCGCGCTGGTGACCGCCGGGGCGGGTGTCCGCGTGGCCAAGCACGGCAACCGCAGCATCAGTTCGAAATGCGGGTCGGCGGATGTGGTGGAAGCGCTCGGTGTGAATATTCAGTTCTCGCCCGAGCGCGCCGCGCAATGCCTGCGTGAAGTTGGCATTTGCTTTCTGTATGCGCCGAATCTGCATCCCGCAATGAGGCAGGTGCAGGGCGTACGCCGCGAATTGCGCATGCGGACGATGTTCAACCTGCTCGGTCCGTTGACGAATCCGGCGCACGCTTCCGGGCAAGTGGTCGGCGTGTATTCGCTGGAGCTGGTGGAGAAGCTGGCGGAGGCCTTGAGCATGCTCGGATTGCGGCGGGCGCTGGTCGTGCACGGACTCGACGGACTGGACGAAATTACGATCACAGGCGTTACTCGTATTGCCGAAGCGCGCGAGGGTTCGGTGCGGTCGTTCGAAGTCGAGCCGGAAGAATTCGGCCTGATGCGCGGCACATTGAAAGACATCGCCGGCGGCGACGCGGCCGAGAATGCGGCAATCATCCGAGCGATCTTGCGTGGCGAAAAATCGCCGCGGCGCGACGTCGTACTGCTGAACTCTGCCGCGGCACTCGTGGCGGCGGGCAGGGCGGATCACATCGGGGAGGCGGTGCCTATCGCAGCGACGTCGATTGACTCGGGTGCGGCGGCGCGAAAGCTGGAAGCACTGATCGAGTTCTCAAAGCTAAGCTAGGTTGACTCTCTCGAGATACTGAGCGACCTGTACGTTCCAGCCCAGATCCTTCTGCATTATTTCGCGCAGTTGGCTGGAAGCGTCCGGTTCGCCGTGAACCAGGTAGGTCGCTGCCGGGCGGTTGTGGAACGTGTGCAACCACTGGAGGAGCTCGGGTGGATCGGCATGATCGCTGAACTGCTCCAGCGCTGCGACCTGGGCACGGATCGGCACGAAATCGCCGTAGATTTTTACCTCATCAGCTTTGCTCTTAATGGTGAATCCGCGCGTGCCCGGCGCCTGAAATCCAATAAAGAGAACAAGGTTTCTGGGGTCGGGCAACCGCTGCGCCAGGTGGTGCAAAATGCGCCCGCCGGTAACCATGCCGCTCGAAGAGAGGATGATCGCGGGCATGGTGGCATTGTTAATTTTTTTCGACTCCTCGGGTGTTGACGCGAAAGTGAAGCCCGGCCATTCGAGCGGGGAGCCATACTTGCGGATCATCTCTCGAGTCTCGTCGCTGTACTCCTCGTCGTGCTTCAGGAAAATCTCAACGGCCTTGATGGCCATGGGGCTGTCGCAAAAGACCGGCATTCGCGGAATCTGGCCCGACTCGATCAGGTGCTTGAGAATGAAAACAAACTTCTGCGTGCGCTCGATCGCAAACGCCGGAACGACGACGTTGCCGCCGCGCGCCGCGGTGGCGGAGATCAATTGCGCAAGCTCTGGCAACGGGTCTTCTTTCGGGTGCTGGCGATTGCCATACGTCGATTCCATGACCACCAGATCCGCAATTTCGCCTTCCTGCGGACCGGAGTGCACGACTTTTCCTGGTGCGACCGCATGATCGAGTACGCGCCCGATGTCGCCCGTAAAGAGTAATCGCCTTGTCTGACCGGATGTTGTCAGAGAAATTTCCGCCATGCACGATCCGAGAATGTGCGCCGCGCGGACAAAACGAAATGAAATCTCGGGAGAAAGCCGGGTTTCCGCGCCAACGGAGACAGGCTTGAAATACTGCAGCGAATTTTGAGCTTCTTCAAACGTATAGAGCGGCAGGGCGGGATCGTGCTTCGACGTCTTCGTCTTGTTGTAGAAGTTGGCGTCTTCTTCCTGCAGGTGGCCAGAGTCGGGGAGAATGATGCCGCACAGATCGATCGTAGGCGGTGTGGCGTAAATTGCTCCACGGAAGCCCTCTTTCACCAGGCGAGGAATCCATCCGCAGTGGTCGAGATGGGCGTGAGTCAGGATGACCGCGTCGATTTCTTTGGCTGGAATTGGTGTGTCGCGCCAGTTGCGCTCGCGCCACTCTTTCGGGCCCTGAAACAGGCCGCAGTCGATCAGAACCTGAAAGCCGCTTTTGCCTTGCGGGTCTCCCGTGTTGATCAGATGTTTCGAGCCCGTGACGGTGCCCGCTGCGCCGAGAAATTGAATGTAGGCCACGCTTCCTCCGGATCAAAGAATCGAACTTACCACAGAGGCAAATCATTCGCTCGATACCTTGAACGTGTTGTTGGTCATGTCGCTCTCCGGCACGCTGCCGTCGTTCACGACCACTTCTGTAGGCGGCGCGGGAGCCTCGATGCGGATCGTGGCTTTGTTTTTTGCGCGTACTTCGAGGCGCTTGGTTACGTCGGCGCCGGATGACTTGACGATGACCGGCACTTCGGCGCCCGCACCACCGAGATTCTCGATCGTGACGGCGACCATATACGTTCCTGTCATGGTTTGGCGCGAAGACACCGAGTCGACTTTGAAGTCCGGCAGGCCGCGGTCGCGATAGACCCAGTCGTCGAAAAACCACTCCAGATCTCGCCTGGTCTGCGCGAAAATGAGACGCGGCATATACGAAGGTTCTTTGTCCTCGTCGGGATGGTAAGCGGCCAGCGCCTTCTTGAGAGCGTCGTCGCCGACCATATCGCGCAGCATCCACCAGACCGACATCGCCTTGCTGCGGTAGAGTTCCTCGCTCGTCGTGCTTACCAGAGAACGGTTCACTTCATCTTCGGATCGCGGCAAGCTGCGAAGCTTCTCGGCATCCAGAAACGCTGCGCGATGCAATCCCATGTAGTCGAGCGCGGCCTGGCGATTTCTCTCGTGTTCGAGATAGAGAGCCTGCGCGAAGTGAGCGAGGCCTTCTTCGATCCAAGGCCGGAATGATAGGAACGCAGCGTGCGTGAGCTGATGAGCGGCCGCCAGCCCGGCCAAGTTCGGATCGGTGGTGGGGAGCGGGGTCAGCAACAGGGCGCCGCTTTCGAAAGGCGCAGCCTTGGCATCGGGAAGGTCGGCGGTCTTGGCCCGCTCACGCTGTTTGCCAAACCAATCGGCGATGAATGGAACCACCTTCTCCGCTGCGTCGGCGAAGGCTGTCGCCGCTGCCTCGTGGCCTTGCAGGTAACGAACTTCAATTGTCGGACGCTCCAGTACGTGATAGTCGGCGACCACGAGGGTCGGTGCGTCCAACCGCAGAGACTGGTAGGTGCAATCCCAAAGGACGCGGGAGATTGCACCCATCGACTCCGTCATCGCCATTTGGCAGCTAACACCGCTAAACAGAACTGCAGGGGCCGCGCTGGTGTAGCTTGTCAACCCAATCTGAAGACGCATCTTCGATCCGGCTTCCCGCGCCTTCCATCGTCCCACAACCTCAAACAAGCCGCTGCCCTCTGAGAGATTCGCCACCTCGGTTGCGATCGGATACCACGCGACATAGCCCGCACCACGCAGGCCCGTGAAATCTGCGCTGATCTGGTCCCAGTCCGAACTGTTGGCAGCGTCTTCCGGTGTGCCGATGCGAGTCAGTCGTGTCGCATCGAGAACAATCACGCCTTCGTAGGCGATCTCCAGCTCGATCGTGCCACCCGGAGCGACCGGCTGCGGCAGAGTCAAGATCGCTTCGGACAGCGCTCCAGTATGGTCGATGTCAGAGGCGTAGGGTTGCGTAACGAATTGCGGTGTCTTGTCACCCACTCGAATCGACCGCCAGTCGAGCGACGAAGAGATCTGCAGCACCGCGATTTTCTGTGGCGTCGGCGAATCGTTGCGGAGCGTCATCTTTCCGCGAACGCCGAGCCGATGCTGGCCCGGTTCGATCTGCAGGTTCAGGTCGTAGCTGGTGATGGAGAACGCCTCGCGATCAATGGCGGAGGCCCGCAACGTGCAGCTCCAAAGGACACAGAGGAGCCACAGAGTAATCCTCGATTGCGTCAGCGTGCGGCATTTCATTTCGTATTGGATGCGGCCTCGCCCGCGCGCCGCTGCCGCACGATCTCGTATAGGACAACACCGGCGGCGACCGATACATTCAATGACGGCACTTTGCCCAGCATTGGTATCGACACCAGGAAGTCGCACTTCTTCTTCACCAGATCGTGCAAGCCCTTGCCCTCAGCGCCCAGCACCAGTGCACAGTCCATTTTGTAGTCGAGCGCGTCGTAGGTCTGCGTGCCGTGCTCATCGAGGCCGACCGTCCAGATGTTGCGGTCTTTAAGTTCTTCGACCGTGCGCGCGATGTTGGTGACTTTGGCGATGGGCAGGTGCTCGCTTGCACCGGCCGAAGCTTTGGTGACGGTACCAGTCACGCCCGCGGCACGGCGTTCGGGAATGACGACCCCGTCGGCCGCCGCTGCGTCGGCTGTGCGCAGGATTGCGCCCAGATTGTGCGGGTCTTCCACTCCGTCGAGCACTACGATCAGCGAATAGTGCCCGCGCTTGGCGTCGATCACGTCGTCGAGATCGTTGTACTGCTTGGCCGATGTGACAGCAACCACTCCCTGATGAGCAGGGCTGCCGGCCATGCGGTCGAGTTCCGTGCGCTGCACAAACCGCACGGGCACGCTCAGGCGGCGGCAGTCTTCGATCAGGCGCTGGAGACGGAGATCGTGCCGCTCCTTCGCCATGCCGACCCACTCGAACGCGCGTCCGCGCGCTTTCAGCGCCTCAGTGACGGCGTTAATGCCGTAGATGTAATGCATCAATCTATCAGTGTAGCGCGCCGGCGCTTTTCCTCGCCGGAGGGAGTCACAACTCGTTTGTCATTCTGAGCGAAGCGAAGAATCTATGTATTTTGCCGGCAAGACTCAATGCACGCAGATTGCATAGATCCTTCGCGTCAAAAAACGCCGCTCAGGATGACAACGCCTTCTTACTGGAAAGATTGTAGAAAATGGACAATCTCATCCGGTTCCGGGCGCTCCGTATAATCCTCGCTTGCGGTAGCGTAGAGAATCGTGCCGTCGCGGTCGGCGATGAACGTCGCAGGAATCGGTAATTCCCAGCTGTCGTCACCGTTCGTGAAAGGCAGGTTGACGAAGGCGCGGCGATAGACGGCTTTCTGTTGCTGCGAGACGCGGTATGTCAGTCCAAACTGCCGCGCGACGTTGTTGTGCGCATCCGACAGCAGCGGAAATCGCAGTTTGTGCTGATCGTGCATGAAGAACGATTGCTTCACAGTCTGCGGCGAGATAGCGACGAGTTTCGCTCCGGCTTGTTCGATCTGCGCCACGATGAGGTTCATGGCCTCCATCTGCCCGACACAAAACGGGCACCAGCGCCCACGGATAAAGCAGACGACCAGGCGTGATTTCGCGAGCAGATCAGATGAGCGAACGATTGTGCCCTGGTGATCTGGCAGTTCGAACTGGGGAGCGTTGGAGCCGACCGGAAGGATGTTTGCCGCGAGTTTTCGTTGCTTAAGTTCAGCGATCGCCTGCGCGTGAATTGCCTGCGTCTCGGCCGGAACGTATTTCCCGATCAACTCTTTGCGCTCAGCATAGATTTCGCGCAGAGGTCGCACATCAAGTGCGGGAGCCGATTCTTCGAGCGAGCGCCATTTCATGATGATGTTGTTAGAGGGCTTCCAAATCCGGGCGACCGATGCGGCGGAGGATGTACTGCCTCAGTTCTCTCCGACCTTCTGTATATCGGCCAACTTCAATGCGCCGGTCGCCGGACAAGTAGATTATCAGCCCGGTGCTCATATCCGTGTTCACATCTTGCACATCCTTCCACGGTACCCGATGTCTTCTCAGCAAATGGTGCCAGGTCAACTCGTCTTGAGACACCTGGACAGTAACGGGCCAGCTAAGGACGGTCATAGTCAAAAAGCCAGTTGTTAAAATTAGTCCGAGCAGGTCACTAACGAGTACCCTTCCGCGATCGCTCACCACGCTCATTGCTTCGAACGCCGAAGCCCAGCCGAACATAATCAACCCTCCGGGATATAAAGCACGCAGAGGAGGAGATGGCAAGAATTTATCTTTGACTTCGCTGGGCCGGTCGGCAAGCATGAAAGTCCAGCGAATCAGAATCGGCACCACAATCACAGCAAGGACGGCGGCAGACATGTGTGGAAGTTCCCCTAGCGGACATAGAAGCCACCTCTCGAGTCAGTTGGGCGACACCCCAGCTACATCCCTGGCAGCTTCATACCCGCCAGCCGGCGCGCAAAGCTCGCCTTGCCCATCTGCTTGAACATTTTTTTCATTTGCGCGTACTGGCGGAGCAGGTTGTTCACTTCCTGCACGCTGGTGCCTGAGCCGCGGGCGATGCGCTTGCGGCGGCTGCCGTTGATTGATTCGTGATGGTTGCGCTCGTACGCGGTCATCGAGTTGATGATGGCCTCGACGCGGTTCAGCTGGCCTTCGTCGACTTTGTCGGCGGCTTTCTGCAGGCCAGAAAACGGGCCGATCGAGGGCATCATGCCCATCAGGTTCTTGATCGAGCCCATCTTTTTTACATGGCGCAACTGTTCACGGAAATCTTCAAGAGAGAAGCCGTCGCCAGAGAGCGCCTTGCTCGCCATTTCAGCGGCTTTTTTCTTGTCGATCTGCTGCTCGGCGCGTTCGATCAGCGACAAAATGTCGCCCATGCCGAGAATGCGCGAGACAATGCGGTCGGGATGGAACGGCTCGAGCGCATCATATTTTTCGCCCACGCCGATGAACTTGATGGGCTGGCCGGTGACCTGGCGAATTGAAAGCGCCGCACCACCGCGGGCGTCGCCGTCCATCTTGGTAAGCACCACGCCGGTGAGCGTCAGCTTTTTGTGGAATTCGTCGGCGGAGTTGACCGCGTCCTGGCCGGTCATGGCGTCGGCGACGAACAAAATCTCCGACGGATTCAGCAGCTTCTTCAGCGACTGCATCTCCTCCATAAGCTGTTCGTCGATGTGCAGGCGGCCGGCGGTGTCGACGATGAGCACATCGCATCCACTCACGACGGCCTCGCGCTTGGCTTCTTTTACCAACCGCTCAACAGTGGCTGTGTTGGCTTCAGTTACCTGGCCTTCATAAATGTGCGACTTCACTGCTTGGGCGACAATTTTCAGCTGTTCGCGCGCGGCCGGGCGGTAGACGTCGACCGAAACCAGCAGCGGACGATGCCCGCCGGTCTTGAACCAGTGCGCGAGTTTGCCCGAAGTCGTGGTCTTGCCGGAACCTTGCAGTCCGGCCATGAGCACGACCGTGGGTGGCTGCGAGGCGAACTTCATGCGCGCCGTGTCTTTGCCGAGCAGCGCGACCAGTTCGTCGCGCACAATCTTGATGACCTGCTCGCCGGGCGAGAGCGCGGTCATCACTTCCTGGCCGACGGCCTTGGCGCGAATCTGATCGATGAGCTGCTTGACGACCTTGAAGTTGACGTCGGCCTCGAGCAGCGCGAGGCGGATTTCGCGCAGCGCCTCGTCAATATTTTCTTCGGTCAGTTTGGCCTGGCCGCGGAGCGACTTGAACGCGCGCTGCAGTTTTTCCTGAAGGTTCTCGAACATAGGTTCCTGGTTATTTTATCAGCCGATCTTCGATCCCAGCCTCTTCGACAACAGGGGCTTTGCGGTGCAGAGGAGGATTCATGATCACTCCTTCACGCCCAGGTAGCGCAGGAACATTCTTGGCAGTTCGCGTTCGAGTTGAGCATCGACGTCGGGCCATAGCCGCGAGAGATCTTTGGGGTCGGGAGGCAGGACGAGGACGCCCTGCGCGGCGATGCCGACCATCAGCATGGCGAATCTGATGGCCGATTCCGGATGGGGATGGCGAATCTCGCTGCGACGGGTGAGCAGAAGATCCGCGACGTCCTGAAATGTTTTCCACTCCATCTCGTCGCAGCGGCGCACGAATGCGGCATCAGGATGCTGCCAGATGAAGAAAAGCAGTGCACGCAGCAGGCCGCGGTGCTGGCGATGTCCCTTCAACGTGAGAGCGATGACGGAGCGCGCAACTTCCGGCAGAGGTTTGTCTTTCCACCGGTCGACAGCGACCAACTCCTTCGTATGTTTGTAATTGGATTCGAAGACGCGGAGGCAGACTTCGCGCATGAGGGCGTCTTTGTCGGGAAAGCGGCGATAAACAGCGCCCGGAGAAAGGCCGGCCCGGGCGGCGATGCGAGGGATGGTGGCCCCTTCAATGCCGTCTTTGTCCAAGACTTCGATCGTGGCTTTGACGAGGCGGGTGAGAGACTCGCGGCTGCGCGCCTGATGGGCCGGCAGGGTGGTTTTTCTTGGCATGAAGCGATTTTACAGGAAGGATTTGACAAAATGTAAATGTGAATATACATTTACATTACGAAAAGAGGGAGGGGGATTGTATGGCTCATCTGATCGCTCATCTTCTTGCTGCCTATGCCATCGTGGTGGCGCCATCGCTTAGCTGTTTTACGTACCAGAAGGCGAAGAAGCACTTCCAGGCCGGCGATCCAATGGCGAAAGTACGGCTCTATCGCGAATGGATTGCCGAGCAGGCCGTTACCACTGCGCTGGTTTTGGGGCTATGGCGGTTTGGCGGGATTTCAGGAACGAGTCTCGGCATCACCACGCCTTTTTCCTGGCTTTGGAGCGCGGCCGCGCTAGTGGTTGTCACCGTCTTGCTGGTGTGGACCGCCGTTCGCCTCCGTCCCAAAGCATCCAAGATCCGCAAGCGTTTTCAGGATTCCCTCGGAATGCTATTTCCCGATTCGCCCCAGGATCGGAACTGGTTTGGCGCACTCAGCATTGGAGCGGGAATCTCCGAAGAACTCGTTTTCCGCGGATTCCTGATGTATTACCTGAGCGCGTATATTCCGCATATCAACACTGCGGAGAAAGTTTTGTTGACCTCGCTGGTTTTTGGTTTGGCGCACATCTATCAGGGATGGCGAAGGTCGATTCCCACGGGAATTGTGGGGATAGTTCTGGCTCTTCTGTATGTATTTAGCGGCAGCTTGCTGCTGCCGATTGTGGTTCACGCTCTGGCCGATTGGCGGATGTTATTAATCCTTCCCTCAAATGCAACACCGGCCGAACCGGTGGAAAGTGCAGCCTAGACCCTAGCGGATGAGAACACTTCTTTCGCCGCGACCACCGTGTTCGAGTGGATGGTCACCGTGTCTTCCAAATTCATTGCATAGCCGCCGGCGAAGGTCACCATCACCGGGATGTTCCGCGTGCGGGCGACCTGGAAGACGAGTTCGTCACGCTGCTTCAATCCTGCAATCGTCAGGTTCAGGCCCCCTAGCTGATCTTCTTTGTACGGATCGGCACCCGCGACGTAGCACAGCACATCGGGCTCAAACTGCTGCAGTCCGGAACTGAGCGCGTGGTCCACCCAGGCCAAGTAGTCATCGTCGCCGAGGCCATCGGGCAGGTCGACGTCAATCGAAGACGGTGGCTTCCATAGCGGGTAGTTGTTGTGCTGGTGCAGCGAAATAGTGAAGACGTCGCCGGCGTGTGCCTGGCGCATCCTTCCCCCACGTGGCGCGCCTTCGGGCCGCCGCAACGTCGAAATAGGGGCCGAAGGTAGCGAGCTTGCCGCGTGGGGGCTGGCAAAAATTGTCGCGGTGCCATTTCCCTGATGCACGTCGCAATCGAGAGTCATGGCGGTGCGGATTTTGTCGTCGCGCTGCAAGCGGCGAATGGCGACGGCAACGTCGTGGATCATGCAGAATCCTTCGCCGTGATCGGGGAAGGCGTGATGAAATCCGCCGCCGAGGCTGATGGAGACTCCATCGCCGAGGCACTGGCGCGCGGCGAGGATGGAGCCGCCGGCGGCCAGCCAGAAAGCTTCGGCAAGATCGCGAGAGTAGGGAATTTCCATTTCCATTTCTTCACGCGGACTGAGCGTGCCGGTCTTCAGCTTCTCTACATATTCGGGTTTGTGGACCAGCAGAATGTCCTGGTCGCTCGCGGGCTTGGGCTCGAGATAATCCTCCGGTTCAGCGACACCCGTTGCGATCAGCCGGTCGCGTACGCGCCGGTATTTTTCGGCAGGGAAGACGTGGGCTCCGATGGGCAGGTAATACGCGTCGCTGTAGACGAGTTTGAAAGGGAGCATCGAGGCCCGATGATAGCCCCCGGCCTTCGCGGGCTGAGGGACTTCATATCATACGCGTGGGTCTCAGAAGAGGGTAGGGATCCTTCGACTGCGCTCTCGTTCGCGCGCGCTCCGCTCAGGATGACGATCGGTAGGAACTAGCGTTTTTTCGCCAGCGGCACCGTCGGTGCGACCATCGGCCTTCTCACAGGCACAATCGCTCCCTTGGACGGATCGGCGGCGGCATTCGCGCGCGTAAGCACTTCCTGCTGGATGTACTGCACGAATTCCTGGATCTGGCGCTGCATCTCCTCCATGCGCTCGCGCATCTGGAGAATGATCGCCATTCCGGCGATGTTGACGCCCAAGTCGCGGGCAAGGTTCAAGATGAATTCCAGCCGCTGCAGGTCTTCGTCGGTGTAGAGGCGGGTGTTGCCTTCGGTGCGCGACGGTTTGAGCAGTCCTTCGCGTTCGTACAGGCGCAAAGTTTGCGGATGGATGCCGTACATCTCTGCGACGGAGGAGATCATGTAGGCACCTTTCGATTTCCGCTTAGTCACGGGTTCCCTCGCTCCGCTCGGAATTTCGCCAGCGGACTCCCGTCGCCCCTCACGTCTGCTAAACGACTCAATATGTAAGCGCCTTTAGATTTCCGGTTGGTCATGCCAGAAACAATTTACAACAAAAACAAAACGGCCACGGATTATCACGAATGTTCACGGACCCTTTGATCAATCCGTGATGATCCGTACTAATCCGTGGCCGATGAAGTTACGCTGCCGGCTGGGCTTTGCTCTCTTCAGGCACAGACCATCCTGCCGGCTTCAGCGCGTGGTTGACGAAGTAAACAACGAAGCCTGCGACGACAAGGATCATGCCGAAGGCGAACGAGCTCATGCCAAGGATTGACTCATGTTCGCTGCGGATCACCGAGAATCCAAGCAACAGCATGGGCGGAATGCCGATCGCGATGGCCCCGAACAGGCCGCCGGGCACGCGGAACGGCCGCGGCAGATCAGGTTCGCGGAAGCGAAGCACGGCCAGCGCCATGAACTCCAGAAGGAGGCTCGCGCCGTAGAGAAGAATATCGAGTGTGACCAGGCGGGCGAAGCCCAGGCCTAAGCACATGGCCCATCCGATGGCGAGCGCGATGATGGCCACCCAGGGCGCCCGGGATTTCCGCTGCAGCTTGCCGAAGAATGCGGGCAGCATGCCGTCCTGAGCCATGGCCAGCGGCAGGCGCGAGTAGCTCATGACCAGAGCGTTGAACATGCCGAAGGCGCTGATGATGCCCCCCAGCACCACCCCAACGCGCAGAATCGGTCCGCCAACCAGGCCGGCGATGTCGGCCCACGCGCCGGTTTCCCACGCGGTCGATTTCAGGCCCGTCGCCCACAGGGCGGCAAAGGGTAGGACGTAGCTGACGGCCACAATGCAGACCGCGACCAGCATGGCGCGCGGGTAGGTCCGCTGCGGGCGCTCGACTTCCGTGGCGATCGTAGAGGCGTTGTCCCAGCCCATGTAATTCCACATGCAGATGAGCAGGCCGCCGAGAATATCGACAGTGGAAGTCGTCGGCTTGGTCACGGCGTTGGCCAGTGCGCCCAGCTTGAATGGAGCGATCAGCACAATCGCCGCGAACGGCGCCGAGAGAGCGAGGAACAGCCAGAGTGACGTGAGGGAGACGACTTTGACTCCGGCGATATTGAGCAGCGCGCAGGCGACCACCACCGTCAGCGCGACCCACCATCCGCGGTTGTTCACCTGAAACCAGGGGAACATGCGCGTCAGATAAGCCACAAACAGCGTGGGATAGATCGCCATGTCGAAAATGGACGCAACCAGCGACAGCCAGGCTTCCTGAAATCCCCAGAAGTTGCCCATGGCACGGCGTACCCAGGCGTAGTAACCGCCTTCATAAGGCAGCGCGCTGGAAAGCTCGCCAATCATGAAGGCTGTGGGCAGGCTCCAGAGCAGCGGCGTGATGAGCAGAATCAGAATCGCGCGTCCGTAGCCGGCGCCGTGCACGATGTCTTCGGTGCCATAGGTTCCGCCCGACACCATAAAGAAGGTGGCGGCGACCAAGGGCCAAAGCGTGAGGCGGACGAATTTCTTCGGCGCAAGCTTGGTTGGGGAGGATCCGTTCCGGTCAGGGACTGCGGCGAGGGTTTGGGGGTTATCGAGTTGTTGACGTGGCGAGCTAGCTGTTGCCAATTTCTATGGCTGCCTCCTTAAGCGACTCACTCTCACCACCGCGTCTTCCTTGATATCTTCGAGTGAAGGCTTTCTTTTCCGCGGCTCCCGGAACGATGCGATTTCCCGGGCATTTCGGCGAAGTTAGTTCGCACTAGTGAGATTACGGCAAATTTCCACAGATGCAAGAAAATTTTGAGTTTTTTAGAAAATTTTGTAAGCGAGCGGGCTGGTACTGAGGTAATGAATTCTGGGTCCTGAGTCGCGAGTCCTGGCTCGGCAGGCCCTCGGTACTGACTAGACTTTACTCCACAACTCCGCCCTTGGGTCTTCCGGGTTCAGCTTGGCCAGTTCGCGGAGGAGCTCCTTGGTGCGTTCGTCGCGGGGCATGGGGACCGTTACGGTGATTTCGACGATTTCGTCTCCGCGCACGCCTTCGCGCGTGGCTGAGGGCACGCCTTTTTCGCGCAGGCGGAGTTTCTGGCCGGATTGTGTTCCGGGTGGAATTTTCAAGAGCGCCCGGCCGTCGATGGTCGGCACTTCGATCTTAGCGCCCAGCGCGGCTTCGGTGGCGCTCACAGGGACGGTCAGATAGATGTCATCGCCATCACGCCGGAAAATGGCGTGTGTCTCCGTGCGGATGATCGCGTAAAGATCCCCCGGAGGACCACCATGCGACCCGGCATTGCCCTTGCCCGGCAAGCGGATGCGCTGGCTGTCGCGTGTGCCGGCTTTGATGCGCACTTCGAGCGGTTCGGTCTTCGTAACCGTGCCCTCGCCGTGGCAGGTGGGGCAGGTCGCCAGGTTCTTGCCCGTGCCATGGCAGCGCGGGCACTGCACATTGAACTTCATGCGGCCGCTGGTTTGCGTAATTTGGCCGCTGCCCCCGCACTCCGGGCACTTGCCCGGAGATTCCAGTTCTCCGTTTCCGTGGCATTGCGGGCAGACGTCCTGCCGGGTGATGTTCAGGCGCATGACGCCGCCGCGAATCGCCGTCCAGAAGGGAACGTTGACCTGATATTCCAGATCGGCGCCCGGTTCGGGGCCTTCCTCGGCGTGAGCGGCGCCGCGGCCGCCACCGAAGATTCCAGAAAAGATGTCGCGGAAGCTGCTGCCGCCGGATGTCTTGGCTCCGCGACCGGCATTATCCACCAGGTCGGAAAAGTCGAATCCGCCGAAATCGAAATGGGCTCCACCCTGGCCGCCTTGCTGGGCAGTGCCGGGAAATCCTCCCGGGAAGCCCCCACCGCCCTGGGCGCCAGCGCGGGCGTAGGCCTCGGCCGTGGCCGGGTCGATGTTGTCGGAGTAAAAGCCGACCTGGTCGTAGATTTTGCGCTTCTTCGGATCCGAGAGAACGTCGTTGGCCTCGGAGATGGCCTTGAACTTCTCCTCCGCCGACTTGTCTCCCGGATTGACGTCGGGATGGTACTTGCGGGCGAGCTTGCGAAAGGCCTTGCGGATGTCCTCGGCCGAGGCGGTCTTCTTCACGCCGAGGGTTTCGTAGTAGTCCTTCTTGGTGGTGGTTGCCATGCGTTATGAAAAATTGAACGCCGAAATATTTGAGATCGCTGTATCGAAACGGTTCTTCGAGACTGCAAATTTATCCCGGGCCAGCGGGCCAAGAAGCTGCCTTATGCGCTCACCGACCTCCTGATCGGGATTGAAGACCATCACCTTTTCCAACCATCCGTCGCCAATGGTGCCGAGGGCGTACAGGTACCGAAAGAACTCGTCCGTGGGAGGGTAAGAGTACCCGATTATGAAGATATATTCGGCCTCCGATAGGCGTCGGGCGGCCCTCTTCCATACTCGGCCGATTCCGGAGTGATGAGTGCCCTTATTCCAAGTGGGCGGCACGATAAGCGGCTCCGGCTTCAATTGAGAACCGCAGTGCTGAAGAAAGCGTAGATCCTGGGAAACCTCAAACCTTAGGCTTCCGGCGGCCTTTACGCTCAGCCTCTGAAGGCAAGCGCGCATGTCCAACATCATGACCTCCTTGCACAAGGGGCATTTCCCCCAATTTAAGGAGCCGTGCAGCTTGAGCAGATCAACAGCGTCGGCGGAGTCCTGACTAAATCCATATCTGTAGGGTATGTCATCGAAGTATAGGCAGACGTCGATGCCCAGGTCGTAGTTGAACGTAATCACCGATACGCTGCCCCAGTCCCCTTTCGCGACCTTGCGGACTAGTTCAGCGAAAGAGTCGTACGGGGGCGGCGGCATGAGTTTAGGAAACTTGCCGGAGGTCCATTCTTGCCGATACTGCTTGGTGGGGGTCGGGCGCATTGGGGAGGAGAGAATGGGGAATTCCATACTCAGCTCAACCGTGCGAGAGATCAACCTTCGCATCGCTGGAAGGGAATCCACGTCGGCCTCAGAAAGCGAGCCCAGTCGTCCGAAGAGAGCCGCCATCTCGAAGGCGCTAAACAGCACCTCAATGTTGGCCAAATCTAAGTCTGCTTTCGAGTGAACCGCCTTGAGCGCGTCTCTGGCCCTGAAGACCAAATTAAATGCATCATTATCTTCTGGAGGCAGCGCACCACTCCGCAACAGAGATCTCGCCTTATCCATGAAATCCGAGGCGAGAGGCGCTTTGGCGGCCGCGGACGCGCCAGCCCCAAGGACAAACACAAACCTGCTCACGCAGTCGCCTCCTCAGTTGACTATCTTCCGTCTTCGTTTATCTTCCACTAGCAAGGACGAGTCTTCGAGGTCGGTGCCGTCGTCGTAGACCGGAATCTGCCGGGCCCCGGTCGGGGTTGACACGAAGACTTGCCATTCTCCATCGCCCAGGCTGGCGAAATAGGTGTCATCGTTAACCTGAAAGTCCAATTTCTGCTCCCCAAAATATCGGCCACGGATTCACACGAATTTCACGGATCTGTTTTTATCCGTGTTGATCCGTGCCAATCCGTGGCTATGTCTTTGTTCGATGCCTCGCTACGCGTGAGATCCCTCGCTACGCTCGGGATGACGGCTGCGGGCACCCGCTCCGCTCACGCCCGCAAAGCGCCGTCACTTCTTGTCTTCGACGTCCACGTACTCAGCGTCGATAACGCCTTCGTCCTTCTTGGCCTGACCGTCGCCGCCGTTTGCACCGGGCTGCGGACCGGCTCCAGCGGACGGCCCCGCGCCTGCTCCCGGCCCCGGCTGCGCCGCCTTGTACATCTGCTCGGCCAGCTTGTGCGAGGCCTTGGTCAGGTTCTCGCGAGCGCGGTCCATCTGCGATTTGTCGTTCGATTCGAGTGCCTTCTTCGCGTCGGCGAGTGCGTTTTCGACGTCACCCCGCTCGGAGCCCGAGATCTTGTCGCCGTGCTCTTTCAGCATCTTCTCGATGTTGTAGACCATCGAGTCGAGCTGGTTCTTGGCCTCGATCGATTCCCGTTGCGCTTTGTCCTCGGCCGCGTGCGCATCGGCTTCCTTCGCCATGCGCTCGACCTCTTCCTTCGACAAGCCGGAAGACGACGTAATCGTGATCTTCTGGTCCTTCTGTGTCGCCATGTCCTTGGCGGTCACGTTCAGGATGCCGTTTGCGTCGATGTCGAAAGTAACTTCAATCTGCGGCACGCCACGCGGCGCTGGCGGAATCCCGGTCAGGTGGAACTTGCCCAGGGTCCGGTTTTGCGCCGCCATCGGGCGTTCGCCCTGCAGCACGTGAACTTCGACCGAGGTCTGGCTGTCAGCCGCGGTCGAGAACGTCTCGGTCTTTTTGGTCGGAATCGTTGTATTGCGCGGGATCATCGGCGTTGCGACTCCCCCCAGGGTTTCGATCGACAAAGTCAGCGGAGTCACGTCGAGCAGAAGCAGGTCCTTCACTTCGCCCTTGAGCACGCCGCCCTGAATGGCCGCGCCGACTGCCACGACCTCATCCGGGTTCACGCTCTTGTTGCCTTCCTTACCAAACAGCTCTTTTACAAGCTGTTGAATGCGCGGCATCCGCGTCTGTCCGCCGACCAGCACGACTTCGTTGATCTTCGAGGGATCGATACCCGCATCTTTCATGCACTGCTTGCAGGGCCCAACCGACTTCTGGATGATGTCTTCCACCATCGACTCGAATTTGGCGCGAGTCAGTTTCTTTACCAGGTGCTTGGGACCGCTGGCATCGGCCGTGATGAACGGCAGATTGATCTCGGTCTCCATGGTTGTGGAGAGCTCGATCTTCGCCCGCTCGGCCGCGTCGCGCAGGCGCTGCAGGGCCATCTCGTTGCCTTTGGCACGCAGGTCGAGGCCTTCATCTTTCTTGAATTCGTCGATCAGCCAATCGACCAGGCGCTGGTCGATGTTGTCGCCGCCCAGGTGGGTGTCGCCGTTGGTGGCTTTGACTTCGATGACGCCTTCGCCGACTTCCAGGATTGAAATGTCGAAGGTTCCACCGCCGAAATCGTATACGGCGATGGTCTCGTCCTTTCCTTTGTCGAGCCCATAGGCGAGCGCGGCCGCCGTCGGCTCGTTGATGATGCGCTTCACTTCCAGGCCGGCGATCTGGCCGGCGTCTTTGGTCGCCTGCCGCTGCGCGTCGTTGAAGTACGCGGGCACAGTGATGACCGCCTCGGTGACCTTTTCCCCGAGGTAGTCTTCCGCAGCTTTCTTCAGCTTCTGCAGAATCAGTGCGGAAATCTGCGGCGGTGTATACTCCTTACCCTGCGCCACGACGGCGACGTGGTCGCCCGACTTCACGACCTTGAACGGCACCATCTTCATTTCTTCAGTGACTTCGTCGTAGCGGCGGCCCATGAACCGCTTGATCGAATAAACGGTATTCTCGGGATTGGTGATGGCCTGCCGCTTGGCCACCTGGCCGACCAGCCGTTCGCCGGTCTTGGTAAAGCCGACAACAGAAGGTGTGGTTCGCCCTCCTTCTTCATTCGCGATGACCTTGGGCTCGCCGCCTTCCATCACTGCCACGCAGGAATTGGTTGTTCCCAGGTCGATTCCGATAATCTTCCCCATAATACGGTCCTCCTAGACTTGATAAATGCTTTGGAATCAGCACATTTATGATTGCGCCGAGCACCATGCTAAGACTTGAGTGGATCACTGTCAAGCTTTAGATGTTCTGGCCGACACAGAGGATGCACCGTTCTGGGAGAAGGTCCTCGTGGCGGAGGATGAATCAAAGCTAAAGAGCCCGGGGGCCGCTTGTATTACCATCCCAACGATGATCTCAGGTTCTGTGCGCTGGCTGCGGGACCCTGTATTCCTTCTATGCCTGACGGCAGGTCTGCTCGCCTTCGTCGTTCAATCCGGCGAGCTGGGAAGTGCCGACACAGCGCACCGGCTTCAGACCACGCACTGGCTCTGGACGTCAGAACCGCAGGTGTTTCCCTACGAGTATCCCGAGTTCGGTCTGCGTGGCAGAGGCGGCCAGCTCTACAGCTGGTATGGCATCGGGCAATCGCTGCTGATGCTCCCCGCGGACTTGGTGGGCACCTGGATCTCCCATTGGCGCATTTTCTCCGAGTATGAGGACGACCCTTCCATCCGGAGTATCGTGGTCAGCTACGGCACAAGCATTCTCGTGAACGTGCTGACTGCGGCGATAGCGTTCCACTTCCTGCAGCAGCTGCGATTCAATGTGAAGGAAGCCATTGCCGGAGTTCTGGCCCTGCTGTTCTGCACCACCCGCCTGCACTACACCCAGAACATGATGGAGAACAACTACATCATGCTGCTCACGCTCACCGGATTTTCTTTCCAGTACGAGTGGCTGCGCACCGGTAAATGGCCAGCACTGGTGATCGGCTCCGGCGCGCTCGGCCTGAACTTGCTGACTCGCCTGACTACTGTGCTCGATCTGATCGCAGCCGGGGTCTTCTTGCTGGCTGTGCTGTGGTTTGAACAGGTGCGCGGCGCGATGTTTTGGCGGCGCGCTCTGGATTATGCCAAGATTGCATTTCCCGTCTACTTGTTTTTTCTGGTCGTTGATCGTGTCTACCAGTTTTATCGCTTTGGATCGTTCACCAACACCTACGTCTCGCTTTATGCGCGGGAAATGCGGCTTCAGGATCCGACTCTGCCGCCAAATTTTCCCTGGAGCACGCCGTTTTACCGCGGCTTCTTAGGAGCGCTGTTCAAGCCGGAGAAGTCGATTTTTCTGTTCGATCCCCTGCTGGTGCTCGCTCTCCTGCTCTTGCTGTTGGTGTGGAAGCGGCTGACCCCGGAAGTGCGTGCCTGCTCTCTGACCGGCATTCTGCTTTTGCTCGGCTACATCGGTTTCTATGCGCGATACGCCTATTGGGCGGGCGACTTTTCTTGGGGCGACCGCTATGTTTCGACCGCGGTCGAGCTGGTAGCCCTGCTGGCTGTGCCGTTGCTGCTGCGATATCGGGAAGGCCTAGGTCGCCCGGTCTGGTATTTTGCAGTGATGCTGATTGGGGTAAGCCTCATCATTCAGATCGCCTCGCTCGCCTTCTGGATGCCGCTCGAAATCTACCAAATGGAGACATTGGGCCATCCCACGTTCGTGGTTGCTTTGCGATTCAAAAATATCGCGGCCTTTGCGCTGGGGAAAATGGATGCCTGGGGACTGAACACCGTGGCCATGACGCAAGACCCGTGGGACTATGTTCATATCACGACTTGGAATTTTCTGCCGTTCTTGTTGCGCCGCGTCGGCGTGGCATCACCGTGGCTCGTTGATGTGGTGTTTGCGATCTGGGGCGTAGGAGTCGCCGGATTGCTGCTTGTGATAAGCAAGCTACGAAGCCTATTGGCAGTTCAGGCTGAAAGCTGATCAGCGGAGCGCCTGCACCCTACTCGACCGTAACCGACTTGGCCAGATTCCTCGGCTGATCCACATCGCACCCGCGGCGCACCGCGATGTGATAGGCCAGCAGCTGTAATGGAACAATCTCCAGGATCGGCGACAGCTCTTCAGGCGCCGCGGGAATGTACAGCACGTGGTCTGCGGCATCTTTGATTTCTTCGTCGCCTTCGGTCGCGAGCGCGATTACGACTCCCGAGCGCGCCTTCACTTCCTTCAAGTTCGACATGGTCTTTTCGTAGCGCAGTACAGCGTGGGGATTATTCGCATCCCGCGTCGCGATGATCACGACGGGAAGATTCTCGTCAATCAGCGCGTTTGGCCCGTGCTTCATCTCTCCGGCGGGATACCCCTCGGCGTGGATGTAAGAGATTTCCTTCAGCTTGAGTGCGCCCTCGAGCGCGATGGGATAGTGAATGCCGCGGCCGAGGAAAAGAAAGTCGTGGACCTTCTGATATCGCTTGGCGAGCTCGTCGCAAGCTTCATCGTGGGTGAGAATGGTCTCAAGTTTTCCCGGGATGCGAGTTAATTCAAGCATCGCAGCGCGAGCCTGCTCAGTGGTCATCACCCCGCGCACCTGCGCCAGACACATGGCAAGGATGTACAGCGCAGTAAGCTGTGCAGTGAACGCTTTCGTTGAAGCCACTCCGATCTCGGGACCGGCGTGGGTGTAAATAGTGCCCGCAGCCTCGCGCGCGATCATGGAGCCGACCACATTGCAGATGGCCAAAGTCTTCGACCCCCGCGCCTTGGCTTCGCGCTGGGCAGCAATGGTGTCGGCGGTCTCGCCGGATTGCGAAATCACCAGCGTGATCGTGTCCGGCTCCACGATGGGATTGCGGTAGCGCCATTCGCTGGCGTAGTCGACTTCCACCGGAACGCGGGCCAGTGACTCAATCATGAACTTGCCTGCCAGCCCGGCGTGCCAGCTGGTCCCGCAGGCGATGACATTAATCTTCGTCGCGGCGCGAAATTCCTTTTCGCTGATTTCTACTTCATCGAGAAAAATGTGTCCCGTGTCCTGTGAGACGCGGCCCAGCGCGGTGTCGCGGACGGCGCGCGGCTGCTCATAGATTTCCTTGAGCATGAAATGCTTGAAGCCGCCCTTCTCCGCCATGATCGGATCCCAGGTCACATGCGTCACCTGGCGCTGAATCGGGCGCCCGTCAAAGTCGGAGAGCTGCACGCCGTCGGGCGTCACTACGGCCATATCGCCATCGGCTAGAAAGAAAATGTCGCGTGTGTGGTACAGAATGGCGGGCACGTCAGAAGCGACGAAATATTCATCGTTGCCCAACCCGATCACAGCCGGCGGGCCATTGCGGGCCGCGACGATTTTATTGGGATCGCGGCTCGAAATCACGGCCAGGGCGAACACTCCGCTTAACTGCTTGATCGCCTGCCGCACTGCCTCTTCCAGCGGAATGCGCCTTCCATTACCTGAGCTCGCCGAGTATTTCTCGACGAGGTGCGCAATGATCTCGGTGTCGGTTTCGGTGGTGAACTGGTGGCCTTCCTCGATCAGCTTTTTCTTGAGGCTCAGGTAATTCTCGACGATGCCGTTGTGCACAACCACGATCTTGCCGGTGCAGTCGCGGTGAGGATGTGCGTTTTCTTCGGTGGGACGTCCGTGGGTGGCCCAGCGCGTGTGCCCAATGCCGTAGGTGCCGTCGAGCGGCTTCTGGCGTATCGCTTCCTCAAGGTTGCGCAGCTTGCCTTCTGCGCGGCGGACCTGCAACCCGTCCCCATTGCCGGCAACCGCAATCCCCGCAGAATCGTAGCCGCGGTATTCGAGTCGTCTCAGGCCTTCAACGATGATGGGAACGACACTTTTCTTGCCAACGTAGCCGACAATGCCACACATGGAGAAACCTCAGGACGCCCGATTTCCCATCTCGCCGATCTATTCCGCCAGGGAAAAACGGAATTCCTCGATCACTGGATTGGTTAGCACCTCACGGGCCATCCGCTCGACTTCCGCCTGGGCTTCTTCGCGGGAGAGTCCTCCGTCGAGCGCGATCTCGAAATACTTTCCCTGCCGCACGCTCTCCAGCCCTTTGTAGCCCATCTTCTGGAGTGCGCCCTGAATGGTCTTGCCCTGAGGATCGAGAACGCTCTTTTTGAGAGAAACGTAGACGTAGGCTGTCATAAACGAGCCATTATACGTGACCTTGGTGATCGCCAGACCTTGGAAGAATGACTATACCTCTCACGCCGGTGGCCCCTCAATCCGCCTCAGCTTCGAATCCAGTTCGGCTAGTTCCTGCTCAAGCAACTTACGGTGTCGCGAATTCAGGTTCGACTGCAGTTGTTGCAGGACTCTCTTTCGGGCGAGACGAAGACCCTCTTGTTCCCGCTGGCGCATTGCCTGCTCAGCCGTCAGCGGCGGCTTTGCTTTCGGTTGCTTCTCAGCGGCCTCTGCCTGCTGCGCTTCCACGGATTTGCTTTCCCAACCCCGCGCCATCCCCGGATTATAGTCCGGTGATCGCTGCAGCCAAGCTCATGCGTTCCCGCGCGGAGGATGAGGATCGATGTGAGTCAGTTTGGAGCAATTGAGGCTGTCTAGCTGTACCGAAATCGTAACAAGGGCAGAAAGCCGTGCTTTCGACTTGACACGGGCCTATAATTTTTCTATGAAGGTGGGCTGCCTTTGAGGGGGAGGCGGCAGCAGGAGTTGTTCGTGCGCCCCTCGTTTGTGGCAGGCCTGAGCCACGGATCGCCACCCAAAGTTATGAGCGTGGCCGTTGTGGCGTGGCTGCGTAAGCGGATTCGTGATTGTCCTCTCAGTTTGGCACGAGGTTCATCCGCAGATATCCTCCACTCCCCTGTGCCGTTCGTTTTCCCGCAACTTAACTTCCTCTCTCTAGTCGAAGCAACCCCCGCAGTCCCGCTGGACGAGGGTTTCCCCTATGGCGAGTGATCCCCGCGGCAACGTGATCGCGCTCGCTTACCCCGAAGCTCTGAACGATCCGGAGAAATTGCTCGCAGCCTATTTCACTTCGGCAGCAGTCGGGCTTGGCATTCTAGACACGCAGTTTCGGTACCTGGCGATCAACGATGCTCTGGCTCGCATGAACGGCATGCCCGCGAAGGACCACATCGGCAAAACAATACAAGAGGTCTTGGGAAGCCTTGCCCCCATGATGGAGGCCGATTTGCAGCGCGTGATCTCCACGGGCGAAGCGGTGCTGAACACGGAAGCGTCTGGAGTGCTACGCGCCAGAACCGATGTCGGGCATTGGGTCGCCCATCTGTTTCCGATCAAAGATGCCACGGGCAAAGTGACGCGAATCGCCGCGGTCGTGATCGAAATTACGACCCAAAAAAATCTGGAACAGTCGCTGCAGGAGGCCGGATCCAAACTGCAGAAGGAAGTTGGCCGGCTGCAGATGCTGCTGGAGGTCGGCAACATCCTTTCGTCGAACTGGGACGTGCAGCAGGTCTTTCCCACGATTTCCGCCCGGATTCGCCGCGTGCTGCGCCAGGAATACGCCGGTTTTGTATTGCGGGATTCTACGAGTGGATTGCTGGTCCGGCAGGCCGAGGATTTTCCCTTGCGGAGGGGGCTGGCATCGTCGACTGAGGTGAGTTCACAGAACAGTCCGAGCGGGCGGTCTCTCGAGGAAGGCGCTCCCTTGATCTTCTCGAAGGAACAGCTCAGAGACTTCGACGCCGAAATTGCGAGGCAGTATCTGGCCGAAGGAATTCAGGCGTTGTGCTGCGTGCCCATGCTGCGACCGAAGGGGCCGCTCGGAGTTTTTGTTCTGGGGAGCACTCGCAAGGACGCATTTCGCGCCGACGACCTTTCCCTGCTGAACCAGGTGGCTGCCCAGCTAGCCCTGGCACTGGACAATCACCGGGCCATGGAGGAGCTCGAGGCCCTCAAACGGCAGCTCGCTGAGGACAAGAAGCACCTGGAGGGAGAGCCTCGTTCGTCAGGCCTGTTTCCAGAAATGATCGGCGAAAGTCCTACGCTGAAACGCGTTCTCGATCACGTGCTGACTGTCGCTCCCAGCGACGCCACGGTTTTAATCCTTGGAGAAACGGGCACGGGAAAGGAACTGGTCGCCCGCGCCATCCACCGCATGAGCCGCCGTCACGATCGCCCCTTTATCAAGGTGAACTGTGCCGCCATTCCGACCGGCCTGCTGGAGAGCGAGTTCTTCGGGCATGAGAAAGGCGCGTTCACTGGCGCCATCAGTCAGAAAGTTGGGCGTATGGAGCTAGCCAATGGCGGCACGCTTTTTCTCGATGAGGTCGGGGAGATTCCGCTTGAATTGCAGCCCAAGCTTCTGCGTGTCCTTCAGGATCAGGAGTTCGAGCGCTTGGGCAGCACTAAAACGATCAAGGTAAATCTGCGCCTGGTAGCGGCCACCAATCGCGACTTGGCCCGCAGTGTTGCCGAGCGCCAGTTCCGCAGCGACCTCTTTTACCGTCTGAACGTGTTTCCCATTCAGGCGCCGCCCTTGCGGGAACGGCGAGAGGACATCCCCATCCTGGTTCGCTACTTCGTACGCAAGTTTGCCAGCCGCATGGATCGGCACATTGAAACGATCTCCAGCGAAACCATCCGGGCTCTGACGGAGTGGTCGTGGCCGGGCAACGTTCGTGAACTCGAAAATCTTATGGAAAGGTCCGTCATCATGAGCGAGGGGCGCGCGCTGCGGCTTCCGCTCGCGGCGCTGAAGGCGCAGAGCAGCGGCTCAGCACCCCAATCAGATCACACGCTAAATAGCGCAGAGCGCGGCCACATTATTCGCATCCTGCGGGAAACCAAGGGCGTGCTTTCTGGACCCGGCGGCGCCGCCCATCGTCTGGGACTCAAGCGGACTACCCTCCAGTCGAAGATGCAGCGGCTGAAGATCACCCGCCGGGATTACACCGATCCACATTCAAGCTAACTTCTTCTGGAGCGCACAATCTTGTCATGCGTAGCCGACTGCTAATCGGCAGTTGCCGATGTTCCGGCAGGTTGCTCAGAACTTGCCCCTGGCTTTCTGTTTCGGAACTTGTTCCAAACAGGGAAGTTTTCACAATCTCGCAGCGACGGCTAGTTCTGGTTGGCGATTTGCTCTGACACGGGCCTCTGCCTCTGGCCGTGGCAAGCGCCGACCTTAGCAGAGAAGACTCAGCCCTACCCCAAAGTGAAGTCTCCGGCCTGGGTGGCCGGTCTCGCGGAGGTCGAGAATGTTGTTGCCAGGGAAAAAGTGTCACGGAATTCGGTCCATCCCGGGCCGGGGATTCCTTAACTCAGGGACTGAGCCGAGACCATGGCTGCGCCGCCCTCCTACAAACCACAGCGGACAAGCACTCGAGAGAAGCTCGGAGCTTCTGCACGAGTCCTCGCATTGCGGCAAGACATGCCAGCATACAAATGCTGCTGCACCCGTTGAGCCCGAAACGCAGGAGGGAGCGATCGATCCCTTTTATCTTCTCGCCTGCCGCGTAGAGTGGGAACGGCGGCAGGACACGGGCGCAGCCTGGGAACTGATCGCCGCTTCTCGCAGCTCGCACAGCGATACGCGTGCTCAAGCCCGCGCCTTGCTGGCCTCTTCCCAGTTGGCTGGAACCGGAGCGGCTCCGGCCGCCTGCTCAAACAAGCCGAGGCTGGACTTCCGTCTGGAGGCGGATGTGACAGGTCCATGCGAGCTCGAGACTATTGAGAACTGCGGCGAATGCACGCGTACTCAGCCCGGCTTCTACTGCGGCTTTTCACCACCTGTTCTGCGCGCCTTCAACCAAGCCAGCCACAAAAGCACGTTGCCGGCTGGGACCATTCTCTTTGTGGAAGGTCAGAGTCCTCGCGGCATGTTCATCGTCTGCGCGGGCCGGGTCAATCTTTCGACCACTTCGCGAGAGGGCAAGGTTCTGATTCTCAAAACCGTGGAGGCCGGAGACACGCTGGGCCTGAGCGCTGCCGTTTCCGGCGCGGGCTACGAAGTCACTGCGGAGACGTCGACTCCGTGCCGGCTGGCCTTCATAGACCGCAAGCATCTGTTGGAGCTGCTGCAGTCACACCCCGAGGTTGGCCTGCAGACGGCGTTAACCCTGAGCCGCGATTTCCAGTCTGCCTATCGTGACATTCACGATCTCGTGCTAACTCGATCGTCGGCCGGCAAGCTGGCCCGCCTGTTATTGTCCCAGTCTTCCCCGCCCGGCCCGGAAACGGTCGAGATTCGCATGCTTTCCTCCATGACCCATGAAGAAATGGCGCACCGCATCGGCTCCTCCCGGGAGACCGTAACACGGCTACTAAGCGACCTTAAGAGGAAACAGCTAATCCGACTGGAAGGGCCCACACTGGTGATCCGAAATCGTGTGGCATTGGAGGCATTGGCGATCTGAGCTTCCCCCTGGTACCCGGAGGACGGTTTCCCTTTCTCTCTCGCCGTCCTCCGGAGTTCTTAGAACGAGCTCCTCAACGGAGCGCTCTTGATACTCCAGTGGGAGTGAAGTCTTAGGATGTACACCGGCACACTGATTGACGATCTGATCGACCACCGTGGAGAGAGCAGAACGCCCGGCGAATTTGCGATCGCGCGGCGACGATCTAACTCCTGACTCACCCTGTAGAGATAGCCAGAATCCAAGCTGTGAACTCGAAGCCGCGGAAAAGACAACCGCGGCAAGCGCGAGGGTCAAACCGGAAAAAGAAGTTCTCAGAGCCGAAACAATTCCCGCAAGCGCCTCGTCTGAGCGCGACTGACAGGAATCTCGGTTTGTTTCTTATCGTCCATCCGAAGTTGGTAGGAGCCTTTGAACCATGGGACGACTTCGCGGATGCGGTTCACATTCACGAGATAAGACCGGTGCGCCCGCCAGAAAAGATTTCCGTCAAGCGTGGCCAGGAGCTCTTCCAGGGTGCGGCAGTTCGATTGCCCCTCCAAGCCGGCTGCCCCGCTGGTCACCACCGTGATCACGCCTTCTTCGATCCACGCGTAACAGATATCCTTTTGGTCAACAAGGAACATTCGCCCCAGAGCTTTGAGCAGAATCTTCGTTGCCGGTTGTTTCTGCGATTCCAGCATGCGAACCAGCGACTCGATCTTCTCCGCCGGCAACGCATCCGCTTCCTGCTTGGCGCGCGCTTTTTGCACGGCCTGCGCCACCCGTTTCTTGTCGAACGGTTTCAGCAGATAATCCACCGCGTTGACTTCGAATGCCTTCACCGCATACTGGTCAAACGCGGTGGCGAAGACGATTTTGGGCAGCGGGATTTTCTTGTCCAGGAGTTTCTTGATGACTCCAAAGCCGTCGAGCCCCGGCATCTGCACATCCAGAAACACCATGTCCGGGTTGTGCTCCTTGATGAGGTTGACGGCATCCAGACCGTTCTTGCCCTGCGCGACTACGTTCACGTCGTCGGCATTTTTCAGCAGGTAGGCGAGTTCGTCGCGGGCCAACTGCTCATCGTCGACAATCACTGCTGACAAAGACATGGAGGCTCCAGCCGACCTCGAGCATCAGGCTGCAACAAGGTTGCCTGAACTGAGTATAGAGACCTGACTTTCGCGACGCAACGGAACGCAGCTTGAATCGCGTGGATGCGCAGCGAACTGCACGAAGGAAGATGCGAGTCGCAGCTGCTACTGCGGACGCTGCTGCATCATGCTGCCCATGTCGAACTTGGTGTAACCCGCGGGTATTTCAAACAGGCTCGCCGGCTGCGATCCTTCCTGAATATTGCGGAGTTCCCCGGAGCTGTTCTTGCCCTGCCATTTCACCGGGAAACGCAGCTTGGGATCGATCCAGAATGTTCCAGTGTCGCCGCTCGCATTCGTTGCCTCGTACTTGACCGTGCTACGCCCATTCACTGTGTCACTGCCGACTCTGCGGCAGGTTCCTCCCTTGTTGCGGGGTAGCTGGCCCCAATCGGCACAGGCGTTCTCCGCGTCGCCCGTACGGAAAAAGTTGTACGCAATCTTCTGCTGGCCCTGCTGCATCTGGACCGGCATTTCCATGTACATGTGTTGTTGGTCCATGAGAACGGTCGAGGTCTGGGTGGTCAGGTTCATTATGACCACGCCACCGCGGCTCTTGCCGTTAGCTACGGGTTCCATGCGAATCCTGTCCTTGGCGAAACAGATCTTCGCTTCGCTCGGAGTGCCGGATTTCTGCAGGTCCACGATCTCAGCGGAAAATTCAGCCTGCGCCAGAGCGAAACTGGCACACAGCAGGAATGCAATCGTGCACGACACTCTCCAACTCAATCGGATCATGACCGTCTCCTGGACCAGTTTCACAGCCTCAACCGAGGCGATTCTATTACACAAGGCCATTCAATGTCCGCCTTTAGCTGCAGGCTTGGAACAATCCTGGGCAATCCATTTCGACAAGAATGTGCTCTGATGTTCGCGGAATCCCAATTTGCAATACACCTCGAGAGCGGCGGCATTCTGCTGCACGACCTCCAGATGCAAGGTGCGGATTCCCGCCTCGCGTGCGGCTCCTTCTAAGAACGCCATTGTCTTCCGGCCCCAGCCGCGGCCGCGCCACTCTTGGCGCAAATAGAGCTCATCCACGAAAGCATCCCGTCCCAGCCACTCCAGGCTGTAGCCAAAACAAAGCACGATGTAGCCCACGGGCGCTTCATCGTCTAGAATCAGCCAGGCGCGGCCCAGACTCTCATCGCGCAGTAGCATGATCAAGGCGCCGCGCGCCTTCTCGCGGTCGAAGCCGTGCCCGTCAAATGCGTAATAGGCTCCCATGAAGTCGAGCAGAATCTCGGAATCCGATACCGCTGCCTGCCGAAATCGCGGCTCGGAGGTCATACGACATTCTCCAGCGCCAGCGCCATGCCCATGCCGCCGCTCACGCACAGTGTAGCCACGCCACGCCTGGTATTGCGCTTCAGCATCTCATGCAGCAGCGTAACGGTGATGCGTGTGCCGGTGCAGCCGATCGGATGCCCCAGCGCGATGGCGCCTCCATTCACATTCAGCCGCTCGCGGTTAAAGTTCAGCACCCGGTCGCAAGCCAGCACCTGCGCGGCGAAGGCTTCATTCAACTCGATCAGGCCGAAGTCGTGCAGACGCAGATTGTGCTTGTCTTCCAGTTTCTTGAGTGCCGGAACGGGTCCAATTCCCATCGTGCGAGGATCCACGCCGGCCGATGCAACCGCCGCAATGCGCGCCAGGGGCTTCAGATTGTTCTGCTTCACAAAATATTCGCTGGCGACCACCACGGCCGCCGCCCCGTCGGTGATCCCCGAAGAGTTTCCCGCGGTGATGCCTCCGGTTTTCGAAAACACCGGAGGAAGCTTTCCCAGCTTCTCCCGACTGGCGTCGGGAAACGGATGTTCATCACGGCTGAACGTTGTCGTTCCCGTCTTTTTTTCTTTGGAGCGGCCTTCGATGGTTACAGGCACAAGTTCCGCCTCGAACCTTCCCGCAGCGATTGCTCTGGCCGCGCGAGTCTGTGACATCAGCGCAAATTCATCCTGATCGTCGCGGGAAATCCTGTACTGTTCGGCGAGAACTTCCGCAGTCTCTCCCATGACCATTTTCGCGAGTGGGCAGAAAAAGCCGTCGCGATACATGCCGTCCACTAGTTCCTGATGGCCCAGTCGGTATCCCCAGCGTGCACCATCAAGGTAGTAGGGCAGCCGTGACATGGATTCCGTCCCGCCCGCCAGAATGCAGCTCGCGTCACCCAGCGTAATCGCCTGATAGGCCAGCGCAATGGCCTTCATCCCTGACGCGCATGCCTTGTTGACCGTGAACGCCGGAACTTCCGGGGGCACGCCGCTGCGCACGGAAATCTGCCGCGCCGGATTGGGCCCTCCGCCAGCCTGCCGGGCATTGCCGAAGATCGTCTCCTCGACCTGCTCGGGCCGAACTCCGGCCCGCTCCATGGCCGCCTTCGCCGCAACCACGCCCATGTCGGCCGCGGACAGAGACGCGAGCGTCCCGCCAAACTTGCCGATCGGCGTCCGCACCGCTGAAAGAATGTACACCGCCTGCAAACCACACCTCCGAACGTTTGAGTCTAGCAGGAACAGGCGTATCCTTACCTCTGGGTGCAGCGTCTGTCCGGCAGCAGTGTTTAACTCCTGCAACCAAACCTGTCTTCGCAAAGTGCAAAGTAAAGGAGGCGCTTCATGTCCTACGTTGATGTTGGAAAAGAAAATTCCACTTCCATTCATCTCTACTATGAGGATCACGGCTCAGGCCAGCCCGTTGTTCTGATCCATGGTTATCCGCTCAGCAGTGCATCGTGGGAGAAGCAGGTACCGGCCCTTCTCGCTGCGGGACATCGCGTCATCGCCTACGATCGCCGCGGGTTCGGAAAATCCAGCCAGCCCACGACTGGCTATAACTACGACACGTTCGCCGAAGATCTGCGCAAGCTAGTCACCCATCTCAAGCTCAAGGATTTCACACTCGTCGGCTTCTCGATGGGTGGCGGCGAGGTCGCGCGCTACATCGGCAAGTACGGGTCGAAGGACGTGAACAAGGCGGTCATTATGGGCGGCATTCCGCCGTATCTGCTGAAGACCGACGACAATCTCGAAGGCGTGGATGGCAGCATCTTCGCCGGTATTGAGAAAGCCGTCGCCGCCGACCGCTACGCGTTCTTCACCGAGTTTTTTAAGAATTTCTACAACACCGACGTCAATCTCGGAAAGCGCGTGAGCCAGCAGGCGATCCAGGCCAGCTGGAACACTGCCGCGATCGCCTCTGCCACGGCCAGCCTGGCCTGCGTTCCAACGTGGCATGAAGACTTCCGTAGAGACGTGGCCAAGATCGATGTTCCAACCCTGGTCATTCATGGCGATTCGGACCGCATTGTACCGTTCGCCGCGGCCGGCCAGCGTACAGCGAAGCTCATCAGCGGTGCCGAGCTCGTTGTCATCAAGGACGGCCCACACAACGTCGCGTGGACGCATGCCGACGAAGTCAACGATGCTCTGCTGAAGTTCCTGGCGAAGCCGGGCGCGAAGGGGCAAGCAACCGCTCCGAAGCGAAAAGCGGTCGCGTAAGTTCTGTAGGGACAGCCGCCCAAGCCTGCCCTGAGCGAAGTCGAAGGGGCTGTCCGGTCGAGCGAAAGCTCGACAGTACGTGCAAAGCGGGTGCCCCACTTCTGGCTGGTTCTACCGGAAGTGGGGATTTGAGCTATTTCCTGAGAATGATCATGTCCCTGCGCGCGTGCTCCAGGAACATGTGCGCGGCTGCGGGCGCTTGTTCGTCTAACACAACCCCGCCGGCACGGACCGGCACGTCAGAGTTTTCTGGCAGCGCCTCGCCGTAAATGATCATGAGCTCGGTGCGGCGGTCGAACGTGGGCAGGTGAAACATGCGTACCCGCGCGGCGCGCTTGGGAAACAGAAAATTGTGCTCTGCGAGCAACCGCTCGATGGCGGCTCCATCCGACGCGGGATCGTCTGCGTTGTTCGCGGCATAGTCGGGCCAGCTCTTTGTGTCGTAAATAAAATTCAGCCCGCCAATGTCAGTTGTGCGGCCCTGATAGTTGTAGGTGTGCTTGTCCTTGGGAAGGCGGTGCTCAAACTGCACCCAGTAGAAGCGCTCGACCACGCCGCCGGCGCCAGCGACGACGAAGACATGCTGCTCGGCCTCGGCCATTCCGTAGAGGTTGACTTGCTGCCCGCCCACGTACCGAAAGTCCTTGGCAAAGGTCAGCTCTGCTTTGGGAAGCTCGTTGGAGACGATGGTCTGGCCGTGCACTTCGCGTAGCGGTACCGGCGAAGGCTCCTGTGCGAACGCGCAGTTCACCAGGCAAGTGGAAAGAACACCAGCAACAATTGTCGTTGCGACAGCGGGTTTGCTCATTTACTCCTCGTCATGTTGGACGCTGACCATCGTACGCGGTGAGCCGCAGTGCCAAGGTTGCAATTCCGTCTAACCTTCGGCATAATAAGAGTTTGTCTTGATCTCGCCGGACTCTTCCGGAACAAGGATACACGTCTCGTGTTAATGATCCGACTGGCGCGCACGGGTGCGCGCAAACAACCGCATTATCGCATTGTGGTGATTGAGAAGGCGCGCGCGCGCAACGGCCGTCCGGTGGAAGTGGTGGGGACCTACAACCCCCGCACTAATCCCGCCTCGATCGAGCTGAAGCGCGACCGCGTCGAGTACTGGGTGTCGAAGGGCGCGCAGATGTCGGAGCGGGTGGACAAACTGTTCTCGAAGACTCCGGCCCCAGCCACCGCCGGCTCCGCCGCCTAGAAGACGGGCTGTCCTCAATCGGGGCATTCATTTCCACAGTGAGAATCGAGAGTATGACTGAGTCTAGCGGGGATGTGCGCGCACTGATCGAGATCGTCGCCAAGTCGCTGGTCGACGCGCCCGACGAGGTCTTCGTGGAGCTGTTCGATGATGGAGTAATTGAGCTCGAAGTGGCCGAAAGCGACGTGGGCAAAGTCATCGGTCGCCAGGGACGCACGGCTCGCGCGCTGCGGGCTCTGCTGAGCGCTGCCGGACATCGCGCCCGCAAGCGTTTCTCGCTCGAAATCATCGAGTAGGGCCGTGAGCGCTGATGAATTCATCACTCTGGCGCGCGTTGTCAAAACGCAAGGCCGCCACGGCGAAGTCGCGGCCGAAGTTCATAGCGACGTCCCGCAGCGCTTTGCCGCGGGCATGAAATTGTTCGCGCTGCGGAACGCAGAAACCGCAACGCAACTGCCGGCGCAAAAGGCAGGCCTGGAGCGGGTTTCTTTAGAAGTCGAAGACCTGTGGCCGCACAAGGGCCTGCTGGTCCTGAAATTCGCAGGCATCGATTCGATATCCGACGCGGAAACGCTTATCGGATCGGAATTACAGGTCCCGCGTTCCGAGCGCGCCGAACTTGAGAGCGGTTGGACGTACGTCAGCGATCTGATCGGTTGCAGGGTAATGGATCTTTCTAGTGGAATCAGCCGCGAGATCGGCCGCATCGAAGACGTTCAGTTCGGGGCAGGCGAAGCGCCCCTGCTGATTGTGGCACGCACAGGCAAGGGTGGCGAAGCCACGAAGTATGATGTCCCGTTTGCCGAAGCGTATCTCGAGGGAATGGACATTGCGCGACGGGAAGTGCGGATGCGGCTTCCCGAGGGCATGCTGGATGTTAACGCCCCGATGACGGCAGCAGAAAAAAGAGAGCAGGCGGGCCAACAGGGCAGAAGGAAGCGCTGAAGTCTTCTCTGTGCCTCTGTGGTGAAAACGGTTTTGAGTTCCGTGGTTTGCGAAAATGAAGGCCGACATCGTCACGATTTTTCCGGACTTCTTTCGCGGACCCTTGGATCACGGCATCACCCGCCGGGCTGCGGAAATGGGTCTGGTGAAAGTCGATGTCCACGACCTGCGCGAGTTTACACACGACAAGCACCGCACCGTGGATGACCGACCATTCGGCGGCGGCGAAGGCATGGTCCTGAAGCCGGAACCGATTTTTGAATGTTTGGAACCGCTTGCGCTGGCTTCTCGTGAGCGGCGACTGACTAGCGAAAAAACGCCTGGCTCTGCCAAGGAATCCGTGATCCTGCTCTCACCGCAAGGCGAGCGCTTCACGCAGAAGATGGCTGCAAAACTGGCCGGACTCGATCGGCTGGTGCTGATCTGCGGCCGCTACGAAGGGGTGGACGAACGCGTCGCTGATTTTCTCGCCGACCGCGAGATCTCGATCGGCGATTACGTTCTGAGCGGAGGCGAACTGGCCGCGGCGGTGATCATCGAAGCGGTTACCCGATTGCTGCCTGGTGCGGTGGGAAACGAAGCCTCGACGCGGCAGGAAAGTTTCACCGCGCAAGAAGGCGGCGAGTTTATAGAAAACGCTTCGACTTGTGGCTCTGGCGGATTGCTGGATTATCCGCACTACACGCGGCCGGCCGAATTTCGCGGCATGGCCGTGCCGTCGGTGCTGATCAACGGCGACCACCAGGAGATTCGCCGCTGGCGTCGCGCGCAGGCGCTCGAAAAGACGCTGCGCAACCGCCCGGATTTGCTCGAGGGCGCAGCGCTGAACGAAGATGACAAAAAACTCTTGCTGCAAATCAAAGATTCCCGTCTGTCATCCTGAGCGTAGCGAAGGATCTATGTACTTTGCTGGCGCAGAGTAGACTGCATAGATTCTTCGCTTCACTCAGAATGACAGAAGCTACAATTCTTGGAATTGCGAAGGACGGACAACATGTCAAATCTCATCATCGAAAAACTGCTGGCCAAGACCCAGCGCACCGACATACCCGCGTTCCGCCCGGGCGACACCGTGCGCGTGCATGTGAAGATCAAAGAAGGCGACAAGGAACGACTGCAGGCCTTCGAAGGCGTGGTCATCAAGCGCGACAACGGACCGCAGGCCAGCTTCACTGTGCGCAAAATCAGCTTCGGCCAGGGCGTCGAGCGCATCTTCCCGATTCACTCCAAGGTGATCGACAAGGTCGACCTGGTGCGCTCCTCGAAGGTGCGGCGCGCGCGCTTGTTCTACCTGCGCGGACTCAAAGGCAAGGCCGCCCGCCTGCGGGATGTCGAGAAGGCTTAATCGCGCCGCACTTTTGCGAGGCGGAGAAGCAGCTGCCCGTATCACGAGATTGGGATTAACGCTAATCCTTGAGGGGAACTACGGCGCTGCCGTCCCGACAGAGAGTAGCGACCCGCTGTAAATCGCCATTTGCCTGCGGCAGGGTCATGACCGGCCCGTAGCAATACACGGCGTGGCCGCTGGCGGCGAAGTACCATCGTCCGCCCTTCGAGTGGCGGGTGAGATGTGTCGAGAGTTGGGGCAGAGGTTTTTGTGGCGGCAAGGGCGAGATTGCAGGCAGGCTCAACAACAAGGCTAGGGTCAAGGCCTTCATCAGTTTTCCCCCGGGGACTTCCTACCACTGGCTTGCTAAAAATGCGTTCCCACAAAACGCAATCAGCACAACAGCAAATTTCTCAGCCTCAAATCTTGCAACCTCAAATCTTGATCAACGCCCGGCGGTCGTCGTTAAGGTCAGAGGCCGGCCTCGACGGCATCTGAAAGGGCGTTCTCTGCTGACTCTGCATACGGTGTTGCGGTACTGCCTGCGGTGCTGCCTGGGACGACGGGGCCTGCTTTGCCTGACCCTGGGCCGACGGAGTCGACGGAGGATTCTGGGCTGCTGGAGCCTGAGCCTTCGCCGGAGCCTGGGCGGCGGTGGCCTGAGCAGACCTGCGGGCGGCAGACAGTTCAGCGCTGTCCTTGAACAGTTCGCGAATGAGCGCGCGCTGCGATTCGATCGTCGCACCCTGCTCCACAATCAGCATGGTCATAATGCCGTAGGAGATCAGGAACAGAACGGTCAGCAGGGGCAGCCAGCCGCGCCGCTTGCGCGCAGGAGGAGCATCTATCGGAGGTACGACGTGTACGCCAGCGCTTTCGAATAACGTTGTCAAGTGGCACCCCGATCCTTCGCCCCGGAGGAGCAGGCACAGGGAAGAATTGCATCCTGCCAGCCAATGAACGAATTTCGTTCAAATAACTGATATCAAGGCGGTTAGCAGTTAGGGGCTGCGTGGATGAGGGCGCCGGAAGTGCAACTCGGTGCACTTTATGAGTAAGCTAGATTTGCTGCGGCAGGCTTCTGCGATGGCTAAAACCCGCGCCGGAAGCGGGGTTTTGAAAGCCCGAAGTTACTTTCGATACTGTCGCTAACCCTTCCGATTTCCTAAGATGTCCTCATAATTCGCTGTAGAAGAAAATTTTCTTTCCCAAGGATTCACAACGATGCGGATGCGGTCATTCCCAGTTCTTTTCGTGGTTTTACTCTGTTTCGGAGCGGCGCACCTGGCCCAAAGCCAGCAAGTCAGTGATGCCGGGCGCAAGCTCGTTAGAAAAGTGGACCCCGTCTATCCCGAGATGGCCAGGCGCGCCAACCTTACCGGTACGGTCAAGATCTATGCCGTGGTGGCACCGGATGGCACCGTGAAATCCGTCGAGCCAGTGGGAGGCAGCCCCTTGCTGGTGCAGGCCTCCGAGAGCGCCATCAAGCAGTGGAAATTTGCGCCGGCGGCGGGGGAGTCGAAGGAACTCGTCGAACTCCACTTTCATCCGCAGTAGCTATCTACCCAGAACCAGCTTGGCGATGGTCGCCAGCTGCATGTTCGACGTTCCTTCGTAGATCTTGCCGATCTTGGCGTCGCGCCAGTATTTCTCGACGGGATAATCCTTGGTGAAACCGTAGCCGCCATAGATCTCGATGGCAAGTGACGTCACGCGCTCGGCCACCTGCGAGGCGAACAGCTTAGTCATGGCGGCTTCTTTTACGAAGTTCACGCCGGCGTCCTTCATGCGGGCGCAGTTGTAGACCATCAGGCGGGAGGCCTCAATCTCGGTCGCCATTTGCGCGATCTGGAACTGGATGCCCTGAAAGTCGGCAATGGCTTTGCCGAACTGCTTGCGCTCAAGTGCGTACTTGCAGGCAAATTCCCACGCGCCGCGAGCCAGGCCGATCATCTGTGCTCCGATGCCGATTCGGCCTTCGTTGAGCGTCTCAATCGCGATCTTGTATCCCTTGCCCGGCTCACCCAGCACGTTCTCCTTGGGCACGCGGCAGTCTTCCAGAATGAGTTCGCAGGTGGATGACGCGCGGATGCCGAGCTTGTCTTCCTTCTTGCCCACGGTGAATCCGGGAAAGTCTTTCTCGACGAGGAAAGCAGTGATGCCTTTGTAGCCGGCAGCAGGATCGAGGGTGGCGAAGAGCACGAACAGCCCTGCTTCCTTGCCGTTCGTGATCCACAGCTTGCGGCCGTTGAGCACATAGTCCGATCCCTTCAGTTGGGCGCGCGTCTGCAATGCGAAGGCATCCGAGCCGGAGCCAGCCTCGCTGAGAGCGTAGGCGCCGACGACCTCTGTCGCCATCTTCGGCATATAACGATTCTTCTGCTCCGAGCTGGCCCAGCGCAGCAGGGCGTTATTGACCAGCGTGTTCTGCACGTCCACGATGACGCCCGAGGAAGCATCCGCACGCGACAATTCTTCGACGGCAAGAATGGCCTCGAAGAACTTGGCGCCGCTGCCGCCGTATTGCTCGGGAATTTCTATGCCCATCAGTCCGAGCTGAAAGAAATCGTGGATCAAGCTCTTCTCGAACACACCCTTCTCGTCCATCTCCCTGGCTAGCGGACGCACTTTCTCATCGGCAAATTGCCGGATGTTGTCGCGAAAAAGAATCTCGTCCTCCGTCAACGTAGTCAAAGGACTGGGAGCGGCGGTTTGTAGCGCAGTTTCGGGCATGGGAACACCTTCAGCGGGAAATGAAGAACCGGAAATTCTAGCACTTTCAGAGGAGCGACGGACCGGAGGGAAGGAATGGGTACTGATCTAAACGGATTAGATCAGTACCAAGGAATGGGTCGTGTCCTAATTCCGTGACCGAGGTAAAGCCGAACGTCGCGTCCAGGCAACAGCGAGGAGAATCAGCAGCGGAAAAGCAGGGAAAAACCAGGCATAACCGTCGCGAAGGATGAAGAAGTGTGTAAGCATTGCACCACCCATCGTACAGGCTAACAACCCGGCTGCAATCGCTGAGGTCCTCGGAATCAACAGCAAGACCGCACAAACCACCTCAAGACCACCGATAAAATGACGAAACCACTGGCCGATTCCAAGTCTCGCAAACAATTCCACCCAGTAGACAAAATGCACGCTAAACTTGGTCGCTCCGAACAGCAGGAAGAGCGCGGCCAGGAGCGCTTGCAGAACCCAAAGCGTGAGGTTCCAAACCCGGTCCCATGCGACCGTCACGGCCGACCCCTTTGGTCGCGAATTGTCTCTCCGTACTCCGAATCAGCTAAATCAAATTCGGGCACCGCTAATGGTCAGCTTCGCTTGTGCACCAGTTTCAGCCCATCCGCCTGCAGGATGCGTTTGATCTGGCTGCGGGCGTGCACCGACCAAGGGCCTGAGGTGTCGAGCTTCACGTAGGCCTGCCAGTGTTTCAGGGCCTTGCGGGGTTCGCGCAGCTTCTCGTGAGCCAGCGCCAGATTGTAGTGAGCGTCGGCGTAAGTCGGCGCCAGTTGCAGCGCGGTCTTGTAGGCCTGAATCGCCTCCAGCACGCGGCCGGTTTCGTCGAGCACGTTGCCGAGATCGAAGTGGGCGAGCGCATAGCGCGGATCGGCCTCGATCGCCCGGCGGTAGTGCTTCTCGGCAATGCCAAAATCCTGTCGATTGTAGTAAAGCGTTCCCAGATTGATGTGCGCCGCGGCGTGATTTGGTTCGAGGTCGAGCACTTTGTGGTATGCGGCGATCGCTTCGGTCTGCGTGCTTGGATCCTCCTCGAGCGAGATACCGCGGGCAAACCAGGCCGTCGCCTCGTTCTCGCGGGGAGTGGGCTCAGGCCGCGGCACAGGAGTGCTGGTCACAACTTTTTCGCGCTCGGAGAAGTCCATCAGAAATTGCCCGGCAATCGGCTCCAGCAACTTGCCGTCATGACGGAAGGCGACTCGGTGCTTGGCCGTCGACCACGCCGCCGCCTCAAGCAGTGGCTTCTCAACTCCGGCCGCCTGCTTGCGCATCGCGTCGAGCGACTCGCGAATCACGGCCGGCCGCACGCTCATGGCGCACAAATCACGCACTTTCTTGATTTCCAGCAGATCGGAGAAGGAATACGTTTCCGCCGAGGTCAACAGCCCTGCGCGCTCCCAGTTGGCTAACTGGCGCGGGGTGATGTGGAGAATCCTGAGTAGATCTTCTCGGCTGTACACGATACCACCGGCAATTCCCGCAGCGCGGGAACGTCGCCGCCATTATCTTCAACTTGCGCCATCCCGCGCAACTGGAAAGCGTGTGGAAAGCTGTGGAGAACCTGGTTGATTCACATGCAACGAGGATGGTGCCAACTCGCGGAAGTCCCCGCCAAACTGAAATTTGTGCAACTCCGAACGCAGGAAGGGAGTCTGCTTTCCTGCCCTCAGTTGTGAGTAGCGCTGGCTTGAATTAACTGCTCCATCGGAGCCGCGATCATCAGCAGAAGTCCCGCCTGTGGCTTTTTCGCTTGTTCGACGAGAGCGAGTTGCTGTGTCTTCCATGCGTCGGGTGGCGGCTGCGCCTTGTCGATCGAGTCGAGCGCCGCAAGCCCTGCCGCGGCCAAAGCCGACAAGTTTTGCGACAAACCTTCGTCCTCCTGCAGGAGGAAAGACTGCTCCAGCAACGGATGTAACCGGGCGTCGTTGTCGCGCCAGAGCGTGAGCGATGCGCGAATTTGCGCCTCTGCGACTGGATCCTTTGCTCCGCCTTGTACGTATGCCTGCACGAACGCAGCAAACTCGCGCGCCGTGTCGCTCTCCGGATAAACCGCATCGATCATCCGGTTCAGTGGCGCGTGGAAGTCAATCGGGCCTTGCTTTGTCTCGTCCCAACGGTCGTAGTCCTTCACGGGTTCGACCACGTCGGCCAGAACGCGCAGCGCGGAAATGCTCGAATCGCCGGCCATGCGGTGCAACATTAGCGTGCGGGCAGAACGGTGTGTCAGGCCGAGCCATTCGAGATTGAGGCTGACAACATGGAGGCGCGCGTACATCGAGGCTACGCCGGTCACATTTTGCGGTGACCACAAACGCTCGGCAATCGCAGCGTTGCGCGGCCAAATGTGGGAATCGATGTTTTCTGGAGTCACCCACTCAGCCCACTGGCACGACTCGCCGCCCAGGATCAGTTTTTGCTGGTCGAGGTTGAGAGTCGCCGCATCGCCACTCATCGGATCGACTGCATAGTGTCGCGCTGCCGGCCACATGAGGTCGAGATAGTAGCCATAGGAAAGCACGCCGCTGTAGCCCTGTCGCGCCGCCGCTGCCAGCGACTGTTGCCCACGCCAGGATTGCACCACGATCGTCCTCGGCAGATCGGGATGCAGAATCTCATCCCACCCCATCATAGTTTTGTGATTCTTGGCCACAATTTTCTGAAGGCGCCGGTTGAAGTAGGCCTGCAGATCCTGGTCGCTCTTCATCCCATGCGCCTGCTTGAAGGCCTGAATCTTTGGATTTGCGTCCCACTGCTTGCCATCCACTTCGTCGCCGCCGATGTGGAAGTAAGCATCGGGAAAGAGCTTCGCCATCTCCGCGATGAACTTCTCGAGAAACTTGTAGGTCTCTTCACGCGTGGGATCGATGGCGGGAGCAATGCCGCCATCAGCCAGCGTGTACGGCCCGGGGCCGCTCGCCAGTTCGGGATATCCGAGAAACCACGACCGGCTATGGCCTGGCATGTCGAACTCAGGCACAACACGAATGCCGCGATCATGCGCGTAGGCAATGAAATCGCGGATTTCGTCCTGGCTATAAAACATCTCTCCGGAAGCCATTGTCGTGAGCTTGGGAAATTTCTTGCTCTCGGCGCGGAAGCCCTGATCATCGGAAAGATGCCAGTGCAGCACATTCATCTTCACGGCGGCCATGCCGTCGACATTGCGCTTAAGCACGTCGAGTGGAATGAAGTGGCGGCTCACGTCAATCATCAGACCGCGCCACGGAAATCGCGGCTGATCCTTGATAGTGACGGCAGGAACCGCGAAGCCAGTGGGAGTGATTTCGACCAGCTGAAGAAAGGTCTGCAGGCCGCGCAGGATGCCGAGCGACGTCGGCGCGGTGAGTTTCGCCCCGGAATCAGTGACGGTCAGTTCGTACGATTCATCCTCGCCCAGCTTCTGCACAGTTTCGCGGCCATGGTTGAAGTGAACGGTCAGCGTCGGAGCCGCGCCGGGCTTCCCCCGGAACGGAATCCCAGTTTGTCGGTGAAGCTGGTCCTCGAACCTTATGATCTCTTCGTTCAGAGACCGGTCGTGAAAAGCGGTGACCGAGAACGATTGGTCGATTGGAAGTTGCCCGGTCCCAAGCTGCACGCTGGCCGGCATTGGCATCAGGTTAAGCTGGGATGGGGCCTGAGAGTTGAGAAGCGGTGCAAGCCCCAGGACAGATACGAGTATTCCGAAAGTTCGCATAGTTCGTCATTTCAAGCTGCGCCAGCTGATTGAGGATGCCGGCTCGTGGTCGACGAATCAGTGTCCACCGAGCTCCTTGACAATCGCGCCCACAAATTGCTTGGCATCGCCAAAGAGCATGAGCGTGTTGTCGAGGTAGTACAGCGGGTTGTCAATGCCGGCGAAGCCCGGGTTCATGCTGCGCTTGATGACCATGACCGTGTGCGCCTTGTCGACGTCCAGGATGGGCATGCCGAAGATGGGGCTGGATTGATCGGTGCGCGCGGCTGGGTTGGTCACATCGTTCGCGCCGATGACGAGCGCCACGTCGGTCTGCGGAAACTCGCCATTGATCTCGTCCATTTCCATGAGGCGGTCGTAAGGAATATCGGCCTCGGCCAGCAGCACATTCATATGTCCGGGCATGCGGCCCGCGACCGGATGGATGGCGAAGCGAACGTCGACTCCCTTCTTGGTCAGCAGGTCGTAGAGCTCCCGCACTTTGTGTTGTGCCTGGGCCACAGCCATGCCGTAACCGGGCACGATCACCACTTTGTTCGCTGCAGCAAGAATGGCTGCCGCTTCTTCCGGCGTGGCGCTGCGGACCGACCTCGCTTCCTGCCCGGCGGCCGCTGAAGCTTGCACCTGTCCGAACGCGCCGAAAAGAACGTTCGTAAACGACCGGTTCATCGCCTTGCACATGATCACCGACAGGATGAAGCCCGATGATCCGTCCAACGCGCCGGCAATGATGAGAAGCTTCGAATCGAGAACGAAGCCCATTGCGGCCGCGGAAAGCCCGGCGTAGGAGTTCAATAGCGAGATCACCGTCGGCATGTCAGCCCCGCCGATAGGAATCACCAGAAAAACTCCGAAGACCAAAGCGATTCCAACAATTACGGGGAAAACCTGCTTCGCCTCAGGATGAATGACAAGGTAAACCGCCAGTCCAATGGCAACGGCGAGCAAAGCCAGGTTGACGATGTTCTGGCCTTTGTAGGTGATCGGCCTTTGCGGCAAGACTTCCTGCAACTTGCCCGCGGCGATCAAGCTGCCGGTGAAGGTAAGTCCTCCGAGGATGACCTCCATCGACAGCACCGACATCATGAACTTCGGAACATCAGGTGTGCGGAGATAAAACTCTGCCGTTCCGACCAGCGTGACGCACAATGCGCCGAACGCGTGGCTGAGCGCGGTTCGTTGCGGCACGGCCGTCATCTGCACCATGCCCAGCGGGATGCCGATTCCCGACCCGATGACCAACGCAATAATGATCCATTTCCAGTCGACGATGCCGTGGCGCAACAGCGTGCCGCCAATGGCCAGAACCATGCCGATTTCGCCCGCCAGAATGCCGTGGCGCGCGGTCGCCGGAGAACTCATCCACTTCAGCGAGAGGATGAATAACGCGCTGGCGATCAGATAAATGATCTCGATGACGTACTGGCTTCCGGCAAACTCGGGGCTCATTTTGTCTAGCTCTGAGTGAATTCCTTACCTGCCGCTTGGCGCATCGCCGCGCGGATCGGCTCGTTATCGGTGTAAACCTGCCATACAGCGATCTTTCCGTTACTTACTACCGCGCGCCATGCTGCTTTGGTATTCCAGAAATTCTCCTTGCGGATCTGGCCGCCTTGCGAAAAAGTGCCTTGCGCCGAGCCGAACATGGCCACGGTGTCGCCATGCCTGAAAATCTCATCGTGCGAAATGCTGTAATCAGGCACCATCTTGAAGTAACCGTCCCATGCAGCGCGTAACTTCTCCCGACCTTGAACGCGCGATCCCAGGGAGTCAATGAACACGGAATCCGGGCTTAACAAGTCGACAATGGCTCTAGGGTCACGCGAGTTAATCCTCCGCTCAAACTCCAATACGACTTCCACTGGATCCGAACTCATTGGATCTCTCGACAAAGCGCTACTTCGTGCAGATAGCGGACCTGCACCCTCATTTCTTTGCTGGACGGCTGCTCTTGAACATCCTGAGCATTCGGTCGGTGATGAAGAACCCGCCCACCACGTTGCTGGTGGCGGCGATGATGGCGATTACACCCAGTACCGTCGCAAACGTACTCTTCCTCTCGCCCACCAGAACGATCGCGCCCACCACAGCGATGGCGTCGAGTGCATTGGTCAGCGACATGAGCGGTGTGTGCAACAACGGCGAGACGTGGCGGATGACTTCGAATCCAATAAACGCCGCCAGCATGAATACGAACAGCGCGTCGATGAGATTGGAATTCATGCACTCCCTCAGGGCTAAGGCCCTACGTTCTCCGGCGATCGAACCGCAGCGCTTAAGCGCTGCGCCCCGAAAACTTCATCCACCCGCCGGCGCCAGCGCCGGCAGCCTGAAGAATTCGCGCACCCGCGCATTCACGATTTCTCCGGCATTCGTGATCATGGTTTCGCGAATGATTTCGTCCTGCATGTTCTGCTGCAGTTTGCCGTCCTTCACCATATACGTCAGGTAAGTCGTAATGTTGCGGGCGTACATCTGGCTGGCGTGGTAGGGCACGCTGCTGGCGAGATTGATGGCGCCGATGATGGTGACTCCATACTGCGTTACGGTTTCACCGGTCTTCGTCAATTCGCAGTTTCCGCCACGCTCGGCCGCGAGATCGACGATCACCGATCCCGGGGCCATGCCCTTGACCATCTCGGCCGTAATTAGCACGGGCGACTTCTTGCCCGGGATGACCGCGGCTGTGATGACCACGTCACTCTCTGCCACCACCCGCGTCAGCAATTCGCGCTGGCGGGCATAAAAAGTCTCATCCTGCGCCGTACCGTAGCCGCGGGCGTCCTGGGCGTCTTTGGCTTCGATCGGCAGCTCGACGAAACGCCCGCCCAGGCTCTGCACCTGTTCCTTGGCCGCGGGCCGCATGTCGTATGCGGAAGCAACCGCGCCGAGGCGGCGCGCGGTTGAAATGGCCTGCAATCCGGCGACTCCTGCACCGATCACGAACACGCGAGCGGGTGTAATCGTGCCCGCGGCGGTGGTCATCATGGGGAAGATGCGCGGCGAAGTTTCGGCAGCCAGCAAAACCGCCTTGTACCCGCAGCATGTCGCCATCGAAGAAAGTGCGTCCATGCTCTGGGCACGCGTGGTGCGGGGCATGAATTCCACCGCATACGCGGTCACTCCAGCCTGCGCGATTTGCTGCACCACTTCAGCAGAGCCCAGCGGCCGCAGAAATCCGATCAGAGCCTGGCCGCGGCGCATGAGAGGCAGATCGGCTTTACCGGTGACGTCGTTCGATCCGTAGCAGAGCACCTGCACGACTACGTCGGCGGTATTGAAGACAGCCGCGCGGTCAGGCAGGGCCTTTGCGCCTTTCTCGGTGAACGCTGCATCCGGATAACCGGCCTGCTCGCCCGCGGCGGCCTCAATCACGACCTCGATCCCAGCCTTGGCGAGCATGGGGATAACGACAGGAACCAGTGCAACCCGCCGTTCCCCGGGATAACTTTCTTTTGGAACTCCGACGATCACGCGGTGCTCATCCTCTTCTGCGATATCAGTTCTGCGATACTGGTCCCCAAGACCGCAAATCGCGAACCGGAAACAGTAACAGATCGGGCGGGGAACTGGAAAGATGGCGCGCCCTCAATCCCCAAGTTCGATTCCAATCTGGAGCGGAAGGTGAGTCAGATGCACAGGTGAATCGGCGGCTATTAACATTGAGGGCCGCGCGCCTTACGTTGTGATCCGTTCACCGAAAATCGCTGTCCCCACGCGTACGCACGTCGCGCCTTCTTCGATCGCCACTTCGAAATCGTGCGACATGCCCATGGACAACACGTCGGTCTGAATGCCATGCAGCTTGCGGCGCGCGATGGAATCACGCAGTTCCCGCAGCCTGCGGAAAAACTGCCGCGCATCTTCGGGATCGTCCTTGAACGGAGGAACGGTCATCAGCCCGCGAAACCCCAGCGCTTCAAGGCGAGGGGCGGCGAGCAGGAGTTCTTCAATCTCGCGCGAATCTGGTGGAAGGCCGGTCTTGGCGGCTTCGCCCCCGACGTTGATCTCGATCAGCACCGGCAGCGTCTTGTTGAGATTGCGGGCGGCGAGATTGAGTTTCTCAGCCAGCTTCACTGAATCAACCGAGTCGATCGCACTGAACAACTCGGCCGCCTTAGCCGCCTTGTTGGTCTGCAGGTGCCCAATCATGTGCCACCCGGCTCCAGAAAGGTCCGTTAAAGCCCCGGCTTTGGCCGCGAACTCCTGCACACGGTTTTCGCCGAACATCCGCAGCCCTGCGTCGTATGCCTCACGAATGCGATCGGGCGAGTGGGTCTTGGTCACGCCCATCAAAGCGATTTCGTCAGCCGAGCGCCCCGCTCGCCGCGCGGCAACGGCGATGCGTTTCTTAACCCGGGCGATGTTTTCGGAAATCGACATGAGCAGGAAACCACAGAGGACACAGAGTCGTACAGAGTGCAACCTCTGTGCCCTCTGTGGTGGGGAAGTTTACATGATGGCCGTCGGCGGCGCCGGTTCGTCCGGGCTGCCGGCGTTAGCCAGCGGCACTCGGATCATCACAATCAGGAGCACAACCAGTGCAACCAGCGCCGCCAGAATCGAAGGTTCCCAGTGCACCAACGTCACGTCCTTGCCGGAGCCGACCAAGCCCGCAATAACCAGACCGCACAGCGCCTCTCCGGCGATCAGTCCCGAAGCTGTCAGCACTCCCGCGTTGTCCACGCGCGCCTTCTGGGCGTCGTTGTAGCCGCGTCGATCGCGCAGCGTGTCCGTCACCCAACGAATCAGGCCGCCCACGAAAATCGCGAACGTCGTTCCCAGCGGCAGATACATGCCAACCGAAAAAAGCATCACGCTCTTCACTTCAATCATGATCAGCGCGATGCCGAGCAGAATCCCCACGATCACGAGCGGCCACGCCATCTCGCCGCCGACAATGCCCTTGGAAAGCATCGCCATCAAACCGGCCTGGGGGGCTGGCAGGGCATTGCTGCCGAAGTGATATGCCTTGTCGAGCACGGCCAGCGGGACAAACAACACCAGCGACGCCACGACAATTCCGAACAAATCACCAATCTCCATTTTGGATGGAGTCCCGCCGAGAATGTACCCGACTTTCAGGTCTTGCAGCATTTCGCCCGCGACCGCCGACGACACGCAAACCACCGCGGCCACTCCCAGGACCGCCGCGACTCCACCCGTACCCTTCACTCCCAGGGCCACCATGAGCAGCGCGGCGATCACCAGGGTGCACAGGGTAAGTCCCGAGACCGGATTATTCGAAGAGCCGATCATTCCTACCAGGTTGCCCGATACCGCAGCGAAGAAGAAACCGACGACGACCATCACCAAAGCGGCCACCAGCGATCCCGATAAAACCTTCGAGCTGGAGAGGTTTCCCGCGCCGGCGATGAAGTAGTAATAGAGCAGGATCATCGCCACGAAAACCAGCGCCACTCCCGCGAAGACCGCTTTGGAGGGAAGGTCGCGGTCGGTGCGATTCGTGGCCGCATGCGCGGCCGCCGATTTCTTCAGGTCTGAGATCGCGCGTCCCATCCCAACGGCTAGCTGCTTGCGCATCTTGAACAAAGTGTAGGAAGCGCCCACCAGCATGCCGCCCACCGCGATCGGACGCACGATGGAGTAGTAAATCGCACCGGCCAAAAGCGACCAGGAGAGCGGCTGCCCCGCGGGCTGTGCCGCTTGAATATACGGCCCGACCGTGAACGTGAGCAGCGGCACCAGCAGGCCCCAGGCCAGCACCCCGCCGGCGAAATTCAGCGCTCCCAGCCTCGGACCGATGATGTATCCCACGCCCAGATACGCGGGGCTGACGTCGGGCAAGTTGAACATGGTTGCGCCCCCGGTCACCGTTGTCGCGACACCCGGGTTCGTGCCGGTGCGCAACAACAGCCTCTTTCCCAGTTCGCTGATCTTGACGTGGAGGGTGTTGCTCGCGCTGAACACATTCACCGCGCCCAGCAGATACATGAACCCGCCGAAACCCATGTTGGCGAAAAGAATCTTCGCCGCCTTTGCGCCTTGTTGTCCGGCTTTGTGAATCTCCGACGCTGCGACGGATTCGGGGTAGGGAAGCTCGATATCCTCCACCATCACGCGCCGCAGCAGGGTCACAAAAAGAATTCCGAGTGTGCCGCCAATGACCATCAGTGCCACAGAATTCCAATATTTCTCATGTGTCAGACCCGGCCATAGTCCGGCCATGACAAACGCTGGGATCGTGAACACTGCCCCCGCCGCCACCGATTCGCCAATCGAACCGACCGTCCGAGCGATGTTCTCCTCGAGCAGCGATCCCTTCATGATCCGCAACAGTGCCATGCCGATCACGGCCGCCGGATAGGTCGCCGCGATCGTCATCCCGGCCTTGAGCCCGAGGTACGCGTTTGCCGAGCCGAGGATCGCCGTCATGATCAGGCCAATCACGAGGGCGCGGAGCGTGAACTCCTTCATCTCCATGGTTTCGGGTACATAGGGCTTGTGCATCTTTTTGGCAGGAGGTTCAGCTACGGGGGTGCTCATGGGCGGAATCCTTTTAGGGCGTGGGATGGAAGCAAATTGATTCCTGTTGCCTGCTGAATCTGTTAGTCGACAGATCAGTGCGAAACTTACGAACGGCGCACGTTAGCACGCGGCGAGGGCAGCTGACAAGAGCAGATGATGTGAGCGACGATGCAGCGGCCGGAATCCTATTGCGGCAGCCGCGTCCACTTCCGGCATTCGGCCGCGCTGATGGGCGCAGTAAGCGGTGGCCCAAACTTCATGCGAATCACCCCATCCGAGGTCGAGCAGAAGCTTCTCGTTCCCGAATTGGGGTCAACCGGCGTCGCCAGCGCCGCGTATTCGGTGCACTGTTGCGCCACACACAATGCCTTGATGGTGAACTGGAATCCGGATTTTGTGCACCACTTTCCAGCTGTGCACTCGGAATTTCCCAGGCTCTGATCGATGATGCCGGCATGCGCGGCTGACGCCTTGTTGACGCCGTTCGGATCGGGGCCAAGAGACGCCAGGTCGCGCGCAAATCCGCGCTCCGGATACGTCGCCGAATACGTGGCCTGCGCCGTGTTCACCGTGCGAATCGATGCCACGGCAGAGGAGTCATGCGCGGCGTTCCTGGCGCGCATGAGGTTGGGTATAGCAATCGCAGCCATTACGAGCACAGCGCTTACATCCACGCTCTGGTTCACGCTGGCCTCGCGCAGAGCGCTCTCGTCTCCGTAAGCGCACATGACCACAGTGTTTTTCTCGCCCGATCCTTTCTCGTTCGATCCCTGCGGCATCAGGCTTGCCAATTCCCGAGACGCCTGCCGGAGCTGAAACGCCATCAGGGCGGATGCATCCTCATAAACCAGCGCCGAAACTTCCGAAAGCGGAGCCGGTGGCAACGATTCGAGGAACTTCGGAGATTTCGCCAGCGATCCGCCGGAATGATGCAGCCGGATTGCCTCGGTGACTGCTGCCTGGCTGGAACCGAGGATCAAATAGCCATCCAGGAATGCGTAACTGAATTCGGTCGCCTTTTGCGGAGAAGGAACTTGAATGTCGTAGTAGATGATCCCATCCTGCTCTACCTGCTGCATGCCGATGTGCTGTATCGCAAGCACCTTGCTCAACGCAGCCTGCAGGCGCTCAGGGTTGTTGATGCGAAAAATGGTTCTCCACTGCGGGGTGGATGGGCTGGCGCTTTCCAGTTCAACCGTGAACTCGCCGGCCAACTGGCTAAGAAGATCGTCCCGCAGACTCATGTGCAGGGCCTGCTCCATCTGCGGGAGCGCGGCCATGGCGTTGGGATTCGATGCCGTGGCCAGATCCTTGATGTCGTCAAACATCTCTGCCGGCTTTTTCAGCCGCGCGCTGACCACCATGACTGCTCCCGGGGAAACGAAGTCGAGACCGCCCAGCGTGCCGGGCGAGGCGAGCCATGAGGCCACTCCATGCCGCGCTCCGGTGAAGGTTAATTCAGCCTCGCTCGAAGCGCGGCCTGACACGGTCTTGTGCCGCCAGACCAGATATCTCATTTCACCGAATCCCGTTCGCTGCAGCAGGGTGGTGGGACTCGCGTCGGCGCCCTTGGGGACAAGCGTCAGGATTCTCTGCAAATCAATGGCTCCAACGGCCGTTGCGCCTCCCTCATAAGCCTGTTCGATCCGTCTTCCAAACTGAGTCGTGACAAACCCGCTGCCCTTGCGATCCAACTCAGCGTTAAACCACCGCAGCGTCTCAAGGTTGAGCGATCCCAGCAGAAAATCCGGGCGCACCAGAATCGTGAGCTTCTCCTCGCGTTCGGCGGTCTTCGTAGTGGAGAGTTCCTCGGGATCGAAAACGCGAACAACGGCCGGCGATTTGGAAATTTCCTTCGTCCACTGCTCAAGAAGTGACTTCGCCCCCGGTTTACGCGTCTTTGCCAGCAACAAAACGGCTGGTTCTTTCCGCCCTTCGCCCACCGCGGCCGAGAGTACGATTTCATCTCCCAGATACTGGGATAACTCGTAGAACTTCTCCATGTACTCTTCTATCTTCGGTGCTTGCGCGGCAATTGCCCCATGTTCCCAGAATTTCTTCAATTCCGAGTCTTGCGCCAGTTCCTGATGAAACAATGTCAATGCCTGGTGGGAAGCCTCCCCGTAGTTGGGGAGACCAATATAGAAAACCGTTGAGTCGGGAAGCAGTGGCAGCAATTGGCTCTGGGTCCGCTCGGGCGGAAGCTGAACGTTCTCTTTTAGGTGCTGAAGCAGTTGACCAAACGCACTGAGAACGGGCGCATAGTTCTTGATGTCCGAAGGCGTTCCCTGCCCCGCCTCGGTTGCGCTCCCCGCGCCTGTGCTTTGGCCGTTTGCGACTGATGCCATCGCGAGAAACGCCGCAACAAGCACGCTTCGCATGTTGCGATGGCTGAAGGAACGAGCCCGCGGCCACCGACTTTGCGAGTTCCCGATTTGGTCGCACTTACCACCAAGTCTGGATGGTACGTCCATTGCCTGCCCGCCCCCTGGAAGGCAACTGGATCGTACTCAAACAAGCGAAAGCTGAGTGGGGAATTGTAAGTCGTTAGAATCACCATAGTTATCTCAATTAGCCAGTGTTCCTTGTTTTGGTAGTCTTGTGCCAAACTGCGCCAAAAGGGCATCGCAAGGTCAGGGAGCTTTGTCCGGGTGTAGAATGATCTCAAATTTGTACCGTCGCCTCTTCGTGATCCGTATCCCCGAGGTGCAGTGATGAACGACTCCCCCGACCAGTCGATGATTCCCCCGTACCGTTGCCCCGATTGTGGAAGCGAAATCGGTTTTCGTTCGCGACGGCGTTCGTTCACCGAACGCTTTCTCTTGCCGCTGTTTCTCCTGCAGCCGGTGCGCTGCGGGGAGTGCTTCCGGCGGGATTACCGGTTGGTATTTACCAAGGTGCGCGACCGGCTCTCTGACACTCCGCGCATCGTTCCGGGAAAACCACCGTCCATGCCCAATCGCAACGTTGCCTAGCGGCAGGGCTCGCCGCTATACTGTGAGCATTAGTCGTGGACGCGGCCGTTGTCGGTCTTCCTGTTGCGGTGGCCGCACCAGCACGAGGAGGCTGTCTTCAGCAGTAGTGAGGACCGAATCCGGGCCAGGGATGGCAGTATTGCAGTAGAAGGGCCTTCTATTGTTCTGCAGGGACTTCAGGCGCGATCCGGTTTCGCGAAGCCAGCCGCATTCAAACTTCCCAGCGACCGGGTTTCCACCCTCAATTGGTTCAGCCGCGCTGCCGAAGGCCTGTTTACCGTACTTTTTCCGGGGGATTGCCGCATCTGCGGCGTGCCGCTGCTCAGCATTTCCCGGCTGCCGGTATGCCCGGAGTGCCTGGCGACGATTCACCCCATAGAGGGTAACGTTTGTTCCATTTGCGGCGAGCGCGTGCTCTCCGCCTACGCGGAAAATGACGCCGATGGGCTGCGCCGTTGCCCGTTGTGCCGGCGTATCGAGCGGCCGTTCAACCGCGCCGTAGCCTATGGCAGCTATGACGGCGGCCTGCGTGAGCTGATTCACCTGCTGAAATACAACGGAGTGCGCCCTGCGGCCAACGTCCTGGGGCGCATGCTGGCCGAAGCGATCGGAGCGCTGGAGCCTGCGTTCGGGCAACCCAACATTGCCGTGATTCCGGTCCCGCTATACAAGGCTCGGCGCCGCCAGCGCGGCTTCAACCAGGCGGAACTGATTACGCGGGCGGCGCTTAAGCTCTTGCCGCCGGAGCGTTTTCACCTGATGTGCGATCTGTTGCTGCGTACGCGCGACACCCAATCGCAGATCGGGTTGACCAGCCACCAGCGCCGCGAGAACATGCGCGGAGCTTTTGCCATGGCCCGTGCCGAAGATGTCATTGGCCGCGAGGTGCTTCTCGTGGATGATGTTTACACCACGGGGACCACGCTGTCTGAATGTTCGCGCGTCGTGCGCCGGGCGGGCGCCTCGCAAGTTTGGGTGGCGACGGTCGCGCGTACGCTGAAGAACCCGAGCTTCAACGTTGCAAGGATGGAAGGTTTCGAACAAGATTTGGCGTCGGCATAAGCGCGAAAGTTGGCAACCTTGCAATTTTGAACCTTTGAAGCGTTGATTTTTATGTCTTACCGGATGGAACACGAGGCAGGACCAACAGCCCGGCATGCCGCCGGCCTGTTTCCGCCGGCGGCTCCGCACCGCGCCGGCGACGGCCATGCCCTGCTCGCTCCCGTACTGGTGCTGAACGCATCGTACGAGCCCATCAACGTCTGTGCTGCGCGCCGCGCTCTGGTGCTCGTGTTGAAGGGTGTCGCGATGACCGAGGAAGAGAACGGCCACTTCCTGCACGCCGCGCGCGTGGCCATGCGCGTGCCGTCCGTAATTCGCTTGCTCGAATACCGCCGCATTCCGCATCAGAGCCGGGCTCTGTCGCGGAAGAACATCTTGCTGCGCGACCGCAACACCTGTCAGTACTGCGGCACGGCGCTGCCTTCGAGCGAATTGACGCTCGACCACGTCATTCCACGTTCCCGTGGAGGTTCGTCCACGTGGGAGAATCTGGTCGCCTGCTGCCATCCCTGCAACCGCCGCAAAGGCAACCAGTTTCCCGCAGAGGTTGGCATGAAGCTGCTGCGCGAGCCCCGCGCCTTCAATCTCCACACCAGCCGCCACATCATGCGCCTGATGGGCCGCAGCGACGATAAGTGGCGCAAGTATCTCTTCTACTGAGCTTTCAGGCCTACGTGTGCCAGCATGTCTGTCCACAGGCTCATTTAAGCAATAGAGCCGCGGCCGGTGCAACTGCGACGGCTTCCTGGAGTCCAGCATGAAGAAGGTTCCCCGAAGTTGATGCGCGATACCCTTGCAACCTTCAACTTTCCAGCCTAGACTTGTCCGTTCTGCACGCGCCTGGCCGGGTTCGCCGGAGTCCGGCGAGCGTCCTGCAAGGGGAGCGAACCTGAACCATACCGGAGGGAGTACCGCCATGCCGAAAGAGGACTATCGACGGCTACAGGAAATAGCGCAACGGCTGAGAAACAGCGAGCCGCCATTTTTCAGAGGCAACCACATCGGCAGTATTCAAGCGTTCGTGAGAGACGCTGGCAAATGCCAATACTGCAGCAGGTACTTATACGAGAGCTACGCTGTGCTGGGGGACTCCGATACGGATCACATCCTGCCCAGGAGCAAATACGAACTGTTTAAGCACGAAGCGCGCAACCTGGTCGCCTGTTGTATCGAGTGCAACAAAATCAAGGGCGATTGGGATCCTGCGACTGAAGCGATGGGCCAGCGAAGCCTTGAAATAAGGACACTCTCAGACCTGGAGACGCAGCGAGACGAGTTGATCAAACGCACTCGGGAACACATTCAGCGAACGCCCGGGAAATGGCAGGCGCTATTTGAGAAGGCTCGACAGAACTTTGAGGACGCCGTCGCCGAATATCACCGTGCTGCCCCCGAGGCAAAGAGCGCGTAAGGTTGGAAGCCCTGCCGGGCCCTACGGTGGCAAAGTGGCAGAGTGACAACGTGTGGAATCATGCAGAACGCTTGCGACGGATGGCTTCGATTAGGCGGTTCAGCAAGCCCAAGACCTGATGCAGTTCATTCTCAATTTCGCCGTGGGTAGCCGAATCGAGATAGGTTAAATCGAGTGCGACGGTGAATTGGGCTTCGAGTTCATGTAGTGAACCCCGCGCGAGGCCCAGAAAATGAAGAAACTCGTTTGACGTTAATCTCCCTTGTCCTTCGGCTATGTTTGACACTACAGAAACGGCAGCCCGGCGGGTCTGGGACGTGAGCCCGTAGATTTCAGTTCGTGGGGAACGCTCTGTGGCGCCATAAATGTGAACAGCCAACTCCCTGGCCTTCTGCCATACGAGTAGTTCACGATATGAGCACACCACGGCCAGAGGCTAGATTCGAGCGTTGGCAACATTCAAGCGTGAAAGCGCAGAAACACCATCTTCAGTTTCACTTTGAAACTTTGCCACCTTGCCACTTTCACTGCGGCTTCTGCTGATTATTCTCATCCGGATTCTTCTGATCCGGCTTCTGGTCGGCCTTGGGAATCTCCTTGCCTTCGTACAGAATTTTCACGTTCGTGCCGAAGCGCTTGTAGTCCTGATATTTCACGATCTCAACCACGCGGACGTCCTCGGTCTTGAAGTGGAGTTCGTCGTCGGCCTTGGTGAAGACGGGGAACCAGTACTTCCCGTCGATCTGCTGCCGCCAAGTGGTGAACTTCGGAAACAGATTCTCTTCGTCGCCGTGTTTCGACCGGATATCGGGTACGGTTTTGCCATAGGTCTTCACAATCTGAAAGTCGTGGTCGTCGACCCACACCCGCCCTTGAAAATAGCGCTTCTTGCCTTCGATTTTCTTGGGAGCAATGTCGAACACGTAACAGTTCAGCTCATCTTCCTTCTGCTGCCCGACGTAAAGGATGTTGTATTCGGGGAGTTCTTCGGTCGTCAGCACGAAGGGCAACCGGTGGCGGATGTCCTGCATGTCCTCTTCCGACATGTAGATTTTTTGCAGACTGGATTGTGGGGCAAACACTACGTTCTCCAGCCGCTTGCCCTTGTTGTCGAATAAGACGTCGAAGACCTCGTGATACTCGCCGTCGACCGTGTCGCCGTCAAGGGTCTGCACCTTCACGTCCTGCCGATAGGTGTACTGGTCGCGCGCCTTGGCAAATTCGGTTTCCTTGGCGGCGAAGCGCTGGACGATTTCCTCCGGCGTCGCGCCTTGCGGCGGAATGTTCTGCAGATCGCTTTCCTGCGCGAGCGCGGCCACAACCAACAACCCGCAGGCCAACACGGTCAGAGGAAGCCAACGACGGAGGAATCGAGTCATTTCAGGTAGTTTATCGGATGCGGAGTGAACCTGTCGCAGGGATGTTTACCCCAGAGTCCCCGCCGACGGAACGGGCAAGGCGGTGAGCCTTGCCCCAGTTTCTTTACTAACAACTGCGGCGGCCTCCCTCCGACCCCTCTCCGCTCAGTGAGGTCGGGGGAGGCGCTGCAGTTCTGCCACTTGGTTAGATGCCGGGGCTTTTTCGGGGTTGCCGCCAGGTGCCGGGGGGTCGGTTCTCCGAGTCCCCCGGGGAAAATTCGTTTTCTTGTCCAATTCGGGCGGTTTTCGGGGCTTTTCGAGCCCAAAACAAAACGCCCCAGACTCGATTTGAGTCTTGGGACGTCTGTTGATCAGCCCTCCCCCAAGTGCTGCTCGAGAATTACTGTAGCTCTGACCCCGAAATCGGTAAATAGCTCCCCCGTGCCATACCCCCCACGAAGGTGGGGTCCTTCGTTTTCCCCAGTAATTCGTTAGAGTTCCCCGCTTCTTCAGCAGCGTTGCAGGTCTCCCAATAACAGTTTGTAAACATTTGTCTTCGCAGTTGAGGAATGATGGCCGATCGATTTATTGTGTACGCGCTCCGGAGGGAGCCCATCGTGCGAACCATCATGCTCGCCGTTCTAATCGCCAGTCTTTTCCTTTCCACATCTGCCATTTCCGCATCTGCCCAGAAACATCAATCAAAACCCGGCACCGAGGCCAGCCAGAAGCAGGCCGAGTCTGAAAAGCCGGCCGAGGCCGCCAAGCCGTCCGCTGATGCCGATCAGGACGATAACGCCTGGCAGGGTCCGTGGCGAGGTATGCAGTACCGGTTAGTGGGTCCGTTCCGAGGCGGCCGTGTCGTAGCCGTCTCGGGTGTCGTCGGTCAGGACGACACCTACTATTTCGGCGCGGTCGCCGGTGGTGTCTGGAAAACCACCGACGGAGGCCTCAGCTGGAAGCCGATTTTCGACAAGACGAAAGACGCATCTCCGGCCATCGGCGCCATCGCCGTTTCCGAGTCCGATCCTAATGTGATTTACGTCGGCACCGGCGAGGCGTGCATTCGCGGCAACATCGTTGGCGGCAACGGCGTGTACAAATCCATTGACGCCGGCAAGACGTGGAAGTTCGTCGGCCTTCCCGACACTCACTCCATTGGCCGCTTGATCGTCGACCCAAAAAATCCTGACGTCGTCTTCGTCGCCGCGCTCGGCCATCCTTTTGCCGATAACGAAGAGCGCGGCATCTTCCGCTCGCGCGATGGCGGCAAGACCTGGGACAAAGTTCTCTACAAGGACGCCAAGAGCGGCGGCATCGACGTTACCTTCGACCCGACCAATTCCAACACTCTCTTTGCCGCTCTCTGGCAGGCGCGCCGCTCGCCCTGGGGCATGGACAGCGGCGGTCCCGGCAGCGGCCTTTACAAATCGATCGACGGCGGCACCACCTGGAAAGAGTTAAAAGGCCACGGCCTTCCGGAAGGCATTCTGGGGCGCATCGGCGTGACGGTTTCCGGCGCCGATCCCAACCGCGTGTGGGCCGTGATCGAAGCCGAGAAAGGCGGAATCTACCGTTCCGACGACGCTGGCGATTCCTGGCGCATCCTGACCGACGATCACCGCTTCCGCCAGCGCGCCTGGTACTACTCGCACATTTTTGCCGATCCCAAATCCGTCGACACGGTTTACATTCTGAACACCGCGGCCTATCGCTCCAACGACGGCGGCAAGACCTTCACTCGCCTGCGCGCGCCGCACGGCGACAATCACGCTCTGTGGATTGATCCCACCAATCCCAAGCGCCTGATTAACGGCAACGACGGAGGCGCCACCATCTCCACCAACGGCGGAGACAGCTGGACCAGCCTGTACACCCAGCCCACCGCACAGTTCTACCACGTCACGACCGACAACCGCTTCCCCTATTACATCTACGGTGCGCAGCAGGATAACTCCACGGTCGGCATCGCCAGCGCCAGCGCCAACGGCGCCATCGATCGTACAGACTGGTATGACGTGGGCGGAGGCGAGAGTGGTTACATTGCGCCCGATCCCACCGATCCCGAAATCGTTTATGCCGGTTCTTACGGCGGGGAGATTACGCGCTACGATCACCATACACACGAGGAGCAGTCGATCAATCCCTGGCCAATCAATCCCATCGGATGGGGCGCGGCTGACCTGAAGCATCGCTTCCAGTGGACCGAGCCCATCGTCTTTTCGCCCCACGATCCCAAGACCCTGTACTTCGCGGGCGAAGTTCTGTTTAAGACGACCGATGCCGGCATGAACTGGACGATCATCAGCCCGGACCTGACACGCAACGATAAAGGGAAGCAGGCCGCGTCCGGCGGCCCGATCACGAAAGACAACACGGGCGTCGAGGTCTACGACACGATTTTTTCGGTGGTGGAATCGCCGGTGCAGAAAGATCTCATCTGGGCCGGCACGGATGACGGGCTGGTCCACATCACACGCGACGGCGGCCAGCACTGGGAGAATGTCACGCCCAAGGCGATGCCGGAGTGGGGCACAATCAGCATGATCGAAGCTTCTTCGGGCGACGCCGGAACCGCCTACATCGCCGTCGAGCGACACAAGATGGACGATTTCGCGCCCTACGTCTTCAAGACCACTGACTTCGGCAAAACCTGGACGAAGCTCACGACAGGCCTTCCCGCCAACGACTACGTGCACGCGGTGCGCATCGATCCGCGGCGCTCGAACCTGCTCTTTGCCGGCACGGAGATGGGCGTCTACGTTTCTTTCGACGACGGCGGGCATTGGCAATCGTTGCAGATCAATCTGCCCATGTCTCCGATCAACGATCTCGTCGTCAAAAATAACGATCTGGTCGTCGCCACGCATGGACGTAGCTTCTGGGTTCTCGATGACATCACTCCCCTGGAGCAGTATGCCGACTCCACTCCCCAGGAAGAGGCGCACCTGTTCAATCCCGCTGCGGCCAATCACACCGCGTTCCGTGGGTCGTTCTTTGCCGCTTTGGGATTGGGCGGCAGCGTCGGGAAAAATCCGCCAGCGGGAGCAGTTATCGACTACTGGCTGAAGACTTCACTGAAGAAGGAGAAGCCTGAGAAGAAAGATGGGGATGCTGCCGCTGGCGGAGATCAGACGAAGCCGGAGGCGGCGAAAGCCGACGAGGCCAAGAAAAATGAAGCGAAGAAAGACGAGGCGAAGAAAGACGAGCCGCCGAAAATCACGATTGAAATTCTAGACGCTTCCGGAAAAGTCATCCGCAAGTTCCCAAAGAAAGAGGAGCCTTCCGGACCCGACGACGAAGACTTCTTCTTCCGCGCCGGCGGCCCGAAAGACCTGCCCGCAGAAGCCGGGCTGAATCGCTTCGTTTGGGATTTGCGATACGAAGGCTCCACGCCCGTTCCGCACGCACCGCTATGGGGCGGCGGCAACGACGGCCCTGAAGCTCTGCCCGGAAAATATCAGGTGCGGCTCACCGTGCTGGGCAAGGTCTACACCGCGCCGCTCGAAATTCAGCCTGATCCGCGGCTGCAGGTCACGCAGGAAGATCTGGCCAAGCAGTTCGATCTGCTCATCAAGATTCGTGACAAGCAGACCGAGACTGACGACGCCATCATCCAGATCCGCGATCTGCGCGACCAGATCACAGCCGTCAACAAGCGCATGAAGAACGATCCGCGCGAGAAAGCCGTCGCCGATCAGGGCAAAGCTCTCGACAAGAAAATGACCGCGGTCGAAGAAGCGCTCATCCAGACCAAGGCCAAGAGCGGCCAGGACGTGCTCAACTTCCCCGTGCGCCTGAACAATCATCTGGCTGCGCTCGCCGGAGTGGTGGAAAGCGCCGACACAGCTCCAACCAAACAGTCCTACGAAGTGTTCGACCAGGTCAGCAAACAGGTGGATGAACAACTGGCGAAGTGGAAGGAGATCATCGGGACCGACGTCGTGGCTTACAACAACTTCGTTAAGCAGCAGGATGTTCCCCTGCTGATCCTGGCCCAGCCGGCCCTATCCTAGCCGCGCTCTTTGCGGCCAGGGTGGGATTCGCGTCTCAGCAGCAGCCCATCTTGATCTCGCCCGCGTCCGTCAGGGGAGGCCCAAACGCCTCCTGAGGCGCGGGCGCGCCGTTCATCACCGCAATCCAGCGCCGTGCCGCGTCGAACACGACCAGTACCACGCCCACGATAAAAACGCTCATCAGGGCGGAATCAAGATAGCCGGTGAATACCTGGCCGGGCTTCGCGGTCAGCGGCCAGAAAATGTTCTTGATCGAAAGCACTCCCGCTGTCAGCGTCGTCACACCCACGAAGCACATCGGCACGAAACTGATCCACGCATATTTTCCCTTGCCCATATTGATCAGGAATGTAGTGACCACCGCCAGCGCGATTGTCGCCAGCAACTGGTTGCCCGTCCCGAACAGCGGCCAGATGGTCGAAATACTTCCCGTGTAGATCAGATAACCCCAGCCCAGGACCACTAGAAAGCTGGTCACCAAGTTCCCCGGCCACCAGGCGCTGTTGCCGAACGGTTTGTGTACCTTGCCCATCAGTTCCTGCAACACATAGCGGGCAACGCGTGTGCCCGTGTCCACAGTGGTCAGAATGAACAGCGCCTCGAACATGATGGCGTAGTGATACCAGTAGCCCATGAGCCGGGCCATGCCCGGCAGGCCACGAAAAATCTGCGCCATTCCGACGGCCAGCGAAACGGCGCCGCCAGTGCGTCCGGCCAGGGCCTCGCCCACTTCGCGCGAAAATGTGTCCAGGTTGACGGTGGAAAATCCCAGCGTGTGAAAAACCGCTGGAGTCGTATTAATGGCGAAGTAATCGCCGGGATGCAGCGAGCACGCCGCGATCAGCGCCAGAAGGCCGACCAGAGACTCGCACACCATGGCGCCATAGCCGATGAAGCGGGCGTCGGTTTCCTTGTCGAGCATTTTCGGAGTCGTGCCCGACGAGACCAGCGAGTGAAAGCCGGAAATCGCGCCGCACGCGATGGTCACAAATAGAAACGGGAAGAGCGGCCCTTTGATGATCGGCCCGCCGCCGTGCACAAACTGCGTAAAATTCGGAAACTGAATGTTGGGGTGCACCACAAATACGCCAATGACCAGAACGGCAATCGTTCCTAGCTTGACGTAGGTGGAAAGATAATCGCGCGGTTCCAGCACCAGCCAGACGGGAAGAATCGACGCCACCAGTCCGTAGATCGCCATCAGAATCGTGATCTGATGCGGCGTGAAGGTGAGCGCGCTCGCCGCTGCGGTCTGCGCTACCCAGCGCCCCGCGATCACGCTGCCGATCAGCAGCACGACTCCAAAAATGCTCGGCCCAGTTACCGTGATTTGTCCGGCATGGCTTTTGAACATCCAGAGGCCCATGACGACTGCGATCGGAATCGTCATGCCGATGGTGAAGACGCCCCACGGACTGTTCGACAGCGCATTGACCACGACAATTCCGAGACCGGCCAAAGTCACGAGAAGAATGAAGAGCACCGCGACCATCGCCACCAGACCCGCAAAGGGACTGATCTCGGTGCGCGCAACATCAGCCAGCGACCGCCCGCGATGGCGCACCGACGCGACCAGCACAGTAAAGTCCTGCACACACCCCGCGAGCACTGCACCGACAAGCAGCCACAAAAAACCAGGAGCAAATCCGAACTGCGCTGCCAGGGTGGGCCCGACCAACGGCCCCGCTCCGGCGATGGCCGCGAAGTGATGCCCGAACAGCACCCACCGCGGCGACGCCACGTAGTTGTGGCCATCCGCAAACAAGTGCCCCGGAGTCGTGCGGCGATCATCGAGCGCGAGCGCTTTCGCTGCAATAAACGCGCTGTAGTAGCGGTAGCCGAGAGCAAATACACAAAGCGCTGCCAGCAAAACCGGAAACGTGTTCATGACTCACTCCGGTGAGATCAGAATTGTATCCCCGAACTACTTTATTGGAGGAGGCTCCGGAATTGCGGCCCCGTCGGCGCGCGCATCCGATGCTCCATAATTAATCTTGGTCTTCGAATCGTGCAAAACGGCCTGGCCACGGCCCATCGCCGTCGTATATTCCTTCCGCACATCGAATTGATGCCCCATCGCGGAAAGTTTCTGCAGCACCTCCGCGGTCACACGCGATTCGATCACGATATTGCACCCATGCTGCGGGTGGACCGTGAAGCGTGCGGTCTCCATCGCCTCCTGAATGTTCATCCCGTAGTCGACTACATTGGAAACGAATTGCGCATGCGCCAGCGGCTGGTTTGCTCCTCCCATGATCCCGAATCCGATGTGCCGGTCGCCGCGCTCCATGAAGGCCGGAATGATGGTGTGAAATGGCCGCTTGCGCGGCGCTAGCGCATTCGGCGATGACGGATCGAGCGAGAACAGGCCGCCGCGGTCTTGCAGCGCGAATCCCATGCCACGCACAGCAATCCCCGATCCAAAGGCCTCATAGTTGCTCTGAATCAACGAGACGATGTTCCCCTCGCGATCTACAACCGACAGATACGTGGTGTCGCTCATGGGCGGACTGCCGGCCGCGACATTGCAGTTCGCTCGCGCGGGATCGATCTGCCGCGCACGCTCCTGCGCGTATTCCTTTGACAGAATGCCCCTCACCGGAACTTTCGCAAATCGCGGATCGGCATTGTAGCGCCCTAAATCGGCGTACGCCAGCTTCATGGCCTCGATCTTCTTATGCAGTTCGGCGGCACTGAGCGGCCCGTCGGGCGACGGTGGCGAAGTCTCCATAATATTCAGCATCTCGAGCGCCGCCATACCTTGACCGTTCGGAGGCAGTTCGTAGATGGTCCAGCCGCGGTATATTGTCGAGATCGGTTCGACCCACTCTGGCGAAAACTCGGCCAAATCGTCGGCCGCCATCGTTCCGCCAAGGCTCTCCGACGTGCTCACAATGGCCCGCGCAATTTCGCCTTGGTAAAATGCCTCGGCTCCTTTTTCCGCGACGAGTCGCAGCGCCTTCGCCAAATCATGATTCACGAACACCTGGCCAACTGCCGGTGCCTTGCCGTCCGGCAAGTAAATCCGCCTTGCTTCCGGATCTTTCGACACCGTCTCCGCGGCGTCGCTCCAGTACGATGCAATAATCTCCGGGACCGGATAGCCCTCATTGGCATAGAAAATCGCAGACTGAAATAGATCCTTCCATGGCAGGCGTCCGAATTTTTGGTGCAGTGCGTTCCAGCCAGCGACTGCTCCCGGCACGGTGACGGAATCAATACCGAACTGCGGCATGGCATTCACGTCTCTCGCCTTCAAGTGCACGATGGTCAACCCTTTCGGTGCCCAGCCGCTGGCGTTCAGCCCGTAGAGCTTGCCGGTCTTGGCGTCCCAGTAAATCGCGAAAAGATCGCCGCCCATGCCATTCATCATGGGCTCGGTGACGCCCAGAACCGCGTTGGCGGCAATCGCCGCGTCCACGGCCGATCCGCCGCGAGCTAGAATCTGCGACCCCGCCACCGACGCCTGCACGTGGCTGGTGGCCACGATCCCGTAGCGGGTGATCACCATGGAGCGTGCGTTGGAGCGGTCCCGTGCGGACATAAGAGATGTGAGCAGCAGCGCGGCGGCTGCAATGCGAAGTGAAAGGTTCATGCTACACCTGCGCGCCGCAGATGAAAGCGCCTAGCAAGCGCTATTGTCATCCTGGGCGAGCGCCCTTTGCGAAGCGAAGGATCTGGGCGAGCCGCGCGGCATCGCGTTCTGTGCGACGCAAGAATCGCGCGTTTGGCTCGCTACCGCTTACTGCCCCGAGTACTGATCCCGCAACCGCGTCTGCCGTGTGGTCATCGGAATTTCTTTCCCCTCGATGAATACTTGCTTTACATCCGTCTTCATATCGAGAGGATCGCCATTGGCCACGACCACATTCGCGGTCTTGCCTACATCGAGAGATCCCAATTTGTCGGCCACGCCCCAGATTTCGGCCGCGTTCAACGTGATGGCCCTCAATGCCTCGTCATACGGCAGTCCAAACGCCGACGCAAACCCGGCCTGGTAGGGAAGGTTGCGTGAGTTGTGCGAATCGTAAGAGGCAAACGCAATTTTCACGCCGCGCTTGTACAACTCCGCCGGCAGGCTGTACACCGCGTCGTAGCGCTCGTAAGGCTTCGGATCTTCGTAGATCGGGCCAACGATCACCGGAACTTTCAGGCTGGCAACGTAATCGAGCACCGATTGCGAATGGCTGATGTGGTTTAGCACGAACTTCAAGTTGGATTCCTTCGCCAGGCCGACGGCAACCTGCAGATCATTCGATTCGTCCGCGGCCAGCACAATCATTTTCTTCCCCTGCAGATATGGCAGCAGCGCTTCGAGCTTCAGGTCGTGCTTGGGAGGGCTGGGCGGCTGCTTCTTGGCCTCTTTATCTTTATCCTCCTTCCCTTTGTCCTTCTCCTTGTCTTCGGATTTGGCAGAGGGCTCAGACTTGCCTTTCTCGTAATCCTCCCTCTTTTTCTCGTAGTCGGCCCACTTCTGCGCGTAATCCTGTGCGTCGAGAAAGGCCTGCCGCAGCTGCGCCGCCAGCCCCATGCGTGTCGAAGGGAACTTTCTCCGATCAAAGGGTCCCTGATTTCGGCGCTGTTCGCCGCTGAAGTTCAGCGGCATAGCAATGTCGCGGATCAGCAGCATTTCTTCCGACGACTTTCCGACCAACTGCACGAACGAATCCTGGCCGGGAAGCGTGTCGCGGCTGCCGGGTGCGACGACGGCGTTGGTGATGCCGTTGTAGCGCGTCACCGGAATCAGTTCGGACTCTGCATGGAACGCGTCGTAGACGTGCATGTGCGGCATGATCTCTTCGCTCGGCTCGATGAAATCGTTCGTCATCTCTTCCGCCGAGATTTCCGTCAGCCCGAGCTGCGTCTCTGAATCGATCAATCCGGGATACACGGTCATGCCGGTCACGTCGATCAGGCGCGCGTCCTTCGGAATTTTCACGGAGCTGGCCGCGCCGACGGCAGCGATCTTTCCGTTCTCAATCACGAGCACGCCATTCTCGATCGCCCCATGAGAAACCGTGAGCAGCTTGCCGCCGCGCAGGACGATAGGTTTCTGCTGGGCAGCGGCCATCGCGCAGAGAAGCACGAAACACGCTACAAGGCGATACACTTGAGAAGAATTGATTCTCCGCATCACATTCCCTCCTTGTAGTGCGGCATGCCGAAGCCCGGCAGTGAGCGGTCGAAGTAGACATCACCGTCGATGAAGACTCTGTTCGGCACACCGTAACTCGACAGCGGATATCCGTCCCAGATCACCAGGTCCGCATCCTTGCCCACGTCAATTGAGCCCACGCGGTCCTCCACGCCGATGATCCATGCCGCGTTCAGCGTGATCATCTGCAGCGCTTCCTGCTCGGTTGCGCCGCCGTAGCGCATGGTTTTCGCTGCTTCCTGGTTCAGGCGACGCGCGAAATCCTCCGAGTCGCTCTTGATGGCCACGTGAACGCCTTTGCGCATGGCCATTACCGCGTTCCACGGAATCGCATCCCACGCTTCCTGTTTGAAGCCCCACCAGTCCGAGAATGTGGCAATGCCCACGCCCGCCGCTGCTAGCTGATCGGCGACTTTGTAGGCTTCGAGCGCGTGGTGAAACGCCCGCAGTTTGTAGCCGAACTCTTTGGCCATGGCGATTTCGGTCAGCATTTCGTCGGCGCGATAGCAGTGAATCTGCACCAGCAACTTTCCCCGCAGCACGTCGGCCAGCGCGTCCAGTTTCAAATCGTGCTTGGGAGGCGTGGCGTCCTTGTCACCATTCTTCACCTTGGCGTCGTACGCATCCCACTCGCGCATGTAATCCTGCGCCTGCACCAGCGCCTCGCGCTGCACCTCAAAATTTCCCATGCGCGTGGAAGGCAGCTGATCCTTGCTGCCGTAGACCCGCTTCGGATTTTCGCCGCTCGCGAATTTGATCGACCGCGGCGCGCCGGGAAACAGCATGGCGTCGCGACCCAGCCCGTACTTGTGCTTGATCACGATGGCCTGCCCGCCGATCATATTGGCTGAGCCATGCAGCAGCAGCGAAGTCGTCACGCCGCCAGCCAGCCCGTGGTAAATCTCCTTATCCTGATAATCGAAGGCGTCGATCATCATCATCTGAGGCGTGACGGGGTTCGTGGCCTCGTTTACGTCGCCATCGAGCGCGATGTGCGAGTGCGAATCGACAATTCCCGGCGTCAGGTATTTGCCGCCCGCATCGATCACCGTCGCGCTTGCCGGGGCGCTCAAATCCTTTCCGACCGCCGCGATTTTTCCGTCCTTGATGTAGACGCTGCCGTTCTGGATGTTGCCGTGCGTCGCGGTCATGACCACGGCATTCTTGATCAGCACTTCATTGTGCGCGGAAGGCGCGTCCTGAGCCGCAGCCGCAGCAGCAACTGCAATTAATGCCAGAGAGAACAGCGCCGACGCGGCAAACCGCCTGTCAGACAAAGGAAAACGAAGAAACATGGTTGCCCCCTCGTTAGAGACGGAAAGGATTCGATCCCGGAAAGAAAGCCGATTCTAGTGATCCCGAGCGCGATTTGGCAACGCAAATCTGGCCCGGCCGCAGCAAAACAGAAGACGTGCTCTATGGAGCGGATAACAAAACAACGCCTTACCTCGCTCGTATCCCCATAGCCGGGTAAAGCTCGTCCGGGTACATCACCGCGCCGCCCTTGACCACCACGTCGATCTTGCGAATGTCGCTGACGTTTGCCGTGGGGTCGCCGTTGACCAGAATCATGTCGGCGAGCTTACCGGGTGCGATCGAACCTAGTTCACCGTCGCGTTTCATCACCTTCGCCGCGGTCAGCGTAGCCATGCGCAGCAGTTCAGGTGCGGGAATCCCGGCCGCGTTGTAAATCTCCAACTCGCGATGCAGAGAGTACCCCTTGGCAAGATCTGTGCCGGCCACCTCGGTGATCCCGCTGTCATAGAGCTTTTTCACCATGCGAACAAAGTTCGCGTATGAGGCGCGATACAGCTTGTCCGTGGCGGCATCGGGGACAGGCAGGGCATTGCCGGCCATCTTCGCTCCACGCTGCACTTGCAACGGCAGGCGGTCGAACATGTAAGCGTCTTCTTCTGAAATGTGGCTGGGTCGATCCACATAGGTCGCCTCCCAGATCGTCATCGTGGGATCGATTACGGTGTGGTGCTGCTGGAGCAAGGCGATGAAATCGTTCACCTGCGCTGAATTCAGGTCGAGCGAAGCGGCACGTTTGCCCGGTTCGATGAAACGCGCCGGAGTGCGCGTCTCCTTCACTTCGGGCCAGAAGTTGAGGAAAACGAAATTCATGTGCTGGATTTCGTCGGCGCCGTCGCGCACGAATTGCTCGGCGGTCATGCCTGCGGGCACATGTCCGCTGACGCGCAGGCCGCGCTTGTGCGCCTCATCGATGATGACGGGCACCAGTTCCGGCTTCACCGAGCTGTAGATCTTGATCTGCACGTAGCCGAGATCGGCATAGTGGTCCACGCGCTCGCGGGCTTCTTCTGGGGTTGCCGCCAGCACTTTGACCGGTCCTTCGTACGGGCCTGGCCCGTCGATGAACCCGGCGAGCACAATGCGCGGGCCGATCTGTTCGCCCGCCTCAATGTGCTTCTTCAGCTTGCCCAGTTCGTCGATCGAGTTCGCCAGGTCGCGAATGGTGGTAATGCCGGCAGCCACATCCAGGTAAGCGTTGCTCGCGAACAGGTGCTGGTGCATGTCCCATAGCCCGGGGAGAAGCATTTTGCCCGAGCCGTCGATGACCTGCGTTCCGGATGCGGTCGCCTGGCCCTTCTCGGCCTCCACGCTCACGATGCGCTCTCCCTGCACGACAACTCGCTGCCCGGGAACGCTCTTCGCCGTGGTGGAATCGAACAGCGTGACGTTCTTGATCACGAGATCGCCGCTGGGATGGTGGATGAATTGCTTGGCGAGGCTGGCCGCGCGCGACTGTTCGATTTCTTGCTGCGCTTTCAGCAAACTACCAAAAGCGCTCTCGTAGCCGGAGCGAATGAGCCCGGACCACGCGTCCACGGCCGCGAAGCCATTGTGCTGCTCATCGAGCCACAGGTAGGTAGGAGTAAAGTCGAGGCCGTCGATCTGGTAAAGAGTGGCGCTCAATTTCTTCCCATTCGCTTCCACCGGCACTGTCTTCAGTTCGCGTAGAGTCGCCTCGCCGCCGGGAAGCAACGGCAATCTGCCGCTGTTTTTGAGCAGTGCCTGCGCCAGCAGGTACGATCCCGCCGGCCCGCCGCTCAAGCCCACGAAGAAGCGACCGGAAGCATTGGCCTGATGGCCGTCTTCCGATGAGTTCTTCCACGACGCCTCGCCGCCGGTCGCGGTGAACGTCTCCTTGACCGGGTTCTTCATGTAATCGACGCCGCTGGTTTCCTCCGATGTGACGATGCCCGCGCTGTCGAGCCGATAGGTTGAATACGTCTTCGGCCCGCGACCTCGGTCGTTGAACTGGAAGAATTCGTGCACTATGCCGTCCGACCCAGTCCAAACCGCGTCTTGCCCCGACGGGGTTTTATCGATGAGTAGCATCATGAGCGTTGCCTCTTTGGGAATGTCTGACGGTAGCGCGGGCAACGGTGACTCACCCTGCTGGGCATAGAGAGCACTGGTGAAAAAAGCGGCGAAGAGCAACGGGAATGCGAAGAAGTAGGGTTTCATAGTCGCGCACAAGTGTATTCCATGTCGAAGGATCATGACTCGACCAGTCCTCCACCAAACCAAGCACTGAGTTGGTGAGAAACCCGCAGCGCGCAGAGGCCGCAGCCAGCAAACGAATGCGACGGCAGCTGATATGTCGGTCAAAGTGCAATCTCTGCCCGCTTCTGCTTTTCCCATAACTGGAACCGACACCTGTTGCAGGTGAAAAGTGTGCTTCGCGTCACACTCGACCTGAAGAGAAAAGGAGTAGGCTAATAGGCAATGGCAACCTTGAATCGCCTTGCAACGGCAGACGATCGCGCTGCTCAGCGAGGGGAGCACATTCTCGCAGCAGACCAAGTGGGAAAGCTCATCGAGTTGCTGGTACGCAGGGGCTATGAAGTTGTAGGTCCGACGGTACGCGACGGAGCCATCGTATATGACCACCTCGAGTCGCCCGACGATTTGCCCAGAGGATGGACCGATGAGCAGAAGCCGGGTCATTACCGCCTGCATCGTCGCGACGATGAAGCTCTATTCGGATATGTGGTCGGTCCCCAAAGCTGGAAGAAGTACACTCACCCCGCGGAAGTACGGCTCTGGGCAGCCGAACGGCAGAATGGGACTTTCAGAATCTTAAATAACGAGGAGAAGGGTCAGCATCCCCGTGCGTTCCTGGGAGCCCGGGCGTGCGAGCTGGCGGCGATCGCGGTGCAAGACCGCGTGCTTCTCGAAGACAAATATCGCGATCCAGTCTATGACCGGCGCCGCGGCGGGGCATTCATCATTGCCGTGCAATGCACACAAGCTGCGGAAACGTGTTTCTGCGCCTCGATGGGCACAGGGCCCCAGGTTTCAGACGAATTCGATCTTGCCCTCACAGAACTTCTGGACTCCAAAGGGCATCGCTTCCTTCTAGCAGCGGCCAGCGATCGCGGCACCGAGATCCTCTCCGAATTGAAGACTGTTCCCGCCACGGAGGAAGACCGTCAGCAAGCTGCGGCCAAGGTGGACGCTGCGGCCCGTCAGCAGGTGCGCAGCATCGACACCACGGGAATCAAAGAGCTTCTCTACGAAAACTTTGAGCACCGGCGATGGGACGATGTCGCCGGCCGTTGCCTGACCTGTGCCAACTGCACCATGGTTTGCCCCACATGCTTTTGTACATCCGTAGAAGATGTGAGTGACATCAGCGGCGATCACGCAGAACGCTGGCGGCGTTGGGATTCCTGCTTCACACAAAATTTCTCTTACATTCACGGAGGCAGCGTCCGAACCTCGGCCAAAGCCCGCTATCGCCAGTGGATGACTCACAAGCTCGCTTCGTGGATCGACCAGTTCGGTAGTTCGGGATGCGTCGGCTGCGGGCGTTGCATTACCTGGTGCCCGGTGGGTATCGACATCACAGAAGAGGTCCGGGCTATACGGGAAGGAGGAAGGAATGGAGACTCTTGAGCGCATTATCGGCGAACACCCGTTCTTCGCCGGCCTCGATGCAGGTTTCCTGAATCTTATGGTGAGTTGTGCTTCGAACGTGCGGTTCACGCCAGGCACCTACATTCTCAAGGAAGGAGAAGCAGCCAACACCTTCTACCTGGTTCGCGAGGGAAAGGTGGCGTTGGAACTGTTGGCGCCGCCACACAAGCCGATCATCGTTTCGACCATTGGCATCGGAGAGATTCTCGGGTGGTCATGGCTAATGGAGCCCTACGTATGGAAATTCAGCGCGCGGGCTGTGGATGCTGTCCGTGCCATCGCCCTCGACGGAAGGTGCTTGCGGACCAAGTGTGAGCAAAACCATGACCTGGGTTACGAGGTCTTAAAGCGTTTCGCCGGGATCGTTGAACAACGGCTGGATGCGACACGTTTGCAGTTACTCGACGTTTATGCAGTAAGGCGCTGATTATGGCCACAAGCAGCACAATCGATCCGATGCTTCCGCAGCCGTACCTGGTGCGGGAAGTATCCAAGGAAACGCCGGACACCTTCACTCTCAGGCTCGATCCCGGGAACGAAGCCAGGGAAAGTGTGTTTCGGCCCGGTCAGTTCAGCATGTTGTGGGTGTTTGGAGTGGGCGAGTTGCCAATCTCTATCAGCGGTGACCCCGCCTTGCGGGACCGGCTGATTTACACCGTGCGTTCCGTTGGCCAGGCCACTCATTCCCTGGTGAACCAGAAGGTGGGCAGCGGTGTGGGCGTACGAGGTCCCTTTGGGATCGGTTGGCCGGTCGAGGCGGCCCGCGGCCGGGATGTCATCGTGGTCGCGGGTGGAATTGGACTGGCGCCCCTGCGGCCTGTGATCTACCAGGTTTTGCAAAATCGGAAAGACTATGGGCGGCTGGTCATTCTCTACGGTGGGCGCAGTCCGCGCGACCTGCTCTACCGCAAGGAACTGGCGAAATGGGCGCGCATCCCCGAGACTCAGGTTCTGATCACGGTGGATTATGGCGGCATTGGTTGGCGCGGCCACGTCGGCGTAGTTACCACCTTGTTCAAGTATTCACGGCTGCATCCGGCGCGCTCGGTGGCGATGGTCTGTGGTCCCGAGATCATGATGCGGTTTGTAATTCGCGAGCTGGAGACGGCCGGATTGAGCCGTGATGACATTTACCTTTCCATGGAACGCAACATGAAATGCGCGGTCGGCTTCTGCGGACATTGTCAGTACGGGCCGCACTTTATTTGCAAGGACGGGCCTGTTTTCCCATATGAGCGGATGCGACCGCTGCTGGAGAAGTATGAGCTCTGATGCAAAACACAAGCCCAGGGTTGACAAGCCAACGATTGACAAGCCGAGAATTGGCGTCTTCAAGTTCGCGTCCTGCGACGGCTGCCAACTGAGCCTGCTGGATGCGGAAGACGAGATGCTTGCCGTTGCGGGAGCAGTTGAGATCGCCTACTTCCCGGAAGCCAGCAGCGCCATGTTAAAAGGGCCCTATGACATGGGCCTCGTGGAAGGATCGGTCACGACCTACCATGATGCTCAGCGCATTCAGGAAGTCCGGCGGCAATGCAAAACTCTGATCACGATCGGCGCCTGTGCGACTGCCGGCGGCATCCAGGCCCTGCGCAACTGGAAGGATGTGGATGAATTCATCCGGGTTGTGTACGCCACGCCACAGTTCATCAGCACGCTGAAGCTCTCGACTCCTATCGCCGAGCACGTCCCAGTCGACTTCGAGCTGCGCGGATGCCCCATCAACAAACATCAGCTGTTGGAACTGATCACCGCCACGCTGGCCGGGCGCAAGCCGAATATTCCCTCGTATAGCGTATGCATCGAATGCAAGCGCAAGGCGAATGTTTGTATTGCCGTCGCGCGCGGCATTCCCTGCCTGGGTCCGGTCACCCAGGCCGGGTGCGGAGCACTGTGCCCCAGTTACGACCGCGGCTGCTACGGCTGCTATGGACCCATGGAGTCTCCCAACACGACTTCGATGTCGAGCCAGTTCCGGATTCTGGGACAAGCCGACAGCCAGATCGTCCGCGCGTTCCGTGGTTTCAACGCCTGGGCGTGGCAGTTCCGCAAGGCCAGCGAGGAATGCGAACGATGACAGGGCGCGCAACCAGGACGATTCACGTCGACACCCTGGCCCGCGTAGAAGGCGAGGGGGCGCTTTACATCAAACTGGTGGGCGAACGCGTCGCCGATGTGAAGCTCAAGATCTACGAGCCTCCGCGCTTCTTTGAGGCTTTTCTGCGTGGCCGCCACTTATCAGAGGCCGCTGACATCACCTCGCGAATCTGCGGCATCTGCCCTATCGCGTACCAGATGAGCGCGGTGCACGCCATTGAAAGGGCTCTGGGAGTGCACATCAGTCCTGCCGTTCGCCTCCTTCGCCGCCTTTTTTACTGCGGCGAATGGATCGAGAGTCACACATTGCACGTCTACATGTTGCATGCGCCCGACTTTCTCGGCTACGCAGATGCGATCGCGATGGCGAAGGACCACCGGGCTGTGGTTGAGAAGGCCCTGCGGCTCAAGAAAATCGGCAATCGCATTGTGCAACTGCTCGGCGGACGAGAGATTCACCCCATCTCTGCCGCGGTCGGAGGCTTTTACAAGGTGCCCACCAAGCGGCAGTTGCGCGAACTGGAAAGCGATCTCGAATGGGCGCTGGCCGCTTCAATCGAAAGTGTGAAGTGGACGGCAAGCCTCGAGTTTCCCGCGTTCGAGCAGGATTACGAATTCGTGGCTCTGCGCCATCCCGACGAATATCCGTTCAACGAAGGACGTTTGGTCTCTAATCGTGGTCTGGATATCGATGCATCGGAGTACGAGGATCATTTCGCTGAGCAGCACGTCAAACACTCGAATGCGCTGCAGTCGGTGATACGAGGCCGAGGTTCCTACCTGGTAGGTCCGCTGGCCCGGTTTAACCTGAATTTCGACAAACTGCCGGAAGCTGCGCGGCAGGCAGCAGTCGATGTCAGTCTGCGACCGCCGGTAAAGAACGTTTTTCGCAGCATCGTGGTGCGGGCCGTGGAACTTGTCTTTGCGTGTGCCGAAGCCTTGCGAGTGATTCGCGAATACGAGCCTCCGGCCGCGCCGCGCGTCGAAGTGCACAACCGGATCGGCGTGGGTCAGGCCATCACTGAAGCGCCACGCGGCATTCTCTACCACCGTTACGCGCTGGATGACAAAGGGATGATCGTTACCGCCAAGATCGTTCCGCCCACCTCACAAAACCAGAAGCGGATCGAGGATGATCTTCGCGAATATGCGGCGCAGTTGGTCGCCTGGCCCGTCGAGGAAGCCACCTGGAAATGCGAGCAGGCAATTCGCAGTTACGACCCGTGCATTTCCTGCGCCACGCACTTCCTGAAGCTGACGGTGGATCACGAGGGAAGCTCTGATTAAGCTCTTTTGTCATCCCGAGCGCAGCAGGCATTTCCTGCGGAGTCGAGGGACCTTGGGTTTGCCTTTTGACCCTTAATCAGAGTTTCCCGGGAATCGAAGGCGTAAATCATGCTCATCATTGGCTGCGGCAACCGGCAGCGCGGCGACGATGCCGCCGGAGTCCTCGTCGCCGAGAGACTGCGTCAGCTTGGCATTCGGGTAAACACCTGCACGGGCCAGGCTGCAGACCTCATCGAAGCATGGTCGGGCGCCGACGATGTCATTGTCGTCGACGCCGTCGTGACCGGGGCCCCTGTCGGGACCGTGCGAACATGGGACGCTCAAACCCGAGACGCTCAAACCCGGGACGCTCGCCGGACGCCGATTTCGAGCAAGGCGCCACCGTCGACTCATGGCCTCGGCGTGGCAGAAGCGATCGAGTTGGCGCGTGTTCTGGGCCGTCTTCCTGCCCGGCTAAGAATCTACGGAATCGAGGGGCAACGATTTGAACCCGGCACTGCGATTTCGCCCGAACTGGATTCTGCAATCGAGGAAGTCGTGCGTAGAGTCAGCCACGACGTAAGTGCGTTCGACGTGGCCAAGAGCTGCACATGATTTTGGGGACGCCAACCGGACATTAAATCAGACCTCGGGCGCAACGCCCAAATCTGTCAGCTAGCTTTCCCAGATCAGGATGGAGCCGACGATCGGACTTGAACCGATGACCTGACAATTACGATTCGCGAAAGCGAATGGCTCTGGCCTAACCTCATTTGTTTTCAGCGAATCGGCCTGGCGCCTAGGAACGTTGAAAGGATCAACCGTAAGTCTGGTCACCAAGTAACCCGTTCTTCCGAAACGCAGATTTCCGTAGTTGTCCTTTAATGATGCAGATTCCCGAAGGGCGACAAGATCGTCGCCAGCTAAGCTACTACTCCTGGCAGCTCGAAGGCATCACACAAGCTGTTCCGCCCGGATGGGCAGCTGCCGGATGCGCTTCCTGGTCGCGGCAAAAATCGCGTTGCATACCGCCGGTGCAATCGGCGGCGTCCCGGGCTCTCCGATCCCGCTGGAAGGCTGATCGCTCGGCACGATGTGCACCTCGACCTTCGGCATCTCAGCCACGCGGAGCATTTGGTAATCGTCGAAATTCCCTTGCTCCACTCGCCCCTTATTGATTGTGATCGCGCCTTTGAGCGCGGCCGTCAGCCCGAACACGATTCCGCTCTGCATTTGTGCCTCAATCGTCAGCGGATTCACCATCCTCCCGCAGTCCACCGCGCAAACCACGCGATGCACCTGCACCTCGCCGCTTTTCTTGTCCACCGACACTTCGGCCACTTCCGCCACGTAGCTCCCAAACGAACTCATCACTGCGATCCCGCGGTATCGCCCGGCTGACAATGCTTCGCCCCAGCCGGCTTTCGTCGCCGCCAGTTCGAGCACACCCCGATGCCTCGGTGCTTTCTGAAGCAGCCGTCGCCGAAACTCGTACGGATCTTTTCCGCTTGCCGCCGCCAGCTCATCCACAAAGCACTCGCTGAAAAAGGCGTTTTGTGAATGTCCCACCGACCGCCAGAAACCCACAGGGATCCCTGTCTCCGTCAGTTGGTAGTCCACGAGAATATTCGGAATTGCATAGGGCAAGTCCGCCGCTCCCTCCACGCTCGATTCATCCAGCCCGTTCTTTACCGAGCCCGGAAAGAACCGCGACATGATTGAAGGGCAGGCGATCCGGTTCGACCACGCCACCGGCCAACCTTCAGCATCCAGCCCGGCCTCGAACCGGCTGTACGACGCTGGCCGGTAGAAATCATGCTGTATGTCGTCCTCGCGCGACCACGTCACCTGCACCGGCGCGCCCACGGCTTGGGAAATCTCCAATGCCTCGATCACAAAATCCTGTTCCGCTCTCCGCCCGAATCCTCCGCCGAGATAGGTCGTGTGAATATTCACCTGCTCGGGCTTCAGCCCGGCGATCTTCGCCGCCGTCATCTGGTTGACGCCTTGAAATTGCGTCGGCGCCCAGACATCGCACCCATCCGGGCGCACGTGCGCCGTGCAGTTCATCGGCTCCATCGTCGCGTGCGCCAGGAATGGCGCTTGGTACACGGCCTCGACTTTCTTCACCGCGCTGGCCAATCCCGCCGTCACGTCGCCTTCCTTCCGCGCTACGGCCCCGCCCGGCTTGCTCGCCCCCTCCTCGAGCATCTTGACGATTGCCGCGCTTGTCAGGGATGCGTTTGGCCCTTCCTCCCACTTGACTTCGAGCGCGCCGCGTCCTTGCATCGCCGACCAAGTGTTATCGGCCACGATGGCCACCCCGCCCGAAACCTGGACTACATGCTGCACACCGCGCACGGCCTTGGCTTTGTCCGCATTGAAGCTCGCCACTTTCCCACCAATTACCGGACACCGCGCCACGACCGCGTGCAGCATTCCCGGCTGGCGCACGTCAATCCCAAATTCCGCGCGCCCGCAGGTTTTGTCCGCTGAATCCAACCGCTTCATCGCCTTGCCCACGATCCGGAATTGCTTCGGGTCTTTGAGCTTTACATCGCTCGGCACCGGCAGTTTTCCCGCCGCTTCCGCAAGGTTTCCGTAACTCAGGCGCTGCTTCGTCTGCGTGTGGATCACCTGGCTGTCTTCCGCGCGGCACACCGCTTTATCCACACCCCACTTTTCCGCAGCCACGGCGATCAACATCTCTCGGGCCTGCGCGCCGGCGTTCCGCAGCGGCGTCCACATTCCTCTCACGCTCGTGCTCCCGCCCGTTCCCTGAATTCCGAAGATAGGGTTCGCGTATTCCTTCGCCGCCGGCGCAAACACGGTGCGAATCTTTTTCCAGTCGCACTCCAACTCTTCGGCCATCAGCATCGACAGTGATGTCATCACTCCTTGCCCCATCTCCGATTTGTCAATCACCAGTGTGACCGTATCGTCCGTCCCGATTCGAATCCAGGCGTTAGGTGCAAATGGTACTGTGGGATCTGCAGCCGCCGCGCGTGCCTCGAGCCGATTCGGGAGATAAAATCCAATCACCAGCCCGGTTGCTCCCGCCGCCGCGCCCTTCAAGAATTCCCGGCGATCCACTTTCATCGTCGCGCTGCTCATTTCGCACCTCCTAAAATCGAGCCCGAGGTGGTCAGTTCAGTCGGCTTATCGCTCGTGTCTCTCCCGGATTGTTCGCCTTCTTCTCCGGCAACACATCGTGCCGCGCGGTCGCCGCATGCATCTGCGCGGCATGGTGAATCGCTTCGCGAATCCGTTGATAAGTACCGCACCGGCAGATGTTCCCGCTCATTGCGTCGTCAATATCCGCGTCGGTGGGTCGCGGCGTTTTCGCCAGCAGCCCCGCCGCAGACATGATTTGCCCGGACTGGCAGTAACCGCACTGCGGCACGTCCACCTCGATCCACGCTTTCTGCACTGGGTGGCTCACGTCGGCCGAGAGTCCCTCGATCGTGAGCACCTTCTTCCCGGTGACTTGTGAAACGGGTGTGATGCACGACCGCGTCGCCTCGCCGTCAATATGCACTGTGCACGCCCCACACAGCGCCATCCCGCACCCAAATTTTGTTCCCGTCAGATTCAACGTGTCGCGCAATACCCACAGCAGGGGCATCTGCGGATCAACGTCCACGCTCTGCGCTTTCCCGTTCAACGTAAACTGGATTGCCATGCAGGTCTCCAGCGAAGGTCCTTTTTTCTCGCCGCCGTATTATCTCTCTTTCTTCCCCCGCAGGAAACGGGTCCAGCACGCATCACCGGCCGCGAACTCCGGTTTCACAATAGCTGCTCACAATTTTCGGGACAGTGATGGGACAGTGAATCAAGCCCCGGGCGCAATGCCCAAGTCTGTAAACTAAGTCTTTTCGAAGAGGTCAGGATGGAGCCGACGATCGGACTTGAACCGATGACCTGCCGATTACGAATCGGCTGCTCTACCAACTGAGCTACGTCGGCCTGCTCTCGATTCTAATTGGATGAACCGGAAGCGTAAAGCGAGGCGCTGCGCGCACTCGATGCCAATACTCGATAAAAGAATTCTTACGACCCAACGACGAGCTCCATGGCCAATTCTGGCGAGACTCGCCAGGCCTACCCGAATGATCCCCTCCATCCGTGCTACGCCCTCGGTTACCTACGCCATCGCAGCCCACCGCGCTAACCTTGCGCTCAGAAAGAATTTTCTTCGGTAAGCAATGCTTCGAAAACTGGGCTGTTAGGGATGCCGCCGAATAGGAGCAGAATCAGGCGGGGGAGTTCCCTCGACGGAATGGCCTGCGAGAATCCTTCGCTCGACCGGAAACAGCCCACTTTTCTGATCCAGCCCGATCAGATTCTCCCTAGGCAGTCTCTATCAGTCACCTTCCAGAGTAAATCTATGCGGCTTGCGTCGCGGCCATCGCGTCGTATTCCTTTTGCGACTGACTGGGCAGCATGACCCACAATGTGTAGACGCCAATCGCCGTGCCGAAGGGAACGTTGAACAGGGCGATGAATGCCAGCACCACCGAGAATGTGCGCGCCCAGGGCTCCCGATGCAGCAATCCCCAACCGGCAAGGAATCCGGCGGCTGCCTTGGCCAGAACTAGAATGCCGAGCGTGCTCAACAGCGAACACAAAAAGCCAACGGGGACATCCGGCGGCACCTGGGTCATCTCCCGCAGATGCGGGAACAGAGTAGTCCCGACGACGAGCAGGAACAGCCCGCCGACTGCAGTTAGCGCCGACGCCGCCAGCCACAAAATACCCAGCAGATGCACGTGTTCCTGCACTCTACCCGGCATTGGCCGCATTGCCACTACCGGACCGACGATCTGTTTGCCGCATCTGCTGCAGAACGCCTGACCCGCCTGCACCGGTGCGCCACATCCATCGCAGAACATACCCGCCTCCATTCAAATTCAACGCAATCGACGGAAACATTTTGCCCGTGACCCCACAACGCCCGAAACGAACTCTTCGGACTATCCCTCGTTAACGAACTACCTCGCTCTAAGGTACGCGGAAAACGCCGCACAGTTCCCATGCACGCCACCAGCTTACTCTCAGCGAATGCACGAGACGCCAGAGTAAAACGAAAAGGCCACCCGGCAACTGGGCGGCCTCTTCTTCCAAGGGAGAATAGTTCCAACGGAGGCGCTAGCATTCCGTCAAAACTTTCTGCCGAAATCTTATGAGCCTAAAAACGGGGGTGTCAAGGGATTTTTGCGAAATAAATGTCTTTGTTTTCAATAACTTACAAAACCAATTAACGGTTGAAAAAACTGTAGCATTTTGAGACAAATTGCCTTCTTTGAGGTCGTAAGCCGATCTTTTTAAAGGCACTTACTCTGACTCAGGCAGGCTTTTGCGGGGCCTGGCGTCCACCTTCCGTCCCAGTTTGGGAAGGCCCCTCAACGATGGTCTCGACGATCGTCTCCGTCAGGTGCAGAGAGATGAATTCCATCTGCTCCGGCCGATCAAACACCTTGTCGGGGAACCAGCGCTTCATCACAATACGGAATCCGCCAAAGGCCACGCCCGCGACCAAGGCGAGTCCTCCTACGATGGCGCACAAGATCACAACATTGACGATCAGCAGATAGAGATCATGCACGTCATGATTGTCCGTCGCCTGGTTCCAGGTAACCTTGGCTTCGTAGTTCACCAGCGCAAGCAAAGATTTCGCGTCGCTCTCCGCGGCGCCACTGACGATCGCGATAATCGGCCCCGTGCGCTTGTAGCGGAGCGAGCCGACGGTTCCCACGGCAGCAACACCGGATTGCGCCTGGTAACTGGGATCGAGGCGCCGCAGATGCTCGATTGCCACCTGAGGGTTTGTGTAGTAGATCAGCAGCAATGTGGCGTCGCCGCTAGGTGTGTCGTAGTGGCCGAGTGTCACTTCCGCGCTGGAACTGAAATCCACCAGGTCAGCTGAAACCGGCGCCGTCAGGGCGGCCAGAGCGGCCGGACCTTCCGCATACTTCTGGCTATTGCGCACGTAACCGCGCGTCGGCATGTAAAGCAGCACCGGAGGCAGAGCCGCGGCATTTCCGCTGGCCCGTGGCAAATCTCCGGCGAGTTCGCGCAACTCCGCTGCCGACATCGGCGATTGCTGGCTGAACAACGCATCCACAAGCACGTGTCCGCGATAAAACAGCACGCGCTGGCCCGCCTCCGACATCTGCGAAGCTCCCTGATCCCCGACCTGCTCTTTGGCCATCTCCCGCTGCAGATAGAACGTGTACGCTCCGAATGCTCCGGAAGCGTCGGCAAAACGCGCCGCGCGGACCTTCAGCGTGCGGCCGTCGTCGCGCGTGTACCTGGCGGCCGAGAAGTCAGAGAAGCGGTACTCCGTGAGGATTGCGGCATTCGTGGGATCCGCGACGGCAGCGCTCGCGCTGGTTTGCGGCAACCCCTGCATCTGCCAACCGGCGAACTGTTGCGGCAGAAGCGCTGGCGCTGGGCCGGATTGGCCTGTCGTTGGCTCTGCCAGACTGGCCGAGCAGGCGACTACGGCCACGATTCCAACCAAAGCCACCGTTCTAGGCCACATTTTCCTGCACCGCGTTCTTCCGACGAACCACATTTTTCTGACCCATGCTCCTTTAGACTAGTGGGAAAAACTCATTGACCGTCCCGCGGGAGAAACCCTTCCTTCATTAGACCACAGTGTGGAATGAAAAGTTTCCCGCCGCACCTCCTTCAGGGCAAAGGCTTTGCACGGCTGATTACCATCGTGCCGCGCCCACCTACACGTCGGAGCCATTCACAACCAGCGATTCGAGGGGCAAACTAGCTGTGGGTGACACAATGAGTCCGAGCGGTTCAGCATCGAATAAGCGCCGGGGAAGCCGGACTAAAGCGGTTCTGCCGGTAAGAGTGAAAGGTAAGGACAGCTCCGGGCAGGGTTTCGAGGAGCTGGTTCATACCCTCGATGTCACGCCGGATGGCGTACGGTTGGGTTCGGTTCGCCGCGAATTGAACGTGCTTGACGAAGTGACGGTTTTCTTCCGCCAGCGAAAAATGCAGTTTCGCGTGGTGTGGATCAAGAAGCTGAAAGGGACCTCGGAGTTTCAGATCGGCCTTCGGGCGCTGGCGCAAGAACGGGATTCTTGGGGACTCAGTTTTACGGAATATAAGAACCAGATGGCCCCGCAGCAATCCGCGGCGGCGCCGGGCAACGCATAGCAAGGGGCTAGCCTGACAGGTTGGGCGGTCCAAGGGAGAGTAGTTGGCAAGGGAGACGTTATGAGTCTTTTATTGCGCAATTTTTGGCTGGATGATTCTGGTCAGGACATTGCCGAGTACTCGGTGATGCTGGCGGTCATCCTCGTCATCGTCGTGGGCACAGTCCGGCTGATCGGATCCAACGCCGGCAACATCTTCTCGGAGGTAGGCAGCGCGATCCAGTAAACCCCTCGCGTTCCTGGCAGAACCGATCCCCATCTTTGCAGAGCGCAAAGATGGGGATTTTGCTCTTAGAGCCTATCGCCGTTTAGTGCACCGCGCTGATCTCCTCTTGCGTCGCCCCCAGCCTTCCACGCGTTGCAATGAGAAGCAAAGCCGGAACCACCAGGTTCGAGACCGCCCAGATCTGCTGCCAGTTCGCTCGCGGATAGGAGTGAGCGATCAGTCCGCGCATGAGATAGCTGCTCTGGCTGCTGGCCAACGCATGCATCATGACCGCGACGATGATGCTCTGACCCGACAGATTCGCCGCATACGTCATTTCCACCGAAAGCGCGATCAGGTTCACTGCATAGACCACGATGGCGGCCGCGCTCCACATCTGCACCAGCGCCAGAGCAGGCAGCATGAAGCCGGCCCACATCAACCCGACCAGCACCGAAGCCCAGACCGGACCGCACTTGGCTTGCAGCCGGGGCAGGGCAAACCCGCGCCAGCCGATCTCCTCGCCCACCGGACTGATGAACTCAGCCACAGAGAAACGGTAGGCGGCAATCGAGAGGAATATTCGCCAGTTGAGCGTATGCAGGGGGTCTTTCTGCGCCAGTAATCCCGGGATGACCGCGTTGCCGATCAGAATCAGCACGGCTCCAACGAACAGCCCCAGCCCAAGTCTGCCCGAGGAGCCATACAAGCGGCATACGCGCAGATTTCGCTGGCCAAGCCACTGCACGCACAGAGCGGCCACGCACGGTGCATAGAAGCTGGCGGCAATCCACCAGTCCGGCACCTGAAAAGAAATCACGCCGAGCCACGACAAGACTCGCGGCGTCGCCATTCCCCACCCGAGCAGGTAAGCCAGCAGCGCGAACGTGATTACGGGGCGTTTTTTGGTCAGTCGCCCGAGCGGGCCGCTCTGCGATTCCTGCTGCGATGTCTGTGCCGATCCCATTTATCTATCTTGCCACGCCGTCGGAGCCGGGGTATGCTCTCTTCTCGGGGCGTCGCGGGAGGTATCTATGCGCGAGCGTTCGTCTCTGCTGGCTGTTTCCCTGCTTTTCCTTCTCGCTTCGGCCGCTTCAGTTCCGACTGCGTCCGCGCAGGACGGCCCCGACATCTTCGTTACGCCGGTGCCCAACGCACCATTCAGCGCGGTCGTCAATGTCGAGCGATCGATTGTTCGCCCTGACGGCGTCGTCGGCCAGTTCAAGACTATCCGCGAGATCGGCCGCGACAGCCAGGGACGCATCCACAACGAGCGGCGCGCCATTGTGCCGGCGAACAGTACTAAGACTCCCGATCTCATTCGCATTCATCTTTACGATCCGGCGACCCGCACGTCGGCTATGCTCTATCCGCGCAAGAAAATCTACTGGACAACGACAGTCAATCACCCGCCCTCAACCGTCCCGCCTAACATGATCTACTCCGCGCCACCCGGTAGCAGCGCCCCGCAAAATGAGTTCACCCGGGAAGAAGACTTGGGCGTTCGTGATATCGAAGGAGTTTCCGCCCACGGCGTTCGCGAACTGCAGACGGTCCCGGCGGACGACGGCAAGGATCTAGTCATCACCGATGAGTACTGGTACTCCGAGGATCTCCGCATCAATCTGATCGTCAAGCACAGCGATCCGCGCAGGGGATCGGTGACGCTGAGCGTCAGTCAGATCACTCGCGCCGAGCCCGACCGCGCGTTCTTCGAGATTCCCAACAATTACCGGCAAAGGCAGGGAGAGGAGTAAGTTCGCGGCCGAGTGAACTTCTTGGGGTGAATTCTGAATCTTAGGGATTTCGGACGCAGATTACTGCGCGGCCGCCTTTTCCTTGTTGCTGGCCACTTTCACGCCGCTCAATCCGTTCGCGTACTTGGCAATTCCACGATAGAGCGACTCCGCGATGCGCTGGCGGTATTCCGCGGTCTCCAGGCGGTGCTCGTCGCCGGGATTGCTGACGAAAGAGATCTCCGCCAGAATCGACGGCATATTCGCGCCAATCAGCACGATAAACGGCGCTTTCTTTACGCCCCGGTCGCGGATTCCGGGACTCTTCGAGGCCAGGCCGCTGTGCAACGACTGCTCCACGTCTCCGGCGAACTCGCGCGACTCTTCAATCTTTTCCTTCAGCGCGATCTTCTTCACCAGATCCTGCAATTCGTAGACGGATTTCTCCGACACCGCATTTTCGCGGGCCGCGACTTCCAACGCTTCCGGGGAAGAAGTGAAGTTCAAGTAGTAGGTCTCAACCCCGCGGGCCGCCGGATCGTGGCTCGAGTTGGCGTGAATCGAAATGAACAGGTCGGCACGCTGCTGGTTGGCAATGGCGGTGCGCGTTTCAAGCGGGATAAACGTGTCGTCTTTGCGCGTGTACACGACTTCGGCCCCCAGCCGCGTCTCAAGCAGCTTGCCCAGCTTCCGTCCCACGTCCAGCACCAGATCTTTTTCTTCCAGCCCGTTGGGACCGATGGTTCCCGTGTCGTGGCCGCCATGCCCGGGATCAATGACAATCTTGCCGATCTTTAATCCCAGCGCGCGAATCAGCGAGCGATTGCCGCCGGCCGTCGGCTTCGCTTCGTGGACGTCGAGATCAGCGAGCTTGGCGGCCGTTTTCGCGCCGGGAGCCAGCTGGGACGCAGAATTCCCGATGGCACGGCCATCTTTTGTATCCGAGATTGTCGTTTGATCGGGACTAATTGAGGAACTTGCATTCCCAGCGTCATCGTTGGCAGGCGTTGACGTCCGTGACGGTGTGTTGGTCCGCTCGGCCTTCGCAATCTCGACTGGAGCGGAATTGTCCTCATCGTCCGCGTCCACAATGACCTTCTTCACGCCGGTCTTGGGATCCACGAAGGTGCGCACCGAGCCGTGGCGACGCGAATTCTTTTTCCGGGCGGGCCGGGCAGAGTCCGAGGCCACGGTCTCGGACTTGGACTCTGAGCTGACTTTCGGCTCGGATGTTCTCGTCCGTCCAGATTCCGTCACTGCTGAGTCCGCGTTCGCGTCATCTCCGCTCGGAGCAATCTCTGCTCCCGGAGCATGGTTCGACGCCGTGACCGCCGTCGCCGCATCGGTGCCCGACCCGGCTTTCGGCGCGGACTCCACGTCTGCTGTCGCCCCATCCTTCGGAAGTTTTGCCCGCGCCGCGTTCGCGTCGCTGCGAACATCTTTGGCGTGAGCGTCCTTTCCGTGAATGTCAACGATCAGGCGGTAGGGATCGGGCAGCAGAAACGCGTCGTAGTCGGAAAGGTCATCCACTTCCAGCACGACTCGCGTCCGCCCGGGCTGAAACTGCGCCACGCGAATCTTCTTCAGGAAGCCGTCATCCACATCAAAGCTCTTGCCCACCAAGGTCGACGCCAGCTTGGTGTCGCGCAGGTCGAAAAAAATTCGGTCGGGATTGTCGATCCGCTGCGAGAAGAACTTCACGTCACTTTCCAGATCAATCGCCACCCGCGTATAGTTGGGCGTCGACCAGTGCCGGATTCCCGTTACGCGCGGCAACCGGCTGGCGCGGCGATCTGAGGCTGCCTGCGCTGTGTCCGCCTGAGAGTCCGCGCTCTGTAATTCAGCGGTCTTCGAATCTGCGCTCTTTGAATCTGTATTTTTTGCGCTTGGCTCCGTGGCGCTCTTGTTCTCAGAGATCCCAGACGCGTTTTCAGCGGTCCCCTTGCCAGGCTTCTTCGCTTGAGCTTCCGCTTTTTTGTCGGCGTTTTTCCTATCCGCAGCAACTTCCCGGTCCAGTTCCGCGATGGCCTGCAGCGCGTCTTCCACCAGCCGGTTGTGCGGATAGCGATGCAGGAACTCCTGGAACGTCCCCCGCGCCTGCTCAGGATCGTTCAGGTCGTCCTTGTAAATCTCGCCGATGGTAAACAGGGCATCGCAGCGGTACTTACTGCCGGGATATTCTTTGCGCAGGAACCGGTATTGCGCGATGGCGCCGTTCAGAATCTTGTCGTCGTCGAAGCGGCGCCCCATTTCGACCATCGTCTCGGCGACAGCGACCACGCTGGGATCGGCCTTCGTCGACGTCGGCGCCCCGAAGTAGACATTGCGATACGCGTTAATGACGCGCTGGTAATCGCGCCGTGTGCGATCGGCTTGCGGACGCCCGTTAAGCGCCTCGCGCATGCGCTCGGCGGTCGAGAAGTGGTCGCGCGCCCACGACTCGCTGTGATGTGTTCGCGTTTTAGCACGGGCGGGTAGTGCGGGCAGAAACAGCAGCAACAACACAAGTACCGAGTACCGAGTACCGAGTACCGAGCGACTGTGGTGCGGGTCCGGTTGCCCTCTACGCGCAACTCGATACCTGCACCGATCCTCGTAACTGGCTCTTCGAAACATCTGGGTCCTGGGAGACTCATCTACAGATGCCGGAAGCTCACCCCACGTTGCTGAGCGACTTCTCGGACTTGGCACTCCGAACTAATCCGTGTTGCTGATGTACAGCACGCCCCGCGCATCCCGCTGCACGTGCACGGGATCGTGCGACGTGCTGGAAGAAGCAAAATCAAAACCCCCGTAGTACAGGTTCGTGATCCGGCGAACGTAATTCTCTGTTTCAGGGAAGCGTGGAATGCCGGCGTTGCGCGCCACCGCGCCCGCGCCCGCGTTATAGGCGGCCAGGGTCAACTTCACGTCGCCGCCGTAGCTTTCGAGCAGCTGCTTCAGATGCCGCACACCGGCGTCCACGTTCTGCTCGGCGTCAAACGGATTCTTCACGTTCAGCTGCCGCGCAGTAGCCGGCATCAGCTGCATCAGCCCCATCGCGCCCTTGCGCGAAACCGCGTTGGCATTGAAGTTCGACTCCACCTTCACCACGGCGCGCACCAGGTTGGGATCCACGTTGTGCCGTGCCGCCGACATCACGATCGCGGCGTCGATCTCATCTTGCGTCGCCTGATGCCCGCGGCCACTGGTAGCCGAATTTGCGGCCACAATGCGCGCATTCGCCGACTGCGCCGACTCATGCCCAAAATACTGAGTTACTTCCGCCGCCGCCGAGCGCGCCGCCTTCATCGAAGCTGTGCCCGCCGAGGGCACCGGCTTCCACCGATTTTCTTTTGAACTCCAGTACACAAACGTTGACGCTTTCGGCTGCGCTGCCGCCTCGTGGCGCGGCGGAGCCGGCGCAGCGTCATTCACATAAATCTTGCGGCCGTGATCATCGGTGGTCGTGATCAGCGTGGAAGGCCCATCGCCTTCCGCAGCCCACAGCAGTGGCGTTGTGGCAGAAAAGGAGGTCGCGATTGCCAGGCCGGCCGTCACCATCAATGCGAGTTTTAGCCGCTTTCGCATGTTCCGGGCGTTTTCCCTTTCACCGAACTTTCGCTGCGCAGGGCCGTCGAGACATAGCTCACCCTCCCTGCCTTCTACCCGGAACCTGACGGAGAATCGTGAACCAGAGTAGGTCGATTATAGGCGGGAGCGGGAGGGCGGACAATCTCTCAGAAGGGAGTAGAACCAGCGGAGTAATTCACGATAACCGCTTGAGATGCAAAGAGATTAGAGAGTTTTCACCTGTAGACCGCGGGTGTCGGAGGTAACCATCAGGGATGGTTACCTGGACGCCGCCATCTTGAGTGTTAACGCCTGATTTCAACACTTGTCCTGTAGAATCGTGGACGAGTCCGCCAAGGAGGTAGAGATGCACGACAGATACACGGCTCTAGCTTGTCCAGTTGTTGTGGCCATTGTCTCTATCGTGTTTACGACCGCTTCAGCACAGGACACGTCCACACCCGAAGAACGCACGCAGTGGGCTGAGGTAACGCACAAACTGGAGAACAGCCCACTAGATGACAGCGCGAACAAGCAAGGCGAAGCGGCGTTCAAACGGATGAGCGATGCCCACGATTTTCACGTGCTGCTGTGCCCGGCCCTTTTGACCGAGTTTAATGGAATGAAGTACGCCTACGCACACACGATTACCCGGCAATACATGATGGCGAGCGGCGCGTTCCAGATCGAGAATCCCGATAAAGCCGCCGACGGAAAGGCAACAGCTCTCGCAGGGGTTGAAAGTGCGCTGAAGACGTACCAAAATATCTTGCAGCAAAAACCGGACGCTAAGGCGAAGCCTCTTGATGATCTCCTCAAAAAGCAGAGCCAAGGGAAGCTGAAAGACGCTTTGAAGCAGTGTCCTTGAACGCGAAAGACCAGAACTCGTGATAGCGGCCGCGGTAGTTGTCGTAATATCGCCATTACACGCATCGAGGCTTCACTTCTCCATCGCCGCCGCGAACGCGTCGAGCGATAGTGACCGCAACAGATTTCGCCGCATCCCGCGCTCCACTTCGGCCAGAGCATCGGACGCCGCCGTAATCCAGGCAAAATCCACCGACTCCGCCATCCGCTTCAATTCCGCCGCAATATCCAGATTGCGAATCAAGTCCGGCGCCCCCGACTCCCCACCCGAGTGAATGACAACAAGATCACGCAGCAGCGAATACAGCGTTCGAATCAACCGCTCCATCTTTTCCCGTCCCTCCGCGCCCGGACGATACGACTCCGTCACCTTGAACAACTCGCTGTGATCCCCGCCCCGATTCGACGAAGACGGATTTGACGAAGACTGATTTGACGGAGACTGATTTAACGAAGACTGATTTGCCGAGGAGAGCGCCGCCGACTTCAAAATCGTCAGCGCATCCGCACGCGCGGCCGTGTACGCCCCCAGGTCAAACCCCCGCGCCCGTCCTACCGCTCCTTCCGACAACCGCGCCACCAGCGCCCGTTGCGCCGGCTTCCACTCCGGATGCTGCTTCGCCAGGTCGCGCTCAATTTCCTCCGCCGTGAGCGCGCCCAACGTAAACACCATTGCCCGCGACCGGATCGTCGGCAGCAACTCGCCGGTGTTCTCCGTCAGCAGAAAAATCGTCGCAAACTCCGGAGGCTCTTCCAGCACCTTCAAGAGCGAGTTCGCCGCCTCCTTCATGAATGCGGAATCCGTGATGATGTAAACCTTCTCGCGTCCCTCCGCCGGACGGTAATAAATTGTCTCGATCACGCGCCGCACCTGATCCACCTTGATCATCATCTGCGGCGGATCGGGCGGAATCACCAGCACATCGGGATGCGTCTGCACGAAGATGCGTGTTTCTTTCTTGTCCGTCTCCCGCAGGTTGTCCCGTGCCTCAACCGCCTCCGCAAACCGCGCGTCGAGAGTGGCCGCCTGCGCGATCCGAGTGCAGTTCGCACACTTGCCACAGAAGTCAGGTAGACCATCCGTCTCTGTCGGATTCAGACAATTCAGCGCCTGGGCCAGCATCAGGGCCAGCGTGTACTTGCCCGATCCCTGTGCACCCGCCAGCACCACCGCATGCGGAAACCGCTCCCGCGCCAACATCTCGCGCAGGCGGTGAACGATTTCGGAATTACCTTGAAAATCAGAGAAAGACATGGAAGACATAGAAAACAAAAATCTACCACGGAGCCATGGAGTCACGGAGAGAACCAATCAAGAGAGTTTTCCCCGTGTCTCTGTGCCTCCGTGGTGAAAATCGTTCAATCTCAACTTTTTTCCCACCACCTCCACCACCCTCTCATGCGTCTGCCCCGGCGTGCCGTGCGCGTCGACAATCACCACACGTCCCGGTTCGCGCTTGGCGATCGCCATGTAGCTCTCGCGCACTCGCGTGAAGAACGCCCGTGTTTCCTGCTCGAATCGATTTTCGTCGTGCCCGCGCTGCCCGCCGCGTGATGCCCGCCGGTTGCGCTTCCGCGCCCGACTCACGCTGGCATGCGGATTCGCCTCCAGGAGAATCGTCAAATCGGGCTGTAGATCTCCACACAGCACCCGATGCAACTCCCGCACCGGCGCGCTGCCCAACTTCCGCCCTCCGCCCTGATAGGCCTCGGTTGAGTCGGTGAAGCGGTCGCACAGCACAATGCTGCCCGCAGCCAGCGCCGGCTCGATCACCTCCGCAATGTGTTGCGCGCGCGAGGCGAACATCAACGCCATCTCGGCCATCGGAGACAGGCCGTCGGTCGCCGAGTCCAGCACAACTTTGCGGATCTTCTCCGCCGTCGGCGTTCCTCCTGGCTCGCGCGTCTCCACCACTTCATGCCCTCGTTCGCGCAGCGTCGCTGCGAGCCGCCGCATCTGCGTGCTCTTGCCTGTTCCGTCGAGCCCTTCGAATGTGATGAACTTCCCGCGCCGGGACATCTGCCGCATCATACCAGTCGCACGGATCGCGTATCAGTCGCGGATAAGATGTTCGTGAAGGGTCATCCCCAGCGCAGCTGTTTTTCAATCGGCGCTAGGGATCTCGCGAGGAGCGCTGCGGCGCGAGAGGGCTCGACCACGAACTCCTGTACTGTCCTTCCCGCCCACGGCCTGCTATAGTCATAACTTCTGCCGCAACGCTGTGGGTGTTGCAGTCTCAAGCAAAAATGGGGGCCTGAACGGTGAAACTCGCAAGAGTGATGGGAGTAGTTTGTCTTGCAATGGTTTTTCCGGCAATCATGACGATTTCCGGTCGGTGCGCCACAGCGCCAACCGTCACACTTTCCGTCGATGCTACCAGTGCGCCGCGCAAAATCTTTCACGCGTCACTGAAGATTCCGGCCAGCCCCGGCGATCTCACGCTCTACTATCCCAAATGGATTCCCGGCGAGCACGCCCCCGACGGCCCCGTCATTGATCTGGCCGGCCTGAAATTCTCGGCTGGCGGCCAAATCCTGAAATGGCGCCGCGACCTGCTCGATGGCTTCACACTCCACGTCGACGTCCCCGCCGGAGTCACCGAAATCTCCGCCGAACTCGACTTCCTTTCTCCCGCGATGTTCGAAGGCGGTTTCTCTGCCGGTTCTTCCGCTACCGACAAGCTCGTCATCATCAGTTGGAACCAGGTGCTGCTTTATCCCAAAGGCTGGAAGTCGGACGATCTGACGTATGTTGCAAGCCTGAAACTCCCCGCCAACTGGAAGTTTGGGACATCGTTGCCCATCGCATTAACCAGTGGCAACCAACCCAACAGCGAGACGCAAATCACATTTCAACCCACGTCCCTCACCTTGCTGGTCGACTCGCCTGTCATCACCGGCGAATATCTGAAGATCGTTCCTCTCGCCGAAGATCCTCCCACGGAAATGGACATCGCCGCCGACAGCGCCGCTGCGCTCGAAGCTCCGCAGTATGTCTGGGACCACTACAAGAATCTGGTCGAGCAAGCCCAGAAACTTTTCGGTGCGCATCACTATCGCGACTATCACTTCCTTTACACTCTGAGCGATCACGTTGCGCACTTCGGCCTGGAGCATCACGAATCCGACGACAGCCGCGTGGGAGAGCGCGGCCTGGTCGACGAAACCGACCGTAAGTTATCGGCCAGCCTGCTGCCGCACGAGTACGTGCATTCGTGGAATGGAAAATTCCGACGTCCTGCCGATTTGGCTACACCCGACTACCAGCAGCCCATGCAGGACGATCTGCTATGGGTCTATGAAGGCCTCACCAACTATCTCGGCTTCGTCCTCACCGCGCGCAGCGGTCTGCTCTCGGCCGAGCAGGACCGCGACGACCTGGCCCGCACCGCCGCGGCGCTCGATCACACACCCGGTCGCGAGTGGCGCAGCCTGCAGGATACTGCTGACGCCGCACCGCAACTTTATTTCGCGCCCGAGGCCTGGCACAGCTACCGCCGCTCCGTCGACTTCTATGACGAGGATACTCTCGATTGGCTTTGGGCCGACGTCATCATCCGCCAGCAGAGCAAAGGCAGGAAATCGCTCGACGATTTCTGCCAACTCTTCCACGGCGCTCCCAGCACCGGCCCCATGGTAAAGCCCTACACATTCGACGACGTGGTCAACACGCTGAATCAGGTTGTGCCGTACGACTGGCGCGGCTTCTGGACGGAGCGCCTCACCAATCACGGTCCCGGCGCGCCGCTGGGCGGCATCGAAAGCAGCGGATGGAAAGTGGTCTACGACGGCACTCCGACGGAGATGGAGAGCAGTTCGATGTACGCGTATCACGTCGCCTCCGCAACTTATTCGCTCGGTCTGGAACTGCGCGAGGATGGCACGATCACCGACACGATCGAAGGCATGCCCGCCGCCCGGGCGGGCATCGGGCCGGGAATGAAACTGATCGCCGTAAACGGCCGGCGCTTCGCCAGTGATGGTCTGCGCGAGGGCCAGGTGTTACGCGATGCGCTAAAGGCGGGCGCAACCAGTTCGGCGCCGCTGGAGTTGCTGATCGAAAACGCCGATTACTATCAGACTTACAAGATCGATTACCACGGCGGCGAGAAATTTCCCCGCCTGGTGCGCGACGAATCGAAGCCCGATTTGCTGAGCGAGATCCTAAAAGCGAAATAGGGGGCAGGCCCATGCTTTCGCGAGCGAGGTCTTGAATTGAGGTTGCCCCACCCTTGTCGCATTCTGTGCGACAGGGTGGGGATTTGACCTTGAACCCTAGCCCGCCTTGAGCTCCCGCTCCATCACCTTGCGCAGTGCGGCGTTGATGCGCGTCTGATAGCGTCGCCCATCCTTCTTAAACCACGCGATCACATCCGCGTCGAGCCGCAACGTGACGGGTTTTTTCAGCGGGCGGTAGAAGTCAGAGATCTTCATGGTGTGCAGCGAGGCGGCAAGTTTCCTGGGCTTGCTCGCGGCCAACGCAGGCAAATTCGCTACCTTGCGCCGCCGTGTTCTCGATCGTTTCAGTTGCGACGATTTATTCTTCATAAGTGGTTGCTGCCATTTCGTTTACTGCAGTACGTATCCGCATGTGCGTACATGATTGTACCTTGAATGTTCCTCAAGGAACACTGTGGAAAACTCTGCAATCGGCTCCTAACCTGCCAGATCTTCAACGCTTAACTCACCCGCTTCTTCCTCGCTCATGAAGGCAAACGCCTCCTGCGGCACCGGATTCTGCCACACGGGTGCGAACGACTGCCGGTGCAGCGGGCTGGGACCATGCTCGCGCAGCGCCGCCAGATGCTGCGGCGTGCTGTACCCCTTGTGCGATGCCAGGCCATACGCTGGAAACACCGCATCCCAGGCGCACATCATGCGGTCACGCTCCACCTTGGCCAGAATGGACGCTGCCGCAATCGACGCCGACAGCGCGTCGCCATGAATGATGGCGTTCTGCGGTAACTCGCAGTCCAGCTTCACCGCGTCCACCAGTAGATGGTCAGGAGGCTGAGCCAGCAGCAACACCGCCTCCCGCATGGCCTGCCGCGACGCCTGATAGATGTTGATCTGATCGATGCGCGCCGCGTCCACGGCGGCAACCGCCCACGCCAGCGCGTGGGTGCGAATGCGCTCCGCCAGCACCTCGCGCCGCTCCGGCCAGAGCAGTTTCGAGTCACGCAGCCCGCGCACTCTGTACGCCGGATCAAGGATCACTGCGGCTGCCACGACCGGGCCAAACAGCGATCCGCGGCCCACTTCGTCTACACCTGCCACGTGGACCGCACCCGCAGCCCACGCTTTCTTTTCATAGCGCAGCGTACAGCGCAGCCGCTTCAGCAGGCGCAGCTTGACGGCCGACGGAGACAGTTTCCGGCCATCCTGCGACTTCAAGGCCAAAGAACTCATCTTAAGGAAAGTGAACCGTCACCATCTTCGTTGAGCACGACGATTCCTGCAAGGGGCGTGTCTGTGCAAATTACAATGGACGCTGACTGGGCAGCGACCTGCGTTGCCAGTGGGATTGCAAACTGATGCCTGAACTGCCTGAAGTCGAAACCATTGCCCGCGGCCTGGCCAAGCGAGTCACAGGCGACACGGTCGATTCGGTGTGGCTCGGCCAGAAAAAAGAGCCGCTCAAGTCTTCCGCGCGCGAAATCGTCGCAGCGCTGGAATGCAGCCGCATTGCCGCTGTGCGTCGCATGGGCAAGCACATCGTGTTTGATCTTGCGCGAAATGGTGTGGCGCGGGCGCCTTCGCCCGCGAAAGGCGGCGGAAAAAATCGGAAGCCGGAGACATCGGTGCCTCCTTCGACTCCGGCTCCATCAACGGCAGCCGCAGAGCCGGGCGGGGGCGCCCGCCCCACACGAGCGCAGTGGATCGTCCATCTCGGCATGACCGGACGCCTGCAGGTGTGCGATCCGCAAACGGAAATCGAGAAGCACACGCATGCCATCCTTCGCCTCGCATCGGGCAAGGAACTGCGGTTCGTCGATCCGCGACGCTTCGGTCGTCTTAGCGTGGCGAAGGCCGCGAACTTCGACGCCGGCGGTATCGAGCCGCTCGAAATCGATCTGGAGAGCTTCATCGGCCTGTTCCGCGGCCGCAAGACGCCCATCAAGAGCGCGCTGCTCAACCAGAAACTCCTGCGCGGCGTGGGCAACATTTATGCGGATGAGTCACTGTTTCGCGCCGGCATTCGCCCGCGCCGCCGCGCCGCGACGATCACACGCGAACAGTTAAGCAAACTGCATGTCGCCGTGAAAGACGTCTTGAAGGAAGCGATCGCGCTTGGCGGCTCTTCGATTTCCGACTACGTCGGCGCAGACGGCGAAGAAGGATTCTTCCAGCTCGAACACCGCGTTTACGGACGCGAGGGCGAGCCCTGCCTGGTTTGCAAGACGCCGATCAAACGAGTCGTGATCGCCGGCCGCAGCAGCCACTACTGCCCGAAGTGCCAGAAGTGATTTTCATCTGAAGTCCTCTCTCCCGCACCACCGTGTTAACCTCATGCCTGATGTCTGATTTCTCCATCGGCGTCGACCTCGGCGGCACCAATCTGCGGATTGCGGCCGTCAGCCGCGAGGGCAAACTTCTCGAAAAAGTCGCGCTCACCGCCGAAGTTGCCCGGGGGCCTGACTGCGTCGTCGGCGACATGTGCGACGCCATTCGCAGTTTGTCGGAGAAGCATCGCAGCGAGGGAAAGTTCCTGGGCACCGGCATCGGCGTGCCGGGCGTGATCGATATGGAGGTCGGAGTCATCCGCAAGTCGGCCAACCTTCCCGGCTGGTCGAACTACCCGGTGCGGGACGAGATTGAACGGCGATTAGGCGCCCGCGTATTTCTCAATCACGATGCGAAAGTCGCCGCCCTTGGCGAGAAATGGCTGGGCGCGGGCCGGAATGTTGACAACATGGCGATGATCACGCTGGGTACGGGAATCGGGGGCGCCATCATTCTCGACGGAAAAATCTATTATGGCATGAACGGCATGGCGGGCGAGTTCGGCCACATCACGATCGAACCGGAGGGCGTACCTTGCGGCTGCGGCAATCGCGGCTGCGCCGAGCGCTACGCGTCCGCGACGGCGCTGGTACGCATGGCGCGTGAGGCGATCGACGCCGGCCAAGCTCCCGCGCTGGTCAAGGCAGCAGCTTCCGGCGCAGAGTTCAGCGCCAGGTCCATTTATGAGCTTGCCGTCCAGGGGGACGAGCCTGCGAAGCGTCTCTTTCACCGCTTCGGGCGCGCGTTGGGAATCATGCTGGCCGACGTGGTGAATGCGCTGAACCTAGAGATGCACGTGATTGGCGGGGGCGTGGAGAGCGCCTGGGAAGCGTTTGCTCCCACCATGTTTGAAGAAATGCGCCAGCGCTCGATCGTATATGCGGCGACTGCGCCGGATGATCTTATGGGTGATGAGGATTCCTCTGCAGCGCCAGGCCCAAGCCGCACGCGAAAGAAAACAATTGTCACACGGGCGTTATTGGGAAGCGACGCAGGATTGTATGGCGCGGCGAGGCTTCCGGCGCTGTAGCCTGAGTGCCGGGTGTCTTCCCGATGGGCCGCGCTTTCACTAGCGAGCCGAGGGATCTCCCCGAATGCGAGTATTGCGGGCCTCGCTCCGCTTGAAAAACGGCTTCGCCCGGGATGACGCCAGCGGCAAGGAACTATCGAATCATGCCCGGCTGGCCCGCTGCGCCCGAGCCGCTATGTTGCGCGCGGCAGCCAGAAAGAACTGATTCTGCTCCGAGGTTCCGATGCTCACCCGGATCGCATGCGGCGCGCCCCAGGCCGCGAGCGGGCGCACGCTGACGCCTTCGTTTCGCAGGAGTGCCGCGAGTCCAGTGGCGTCTTCGCCGATGTCACAGTAAAGAAAGTTGGCGGCGGTCGGAACGACGCGACATCCCAGCTGCGAAAGGTCCTCCCTCAAAACCTGGGCTTGCTCCTGATTGTTGGCGACCGTGCGTGCGATGTGACCCTGATCATCGAGGGCCGCAAGCGCCGCGGCCTGGGCCACTGACGAAACAGAGAACGTGTTGCGCATACGGGCACAGTAGCCTAGCAGTTCCGCCGGACCGAGACCATACCCAATGCGCAGTCCGGCCAGTCCGTGAGCCTTGGAGAAGGTTCGCAGCACCACCACTCCCGCGCCCAGGCGCACGTAATCGAGCGACCGCGAATATTCCATTCCGTACAGCGAGGCAAAATGTTGTGCGAACTCGCAGTAGGCCTCGTCAAGCACAACGACAACATGCGGCGGCGTCTGACCGAGAAAGTCATCCACTGCTGCTGCATCAAGCATAGTCCCGGTTGGATTGTTGGGATTGGCGAGCAAGATTAGGCGGGTGTTGCCGTCAATCGCATTGAGAATCGCTGCGAGATCCAATGTGTCCCCACGCATGGGAGCTTCGATCAACTGAGCTCCTGTGGCGTGTACCGCCATCGCATAAACGATAAAAGAGCGCTCGCTCGTCACTGCATTCAGCCCGGGACCAAGCATCGTCTGGCAGAGCAGGCTCAAGACCCCGGTTGAACCGGCAGTCACCAGAACTTGCTCAGGAGCAACGTCGTGATATTCGGCAAGCCTGCGACGCAGACGGCTGCAGTCATCGTCGGGATAACAGTTTGCCGTGGATAACGCTGACTGCATGGCTTCGATCGCGTGAGGCGATGGGCCAAAGGGATTTTCGTTGGAGTCGAGCCGGACAAGGCGCGACGAAAGAGACGATAGGCCCGGCCCCGGCGGCGGGCTGGGCTGATAGCCGCCCATTTCGCGGGCTGGCTTAGAGACCAGATCAAAAAAACGACTCATGCTGGCCGTACTTCTCGCTGCAGATTTGGCTGGACCAACATCATGCCATGGATTGGCGTTTACTTGTCACGCGAATTCCGCAGGCCGACTTCAGGCGTTCGATTTCCTTCAGAGTCAGCGGGCGGAATTCGCCGGGAGGAAGGTCGAGGGTGAGCGGTCCGTAGCGAACCCGCTTGATTTTCTCGACGTGATGGCCAACCGCTTCGAACATGCGGCGGATCTGGCGATTGCGGCCTTCGATCAGAGTGATTTCGTACCAGGGATTGGCCGCTTCCTTCACCACGCGGACCGAGGCAGGCCCAGTCCGAACGCGCTTGCCGTCATCGGTAGCGATGGAAACCCCGGCGCGGAGTTTGGCCAGCGCTTCGTCATTCGGCGTGCCCGCAACTTTGACCACATAAGTTTTGGGAACATGCGAGGCAGCCTTCATCAGGTGATGCGCCAGGTCGCCATCGTTCGTGAGCACCAGCAAGCCTTCGCTCGCGTAGTCGAGGCGGCCGACCGGATACACGCGGCCCTTCACGCCGCGAATGAGATGCATGACCGTCGGGCGGTTTTCGGGATCGCTCACCGTGGTCACGTAGCCTTTGGGTTTGTTGAGCAGAAGATAGATGTGGCGCTCGGCGCCGTGCAGCAGTTTGCCGTTGACACGGATGTGGTCGGTTTCAGGATCGGCTTTGCTGCCCAGTTCGGTGACGACGTGCCCGTTCACCTGCACGTGGCCGGAGGTGATCAGTTCTTCGGCTTTGCGGCGAGAGGCGATGCCGGCCGCGGCAATAATTTTCTGCAGACGTTCGAGGGGCATGGCGATTTGCCGCGTGCGCGGACTTCAGCCCGCTTTCTCTTGTGCGGGCTCTTCTGCAGTGGACACGTCTTCGGAGATGGATTCCTCGAGAGTCGATTCCGACTCGGCAGAGGGGGAGATGCTTTCGACCACCTCTGGTTGCGCCGCGCTCTCGGCGGGAATCAGTTCGGACTGGAACGACTCCGCGACCAACTTCTCGAACTCCTCCATGCTGGGCAGTTCGTTGACGTCTTTGAGACCGAAGCGCATCAGGAATTCCTTCGTTGTCTTGTACAGGATGGGCCGGCCGATGACCTGTTTCCGGCCGGCAGTCGTGATGAGCTTGCGGTCGAGCAGCGTGCCGATCACGCCGCCGGAGTCGACGCCGCGAATGTCGCTGATTTCGGGCACGGTGACGGGTTGCTTGTAGGCGATGACTGCGAGCGTTTCTAGCGCGGGCAGAGAGAGCCGCACCGGAGGTTTCAGGCTGCGGGCGAAGGCGCGCACCACTTCGTGCTGCTCGGGCTTGGTGGACATGCGGTATCCGCCGGCAACCTGACGAATCTCGATGCCGCGGTCGGGAGCGTTGTACTCGGTAGTGAGTTCTTCGATGGCGGAACGCACGCGCGAATTGATGGCGTCGGCGTCGGACACGCCTTCGGCCGCGAGCGTTTCTTTCACGAGTGGAATGATCTGCTCGAGCGTGATCGGCGTCTCCGCCGCGTAAATGATGGCTTCGAGTTGGGCTTTTAAGGACATAGGGTTCCGGGGTCAGGGATCAGGGGTTAGGGGCCAGCAAATCCGGGTCAGCAAATCCGGCAAACTGGTCCCTGACCTCTGGGCCCTGGCCTCTGCTTCATCTCCAGTCGTCTCGCACCGCCGACTGTTCTTTCATGATCTCATCGAAGTGGGTGTGCTTGCGCGCGGCGATTTCGCCGAAGAGCCGCTCCTGCCGTACCTGAATGGCCTGCAGTCGCACCAGTTCGAGCAATGCAAGGAACATGCAGACCAGCGCTTGGCGCGACGGCATTCGCAGAAAGAGCTGTTTCAATCGGATGGGACGATCTTCGAGCGACAGCCGGCGGCGCAGGTAGTCGATCATCTGGCCGACGGTGACGCTATCTTCGTCCACGCTGAGCACCGGGCGCGTGCGCACACGCTCAAGCACCTGCTGAAATGTTTTGACCAGGTCGATGACGTCGGCCGCGATTTCCGGCTCCGTGCTTTCAGCCTCTATGAACTCTTTCAGCGACGGATTCGACAGCACGGCGTCTTCAATCTGCTGCTTCTGAAGAAGCATCTGCGCGGCCGATTTGAATTTTTCGTGTTCGAGCAGGCGGTTGACCAGTTCGTCGCGCGGATCCTGGTGCTCTTCAGCCGGCGCCTCGGGATCGCGCGGCAGCAGCATTTTCGACTTGATGTGAATGAGCATGGCCGCCATGTAAATGAATTCGGCGGCGACATTCACGTCGAGCTCGCGCATTTTTTCCACGTAGGCGAGATATTGCGCCGTGATTTTGGCGATGGGAATGTCATAGATGTCGATGTCCTGCTTGCGAATCAGGTCGAGCAGCAGGTCGAGCGGGCCTTCGTAGACCTGGCCCACGGCGACGGCGAAGGGGAAATCGCTCTCGTCTTTTCTAGCCGCGTCTTTTGCGGCCTTGGATGCGGAGATGGCGACCACGGGCGCGAGCGGCGCCGGCTCGTCGTGCGAGAAAACTTTTGCTTCTTGGTTCATGCAATCTGGCTCATGCAATTTGCCAACTACTTGCCGGGCGCCGGTTTGGGCGCTTCAAAGTCCAAGGACATGCCCATGGCCGCGCGGACATCGTTCATGGTCGCGGCTGCGGCTGCGGAAGCGCGCCGGGAGCCCTCTTCCAGAATATCCCAGGCGAGGCGCGGATTCTGCTCATATTTTTTTCGCTTTTCCTGCATGGGATTCAAAAGGGTTACTAACGCGTCGGCGGCCCAGCCTTTGCACTCGATGCAGCCGATCGAGGCCGAGCGGCAGCCGCTGTTCACTTTGGCCATCGTTTCCTTGCTGCTGAAGATTTTGTGCAGGTCGCCGACGGGGCACACGTCGGGATTGCCGGCATCGGAGCGGCGAACGCGCGCCGGGTCGGTCACCATGGTTTTCAGCTTCTGACGCACGACCGGCTCGGGATCGGTGAGCAGGATGGTGTTGCCGTACGACTTCGACATCTTGCGACCGTCGGTGCCCGGCAACTTGGCCGCGGGCGTGAGCAGCGATTGCGGCTCAGGGAAGACGTCACGCGTCCAGGTGAAAGATCCGCCCGGAGGCGGAGCGCTTTTGTATATACCCCCGCCTGTCGCCGGATAGAATCCGTTGAACCTCCTGGCGACCTCTCGGGTCAGTTCGACGTGCGCCACTTGGTCTTCGCCCACGGGAACCACGTCGGCTTTGTAGATGAGAATGTCGGCGGCCTGCAACACGGGATAGCCGAGAAATCCGTATGTGCCGAGATCCTTGTCCTTGATGTTTTCGCGCTGCTCCTTGTAGGTCGGGACGCGCTCCAGCCAGCCAAGCGGCGTCACCATGGAAAACAGCAAATGCAACTCGGCATGCGCGGGAACGTGCGACTGAATGAAGATGACCGACTTTTGCGGATCAAGCCCGGCGGCCAACCAGTCGAGCACAACGTCGAGCGAATTTTCCTTCACCCGCGAGGTGTCGGCGTAATCGGTGGTCAGAGCATGCCAGTCGGCGACCTCGAAGAAGCATTCGTATTCGTCCTGCATGCGCACCCAGTTCTGGAGCGCACCCACGTAGTTGCCGAGGTGCAGTTTTCCGGTCGGGCGCATCCCGCTGAGGACGCGCTTGCGAGTTTTGGCGGATGTCATTTTGTCGGAAGCAGGGCTGGATTCGATAGTAACACGCGAAAAGGCCGCGAACTGCCCTAAGGAGGCGGCACTAAGCGAAGTCGCAGATGAAGGCAGCGTCACTGGGCGATGCTTTATAATTCGCGCCACTTCGTTTGAACTGACACAACCGACTCGTGACCACGCTCGCCCGCAAACTGCGCGCCATCGACTACTTCACGCTGGGCTGGGGAACCATGGTGGGCGTGGGCTGGCTGGTCATCATGGACGACTGGTTGGAGCGCGGCGGGGTGCTGGGCGCGCTGCTCGGTTTTGTGGTCGGCGGCGCCGTGCTGCTTCCCATCGGATGGGTCTACGGCAAACTCGTCGCGGCTATGCCTGACGCTGCGGGCGAGATTGCATACACCGCCGCCGCGTTCTCACGCCGCGTCAGTTTTGCCACCGGCTGGATGATGACGCTGATGTACTTCATCGTGTGCCCATGGGAGGCGGTCGCAGTGGGCCGCATCGCCGGCTACATTTTTCCCGGGCTCGACTCGACGGAGATTTACCGCATCGGCGGACATCCGGTGTTTCTTCCGCACCTGATCATCGGTCTCGCGCTGACAGCGCTGATCACGGTGCTGAATTACCGCGGCGTGCGGCTGAGCGCGACGTTTCAAAACTGGACCAGCTTCGGCACTCTGACGTTGTTTGTAGTATTCGTTGCGGCGGGCGTTAGTCGGGGTGCGCCGGCGAACTTTCCGCCGCTGTTCACGCACTCGCCGCTCGTTTCCATTCTGCTGGTGACGCAGATCGTTCCCTATTTCATGGCCGGTTTCGAATCGGTGGGCAAGGCGGCCGAGGAAGCCAGCCCGGAATTTCGCTCGCGAACGTTCCTGCTGGCGATGTGGATGGCGATCCTGGTTGCGATTCTTTTTTACGCCAGCATCGTGGCCGCGGTGGCGTTCGTCGCGCCGTGGCGGCAACTCCTGGGCGAGAAATTCATGACGGCGGTCGCGTTCGAACGCGCTGTGGGCGCGCGCTGGGTGGTGAACATTATTCTGGCCACGGCACTTCTCTCACTGTTCAAGTGCTTCAATGGAAATTTCGTCGCCGCCAGTCGCCTGCTCTTCGCTCTCGGGCGACGCGGCATGGTACAGGGCGGCCTAGGGACAGTCCACACGAAGTACCAGACGCCGTCGGCAGCGGTTCTGTGCGTCGGTATCGCGACGGGCGCGTGCATGTTGCTGGGAGACGCGATCCTGGTTCCTATCACCGAAGTGGGATCGGTGGCGTGCGCGATAGGATGGTCGGCGGCCTGCGCCGCGTGCCTGGCCCTCGACTCGCGCGCCGAGATGATTTCTCTAACCACGCTTGAGCGCGGTGTGACAGGTTTCGGATTGCTGGTGGGCATCGCGATGACACTGATGAAACTGCTGCCCGAAGTCCCGGGGCACTTCACCGTGTACGAGTGGATCGCCCTGGCAGTTTGGATTGCGATCGGCGCCATTTCGCACCGCAGGGACGTTCAGCGGAAGGATGAACCGCAAACTTAGAAGGGGAAAATGATGAGGGCCAGCTCAATGCTGCGTTGCATTTTTTATACGATCGCTTTCTGGACGAGCGTCTCTTTGACCTCTGTGCTGATTCGCAGTTATGCGTGGGCACAGACGCCTGCCGCCTTCGACATAGTCATCACGAACGGCCACATTATTGACGGCACAGGTTCGCCGTGGTATTCGGGCGATCTCGGCATCCGCAACGGCAGAATTGCCGCCATCGGCAACCTGGCAGCCGCCGCGCGCAAGCGCACGATTGACGCCGGCGGAAAAGTCGTGGCGCCTGGGTTCATCGACATGCTCGGCCAGTCAGAACTGACGATTCTCGTGGACCCGCGCCTGCCGTCGAAGATCTTTCAGGGCATCACAACGGAAATCACGGGTGAAGGCGAATCGATCGCGCCGCTCAACGACGCGCTCATCAAGGACGACCGCGCAGGATTCGAGCATTACAAAATCACGCCAGACTGGCGCACGTATCGTCAGTATTTTGCGCGGCTCGAGAAGCAGGGCACCGGCATCAACGTTGCCGATTACGTTGGCGCGGCGCAAGTCCGCCGCATGGTGCTTGGCGACAAAGACGTCCAGCCGACGCCCGCGCAGTTGGACGAGATGAAGGCGCTCGTCCGCGATGCGATGAAGGATGGCGCCGTCGGAGTTTCCACCGCGCTGCAGTACGCGCCAGCGCCCTACGCAAAGACAGAAGAGTTGATCGCGCTGGCGGCGGAGGCCTCGAAGTTCGGCGGCATCTACGCTACGCACATGCGCGACGAAAGCAACTCGGTGCTGGAGGCAATCGACGAAGCCTTGCGCATCGGCCGCGAAGCGAATATTCCGGTCGAGATCTGGCACCTCAAAGTTGCGGGTAAGAACAACTGGGGACGCATGCCGGAGGTCGTTGCGAAAATCAATGCCGCGCGCGCTGCCGGTGCCGACGTAAGTGCCGATACCTACGCCTACACCGCGTGGTACAACGATTTCTCGGCGTTCATTCCGCCCTGGGCCCACGACGGCGGTACAGAAAAACTCGTTGAGCGGTTGAAGGATCCAACCACGCGCGAGCGCATTCGCAAAGACCTGCTCACATCGTCCAACAGTTGGGACAACGAATGGGAGGAGATTCCCGGCCCGGAAGCGATCATGGTCGGAGCTGTCCACAACCCGAAGTTGCTGCCGCTCCAGGGCAAGCGGCTCTCGGAGATCGCGAAGCTGTGGAACAAAGATCCCATGGACGCCCTGTTCGATTTCCTGATCGAAGATCCCTCTACCGGTGTCGCGGTGTTCGGCATGTCGCAGCCGGACGTGACGCTTGCACTGCAGCAGGCGTGGGTCTCGATCGACAACGATTCGGAAGGCACGTCCCCGGACGGCATTCTCGGCCAGGCGCATCCGCATCCCCGCGCTTATGGAACGTTTCCGCGCATCCTGAGCAAGTATGTCCGCGAGGAAAAAGCCCTGATGCTCGAAGATGCGATTCGCAAATTTTCGGCGCTTCCGGCGCAGCGCATGCGGCTGACGGATCGCGGCGTGCTCAAGGCTGGAATGTGGGCCGATGCGGTGATTTTCGATCCCGCAACCGTTCGCGATCGCGCCACGTTCGACAGTCCCAATCAGTTTTCCGAAGGCATGGAATATGTTTTGGTGAATGGAGTGCCGGTGATCGATCAAGGAAAAATGACCGGCGCCCTTCCGGGCAAAGTTCTCCGAGGCACGGGATATGTGCCGTAAGAGACCGGTTATTTCGTAGGTTCCGGCTTGAGCCTCGCCTGTTCCGCCCCTGGCAAAGGCGCAACCCGCGGCTGGGCGAGAGTGCCGGTAATGGCATATCCGCCGGCAGAAGTGTTTGTCGATCTCGACAGCTTGATTTCAAGTTCCTTCTGCGTCGAAAGCGTTCCGCTCACCAGAAATTTTCCGTCTTGAGAATCCAGCTTCCCTTCTTTGATCTCGAATTCGCCGGAGTGCAATCGGGCCCGACCCGAGAGACGAGCGAATCTGAGCGGCCCCTCTTCATTTTCGGCGAGCGAAATGTGCGCGAGCGTGCCGTCCCTGAGGTCAAACTGGAGATTGCCTTCGCCTGCTTGCCAAAGTTCGGCTGTGCAGGGGCCCTTCAGTTCGTATGTTGCATTCGCGGTGCCGGAGATCCACGCATCCTTCGTCGCATCGGCCAGGCGCGCAAGCGAAGCTCCCGTCAGCGTTCCGCTCCCGCTACAAACAGCCGGTTTCGCACTGAAGTCCGCCAGCCAATTGCCGCCTTGTTTACCGCCCACCATGTCTGCGGCGAAGTCTGAAATTTGCAGTTTGCCGCGGTCCACCTGCACGTTCGCGGAAACGCGAGTCAACACGAAATTCTGCACGTGAAGGAAGTCGGTGGCCACGTGGCCCGACGCCCTCAGAGTCTCAAGAAAGGTGGGCGCAGTGTTTGTGTTCGCCCCCAGCACTTGATACCACGACCGCTCGCGCGGGCGAGGAGTAGCCCACGTTCTAAGATCGCTGATCGCAATCTGATTCGCCACAAGGTTGAAGTGGACCTCGCACGAGGCCGGCGTTCCACATCCACGCGGCAATTCGAGCGATCCCGTCCACGCGGCATCCGCCGCCTTCGCGCTGAGTTTTGCCACTCGCACCATGTCGGGAGCGAGCTCCAGATTGGCTGAGACAATCTCCAGTACGCCGCTAGCACCACGCACGGCGACATGCACGTTGCGCACTTTGGCCGTTCCGCTCACCTGCGGCCCGGGAAAACTCGCAGGGGCGCCGGAGCCCCATCCCTTCCATGATCCCGCGATTTGCAGATCCATGAGCGCGGTGCCTTCTGCGGACGACTGCAGCGTCGGAAGCCCGGCCAGACGAGCCACTCCCAGTGTCTTGCCGATTTCTGCTTCGCCCGTCACCGCAACGTTGTAACCGCTGCGACTAATCCACCCTAGTGCAGTCACTCCCGGGGCAGTCGTACTTTGCGCGGTGGCCGCACGCGCAATCACAAAGGGGCCGAACTCTAGATGCGGGCCATCTGGAATGCGCAAGCCTGGCGCCTTCCCGCGCGCTCTTGGTTTCTTTAAGACTGCATTCCGCGATGAAGCATCGCTGACGAACACGAACGGTACAGTCTCCGGTCCGATCCCCGCTTTATTCGCGGCGGAGGCCAGCAGAAGATCGGAGATCTCACCTTGCCCCTCCAATTTCAACTTGGACGCCGCATCGTGGCGCTGAATGGAAACGTTACCTCGAATCGTTCCACTGGTGATCAGGTCTCCTGGTAGACCTTTCTTCGCTCGTTGCGCTACCGCCAACACTGCGTTGCTGGGTACATTTTCCGCACTCACTGTCAGCGCGTAACTGTGTTGGGAGGGAAGGCCGACTTCCCCTTTCATCGAAACGATTTCGCCGCCCAGTGGCGCCTCGCAGACCAATTCGTGAACACGGTGATCGAGGGAACTGTACAGTCCGTCGCAGTGAGCGGCGACCCGTAACGCGTCACCGCTGGCGATGTCATAACGGCGAAAATCCTGGATGGCGGCGTCAGTCGCAATCTGCAGCTTCATGGGCGTTCCCCTGGCAGTCACATCGAGCTGCACTGCGCCCCGCCAGCCCTGATCGTTTCCGGTGAATAACTTTGTGAGCTGTCCCAGTTGCGCCCGGCTCCACTCGAACGTGAAGTCGAGCGGAGTATCACGCAACGTCGCGGCGCGCTGCCATGTGCCGTTCATCCGGAGCAGGCCCGTATCGTTCGAACTCACGTCGGCGCGAAATGGCTGCGCCTTCAAGCGCACTCCCCAGGTATTTTCCGCTTCCTGCCATAGTGAAAAATCCGCATTGGTCAGTGCGTAGGGCTTTTTCTCGCGTCCATTTTTGAAGTTGATGCGCGCCCCGGTCGCTTGAATGTAGGGAAATCCCGGGCGCGGCTCAGACTTCGCCTTTGCCGTGGGCGCGAGAGTTGTGTGAGCGCTGCGCTCGAGCAAAGCTCCCAGATTCCAGCCGCCGCGATCGCCATGCACCAGATTCAGGCTAGGTTCGGTGAGATCGAGCTGCGCGATTTCAAGGTGGCCGCGCAGCAGAGAAGTCAAACGCAGCGCCGCCGTTACTTCCCCCGCGCGCAGAATCGGCTCGGCTCCGAAGGCCGGGTCGTCATAGACGACAAGATTTTCGAGATCGAATCCGGGCCGCGGCAGCAGCTGGACATGCACCGAGCCGATGTCGACCGAACGGCCAACTGCCGAACTGATGGAGGAAATAATCCGTGACTTCAGCCGCTGGGCGCCGGGCCGGATCGAGAACAACACGAGAACCAGCAGGAATGCGGCTGCAATTCGGCGCCGGTTGGAGGAGAAAAGCCTCACTGCGACCTCACAGGACATCTCTCAGGCTCGCGGCGGGATAGCACACTGTGCCTGCACCGAGCCTGCGAAGGACTTCACCTTCATCGAACGAACTGCAGCGTGCGCCGCCAGCGCGTCTCATCGAAAAAGTGAAACACCACTTTGCCCAGGAATGAGATCCGGTCGCTCCAATCCGTTTTCTTGTACTGATCCTCGGGTGTCTGGAACGACCAGTAAATGAGCATGGGCCGGCCAATGATGTTTTCGCGCGGAATGAAGCCCCAATAGCGGCTGTCGAGGCTTACGTGCCGATGGTCTCCCATGCCGAAGTAGTGCCCGGGAGGCACGACGATGTCGTCGCCGTGAATGTAAGAGGGCAACTCGTCGCTCCAGCTTGGATACACATTCGGATCTTCGGTCGGCGAAACCGCGGGAAAATTGTTGCGATAGGGCTCCCGGGCGCGAACCTCGGGAGGGTCGTCGTCGTGATAAACGTACGGCTCGTCCAGCGCGACTCCGTTGCGATAGACCACACCATCGCGCAGGTGGATGCGGTCGCCGGGCAGACCGATGATCCGTTTGACCACGTAGAGGCCGGGCTCAGCGGGCGAAAGGAAAACGACAACGTCGCGAAATTTGGGGTCGCGATAGGGCAGCAGCCGTCCCACCCAGGAAGTCTGCGGGGCAAACTGAATGCGGTTCACGAAAACGTGATCGCCGATGAGCAGCGTGTTCTCCATGGAGGCGGAAGGAATTTCAAAGGCCTGCACGACGAAAGTGATGATGAACAGTCCAGTCACCAGCACCGCGGCGAGCGAAGACAGAAACTCCACTGTCGTCTCTTTTTCTTTTTGCGGCGGTTCTTTTTGCCGCTCTGTTTCCCGCGGCTT
>JASHNU010000052.1 GCA_030041475.1 Candidatus Sulfotelmatobacter sp.
AGTACATCCAGAAGGTCCTTGACCTCGCCAACGTCAAGGCAATCGTGATGACTAACGATCCGTTCAATCCGGCGGAAAGGATAATGTGGGAGAGGGAAGCGCCCTGCCCCGAGAATTTCCACCGCGCTTTGCGCCTGGACCTTATCTTGAATGACTGGGGCGCGACGCGTGCGACCACGGTGATGGGCGCGGCAGGCTTGCGAGCTGGCCCCTTGACGGCGCAAACGATTAATGAGGTACGCCGCTTCCTGGATGTTTGGATTACTCGCTTGCATCCAGTGTATCTTGCCGTTTCTATGCCCTTCACCTTCACTTATCCGGATGACTCTCCGCGCACGCGTTTGATCCGCGAGGCCGTCCTCCCCACGTGCCTTCAATACAACATTCCTTTCGCGCTGATGATCGGCGTTTCGCGGCAAGTGAACCCTGCCCTGCGCGACGCCGGCGATGGCGTGGGATATGCGGACACGGCTTCGGTGGAGCGCATCTGCGCCGAGAATCCGGGCGTGCGCTTCCTGGTTACCATGCTGTCGCGAGAGAATCAGCATGCCCTGTGCGTGGCCGCGCGGAAGTTCAGCAACCTGCTGCCCTTTGGCTGCTGGTGGTTTCTCAATAACCCCTCGATCGTGGGGGAAATCACGGCGGAGCGCCTGGAACTGCTCGGCTCGACGGTGATCCCGCAGCACTCCGACGCGCGGATTCTGGATCAGTTGATTTACAAATGGCCGCATTCACGCCGCGCGATTTCCCGTGCCCTCGGCGAGTCTTATTCCCGCCTGCTCGCCGATGGTTATCCCCTCACGCGGAAGCAGATCGACCGCGATGTGGAGCGAATGTTCTCCGGCAATTTCCGTCGATGGGTAGGACTGCCCGAGACGGTGCAGCTCTAGCGCCTTGGACTGCGGCGGCTCGATGCCGCCTTGGACCAAAACTGAGGAGCAAGACCAAAGCGGCGTCGAGCCGCCGCAGGGTCGAAAACCTCCCGTTCATGCTGGATCAGCCACGGAGTTGGCAGCGAGCTCAATGCTGTACCCAAGGCTGCGCAGCTCGCGAATCATGCGGGCGGTACGTCTTTGCGTCGATTGCTTGCTGACCGCCGGGCCGCGCTCTTCATAGCGAAGGCCGCGGTGCAGGATCATCCAGACCAAGCGACAAAGGCGATGGGCGATGATGGCAATGGTCTTCTTATGCCCCTGCCGCGGGACATAGCGGCGATAGAGCAGGGCGAAGATGCTGCCTTTGAGTTTGACCGCGGCGTTGGCGGCCTGATTGAGAATACGGCGCAGGTGACGGTTGCCTTTGGCCGAGCGGCGGCTGGTGTTGACGCCCCCACTCTCGTTATCACCCGGACAGGCACCCATCCAGGAGGCCAAGTTCCCCGCCGAGGGAAAAGTGGCCGCCGTGACGCCCACTTCGGCGATGATCTGTTGTGCCGAATCGACTCCCAAGCCGGGAATCTCCGCCAGCCGTTGCACCTGGTCCTGATGCGCGCGCAGCATCGTGGCCATCTCCTGCTCCAACTCCTCAATGCGCCGCTCGATCTCTTGCCACTCGTCCAGCGCCGTCTCCAGCAGCCGTCGGTAGAGCGGATGCAGGTCCCGGCAGGCCTCCAGCGCGTCGCACAACTGCTCGGCGGTGGCCCGCAAGTTGGCATCGGCCAAGCCGGCCAAGACCGCCGGGTTGGTCTCCCCGTCCGCCACCGCCCGGAGCATGCGCCGTCCGCTCGCCCCCAACAGATCGGTAAGCAAGCTCGACAACTTGATCTGTGCTTCCTCCAACAGCGCTTCCAGGCGATTCTGTAAGCGCACCTGATTGCAGCGCCATTGGTACTTGGTGCGCATCACCGTTCGCCACAGCCGCTGCTCCCCCTCCGGCACGAAGCTCAGGCGCAGTTCGTAGGCCACCAACCGCTTGACCAACCGTTCGGCATCGGCAAAATCCTTCTTGCGGCCCCGCGGCCCCTGGTTGGACTTCGCCTGGGCCAGATGCATCGCCCCCGTCATCGCCCGCGCTCCTTCCCGCTTCCGGCACGCCGCCTGCCAGTGCCGTTCCAACATGGCCCACACCGGCTTCCAGTACTGCGCCGTCGATTCCATCACCACTTCCTCGACGTGCTCGGCCAGCAGCCACGCCGCCAGCGACCGCAGTTGCGACGGACTGGTGCCAAACTGCCGCCGCTCGAAGTTGTGCTCCTCCAATACCTCCACTTCCGAAACCGCTACCGCCAAACTCCGCTTGTGCACATCAATTCCTGCTATCCTGTAGGACATGTCAGCTCCTTCGGACGGGAGCGGAGAGCGTGCCTTCGCTTACCTTATGCAGGGTCGCGGGCTGCCGCCGCTCCCCCCGGGGAGACGGCGACGCCCAATGATTCGTTCAACACGCACGCTCCGGATCAGACAGTCCAACGGCTTCGACTTCTCCACTGCGGTGCCGACCTCGCCGCTCCGGGCCGCTCCCATCTTACCTCGAAGCCATTTTCATGGACTTTCGTGGGCCAAAGGCCCATGCGGACAGTCCAAGAAGAATTGTGCTATAACCATATATCTTAATTTGCGAGATTCATACGAGGTGAAGAATGAAGGAAAACGAATTAGCCATCAATGGTGGGAAGCCCGTCCGCAAGACGCCGCTGCCGCTCGAATTTCCGGGTGTTCATCACATGGATAGCAAGGAAGTTCAGGCGGCGGTGAAGGTGCTCAAGTCCCGGTCGCTGTATCGCTATTACGGCGTGAAGTTACAAAAAGAAGTGGAGAAGCTGGAGGCCGAGTTTGCCGAGCGCGTGGGCACGAAATATGCGCTCGGGGTAACCAGCGGCACCGGCGCCCTGCACACCGCTCTGTCCGCGCTAGGCGTAGGGCCCGGACAAGAAGTGATCGTTCCGGCCTACATGTGGGTCTCGGTGCTGGCGGCGGTAGTGAACCTCGATGCGATTCCGGTGGTGGCCGATATCGACGAGACTTTCTGCTTGCATCCTGCCGCCGTCGAGAAATGTATCACGCCCAAGACGCGGGGCATCATCCTGGTGCATATGAGCGGAGCGCCGGGCGATGCCAAGGCCATCCAAAAGATCGCCCGCGCCCACAAGCTCTTCCTACTGGAAGATTGCGCCCAATGCAACGGCGGCAGTATCCATGGAAAAAAGGTCGGCACATTCGGCGACATGGGCATTTTCAGCCTGCAAATGAACAAGAACATGACGACGGGCGAGGGCGGCTGCGTGGTGACGAATGACTTCGAACTTTATCAGCGGGCCTCCGCCTCCCACGATCTGGGCTATGCACGCGACGAAAACGGGCGGCTGATTTTCGATAATCCCAATCTCCGCATGTGGGGACGGGGGTATCGGCTTGACGAAATGCGCGCGGCCGTGGCGCGCGTCCAGTTGAAGAAACTGCCGCGGATCATCAAGGCCATGCAGCACAGCAAGTATCGGATCCGCAAAGCTCTGGAAAAGTTCCCGGGCGTGCAGTTGCGGAAGATCCAGGACCCGGCGGGCGACACCGGATGTTTCCTGATCACCACCTACCCGGACGCCGAGACGGCCAGGAAAGTGAACACGGCGCTGCGTGCAGAAGGCATCGTGACTTCTCCCCAGGGAGTTTCCAACGTGGTCCTGACCGATTGGGGGCTGCACCTGTATTACAACAACGCCAGCCTGGTGAATCACGCGAGCGTGGACGGCCACGGTTCTCCCTGGACGCTTGCCGAGAATGCCGGTTTGGAGCAGGATTACCACAAGGGGGCGTGCCCCACGGCGGATAGCCTGTTTGAGCGGAGCATCCTGATCCCCATCCCATCGTGCTTGAAGAAGAATGATGAGGACGACATCATCCGCGCATTCGGCAAAGTCCTTCCGGTGTACTTGCCCTAATCTGTAGCGGCGATCTCCGATCGCCGATGTCGATCAGAGATCGACGCTACAAGTTATGGCGGTCGTTAGAACCCACGTTGGTCATCATACGAATTGGAGATAGGAACATGGCCGAA
>JASHNU010000053.1 GCA_030041475.1 Candidatus Sulfotelmatobacter sp.
CACTCCAGGCCCATCCGTATTGTGGCAGGTGAATCAGCCCGAAGGGCAGCGCTGTGAGCACGACACCCCACACCGCGCCGATCCTCCGTGCCAGCACGGGATACATGAAGCCGCGGAAAAACAGCTCCTCCATCAGCGGCCCCAGAGTCACGGCGATCAGCGAAAGCAGATAGGCGTCGCGCGGCCGATCGAAGAGATGCTCAAACGGAGTCTCCTTGGGCATCGGCAGCAGGCTTTGGAGTGCGCTGAGCGAGAGCAGCAACACGAATCCCAGCGCTAGCAGCTTCCACTCCGAGTGCGGCCAGTTCCAGCGCACCGCCTGCCAAAACTGCACGTGGTACTTGCCCTCGACCAGCGCGATCATGAACGCCGCCACAACGATATAGAGCAGAAATTGGGAGACCAGCAGTACGATGGGCTTCTGCGCCACGTCGGCGAGGCTCGTGCGCGGGTAGACGAACCACTTCGCGGCCAACAGAACCGCGAACTGCGACACCAGCATTGCGATCAAAGTCAGCGCCGTGATCGCCAGCACATCCCAGCCATTCCAGACAGGATTCTCGACGAGAGAGGGCGGAGCAGAGGCCAGGCTCGGTGGGGCACCGAATTCAGAAGCAAGCGGATCTTGCTCGGTAGAGCTCGCACGTGGCTCGGGCTGGGGGTCCAGCTGCGGGTCAAACTGCGAATTGTCGGAGGATGACAAGAAAGAATTGCCTTCAGCTGACGACTGTCACTTGAGCACTGGGTACTGCCTTTCCAAAATAACCTGCCAGCGCCTGGCCGGTGTACGACTTCTTCACTCGCGCTACCTGCTCCGGCGTGCCCTGGGCTACGAGCCGCCCGCCATCTTCGCCGCCCTCAGGGCCGAGATCGATGATCCAGTCGGCGTTGCGGATCACGTCCAGATTGTGCTCGATGATGATGATCGAATTGCCGAGATCGGTCAAACGGTGCAGCACGTCGAGCAGTTTCTTGACGTCGTCGAAGTGCAGGCCGGTCGTGGGCTCGTCGAGCAGATAGAGCGTCTTGCCGGTCTGCCGCTTCGAGAGTTCGCGTGCCAGTTTGATGCGCTGGGCCTCGCCGCCGGAGAGCGTGACTGCCGATTGGCCGAGATGAATGTAGCCAAGGCCGACGTCCACCAGCGTTTGCAGCTTCTGCTTGACCTGCGGGATGTTTTCGAGAATGGGCAGAGCGTCGGAGACCGGCATTTCGAGCAGGTCGGCGATCGAATAGCCGTTGTATTTGACGGCCAGAGTTTCCGAGTTGTAACGGCGCCCGCCGCAGACTTCGCACAGCACGTACACGTCGGGCAGAAAATTCATTTCGATGCGGCGCTGGCCCTCGCCCTGGCAGGCCTCGCAGCGCCCGCCGGAAACGTTGAAGGAAAAGCGCCCAGCCTTGTAGCCGCGCTCGCGCGATTCGGGCAGCATGGCGTACAGATCGCGAATGGCGGTGAAGACTCCGGTGTAGGTGGCAGGATTAGAGCGCGGAGTGCGTCCGATGGGCGACTGATCGATGCGAATGACCTTGTCGACATGCTCCGCGCCGGAAATCGATTTATGCTCGCCTGCCTTCTCGCGCGAGCGGTAAAGCTGTCGCGCCAGCGCGCGATACAGGATGTCGTTGACCAGCGTCGACTTGCCCGAGCCGGAAACGCCGGTCACGACGGTCATCACGCCCAGTGGGAACGTGACGTCGAGATTCTTGAGATTGTTTTCCTTCGCACCCAGAATCGTAAGCCCCGCGCCGTTTTTCTGCCGCCGCTCCGGCCGCATCTCGATCTGCGCTCGGCCCGCGATGTAGGCTCCGGTCAGCGAGTTCGGTTCGCGCATGATTTCTTCCGGCGTGCCGTGTGCCACAAGATTTCCGCCATGCCGGCCCGCGCCCGGGCCGAGATCGACCACGTAATCGGCGCGCCGGATCGTTTCTTCATCGTGCTCAACGACGAGCACGGTGTTGCCGAGATCGCGCAAATTTTCGAGCGCATTCAGCAGCCGGTCGTTGTCGCGGTGGTGCAAACCGATCGACGGCTCGTCGAGGACGTATAGCACGCCGCGCAGCTTCGATCCGATCTGCGTGGCCAGGCGAATGCGCTGGCCCTCACCGCCGGACAATGTCGCCGCCGAACGGTCGAGCGAGATGTATCCCAGGCCGACGGCATTCAGAAATTGCAAGCGCTCGACGACTTCGTGCATCACACGGCCCGCGATCGCGGCTTCGCGCCCGGCCAGTTCGATCCCCTGCGCCACTTCGAGCGACCGCGAAACCGGCATGGCGGTGAACTCGGTAATCGACATTCCATTCACCTTCACGGCCAGGCTCTCCGGCCGCAGCCGTTTTCCCTGGCATACCAGGCATTCAGTCGCCGACATATGATCCATCAGCCAGTCGCGATAACCTTCCGAAGTCGACTCCTCCAGATTCTGCTTCAGGTATCCGAAGATGCCATGAAAGCCGGTGCGGCTTCCGCGGCCGGGCTCACCGTTGAGCAGAAAATCCTGCGTCTTCTCAGGCAGCTTCTCGAACGGCGTGCTGAGATCGATGCCGTATGCCGCCGACACAATCTGCAGCTGATGAATCAGATTCTGCGACGCCGACCCCGGCCCCAAGCCGCCGTCGAGCAGCGGCTTCGACCAGTCCGTAATCACCTTCGCGGGATCGAAATCGTACCGGCTGCCCAGACCATGGCATTCCGGGCAGGCGCCATACATGCTGTTGAACGAGAACGAACGTGGCTCCAGTTGTGGCACGTTGATGCCGCAATCAGGACAGGCCAGCTTCTCCGAATACAGCGTCTCCTCGCCGTTCACGACTGCGACCTGCACCAGCCCGCCAGCCAATTTCATCGCCAGGCCGATCGACATCTCAAGTCGATGCTCGATGCCCGGCTTCACCAGTAGCCGGTCAATCACCACTTCGATGGTGTGATTCTTGCGCTTGTCGAGTGGAATGTCGTCGTCCAGATTTACCAGTTCGCCGTCAATGCGCGCCCGCGTATAGCCGTGCTTGACCAGCGTCTCCATTTCCTTCTTGAACTCGCCCTTGCGGCCCCGGACGATGGGCGCCATCACCATGACGCGGTCCTCCGGCGTCAATGCCATCACCCGCTGCACGATCTGATCGGCCGACTGGCGGCTGATCGCGCGCCCGCACTTGGGACAATGCGGCACTCCAATCGAAGCGAATAAGAGGCGAAGGTAGTCGTAGATCTCGGTGATCGTTCCTACGGTTGAACGCGGGCTGCGGCTGGTGGTTTTTTGTTCGATCGAGATGGATGGGCTAAGTCCATCAATTGCATCAACGTCCGGCCGTTCCATCTGGTCCAGAAACTGCCGCGCGTAGGCCGAAAGCGTCTCCACATACCGGCGCTGCCCTTCGGCATAAATCGTGTCGAAGGCAAGAGACGACTTGCCCGACCCGCTCAGCCCGGTCACGACCGTCAGTGTGTTGCGGGGAATCTCAACGTCAATGTTTTTGAGATTGTGCTGCCGGGCCCCACGGACTGAGATCTTGGTAATCGCCATTTCGTTACTGGTCTAAAGAGTGGGCCGGACTTCCCTTCCGTAATGTCGACAGGTAATCAGAACTGTTCGACAGTGGGAGTGCACAGCTTTACTCCGTATCTTAGTCGTCAACAGCGCGGAGCGTCAACGCGGTTAGATTGAAGGTTCGCGCCGGGATTCGAAAGGCCACGACTGCAAGAGACGCGAGAGCTGCCCCCGCAGATTCTGAATTGACTGAAGTTTGAATTTCATCAAGGTTGGTTGATCGTGATTTCGCTGGTTATGCCCCTGATCCTCTGCTTCACAGTGCTGGCGTCGGTCGGCTTCGGCGTGCTCGCCGCTTACGCGACGGTGTTCGCGATCCTCGCTGCCTTCCGCCCTGGCCGGCCAGAACCTGTTGTTTCCGCGCGGCCGCGCCTGGTGCTTGTTCCCACGCAGACTCACGCCAGCGGCGACTAGTAAGCGCCGGAACGCTGGCGGGTGTTGCCAACCCGGAACGCTACTTTCAAACCCCACTCTCGTAATTTGCGACGTGGCCCCCCTCTTTTCCTAGCATTGCCCCATGAAGACCGTGCTGACCGGCGAACTTGCCCGCAAGCGGCAATAGATCATGAAGAGCCACAATTTTCTCCTGATTGGTCTGCTGGCCCTCGTGTCCATTGCAGCGCTCGTTTTCAGCAGACTGCCGCGGGGCGGTCCTTATCGGTTGTGGATCTTGCTGGGCTCGATCCTCACGCTGGAGTTGGGCGGAATCTACGGCATCGCTCAGCACGACAACAAATTGTGCCGGGATCTGGGATTCATGTGCCCATTCTGCGGCAAGCCCCTCTATGAAGCCCGGGCACTGATTGTCAACACGCTCTGCCCAAAGTGCGGGAGGGACGTTCAGCCGCGGCCTTAAGTGATGCCATGTCGAAGGCGCAATCGCGGATTGCAGTTTCAGAAGCATACGCCTGGCCGCCGGAAACGCCGCAGGTCCAAAGCTACTCGTTACCTCATCGTGATAGCATTGGCTTGAAATCCTCCCTCCGCCGCTTAACATGTCCCGCATTCGCTCCATCTCGCTGGGCCTGACCTTGGTGAGCCTCGTGTGCTCGCGTGCCTCTGCCGCCAACGAGCCCTCTCCATGGCTCGAAATCCACTCCACGCACTTCACCGTCATCACGGACGCTGGCGAAAAGAAAGGCCGCGAGGTCGCGCTGCGTTTTGAGCAGATGCGGGCGGTTTTCGGGAATCTGCTGGGAAAAGAACGGCTGAATCAGCCGGTACCGCTGACCATCTTCGCCTTCAAGAGCGACAAGACTTATTACCAACTTACGCCGCTGCGCAATGGCGAGCCGATCGACGTGCCGGGATTTTTTCTTCCCGGCGACGATCTGGACTTCATCGCGCTGAACCTGTTCGAACCGGAACCATGGCGCGCTGTCGCGCATGATTTCGCGCACATGCTTCTCAACTACAACTATCCCCCGGCCCAGGGATGGTTCGACGAGGGCCTGGCGGAATATTTCAGCTCGATCCGCGTCGACGACAAGCGCGTCGACATCGGCGGCGATCCTGAGCTCCAGGCTTCGGGCACCCTGGATTTGCTCGGCAACCAGCGCGACATGCGCCCGCAGAAATCCCTGACCGAGTTGCTGGGAGCGCAGGTCTGGCTCTCGATTCCCGACCTGTTCACGATGCGGCACGACACATCCACCTACAACGAAGGCACGCATCACACGCTCTTCTACGCCGAGTCGTGGATAGTAATGCATTACCTGCTGCACGAGAAGAAGCTACCCGAGACGGGAAGCTATTTTAATCTCGTGCTGAACCAGCACATGCCTGTCGAAGATGGGATTCAGAAGGCGTATGGCATGAGCTCCGTGCAGCTGGAGCAGGCAGTCAAAGACTACTTTCATGCCCAGAGTACGTTGCTCAGAGCACTCGACGCGGCTCGCACCACCCAGGGTGTTAATTCTTCTCCCGCGAATCCAGCCGACGCCGAACAGGCCTACCACTTCCCCGCTCCTGTTGGTCCCGAAGACTCGGCGATCACCTCGAAAACGTTGCTCGAGGCTGACGCGCGCGCTTTGTATGCCGGAGTTCAAATCCGCATCCCCGATCGGCGCGACTACGGACTGAAACAGCTGCAAGCTCTGGCGACCTCGCCCACTCCGGCCGAAGTGAGGGCCGAGGCCAAGAGACAAGAAGAACAAAAGAAGGAACTGGAGGATGTCGGCCTGCTTCCGACGATCACGGTCGGCAATGAAATCGCCCATCGCTGTCTGGCCTGGGACCATATCCAGCGTGGCGAATTTGACGACGCCCTGACCGAACTTTCCGATGCCGCCGCCCTGAATCACAACGACATGTGGGTGCGCTATTACCTCTCGGTTCTGAAGTACCGCCTGGCGGATTCCAAGCACACAAGCATGCAGGGCTTGCCGAACATGATGCTGGACTTGAAGGCCGTACTCGAGTGGAACACGGAATTTGCCAGCGCCTACGACCTGTTGGCGCTGGCGCGCAACGAGGGCGGAGGCGCGACCGCCGCTATGCAGGCGGAGCGCGCCGCGATAAATCTGAGCCCGCGCGATGAGCGCTACATGTACCACATGGCGCTCATTTACATCGCAGGCAAGAAATGGGAAGCGGCGCAGGCACTGCTCGATCGACTCAAAGCGAGCCCCAATTCTCAGATTGCCGGGCTGGCCCGCGACCGCCTGAACGAGATTGCCAGCGAACGCAAGTACGGCCTGATGGGGGCTACGCTGCCGCAGCCGAGATACACTCCGCAAAAGTCACCATTCGACGTGCTGGAAGAAGATGCGGCCAAGCGCGCCGCGGCAGAGAAGGCTACGCAATCAGGACCGGCGGACACGCGTCCCACAAAATATCTGCAAGGACGCCTGGTTGCCGTGGACTGCTCGCAATCGCCGGCGGCCATTCTCACGGTTGCGACGGAAGGAGCGCAGCTCAAACTCCGCGCCGGGGATTACAAGTCGCTGCTGCTGATCGGCGCCGACGACTTCTCCTGCAGCTGGCGTGACCGCAAGGTCAGCGTGAACTACAAGCCCGGCGGATCGGCGGACGGGGACCTGGTATCGCTCGAAGTGAGGTAAAGAGGTGAGATAAGAAAGAGTGATCCATTTCTCGCGGCCCGCACTCGCACTGGCGCTGTTCCTACTCCTCGGAAGAAGCAGTCTCGTGGGGCAACTGGCCGGCTCCGAGCCCACCATCTCCACCGACCGCCCGTCGGTAGCCAACTCGAGCGTGGTGGTTCCCAAGGGTTACCTGCAAGTAGAAAATGGGCTGCTCGTCACCAGAACACAAGGGCAATACGTTCTAGACCTTCCCGAAACAAATCTGCGAGTCGGTTTGCTGGATAAAACCGAACTGCGCTTTTCAGTCCCTGATTACTTCCACACCCTGACGGGAAATCCTCCGCCCTCCGGCTTTGGCGACAGCGCGATTGGTATGAAACAGCAACTCGGTCGACTCCCTGAAAACTGGAATGTGGCGGTCATCTTCTTCCTGAGCCTGCCCACGGGCGCCAACTCCATCTCGAGTCACGGCTACGACCCCGGGTTGCAGCTTCCCTGGTCTCATCAGCTCTCAGCAAATTGGACCGCCGCCGGTCAAGTCGCTTTCTATTGGCCCACGCTGGCGGGCACACACAATTTCACCAGCGAGACCACGTTCGTTTTCGATCACCAGTTGACTAAACCGTGGGATGCATTCGTCGAGTACGCCGGAGATTTTCCCGATCGCGGAGGGTCGCGGCAGTTGCTGCATTTTGGGAGCGCCTATAAGATCACGGCCCGCCAGCAGCTCGATTTTCAGCTTGCGGCCGGACTCTCGCGCGCGGCGCCGGACATGTTTGTCGGGGTCGGCTATTCATTTTTGCTTCGGATAGCAAAGTGAAAATTTCAGTACGGGCCGACTTCCGCGCCCCTTGCGCCTTTTCCGCGCGGGGTGCACAATTGTGCGGTAACTCGACACCGCCATCAGGCTGAAGTCCAGCCCCTGATGTCCATCCTCGAAGGAGGTCGAAATGAAAACGCACCTTTCCCCGACACTTCTGTTGGCCTTCGCCCTTGCGCTACCCGGCCCGGCCCAACGAGCTCAAGCCCAGGGCAATTCCAACACTGGCAACCCGCCATCGACACAATCTGCCGGTCCGATGAACGTGGACCTGGAGCCGCTGCAATCGCCCAAGAGCACGAACTTCTGGGATGGCGACGATCCCAACTTCGTCAACCTGATCACTCACCCGTTCGCCAACAAGAAATACGTGCAGCGGCTGACACGGCCGATTAAAGACCGGCTGAACGAACTCGATGAACTGACCTCGGCGAACGCAAGAGCGATCAAAGATGTCGACGCCCGCTCCCAGCAAGGGCTGCAACTGGCCTCGGAGAATACCACCCTGGCCGATGCCCACGCCACCGATGCCGGAACAAAGGCACAGTCGGCGCAGCAGGCGGCCATGCAGGCTTCCAACCGCGTTTCTTCCGCCGAAGAGCGGGTGGGCAGTCTCGATCAATACCGGGCCAGCGCCCTGACGGAGATTCGCTTCGCCCCCGGCCAGAGCCTTCTCAGCAAAAACGCCAAAGACGCGCTCGATAACCTGGCTGCCCCGCTAAAGGATCAGCACAGCTACGTGATCGAAGTGCGCGGCTATTCATCCGGCCATGGCCAGGCAGCCATCGCGGCCTCCCAGAAGATGGCCGATTCTGTGGTGCGCTATCTTGTACTCAGCCACAACATCCCGGTGTATCGCATCTACGTGCTGAGCATGGGCGACGCCCCACTTGCGGCTGACGCCGGCACTGCCAAGCGCGTGAGCGGGGGAAGAGTAGAAATCAGCCTGCTGAAGAACGATCTGGTCAGCTCAGCGCAGCGTTAAAGCCATTTGCATGAACGGGCGGGCCATTCCGGCTCGCCCTTTGTTATGCCCTGGCGATACGTCATCCACGGCCCGATGCGCCTGGTGGTCAGTACCGGATGGGAGCGTGTGACATTTGCCGAGTTGAAGGCCCACCAAGACCAGCTCGGCAGCGATCCTGATTTCGATCCCACATTCAATCAACTGGTGGATGGAACCGCGGTCACTGGCCTCGAGGCGTCGATGGAACAGATCAGATCCCTCGCCACTCGCAAGCTCTTTTCCCCCACCTCTCGGCGTGCGTTTGTGGCTCCCAATCCCGCTGTGTTCGGCGTTGGAAGGATGTGGACGGCCTACCACGAAATAGCAACGGGACTGGAGAACGTAAAGATGTTCTACGATCTGGCGGCAGCGCAGCAATGGCTCGGACTAAAAGAACTTCCGCGTTAATAACAACGAGTGTTGGTTTCGCGACTCCGGTGACGAGAATCGGTGTACAATCGCTGCCGTTTTGACAGTAGCAACAACTCTGAAAGCGAGGACGAACCCGCATGAACTGGAAAAGCAGACTTGTTCTGGGAATACTCACTGCGCTCGCCATGCTGGCGGCGACATATTTTCTGCCGCGGGGAGGCGCGATGCGAGACGCGTCCCTAGTGCAGTTCCCGCAGACCGTCGGAGTATGGGCGATTTTCGTGCTGCTGTTCGTAAAGCTGAAGTAACCTGCAGGTGCGCCGCAATCGCTTGAGGCTGTGCCTGCGGCTCGTCGTCGTCCTTGATTGAAAAACCCTCCCGCCGGTAGCGGGAGGGTCCAAATGGTTCACGGTTATGCGCGGACGACGTTTGCGGCCTGGAAGCCTTTAGGGCCTTTCAGCAGATCAAACTCCACGGTCTCACCCTCGTTCAGAGTGCGGTAGCCGTTCTCTTGGATCGCCGAAAAGTGCACGAACACGTCCTCCCCCGTGGAGCGCTGGATGAAGCCGTATCCCTTCGCTCCGTTGAACCACTTCACTGTGCCTTTCTCTCTCACGGATAGAACTCCTTTCACTAATCGCGAAGAATAATCCGGCGTCCTCGATCGTCGCCCCGATCGCCTGAAGCACCCCCTCAAAGAAGCCGGCACAGCTCGAGGCGGACGTCTTCGCTGCGCGGAAAAGCAAGCAAGAACCAAGGCAAAAGGAAAAGCCCCCTCAGTCCCCCAACACATTGTCCAAGCGCGGGGTGAACCCTGGGAGCCCGATGATTTGCCGCTTCTTTGCCACTCAGCTCAACGTCAACCTGCGTCACTGGTCTCAACACCAGACCAATCCCGGTGTTGAGCAACAGATCATAAGCACTATTAAAACGATTCGCAACTATAATTTGAAGGAATTCGTAACATGACCGTGGGTCATCTCTGATAACTTTAACGCAGATAAAGCAATAGCCCGGTAACCGGCCTGAAAACTTGGGTTTCGTCTCGGTCAAGGCGTGTCGCGGCCGTCTGTTACGATGAAGCATCCCTCATGCGCGAGACGCCGTCCATGCCGTCCCTTCCCCAAACCGGGTCCGAGCCCAGGACGGCGACCTTGAAGCCCGAAACCCAACCCGAGGCTATGCCTCAACCCGCATTACGTTTTTCACGGGGCGCCGCCAGAGCCGGCTCGTCCAGCCTGGTCGCTTCGACGGTCGAATACCTGATGCGGACCGACGTTCATACTTTCGCGTTTTCAGTCGCTGCCAATGCGATTCTATCGTTCTTCCCCTTCGTCGTGCTCTTGCTGACGTTAATCCGCCGCGTTTTTCACTCTCGCGTGATGGCCGATGTCGTCGTCAATCTTTTGCGGGATTACCTGCCCGCCGGACAGGATTTCGTCATCCGGAACCTGAACGCTATGGTCAACTCCCGTCAGCGCGTGCAGGTCGTATCTTTGATCATTCTGCTGATCACTTCGTCCGGGGTCTTCCTGCCGCTCGAAGTGGCGCTGAATCGCGTGTGGCGCTTCGAGAACAATCGCTCTTACCTGGGCAATCAGCTGATCTCGCTCAGCCTGGCCTTCTCCTGCGGCGTGCTCGCGCTGCTTTCGATCGCGCTGACCGCAGGACCGGTCGCCTTCATGGAATTTCTGCTGCGCGGCTACGGCACGCACTTCGTGCGTTTGGTGGGATTTCTCATGATGAAGCTTTTTGCCATCGCCGCCAGCATCGCCATTTTTTTTCTGATCTACTGGCTGCTGCCCAACGGCAAGGTTCCGGCGCGGGCCGTGCTGCCGGCCGCAATCATCATGGGCTTGCTCTCAGAGGCTCTGAAGTATGCCTATATCCTGGCGCTGCCCTGGCTGAATTTTCAGGAAGTCTACGGCCCGTTCGCGCTCTCGGTATCCATGATGTTCTGGGCGTTTCTTTCGGGTTTGCTGCTGCTGGCGGGCGCGAATCTTTCTGCGCAAGAGCATCTCGAGCACTCGCTCTGAGATTCCCGATTGTCGAGGCAAGGAAGCGCAGGCTTTCGTGGCTGACTTCAGTGAAAAATCAGTGGTAAGACCAGCAAAACGTGTCACTCATGGCGCGGCACGCCGGTGAAGGCAACTCCCCGTTTGCGATTGATGCGGCAAATGATGTTTTCAAGAGTCTTGGGCAAGAGGTTGATGCCGCGCATCGGCATGAGCGAATTCTTTTCCAGGTAATCTTCCGCGCCGGCTTCCATGAGCTTCTCGCGGTTTTTTTCCGTCAGGCCGCTCAGCACCACTACAGGGATTTCGGCCGTCACCGGATTCGCTTTCAGACGGTGCAGCACTTCAGGGCCGCTCATTTTCGGCAGAATCATGTCGAGCAGGATCAGGTCCGGCTTCTGTTCGCCCGCTAGCCGCAGTGCGGTTTCACCGTCTTCCGCGGAAATCACTTCGTAGCCCGCACGGTGCAGTGCCGCCTGATTTTCCAGTCGGAACGGCTTGCTGTCCTCTACTAAGAGAATTTTCACAATGCTCTCCCACCGCTGCCCTTAACATCGGCACGGGAGCGGAGAGGCATTAGCCGGCCCGATTCCGGGTAAGAAACAGGCCGCATACGATATCGCATGCGGCCAGCAACCGTAACCGGTACGCCGATTACTTTTTCTGCTCTACAATCGAGAGCAATTCGACCTCGAAAATCAGTGTTTCTCCCGGCCCAATGTCAGCCCCGGCCCCGCGGTCGCCATACGCCAGGTCGGGTGGAATGAAGAGTTGCCATTTCGATCCCACGGGCATGAGTTGCAGAGCCTCGGTCCAGCCCTTGATGACGCCGCTCACTTGAAAGGTGGCGGGCTCGCCACGCTTGTACGAGCTGTCGAACTCTTTGCCGCTGATTAGCCTCCCGCGATAGTTGCAGCTTACAGTGTCGTTGGCAGCGGGCTTCGGGCCCGTGCCCTCAGTGAGAATCTTGTACTGCAGGCCGCTGGGCAGGGTGACAACACCCGGTTTCGATTTGTTCGCGGCCAGGAATGCCTCGCCTTCCTGCCGATTGGCGGCGCCCTCTTCCTTCGACTTCGCTTCCGCTTTCTGGCGCATTTCGGTTTGGAATTGGCGAACCGCGGCCCTGGCTTCATCCTCGGTGAGCGCGGTTTTGCCGCCGGTCATCGCGTCCTTCATGCCCCGTGCCAACAGAGCGGGGTCGAGCGTCACCCCCTGATTGTGAAGGCCCAGGCCCAGATTCATCCCCATGGCGTAGCTCTGTTTGTCCCTGTCGGTCTTGAGGACGACTGGCGTGGCGGCTGGCGTCTTTTTCGCGGTCGTCGTTTTGCCCGACGCGCTCGTTCCCGTTGTGCCGGCTTTAGTTGAAGGTTGGCTGGAAGCGGTCTGGCCCGAAGTCTGGCCGGCAGCGGGTTGTGAGGTGCTGGCTGCCGGAGTCTGCTGAGCCGATGCGTAGCTCAATAACAACATTCCCGCCGCCAGAAGTTGAATCCCAATCGTGATCGATTTATGCATAGTCTCTATTGTCCCATTCCGCAGACAGACGGGGCAAACGCTGCTCCGGGGATGGCGGGTCGGTTTGAATCCCATCCACATGGCCCACTAAACTGCCATTCCAACTCGCGATTGGGAGAAACCGCGCATGACTTTCCTCCGCATCCGCACTTACCTGTGGGCAGTGTCGATGGTCGTTTTGCTGTTGTCTGCACCCGCGTTGGCCTGGGGACCGATCGGCCACATGACTGTGGCCTATGTCGCTTATCAGAAACTCACGCCTGCTGCGAAAGCCCGCATTCATGATCTGCTCAAGCTCAATCCCGACTATGCGAGTTGGGAGAAACAAATTCCCGCGGGAAAGTCTGCCGATGACCGCGACCTCATGTTGTTCATGATCGCCTCCGTGTGGGCGGACGACATCAAAGGCGAGCCACAGTACTCTGACGATGGCACGGATGATGGCAACACCCCGGACGGCGCGTCGTCATCGCAGAACGTCGGATACTCCGACCATCTTCGGCACAAGTATTGGCACTTTATCGATACGCCATTCTCGTCCGATCAGACGCAACTGCCTGCCGTTCCTGTTCCCAATGCACAGACGCAGATCGTCGCCTTCCGCGCAGTGCTCGGATCTTCTCAACCCGACGAACTGAAGTCGAACGATCTGGTCTGGCTGCTGCATCTGGTCGGCGATGTCCATCAGCCTCTGCACGCGGTCACCCGCGTCACACAGGCACATCCGAAAGGCGATGCTGGCGGCAACTTCGTGAAGCTTTTCGGCGATGCCGCACCGAACCTCCACAGTTATTGGGACAGTCTTCCGGGCTTCGAGTGCACGTTCTGCAGCGACCGGATTCCGTGTTTGAATCGAGCAATGGTGCTCGCGAAGACGCTGCCGGCCGTCTCTGCCAGGGAAGCGGGCAATCTCGATGCTGCCGCCTGGGTCCGCGAGAGTTTTGAACTCGCGCAGAGCAAGGTGTACCGCGAACCAATCGGTGTAGCGGATCACCCCTACACGATCGTTCCCGCGTCAACATACGAGACGCAGTCCTTCCAACTGGCGCAGAAGTACATGGCGCTCGCCGGCGCCCGCCTGGCCCGGGTCTTGAATGCAGAACTGAAGTGATTGGGCGAGATTTTCCGGGGCGGAAGTCAGAGACAGCGCGGGCGACGCAGATTTGTGCTACGGCCCATCACCGTGATGGATCAAACTCCTTCTTATAAGCTTCCCAGCGCGGGCGAACTGTTTCCATGATCGCCTGATAATCCGGGTCTGCGCGCAAACCGTCGAAGTTCTTGTCCCGCTGGAACCAGGGATAGTTCATATCTCCGAGCGCTACGGCCCGCTTGAACCATTCGAGAGCATGCGGCTTGTCACCAAGTAGGGCGTAGATTCCGCCGATCCATTCAGCGGCATCCCCGTCGACGATCTGCTCCGGACTCCGTTGCAATATCCTGGGGTCGATTTTCTCCCGTTGGTGGCGCGACGCGTAAAGAAATCCCGCCATCATCTCAGGCGTTTCATCGCCTGGGTCATGAGCGCGTTGCAGTGCCTGTTCTAGAATTTTCTCCGCCTCGTCGAGCTTGCCCTGATAATAGAGCACACCGCCGTAGTAAGCCAGAACCTTGAATTGATCTGGATTCTTCGCCGCTAACTGTCGCATTTCCTGTTCTGCTGCGTCCGCCTTGCCCTGGTAGAGAAGCATGCGGGCCAGCATCCAATGCGGCTGAAGAGCTGTGGGGTTCAATTCGATCACTCGGCGGTAAGCTTGCTCGGAGAGTTCGTTTAGTCCCGCGTAATAGCACGTATACCCCAAGATCTGCCAGGCGTTCTGATTGTTTGGGGCGAGCGCAACCGCCTGCCTGGCCGCGCCGATTGCCTCTCGTTCCCGTCCTTGCTCACCGTAGGCAGCGGCCAGAGCAATCAATCCCTCCGCCGACTGCGGATTGATCTTCAACGCATTTTGCGCCGCGGCCTGGCCTCGCTTCAGATTTTCCGCCGCGCCCTCCGTGAAGTTTGCCCCCTGAAACACATAGAACTGACCGAGCAACGCATACGCATCGGCGAAGTTCTTATCCAGCGAAATCGCATGAAAAAGCAGTTCCTCGGCCTTTTGCATACTGTCCAGTCGCGAATGCATCAAGTAGTCGTTCTGATAAAAACGCGCCTGCAGGTAGTCGTTGTAGGCCTCCACATTGTTGGTGATGGGCTTCTCGATCGCCTGCTGCTCTGCGGGAGAGAGACCGATCTGCAGGCCTTCCACCACCTTCTGTGCGATCTGATCTTCAAACGTTAGAATGTCGGCGCTGTGCAGGTCATAGCGCTGCGACCACTTCGCGGTTCCAGTGTGGCCGTCGATCAGCTGTACCGTCACGCGAATCACATCGGCCGAGCGCTGGTAGGTTCCTTCCAGCACGCTGTCCACCCCCAGGGCTTTCGCTGCTTCCGTCGGCTCCGGCGTTTCCTTGGCATATTTCAACACCGAGGTTGTGGGCCTCACGGCAAGATTCTGTAGCGACGTCAGGCGGCTGATAATGGCGTCGGTAATCCCGATGGCCCAACTATCGCTTGCCTGGGCTGAGAGATCACGGAAGGGTAGCACCGCGATGGTCTGCGGCTGGGCGGGTACTGACGAGGGCGCTGAGGAGTTTTGCGAGGGCGTGTGTAGAAGATAGGTGCGGATTCCGGCTGCGGCCAGCACCACAACCACGCCTAGCACCCACGCCCACGTGAATCCCTTGCCTGATGAGCCCGTGTTCGCAGGCATTGCCGGGGCCGGAATCATCTGCGACTCGGTATCGCGCTTCACACGCTTGAGATCAGCTTTAAGCTCGGCCGCCGACTGATATCGAATCTCTCGATCTTTTTCCAGAGACTTGGCGATGATGTCGTCGAGTTTGGCCGGCAGATCGGGATTGAGCCGCACCGACGCCACCGGCAGTTTGTGCAGAATGGAATCGAAGATGGCGCCTGAAGCATCACCACGAAACGGGAGCGTCCCGGTCGCCATCTCGTACAAAACGACACCGAACGAGAACAGATCAGTACGGGCGTCCACTTCCTTCGCCAGAACCTGTTCCGGCGACATGTACGCCACGGTTCCCAGTGTGCTGCCGGGGCTGGTCAAGTGCTCCTCGGCCACCAGGCTCACGGTGGGCTGGGCCGCCCCGGCCTCCGGCTTCGACGCCGTGACCTTGGCCAGTCCAAAGTCGAGAATCTTGGCGTGTCCGCGCTTGGTGACGAAAATGTTCGCCGGCTTGATGTCGCGGTGCACGATGCCCTGCGCATGGGCGGCATCGAGCGCATCGGCGATGTCGATCCCGATATCGAAAACGCGTTCCACTTCCATCGGGCGATTGCCGATCAAATGCTTCAGCGTGGTTCCATCTAGAAACTCCATGGCAATGAACGACTGCTCGCCCGTCTTGCCGATTTCGTAGATTGTGCAGATATTGGGATGGTTCAGCGCCGACGCCGCTCGTGCCTCGCGGCGGAATCGCTCCAGGGCCTGGGGATCGCGGGCAACGTCGTCAGGAAGAAATTTCAGGGCAACGAACCGGCCAAGATCGGTATCTTCAGCCTTGTAAACGACACCCATTCCGCCGCCACCCAGCTTCTCGACGATGCGGTAATGAGAGATGGTTTGCCCGAGCATGCGTTCGGAATCTTTCGCAGGAAACTTTTCTCAGCGAATCTGGGCGAATCTTACGTGGATTGGCTGGACAGGTCAACGAGGCGCGGACGCTGCCTTTGGGCCGTCGATAACCTGTCAACGATTCTCGATTGCCCGCCGGTATTCCTCAATCTGCTGCTTCACGATCGGGAGATCGTTGCCCCACAGGTTGGCGGGTTCGATGTCGTCGTCGGTGTTGGCGTCGAAGCCTTCGTCGGGCGGCACGAACTCGTTGAACTGATGAATGATCAGAAATATTGGATCGAGTTGCGCCGCGTAGCCCATGGCTGTCGCGAACGAGTCGTAGCCCCCATCGCCGCCGTACCGCAGAGCATCGTCGGGACAATAGGGTTTTTCATTTTCATTCGGGCATCCCCAGCCGCCTTGACCGGCAGTTGAAATCGAAGCAGTGTAATTTTCCGCACGCGAGCCAGCAACATTGTACGAAGGAAAATAGGGGCAGTAGGGCGGAAGCGTACACGTCCTGTTCTCCCGGTCCACCCAGCTCCAAAATCCATAGGATGGATCGATCTCCTCTGGCCCCGTATTAGTTACGCCCGGCGCCCAAAGATAGGGCTGGCTGTCGAGATATCCCGCCATTTCGCGGAACGTATATTTCTGGCCGATCTCGGGATGCGCCAGCAGGAACTTTCTGATTTGAAACCACTCCGGGTTGTCGGCGCGGGAGGGATCCTGCGCCGCCCCGAGAAAAATCAGCATGAGCGGCCTGCCTTCGTAAACCACAACGCGATCCGGATACTGGCTCATCAGCGCGCCGAAGTAGTCGATTTCTTTTTCGAGCGCGGTTTTGCCGTCGATGTCCTTGTAGAGAACGTCCTCGACGCTGCCGCCGAGTAACGGGATCAGCTTCAGCCGTGTGCCCAAGGCAGTCCATGAAGGATAGACGTTGCCAGTATTGTTGCGGATGGTCACATTCTGCAGACGAAAAGCCGGCGTGCAGTAGGGCAGGTATTTCTTGATAAACCACTCGCTGTTGAAAATGCAGCTGACATTATTGGTCACTTCGATCAGGGCCGCATCGATTCCCAGATATTTGAACCACTGAAGGTGTGTCCGGATGACGTGGGGATCGGCGCTGTCGTAGCCTCCGCCCATGGCCTGCATGTCAGCCGACTGCAGAAAGGGCATGGCGGCCGTCCCCTGAAATGTGACTGCGTTGGGGCCGAACCAGTTCTCGTATTCCATCACTACCAGATGACTGTTGCCGTCGACGACCAGCGGACCGGTTGGCAGCCTTTCGGCCGAATCCTGGGCGAAGGCGACAAACGTAAATGAAAGCGGGACTGCGGATAGTAAAAGAAGAGAACGCAGAATCGATCGGAAGAAGGCCTGATGGAAAAATCGTGCCAACCGCATACATCCTCCCCGCCGCACCGAGTCCTAGAATTAAAACCCGCTTGGCGGAGAAAGTCGCGGTGACTTCCGCGTGTTCGGGAGGGTTACTTCAGGCCACTTTATTTTCAGCCCATCTTTACTTCAGCGCGTCTTTACTTTGGCGCGCTTTTATTTCAGTGCGTCTTTACTTCAGCCCATCCACCACATAAAGGTCGGACAGGATGCGGTGCACGGAATAGGCGTACGATTTTCCATCGGCGCTGAAACGTATCGAGAAGATACCCCGCACGCCGGCCGGGTCTGCCGGAGCGATTTCCTTCCAAAGTTCGCGCTTACCGCTTGCTGCGTCAATGCGAAAAATCTGGGTCGGAACCGTCCCAGTGCGGATGAGCAGATACTTGCTATCCTGCGTAAAACCCATCACGAATTCGTTGGGCTTGGAGTCGTAGGGGAATCGCTGGGGCTCGCCGCCGGTAATTGGATAGAGCCAGCGCTGCCTCTTTTCATCCCGAGCCAGCAGCCACTTGCCATCCGGCGTGGGAGCGGTCCCGGTAGTTCCTTCCGGGGTAATGGCCCTCGGACTCCCACTCTGAAGATCAAGCAAATAAGCGCGCGGCCCATGCCCGGGCTCAGCAGCGCTGAAAACTATCGACTTGCCGTCTGGCATCCACGACGGAGCAAAGTGGTCAACCCTGTTGTCGGTAAGATCACGCGGCTCGCCAACTCCTGTCGGCAACAACACAAGCTTCGCAGGAGACCGATCTGCCGCCAGCACCCACTTGCCGTCCGGCGATAAAAAGCCAAAGCCGGCGTCTCCCAATCGAACCGCCGGCGAGCCATCAGTCTTGCGCAAATACGTACTGTAGTTGGCGCCCGCCGCTTCGCCGGTCTCGGAAAAGACGATCGTCTTGCCGTCCGGAGACATGTCTGTAAGCAGCGACCAGTCAAACCAGGACAGGCTGCGCTCGCGCGTTTCGCCCGGCGGCAGCGCCGAGAGCGTAATTCGAGCCTTCTCCGAGGTCAGCAGCACAAGTCCGGTGCGACTCAGATCATGAAGGGTCAAGCCGCCCGGCGCCCGGTAGATGAGTCGCTCTCTGCCCGAGAGGTCGAGCGCGTAAATTGCGCGTGCCGCCCCGCCGGGCGACGCCGAATACCAGACCTCTTTGCCGTTCGGAGTCCACGCTGCGCCCCACACCGTGGAGTAGAACGGCGAACTGGCTTTGAGGTTCCCTTTTACATCCGTAATGACGATCCGCCCATCGTCTCCACTGCTGACATGATCGGCGAACGCTAGGAACTCCCCGTTGGGACTGAAGCGCGGACCGGTGAGCCGTCCGGCTGGCTCGTAGATCACGTTCCCGGCGGGAAACTCCAGATGATTCGATCCACCCCTGCCCGTCAGATTCTGATGGATCACCGCCAGCGACTGGCCATCGGGCGTCCAGTCCGCCCCGTAACAGTCGTCAAGGATCTCCCGCGGTGCGCCGCCGGCCAGCGGGACCCGTGCCAGAGTGCCATACTGAAATAGCCCTACACTCCTGGGCTGCAACATGATCGCCAACTCGCCCTTCGAAGAGATGGAAAGAATCTGCGCCGTCGGCAGTCCCATGGAGCGCGAGTCCGTGCTGTCAAAATGCGTCGTGAAGAGCTCCTGCGGAAGGCCGTCCCACGCCGCGCCATAGACGATCGTCTGGCCATCGGGCGCAAAGCGGGCCGCCTGAATCGTCCCGTTGCGGAAGGTAATTTCGTGGAAGGTTGGATTCGCCCTGGCTGCACCACGCCGGGCATAACGATAGATGCCGACCCATGATGCTGCGACCAGCAGCGCAGCCAGCAACGGCACCAGCCAGCGCCGGACCGGCTTTTCTTCTGGCAGTGCCTTCACGCCGCCGCGCGTCGAGGTCGAAACGTCGCTCAGCGCCTCCAGATTGAAGGCCACATCGCGCGCCGACTGGAATCGCTCTGCTGGGCCTTTCTCCAGGCAATGCCGCACGATGCGGTCGAGCGCGGGCGAAATGTTGCGGTTGGTCTCGTTCAGGTCAGGCGGATCTTCTTTCAGGATCGCGCTCATGGTGTCGGCCGAGGAGTCGCCATGAAACGCGCGCTTGCCCGACAACATTTCGTACAGAATCGCTCCGAAGGAGAAAATGTCGGAACGGGCATCGGTTGCCTTGCCCCGCACCTGCTCCGGCGACATGTAGCCGACAGTGCCCAGCACGGTGCCGGCTTCCGTGGCAACCTGCACAGTCGGTGCGTCGTCGGCAACGGTGACTTCCGGGCGCGTAAACTTGGCCAGGCCGAAATCGAGAATTTTCACTCGCCCGTCGTGGGTGATGAACAGGTTCTCCGGCTTCAGATCACGGTGAACGATTCCCTTTTCGTGCGCCGCGGCCAACCCGCGGGCAATCTGTTGGGCGTAATCAATTGCTTTGCGGGTCGAAGAGAGCGGACCGTTGCGCAGGCGGTCGCGCAGGGTCTCGCCTTCAAGCAGTTCGGAAACAACGTAAGGCGCGCCGTTGGCCTCGCCAATGTCGTAAATCGAAAGAATGTTGGGATGGTTGAGCGCCGCGGCCGCGCGTGATTCCTGCGCGAAGCGCTGCAGGCGCTCGGGATCGGCCGAGAACGACGCGGGCAGAATCTTGACTGCGACATCGCGGTTCAGCCGCGTATCGCGAGCGCGGTAGACCTCGCCCATACCGCCCGCGCCCAGGGGCGATTGAATCTCGTACGGTCCCAGTTTCGTTCCGGAAGCGAGCGCCATCGGTGCGCGTCATTATAGCCGATGGTGTGCAGACACCTGCCCGCTGGACCTGCGCGAGCCTGATTGTACCTTCTTCCGCGAAGCTTCTTGATTATTGGACGTTCTTGGTGCGGGGGGAGCCGTGGTCACCGGATAGCCACGTGGTCACTTCGCGGTGAGCCTGACAGTAAACCTCCGTGTGGCCACAATCTGGGCAGATGCTCATTGTGAATCGTGTCGTGTAGCGAGACTTCTCTCCGTCTCGCGACAAATCGCTCTCGAGAACACCCGAAACCCTCCGTTGATGGGAACACTTCTGAGCGGCCATGTTCTTTGCCCTTGGACCGTCACTTGGATAGACGGTGTCCGGCTGTAGTCTTTCGCATCTGGGTTTGGGCGCACAGTGATTGGAATCACACTTTTCCGCGACTTTTCTGGCGACGGTGGAATCGAAGTCTGCACTGACCACGATTTAACCCACGGAGGATGTTGTGATTCTCATCACCGGTGCCAGCGGCAACGTAGGCAGAGAAGTTCTAAAGCAAGTAGCGCAAACTGGAGCCAAACTGCGGGCAGCTTTCCAGCCGTCCAGCAAAGCCACGGTGCCGGCGGGAGTCGAAGTCGCCGCCGTCGACTTCAACCAGCCGGAAACTCTGCAGTGCGCGCTCAAGGGCGTCGATCGAGTTTTCCTGGTCGGTCCGCCCACAGCCCAGCTTCCAGCGTTGGAGCGTAAGGCGGTGGATGTGATCGCCGAATCCGACGTGCGTCAGCTCGTAAAACTCTCGGCCATGGGCGGGCGCCAAAGCATTTTCCCGGGCCAGCACGCCGATGGAGAGGATTACATACTGTCCAAGGGTCTGCCGTATACGTTCCTGCGGCCCAATGGCTTCATGCAGAACATGGTGAACTACAACGCTCCAACCATTAATTCCCAGGGCGCGTTTTACGGAACCGAGGGCGACGGCCAGGTCAGTCAGGTTGACATCTGCGATGTGGCGGCTGTGGCTGCCAAAGTTCTGACCGAGGATGGCCACGTGGGTAAGGTTTATACCTTAACCGGCCCGGAGGCGCTCACGAATGCGCAGGTTGCTCAAATCATGTCCGAAGTTCTTGGGCGTGAGATTCGATACGTCAATCTGAGCCCGGAACAGTTGCGGCCGACCCTGCTGTCGGTCGGCGTTCCTGAGTGGAGTGCTGACGCCTTGCTGGATCTCCAGCGTCTGTATCGCGAGGGCAAGGCGGCCAACGTGACACACGATGTGGCACACCTACTCGGGCGCAAGCCCACCAGCTTCGCTGAATTCCTGCCGGATTACCGCGCGGCGTTCGACGTGCGAGAGCAGGCCGCCAGCTGACCGAAAGAGACTGGCCCTCGGAAGAAAGAAAGAGTCATTTTCGAGTCACGCTCGCGTTCGCCGCAGTGATTGAATCCTCAGGAGGATGAGCACTGCAATGCACACCCAGGCAAACCAGTCCCCCAGTCGCGAGTAAATCGTTCTCGCGCCTTTGGTCGGAACCTGGGACACCAATGCGTAGTCGGCGGTCCGAAAGTGATCCATCGCCGCAAGCTGCCGTCCCTGGTAGTCGTATGCGGCCGCAAGCCCATGACTTGTGTGACGGATCAGGTTGAATCCCTGCTCGATGGCCCGAAAACTGGCCATCTGGGTGTGCCACGGGTCAATCTCCTGCCAGTCGTTCGAGGGAACAAGCATGATATCGGCACCCAACGCCCCTCCCTGCGCGAGCAGTTGCGGAAAGTCAGCGTCGAAGCAGATCACCGAGCTCAGATGGCCGTAGGGCGTATCGAGGCTGCGCAGTTTGCCGTCGCTCAGCACTTGCATTTTGTCCTCGAAGCCAGGCACGGGATGCGCCTTGCTGTATTCCCACGCCACCTTTCCATTAGGCTGGATCAGCACTAGCTTGTTTTCCAGCGGCCGCGGCTTTCCCATGCTTAACACACCCACCGCCATGCCGAAGTAGGCGTTGTATGTCACGGCCAGAGCCTGGCCGCGCGCGATGAATGCGGCTTCGTCTTCCTTCAAGAGCTTGGCATCAGCCTCGCCCCAGAAGACGATCTTGGCCCCGGCCTGCATTTCCCGTTCCGCGCGCGCGAGCAAGTCCTCGTCGATTGCCGAAGCCCAGGGCCGGATCGCAAGCAGGTCCTCGCTCGTAGCCTTTCCCTCAAACAGCCGTATTTTAACGGGCAGGCTGAGTTCCGGGCCTACAGTCCTGTCGGAAATCGATGCCACCCGCACGGTCTGAGAATTTGGCGGGAACAGTGCCACCCGCAAGCCGCCCAACAGGAGGACCGCAGCGACAGCTCCAAAGCACGCCCAAGCTCCGCGCCGAGCCTGCGGCGAGGCGAATCCCTCCTCCCAGAGCCAGTTGCACGTGGAAGCAACCCAGCCGAGTAGAAACGTGATGCCCCAAAGCCCGGTCACCGACAAAAGCTGCAGCAGCGGCAGATTCCCGTACATGGCGTAGGCGGCCGATCCCCAGGTTCCATAGCCCATAAAGGACGAGAGGTACTCGACTGCGGCCCAGGCAGCCGGGAAAACTAGCATCGCGAGAAATCCGCTCAGCCTGCGCGCCAGCAGCCGATCCACAACGTACGGCAGAACGAGCGTAATCCCGGTCAGCAGAAGAAAGATGTAGTAGACGACTCCAGGGATGGGCACCATTCCGCGGAACTGAAAGGGGAAGGTTGCAGTCAGGACCACATAAGCGACCGGCAGGCCTGCCTTGAGGCTCTGGGTGCGCACAAAGCGCAGCAATAATATCGGCGCAAACCACGCGGCCAAGGGAACGGTGTCCACTCCGTTGGCAAAAAGCAGCAGCGCGGCCGCTATCGCAAGCCATACCCAGGAGCGCGACTCGGCGGCACGAAGGGGTTTCGTCTGCTGAGGCGGCTCTGAAATCTGTGTTTCCTGATATGCCAAAGAACCTGACATAATTCCTCCTCCTACCACACGCCCGGAACCAGGCGGAAGTGGGTGTGCTCACAGTAGTCCACGTACCCGGGCAGGTCGCGGCGCAGCACCTTCTCTTCGTAAATCAGGCGGTAGGCCAGCAGCGGAGTGATCAGCAGGAACATGGCCAAGCTAAGGTACGAGCCCAGGGCCAGCGGCGTGCCGATCAACATCAGCACGATCCCGGCATACATCGGATGCCGCACGAACGCGTAGGGGCCGGTGGTGACCACGGTCTGCCCTTCGACGACCTCGATCCTTCGCGAGGCGAAGCTGTTCACTTTCATCACCCAGAAAATCAGGTTGTCGGCTGCGAGCACCACCAGCAGCCCTGCCAGCTCAAGCAGGAGCGGCACTCCGCCCAGCCACGCCCGCGACCAGCCAAAGCGGAAATCAAGTCCCGCCAACAGAAAAGCGGGAAAGAAAACCAGCGATGCCGCAATCTTGAACCTCCTCTGCTCAGGCTCCTTTTCGTCGTAACGCATCCGGCGCTCGGCGAGTGCTGGGTGGTGCTTGACCAGCCAGAGTGAGGTCGGAAAGAAGAATCCCATCGTCACAACCACGAACAGCCAACCCTGCCAATACCGCAGCGAACCCGCTGGAACAAAGAGCAGAGCCGCCATGACAACCCCACCGATCGAGAAGCGACGGATCATTCTCGCTTTCAGGGTCATGGCTGTTTGCCCTTTCCATTTTTTTACTTGGTTTTGCACATGGTGGCTGTGACATCCGTCACTGCTTTTCTTCTCGCCGGCAAGCTACCCTGCATCTGTTTCCCGGGTGTTCCCTCCGAGCAGACGTTACACCGGGATGGGTTGATGCGTCGCAGATTAGCGGCAGCGGCACCTGCGATTCGACCGATCAGATCACTGTCATCAGCTTCGGCACTCCCTCCACAGGATCGGGTCCACTCGAAGACTATGAGTACAACCTCCTCGACTGGACCAACGCCACTTACCCGTACTACAAGACTGCGTATACGGCGCCCCCCGGCGGAGCCAACTTCGTGGTCGCCACCAACATCGCCGAGAAACCGAACTCGGGAACCGTTGCCGAACTGCTCACACCAATCTGGGCGAATGCCGTCATATCGGTAACGCCGGCAGATTTTCTGGCCGAGCCATCTGGAGCACCGGCCGCAGCTGTCATGATCGGCTCGCTGTCAAATGCTCAAACGGTGGAGTTCTGGACTGTCAACGCTACCGGCCAGGCTTGGGGCGAGTCTCCGACCTACAGCGCGGAGGTGGACGTACTCCAGTTCTGAGGAAGGCATCGAGGACCGATCCGGCGACAGTGGCGCTTCTTCGCAGACTGGAATGGGGACGGTCGGGCAGGGCCGTGTTGGGAAGGGCACGGCTTCGGCCGTGCCGCATGGCGTCGTATCTCAATGACTGCTCTAGCCGCTGAGGGCGGGTGCCCCATCCTAAAATCGCGTTGTTTGCGATTTTAGGGTGGGATGCCACTTAGGTGCACACCACCGCCGCGCCGAGCTCGGCCGGACAGCCGAGGGCGGCTGTCCCTACATGAGTCTTGCCGAGGTCTGAGGTCCGACGTTTACTTCCCCGTCCGCTGATCACCGATCCACTGGTCCACCCAGTCGTTCACGGTTTTGTACCACAGCTGCGAGTTCTGTGGCTTCAGCACCCAGTGGCCCTCGTCAGGGAAGTAGAGCATCTTCGACGGCACGCCTTCCATCTGCAGCGTGGTGAAAAGCTGCAAGCCCTCGCTCACGTCGAGTCGGTAATCTCTCTGCCCGTGGATGACCAGCGTTGGCGTCTTGAAATTCTTCGCGTACTGATGCGGCGACCACTTTTCATACACCGCGCGATTGTCGTAGGGCGTACCTTTGAACTCCCAGTCGTTGAACCAGAGTTCTTCGGTCGTGCCCCACGCCGACTCGGCGTTGAACATGCCGTCGTGCGATACGATGCACTTGAAGCGGTCGGTGTGGCCAAGGACCCAGTTGGCCATGTATCCGCCGTAGCTCGCGCCCAGCGCGCACTCGCGGTTTTTGTCAATGAACGGATACGTCTGCTCGGCGTAGTCGAGCCCCTTGATCAAGTCCTCAAACGGAGCGCCGCCCCAGTCGCCGTTGATGGCGTCGATGAACTTCTGCCCGTATCCAGTCGAGCCGTGGAAGTTGATCATGATGACGACGAATCCGCTGCTCGTCCCCGCAGTTGGTGACGCGAACAGTTCGGGATTCCAGCGATACGACCAGTCGTCTCCCCACGCGCCCTCGGGCCCGCCGTGGATGAGAAACTTCACGGGATATTTCTTCGACGCGTCGAAGTTCGGCGGCTTGACGAGAAAGCCTTGGACCTTGTCGCCGTTCGCGCCGGTAAACCAGAAGGCATCGAGGGGAGACATGGCGATTTGGGAAAGAACGGCGTCGTTGATGCGACTGAGGGAACGCGGCTTTGCCATCGCATCTTTGCGTAACGGTTCTTTCGATTCTCCGCGGAGCATCGCAGCCATCTTGTCGACGCCAATCATGTAGTCAGCAGGGTCTGCCGTGAAGATCTCAATCGGCGCTTGAAGGGACATACGACTGAACACGAGGCGTATCGACAGATGGGTGACTTCTGTCTGAGCCTGGGTGTTCTCACCAGCAGCAATGTCGTCATTGAAACCATCGAGAATCTTGATCGGATAGCAGCCATTGGGACAGATTTCGGGCACAACCATATAAATCGGCGACTCGCCCTCGTTTTCGGCGGACAAGTAAATATAGTGCGCCCCAGCCCAGCCGAACGATCCAACCCAGTGGTCCCAATTTTCTGTCAGATTCTTCTTCTCGCCCGTCTTGCGGTCGTAAAGCATGAGGCGGAAGCGGTCGCTCTCGTATCCCGGACGCTGCTGGGCGCGGTAGGCTATGTAGCGTCCATCAGGCGAATAGAGCGGCGTCGAGTCGCTGGCCGGATTGTCGGCGGTGATGTTCTTCGCTTGGCCCCCCGTGATCGGAACGATCCACAAATCGTTATTGGTCGAAGCCGCCGGATCCTTGTCGTGATTCGAGGCATAGCAAATCTCCTGCCCGTCGGGCGAGAAGGCGTAGTTGTCCTGCCCGCCGAGCGAGAAGACGGGAGCGTCGTAGTCGGCGGGAGTGAGGTCGCGATATCGGCTGGGGCAAGTCGAACATCCGCCTAGTGTGGGGCATGTTTTCAGGCAGGGGGGAAGAACCTCCGGGACATCTCCTTCCCTTTTGGGCGGCCCGATATGAACTGCAAAAATGTGGGTGCGCTTACCTTCCTTGTAAGCGTTCCAATGCCGGTACAGGAGGTGGTCGAAGATCTGCGCTCTGACTTTCGAGTTACCGGCCTCAGCTAGCTTTCCTGCATTGCATTCTTCCTCGTTATACCCGCCTCCGGGAGTATTGCACTCCGGATATACATCGGAAGTGAATAGCATGTTCTTCCCATCTGGTGACCAGAGCTCGCCGCCAGCCTCCGTCGTGATGTCTGTGAGTTTGTGGACCCGGGTCACGGCTCCCGCCGCGTTATCGAAATCGGCGATCCACACCTGCGATCCGCCTTCCTTCGTCGACAGAAACGCAAACCGCTGTCCATCCGGCGCCCAGCGCGGACGGTCGGCATCCTGATCGGCGATGATCTCCCGCTCTGCCGACGAAGACTGCCCGGCTTCGCCGGGCCGGACAGCCGAGGCGGCTGTCCCTACATGGTCCAGTGGAACAATCCACACATGCGGCGTCTTCGTATTCGCCGCCAGATCCACATCGACCACGCTGAAGATCACCCACTTGCCGTCAGGCGACACTTGCGGATCGCCTATGCGCTTCAGCTTCATCATGTCTTCGAAAGTGAATGGATGCCTGGCCTGAGCGTGCGCCAGCGCTAGGGTCAGTATGAGAACCGCAAGAAGCAGGTTCCTCACCCGCGCTGCGCGCGCGTTCGGAATGACAAGGGATATGGGGTCACGCAAGAATAGTTTGATGAAACGGCAAATACGGCGCATAAAGGGCACCTCACTTCGTATCAATTCGGCAAACGGATGAGTTTAGCAGGGGGACCTGCCTGCTTCCAGCCCTCGGATCTCGGATGGCGGACGCTAGGGGTAGAATTGCAGATTTCAGATTGAAGATTTCAGATTGGAAAACACGGCGCACAAGCCTTCAATTCTGCAATCTGAAATCTGACTTCTGCAATCTCATGATTCCCATCCACGAAACTTCCGCCGGCGTAATGTTCGCTGTCAAAGTTCACCCGCGGGCGAAGAAGAATGCCATCACCGGCGAGGTCGGCGAAGCGCTGAAAGTGTCGCTGACCGCTCCACCAATCGAGGGACGGGCGAACGAGGCGTGCATCGAATTCTTCGCAAAACTTTTGCGGGTGCCGCGAAGTTCCGTTACCATTGCCTCCGGCCTGAGCAGCCGGAATAAGGTGATACGCGTTGTGGACGTGACCGGCGCGTATGTGCGGGATCGACTGAGCGAGTAAATCGAAATGGATTTCAGATTGATGATTGCAGATTTCAGATTGTTGACCGGCGAGATGCGCGGGAGCTTCGCTCTCATTCTGCAATCGACAATCTGACTTCTACAATTCGCAGGAGCCATTTTGACCTTTTCGGAACGTCTCCACGAAATTCGCACCGGGTTTGAGCGGCCCTTCTGGGTCGCCAACATCACCGAGATTTTTGAGCGTCTAGCCTACTACGGCGCCTTCGCGTCGCTCGCGCTGTATCTGCAGGAAAAATTGAATTTTTCCACCGAGCAGACCGGGACATTGACCGGCATCTTCGGCGGGATGGTCTGGTTTCTCGCGATATTCGGCGGAGCGGCTGCGGACCGGCTCGGTTTTCGGCGCGCGCTTTCGATGGCGTATCTGATTCTGGGTGTCGCGTATTTTCTGATCGGGTCCATTGGGGCATCGTGGCTCGCGCCGCTCCGGAGCGCGGTGCCGCTGGGCCTGTTTGTCGGAATCATTCTGGCGCTGCCTGCGCTCGGGATTGCGCTGGTCAAGCCCTGCGTGGCGGGAACGACGGCGCGCGCATCCAGCGAAAACGTACGCTCCATCGGCTACTCGATCTACTACACCATGGTCAACATTGGCGGCGCGCTTGGCCCGCTTTATGCGTCATGGGCTCATCGCAATCTCGGCGTGGAGAACGTCTATCGCGTCGGCGCTATCTGTGTCTTCGCCATGTTCTTTGTGGTGCTGGTCTTTTTCCGGGAGCCGCGCCGCTCGGAAGATGCGCCTCCGCTTTCCGTCGTCCAAGTCGTGCGAAACTTCTGCGTCGTGGTCGGCAAAACATGGCTGGTGCTGCCGGTGCTACTGATCGCGCTGTTTTTGCGAATCGCCCTGTGGGTGCGCCCCGAATGGGTTGTTCCCGCATGGTTTTGGATTTTGTTGCTCGCGGTGGCGTTCGTGGGAATAAGCCGCTTCATGTGGTTCCTGGTGATTTTCACCGGCTACTGGATCGTTTTTTGGCAGCAGTACATCAGCTTGCCCGGCTACATTCACAACTACATTAGCTCGCAGGCCGATGTGGAACAAATTCTGGTCACCGACGGGCTGACGGTGATCTGCCTGACGCTCGTGGTAGGCGTGCTGACGCGGAAAATTCCTCCGTTCCCGGCGGTGATTCTGGGCACGGTGATCACCTCGCTGTCGTGGGTGATTCTGGCGTTGCGGCCGACGGTGTGGGGCGCGGTGCTGTCGCTTTTCGTGCTGGCGCTCGGAGAAATTACACAGGCCCCGCGTTATTACGACTACATTTCGCGGCTCGCGCCCGCCGAACAGCAAGGCACATACATGGGCTTTGCCTTCCTACCGATCGGGATCGGGTCGCTGATCGGCGGGCCGTTTGGCGGATTTCTGCGGCATCACTTCGGCGAGGTTGAGCACCAACCCGCAATGATCTGGTGGTCTGTGACGGGAGTGGGCCTGGCGACGGCGGCCGCGTTGTGGATCTACGACATCGTCGTGCGGCACCGCGCAGCCTCTATCGCTTGACTTCAGGCCCTGCCTCTGGGATCATTCGCCGCAGTTAGGGAATCGCAAAGGAGGCTCTATGCCACATTTTCTGCAGCAGGTCGCGTATTCGCGCGAGGGATGGGAAGCCCTGGTTGCGAATCCGCAAAATCGGATTGAGGCAGTGCGGCCCGCGATTGAGAAGCTCGGGGGCAAGATCGAGTCGGCGTGGTTCTCATTTGGGGATTATGACGTGGTGGTGATCACGAACTTGCCGGACAACGTGAGCGCCGCAGCCATTGCCATGGCGTTTGCCGCGGGGGGTGCATGCAAGTCAGTGCAGACCACTCCTCTGATTTCGCCGGACGAGGCTATCCAGGCCCTGAAGAAAGCGCGCGAATGCGGCTACCGCTCGGCAACGGCGACCAGCCGCGCGGCTTAGAGTAGGTTCGGGGAAGATCCGGACATTCGAGGCGGCCAAAAACGGCCGCCTCTTCTTCATGAAGTGTGATGGCCTCACCTGATGCAAGGCCGGAAGATGTAGCGGCGCAGATTCGAACCCTCCTGAAAGGCGGCGGCTCGGCGGAGCATCCTGCCGGAGTACAGTGGTTCTTCAAGGAAGAAATCAAATCGCATGGATGGTATACGGCTGACTTGCGTCGCGCGATGCGTCGCTGCCGGAAGGAGATTTTGCGAGAGCGCGATTTTTCGTTCCTGGTCCAGGTTGCGGATCAACTTTTTTCGGGGTCGATTCTTGATGAAAAAGTTGCGGCCGTGTTCCTGCTGGAGAATCTCCACGCGCAATCGGGCGATCGCGAGTTCAAGCTGTTCGAGACGTGGCTGGACCGCATCAGTAGCTGGGCCGATCATGATGCGCTGGTGCATGACCTGATCGCGCCCATGATGGCCGTAAAACCGGCGCGTGCCAAGGTCGTGTTTCGCTGGGCCAAATCGAAAAATCGCTGGCATCGGCGTGCGGCGTGCGTAGCGATGATTCGCGGGTCGCGGGCGAGGATCTTCTTTCCGGAAACGGTGAGGCTTTCCAACATGCTCATCGCCGACGAGGATGACATGGTGCAGAAAGGCTTGGGCTGGCTGCTGCGCGAGACCGCCAAATACGACGCGAAGCGGACGGTACCTTACTTGATGAAGATTCGCGCGCGGGCGCCACGGCTGGTGCTGCGCACGGCCTGCGAGACCCTGCCGACGACCACGCGAAAACGAATTCTTCAGATTACTCACAAGTAGCTCAACCATTCTTCGTTGTCGCACGTTGTCGCACGCCGCCGCACTCTGTACACGTTCTGTGCGATTAAGGCCCAGCTCGACTCACCGCCGATTCGCCCAAATCCCGCCTCTTGATTACAATAGAAATTTGCCCATGAATCTCGCCGCCATCCAGTCTGCGCTGCGCGAACGCAATATCGACGCGTGGCTTTTCTACGACCATCATCATCGCGATCCCATCGCCTATCGCGTGCTCGGCCTGCCTGCGACCTTGATGGTGACGCGGCGCTGGTTTTATCTAGTTCCAGCGGAGGGCGAACCGGTGAAGCTGGTGCACAAGATCGAGGCCGGGCACCTCGATTCCCTGCCCGGCAAGAAGCATCAGTATTCGGGATGGCAGGAACTCTTCGACAAGCTTAAGGCGATTCTGGCGAACTATCGCGACCTTGCCATGCAGTACTCACCCAATAACATTGTTTTTTACGTGTCGCTAGTGGATGGCGGGACGATCGACCTGATACGGGGGCTGGGCAAGAACATTGTCAGCTCGGCCGATCTGGTGGCGCAGTTTGAATCCACGTGGACTGATGCGCAGATCCAGTCGCACTTTGCGGCGCGCGACAGCATCGACTCCATTGTGGCTGAATCGTTCAAGGAAATTGGCCGCCGAGTGCGTAATGGTGGGACGAAAGAGCACGAAATTCAGCACTGGTTGATGGAAGCGTTCAAGCGCGAGAATCTTGTGACCGACGATCCGCCGATCGTGGCGGTAAACGCGAATGCTGGCAATCCGCATTACGAACCGAACGCGAGTCATCCCGTGCCGATGCGCGAGGGCGACCTGGTCCTGCTTGATGTTTGGGGAAAGAAGAATACGCCAGACGCCGTGTATTACGACATTACGTGGATGGGCTTTGTCGGTGCGGAGCCATCAGGGCGCATGCGCGAGATTTTCGAGATCGTTCGTGGGGCGCGCGATGCCGGCGTGAAGACTGTCGTCGATGCGATCAGCGCCGGACGCCGCATTGCTGGCTGGGAAGTGGATCGTGCTACGCGGGGATACATTCAGAAAGCCGGGTACGGCGATTATTTCATTCACCGCACCGGACATTCCATCGGGACCGACGTCCATTCCAACGGGGCCAACATGGACGATCTCGAGATTCACGACGAGCGGCAAATTCTTCCCAACTCCTGCTTCTCCATCGAACCTGGCATCTACCTGCCTGAATTTGGCGTGCGCAGCGAAGTGAACGTGCTGGTTCGGGCCACGTCGGCGGAAGTAACCGGAAAAATTCAACGCGAGATTGTGGCGATCTAGATGGCAAATTCGGCGCTCGACAAAACGACTGAAAAAGCAAAGGCCGTGCCGACGGAAACCGTGAGCATGATGTCGGTGCTAGCGCCTGCGGTCGGGTGGCTGATTCCCGGGGCGGGGCACATGATTCAGAAGCGCTGGATTCGCGGGGGCCTGCTATTTATTTCGATCGCGACGCTATTTCTGCTCGGACTCGCGATGCAGGGCCGCATCTACAAGGCCAACGGCGGCGACATTCTCGATATACTCGGCTTCGTAGGAGACGTGGGTTCAGGCGCGCTCTACATTGTGACGCTGGCCATGGACTGGGGCCAGGGCGCAATCGCATTTGCCACTGCCGACTACGGAACGAAGTTCATGATCGTGGCGGGGCTGCTGAATTTTATTGCGGTCGCGGACGCGTATCACATTGCGATTGGGAAAAAGCAGTGAAGCAGCTCTCAGCCTTCAGCGATTGGCCGACAGCCTCAACGTTTTCGCGGAGATCCGCACAGTGACGATCGTTCTCAATCACTTCAGCGCGGCGGCAGTTTTTGCCTTGTTCGCTTCAATCGTGTTCGGAATTACCCACCGCGAAACCACAAGCGACATGGTCCGCTACGGTCTTTATTGCTTTGTGATGTTCCTCGGCGGCGCGATCGTGGCTGGATGGGCGATGTGGCTGCTGAGAAGATAGCTGACGGCCGCTTCTTACCCCTGCCACACGAAAGCATCGAAAATTCTTTTCGTCTCGAAGTTCAAGCGGCGATAGAGCGCCACGGCGCGGGCGTTGGCTTCGGTCACGGTCAGCGACAGCATGGAAAAACCTCTCTTCCGCAGGTTTGTAACAGTAGCAGCGATCAGCGATTCCCCAATGTGCCGCGAGCGGTACTCGGGCAGCACACACACTTGCGTGACGTGACCCACGTCGTTGCGCACGCGTGAGCACAGGATGAGTCCGATCACGCCGCGTGCTTTGCGATCAAGCGCCACGAACGACGATTCAGGGTCAAACACGCCACAACCGGGAAACCGCACGATATTGTTCAGAAAGCGCAGCGATCCGCTGAGCGTGTGGTACTGGTCGTTAATCTGCGCGTCGACGTGGCCGCGGTAAGCGGCAGTGATTACCGCAGCAGAGGGTTGATAGTCGGCTTCCATCCACGGACGAATCTCAACGTCAGGATGCGGGCCAGATTTTTCGTGCACCGCATTTTCTAAAGGCAGCACCATGAACAGCCGCGGGTGGCGTTGAAAACCAGTTTCGAGAAATGGACGCGACACGACATCGGCGTCGTGCGCCAGAAGCTGGGCTTCGACACGCCGGATCCCCGGAGACTGTTGCAGCGTCTCGATCACATGGGAAAGCAGGCGCAATTCAACCTGGCGAGCATCGGGCAGGCGGTTGCCATTAACCACGTAAAGGTCACCAATCACTCCCTTATTGCCTTCGTAAACGAAAAAGGAGTATCCGAACACGCGTCCCCGGTCCACTGCGGCGTAGCCGGGCAGGATTTTTGCGTCCACGTAGCGCAGGATCATTTCCGCCGAGCCGGCGTAATCCCAGGAGAGCAGACGCGACCATAGTTGTGTCTCATCGTCGAGCAGCGGGCGAAGATCGACGGACGAAAAATGCCTTAGGTCGAGAATCTCCAAGACCGGACTCCAGAATTCACGCAGCGCAGCCACCAAGGCAGGTGGCAATCATCACGGCAAAACTCCGAGTTTAGTGGGTTCGTGCACCAGAGGCAAACGGGGCGAACACAGGGGAGCAACAGACGGATGCAAGAGAAAAGACTCGTTCTTCCTGTCACAGCGCTTCGTGATACGGATCACTTGCAAGCCTTGCCGAATGTGTAATGGTCGACACGCAAGAGTCGCAGGAACTGTTTTAAGTCTCGCGTTTTCATGCAGGTACAGTTCTTTCCGTCAGAATTCTCCCAGTGCGCTTCCTCACTTTGAACTGTGATTCGGGTCACATTGTCCCCACGCGCTTCCAACGCATAATCCAGTCCTACGCTGGTTACCCGGAGTGATCGTCACTCCTCAGCTGGGGGATCAAGTGGCAAAAGGACGCGTCTCAATCGTCGTGGAGCGCTGCAAGGCCTGTGGCTTTTGCGTGGAATTCTGTCCCACGCACGTGCTGGCGCTCTCTTCTGCTTTCAATTCGAAGGGCTACCATCCGCCGCACGTCGTGCATCCGGAAAAATGCAGTGGCTGCGATCTATGCGGCATGTACTGCCCCGACTTCGCGATCTACGGAACAAAAACTCCGGACGCAAAAGCCGCACAACCGAAAGCACAGGCCGCCGGAGGTGAGAAATGAAAGCCGATCCTCGTGGAGTTCTGACCGGCACGCACTTTATCGATGGCGACCATGCCTGCTGCGAAGGCGCGTTGGCCGCAGGTGCGAGGTTCGCCGCAGGCTATCCGATTACTCCTTCCACCGAAGTGGTGGAGCGATTCGCGTCGCGCGTTCCAACCGTAGGGGGCAGCTTCATCCAGATGGAGGATGAACTGGCGGCATCAATCGCGCTGCAAGGCGGCGTGTGGGGCGGGGCGAAAGCATTCACGGTGACTTCTGGCCCGGGATTCTCGCTGATGATGGAGCACATTGGCTATGCCGCGATGACCGAAACGCCGTGTGTGTTCGTGGATGTGCAGCGCGGCGGACCTTCGACCGGATTGCCTACGCTGCCCGCACAGGCCGACATGATGCAGGCACGGTGGGGATCACATGGTGACTACGAGATCATTGCGCTGTGCCCGAACTCGCCGCAGGAGTGCTTCGATCTGACGATCAAGGCATTCAATCTGGCCGAAGAGTTTCGCGTGCCTGTCATGTTCATGATGGACGAAGTCGTCGGCCATATGACTGAGAAAGTTGTGATTCCTCCGGCCGATCAGATTGAAGTCGTACCGCGCAAGCACACGCACAAATCGGTCGAGGAATATCTGCCTTATGGCACGAATGGCGACATGGTGCCCGAGATGGCCCATGCCGGCGAAGGCTACAAGTTTCATGTCACAGGACTGACCCATGACGAGCGCGGCTATCCCAACATGACGCCACAAACGCAGGACCAACTGGTGCG
>JASHNU010000054.1 GCA_030041475.1 Candidatus Sulfotelmatobacter sp.
GAAGAGCGGGAACAGCGGCGAAGCCACCAGGTCGTTCTGGTTCATCGGTGGGATGCCGAGAATCTGCTCGATGGTGCGGGTGAAGTTGACCTGCGTGATGAAGGTCGGTACTTCGAGGACCGCAGGGGGGGTGCTGGTATTCGGCTGAGGCACCTGGTTGACATAGGGGCTGATGATATAGCCCGGGCTGCGGTGACCGTCGACGTGGTCGACGCCGGTCTGCGCGTCATCTTCCTCGACGAAGATCGCCGAAGAGGACCAGATCGAGCTGTGACTGATGATGTCCACGAAACGGCCAAGGGCCAGGTCGTTATCGGCCTGCATAGCCGCCGCGTTGGGCGGTCCGCCGGTGTGGTCGGAACTGATCCACATGAATTCCAGCGAGGGTACGGAATTATGGGCCAGGTCGTTGGCGAAGTCCTGTGACCAGATATCCACCCGGAACTGATCGGGGATGCCCAGGTCGAACTGCGGGTAGTTCTGGACAGTGTGATTGATCAGGTTCGGAAGCGGGGAGACCGATCCGACGGTGTTTTGATAGTAGAGTGAAGTCTCGCCCGGGGTACCCGGTGCAGCGCAATTCGGGCCATTCTCGTAGCACTGGGTGTCGTTATAGAAATCGATCCAGCTCGGCTCGCAGCTGTTCGAAATAAGAAACGGTAGCGGAATGCCGTCGTAAATGTTAGACAAAGTGCAAGTCGGCACGTTGAACGTGTCGTATTCGATGTACTCGCCGTAGTTCTTGAAGGAAACGCCAGCCTTGACGGCCTGGTCCCACAGGTGCCCGACATTCTGGTAGGCGATCGCATCGCCACCGTTGGAGGGGTAGTCGCGGAGCCAGTCCGGCGACTGGATGTCGTCGGAGTAAGGAGCCATGGCCTGCGTAATCCAGTTGTGACCGTCCGCCGACTGGCGGCTGGGGTCGTAGAAGTTGTCCAACAGCGGGAAGCGCTGCACGATCGCGTGCGCGTTGGGCGTTACAAGGGGGTAGGAGGTGTAGGTCGAGCTGTCGCCGAAAGTTGCCAGCGACGCGTCGCCGTTGCCGCCCACAACATCGCCCAGGATCTGATCGTAGGTGCGGTTTTCGCGGATAATCACGAACACGTGCTTGATCAGCGATGGACTGCCGATGTTGGCCGGGATCGCGACCGGCCTGGCATGCGGGTTGCCGCCGCCAGCCGCCAAGATGTTCTGCCACAAATCCCAGTGGTTGTTCTCGAACACCTGCGCGGTCATTCCGAACAGCGTCGCAAAGTTCGGAATGGGAACGATGCTGACAGTGCCAAGATCCTGGTGGGTTTCGAAGCCGTACACGCCGAATTCCTTGGCGTACGAATTTTCAAAGGTGTTGGTGCCCAGCGGTCCAACAGGTCCGAACCCCGTAGTGCCGATGCCTTTGTCGTTAGCAACCAACAGCTCGCCATCCGCCGCGTCAAACACAACCGAGCTCGGCGCATAGCCGACCGGGATCAAGCCGACGGTCAGGCCGATTGGGAGGTCAACTACGGCAACCGAATTGGCATTGTAGAGCGCAACGTAGGCAATGTTGTGGACGGGGTCCACGGCGATCGAGTTCGGTCCGACACCAATGCCGGGCAGCCCGAGGGGGATCGTCCACGCCACCGTGTTGTTGGTCGTATTGATCACCGAGATGGTGTCACTATAGGCGTTGGCAACCAGCAGATAGTTGCCCCAGAAGGCCATCCCCGTCGGGTGCGAACCGACATTGATGCTGGTAACGGCGGATGTGGCCAAGTTGATCGCGGAAACGGTGCCCGTGGCCGTGGCGCCAGTAGGATTGCTGGCGACGACCGGGGTGCCGTTCGAGTATTCCTGGAAATCGCTCGCGGTCGCAATCCGGCCAGCCTCGTTGGAGACGTAGGCGGTTGTGCCGTTGGGCGAGATCACGACGCTGTGCGGGACGTTACCGACGCGGATCTCCGGGCCCTCTGCTGGGCTCGCGATGTTGATGCTGGTCAGCGTGTCGTTGGTGTTCAGCACTGCGTAAGCAGTCGTGCCATTCGGTGAGATCGCGATGCCCACGGGATAGGAAGTGAATGTCGAATCCGAGAACATCGAGACTGTGTAGCCGCACGGGATATCAAAGCTGCCGGTCGTCCCGCCGGGGCTGTTCGGGAAGCAAGTGACGTTGTTCAGAAGGCCCCATCCTCCCAGAACGTTTTGCGGGATCACGCTGTTGACGTCGATCGGAACGGGCACTTGCACGTCGTCTGTGAGCAAACCTGTCGTCGGATTGACGTTGGCGATGGTAACGTAAGCATTGCCGCCGAAGTAAGCGGTGTTGTAGCCGTCCTGGCTGAACACCAGGTGTAGGCCATCCGGCGTATAGGCAATTCCGTTCTGGCTGCCGTCAGAATCCGTGCTCCCGGCCGAGCTGTAGTTCTGCAGGACAGCACCAGTCTGGGTGTCGAAAATTGTAACGGCCTGTGGGGCTTCCATTTGAAGGACGGCTGCGGTGTGCGTGGCGGTGTTCGGGTTTAGCGCGATGGCCTTCGCGCGGGTCTTGATGCCGAGGTAGACCTGCGTGCCGGCCGGGGTGAGAATTGTGCCGTCGCTGACGACCCACGGGTTCGATAAGGGTGCCGAGTAGGTCGGGCCGGTAGTTGCATTCGTGTTTTCGCCGGGTGAGTAGGTTGGGAACTGTACGGACTGTCCGAGCGCCGAAACGCTCAACCCCACCACCAGCAGGCCGAAAGCGATCGCCGCTAGCCCCAGAAGCATGCCTAGGGACTTCTTTGATCTTTTCATACTCTCGCTCCTAAGTTTTCAGTAGAGTGTGCAGCCGTGAGCTGCATCAGCGCCATCAGCTTAGCGAGGCGAGCAGACGCCAGCATTACGCCGAGATTACGTTTTCGTCATCTTCGTCACCTTGAACTTGTGGCAGAAACGGGCACCCGCAGCGTGACCCGCGTGCCCTGTCCCGGTTGGCTGGCAATCTCCGCCTTGCCGCCGTGAAGAAGCATGATGCTCTGGACAATCGCCAGCCCCAGTCCCGTGTTGCCCGAGGCCTGGGAACGAGACGTATCTACACGGAAGAAACGATCGAATACCTTCGGCAGCGCTTCCGGCGGGATTCCGACGCCTGTATCGATGACTTCGATGCGGACTGTGGCGCCTTCTGCGCTGCCGGCCAGCACCACCGATCCGCCCGGTGGCGTGTGCGTGACAGCGTTCGCGACCAGGTTGCCCACTGCTCGCTGCATCAGCGTGCGGTCTAGTTCGGCCATCACCGGTTCGGAGGCCAGCGCAGTCGTGAGAGAGATGCCGCCATCGGCGGCCGAAACCTCGTAGTATTCCCGCACGCCTCCCAGCAATTCGGCTACATTCACCCGTTCCCGATGCAAATGGGTCAATGGGCTGTCCGCGCGAGCCAGGAACAAGAGGTCGCCGATGAGGTTCGACAGACGGACGGCTTCTTCCAGGCACGACCCGACGATTTCGCGGTATTCATCGATGGTTCGCGCGCTGGCCAGGGCCACTTCGGCTTCGCCGCGGATGTTATTCACGGGAGTCCGTAGGTCGTGCGCGATATCGGCGGAGAATCTGGAAATCCTCTCAAAGGACTCTTCCAGACGGTCCAGCATTTTGTTGAAGGTACCGGCCAGGGATGCCAGCTCGAACGGATATCCTTCCGGGTGGATACGTTCGCGCAGGTTCGTCGAACTGATTTGACCCGCGGTGGCCGCGATTGCTTCCACGGGGCGAATGCCGTGACGTGCGATCCAATAGCCGATCAGTGGAAGGACAGCGAACGCTCCCAGCAGGATAGCTAAAGCCCGGCGGCGAAAGCGTGCCAGTAATTCTTCCTGCTGCGAGACGTCGATGGCGATCTGAATGGTGTCGGTGTGAGTGGGCGGAGAGCCGACCGGCGCCGCCGCGCTGGTGACGCGAAAGGGTTGCCCGTTCCTTCCCATCATCGGTGTGGTGCGGCCGGGGTGGCTTTGGATTTGGCTGGCGAAGTCCGTGAGGTCCAATTGCTCCGCCATACCGGGCGTCGTTAATAGCGGAGTGTTTCCTTCATCCAGCAGGCGAATGTAAAAGTGTTCGTATCGCCGCGCGGCTGATTCAAGCTCAACTTCCTCTCGCAGGGCATCCCAATCGTTGGGGCGCTCCCGAAGCATGGTGCGCAGCACGTGCAGCTTGTCGGCCAAGAACAGATCTGTGCTTCTCTCTAGTTCCGTGAGCAGCACCAAGTAAAGACTGGCCGTGGCGCAGAAGACCAAAAACAAGCCTGCAAGCGCGTACCCAGCCGTTAACCGGAAGGCCAAAGTCCTCCAGAGCCGCGTGACCGGCGCGATGCTAATAGCCGGATTCCAGGACATAGCCCGCGCCTCGAACGGTCCGGATCAGTTTGGACGGGAAGGGGTCGTCCACTTTGCTGCGCAGTCGGCGCACGTTAACGTCCACGACGTTAGTGTCGCTATCGAAATTCATGTCCCAGACGGCTTCGGCGATCAGAGTGCGGGATAACACCTCGCCTGCGCGTCGCGCCAGTAGCGATAAGAGAAGGAACTCCTTGGACGTCAATTCCAGACGTTGGCCGGCACGTGTGACGCGCTGGCGCAATAGATCGATCTCCAGGTCGGCCATGCGGATGGTTTCCTGCGCACGGGACGGCGGCCGGCGCAGCAGAGAACGCGCGCGTGCGAGCAACTCGGAAAAGGCAAATGGCTTCACCACATAGTCATCGGCACCCAGCTCAAAGCCCCGTACACGCTCGTGGACGGCGTCGCGGGCCGTGAGCAACAGCACCGGCGTCTGCCTCCCCGCATGTCGCAACCGCGTGAGAACCTGCCAGCCATCCAGACTCGGAATCATCACGTCCAGAACGATCAGATCGAAGTCCACTTCCTGGGCCAGATGCAGCCCCTCCAAACCGTCTCCCGCTACATCGACAACAAAGCCCGCTTCCCCGAGTCCCTTCTTCAAGAACTTGGCAGTCTTGGTTTCATCTTCGATGACCAGAATTCTCATATGCAGTTCTGGTTCTTTCGTTCGGTTGGTAGACTCGTTCAGGCGATGGAGGTTCTGCCTCAGTTCTTAATTTTAGGTTTTTAATTTGACTGACTCGCCAGCCTAGAAAGTGAATCTGGCAGAAAACTGCAAGGCTCGGGGCTTACCGTTGGGGCTGATTTCCTGCAGTGCCCCGAAGTTGCCCGGGCCCGAGTTGGGTACTAGATAGCAGCTCTGGCTGCTCGACATGCCGTCGCCGCACTGCGCGCCGTAGGGGTTGTATTGCAGTTGGTTGATACCGTCGCCATTCTGCACGTAGTAATTGGCATGGTTGAATAGATTGAAGGCCTCCGCTTGAAATTGGAGTTCCTTCCCTTCGCTGATGTGGATGCTGCGTGCCAAGCCAACGTCGATTCTCTCGAGCCACGGGCCGTAAAAAGAGTTAAGGCCGATGCCCGGCGTAGGGCCCGCGCCGTTGATGCCCCCGGCAGTGTTGGCAGTGTCCTGGTTGTAGGCAGTGTCGTTCAGGTTCCCATCGGCACCGTTGCATGGAATGCTGCTGATCGCAATTGAAGGATTGCCGGGAGCCAGGCTTGAACTGGTACAGGCAGTGCTTAACAAGGCAGCGTAAGGACGACCGGAAGAGAACTCCATAACGCTGCTGAGACGCCAGTGAGAAAGCAGGGCGCGTCCAGCGCCGGAGCTGGTCAGGCTTTCCAGTTGCGGCTGGTAAACGGCAGCAAAAGTGACCCGATGTCGCTGGTCGAGCAATGATGGAGCGTGCGTATTGCTGAAGTCGAATTGATTGTTGAAGTCCATGCCATCGAGCATGATGCTCTTGGCAAAGGTGTAGGAACTTTGCAACGAGAGACCGTGCGACATGCGGTGCTGCACTTGCACGAAGAAAGAGTTGTAATGGTTTTGCGCCGGGCTGATGAGTTCGTTGATCTCGCCGAAATTGGAATTAGTGTACGGATAAGTGGCTTCCAGGTTCGCGAGCAGATTGTTGTCCATGTTAGGCAGCGTGATGGTCGGGCCGTTACAAGGCAGCGTCTGCGTGTTGGGCGGGCACACGATATATTGCGTGTTCATCGTTGGCGTGACTTGCACCCACGCCGGATTGAGGTTCAAGTCGTAGGCGCTGCCCGAAAGAATGTGCACGCCGTGATCCCACATGGTGCCGATGGTTAGAGTTGTGTTCTCACCAATCTCGCGCTCAATCTGCAGACTCGCCTGCAAAATATAAGGCACACGGAACTGGGGCGATATGAACGATATGTCCGGGGAAGCCGCGAAGAGAGGGGAATTCTCAGGGAGAATACTTGGAAATGCCGGCACCGCCTGGTTCGGCGGGCCCGAGCTGTAACTCGCATTTACCTCGGACTGCTGGGACGCGAGTCCATTCGAGATCACCGCGTTGCGGTAGTTCAGCCCGTTCATGTTGGTATAGAAATCGCCGAATCCTCCGCGCACAACCGTCTTCGAGGCGGGCTGCCAGGCAAATCCGAGGCGTGGCGCAATGCGGCGAAACTGGTTGGGATACTGGCCGGTGAGTGGGAAGAGCGAATTTTCCGCAGGCTGCGGATAAACCTGAAAATCCTCGCGCAAGCCCATCTCCAGCGTCAACTTGGGCAAAGCCCGGAAAGTATCCTGCGCGTAGAATCCGTAGTAAGGCACGCCAAAAGAAAAAGTGGGTTTGCCCGAAGCCTGCGAAAAGGTGGTGTATTCACCAAGCGCAAAATCCTCGAGATTCGAAAATTCATAACTGCCGAGGGGCGAGCCGAACTCGACTGCCTCATTCGGGTCCGCGCCTCCATCGTTGGTATCCGCATCCCAGGCGTAGTTAAAGTCGAAGCCGAATTGCAAGGTGTGCTTGCCGGCCACGAAGTCGACGCGGTCGGAGAAGGAGTACTGTCTTTCAAAAACTCTCCCGATAGAAAAGGCATTGTTGCCGAGGATAAAAGCGGCGGGACTATCCAATATGATCGTGGGCGTGTTCGGAGCCAATCCGGTGGGGATGGCGATTTCGTTGTCTTGTGCGGTGCTCGCGTGGAATTCGTTCAGCAGTCGGGAGGAGAAGGCGTGAGTCCATCCCAAACTGGTCTGGAAGTCATGGACATAGGCGTTGGCGAGCGTTTGGATGCCATAATTGCCGACTGTGGGGTCGGTGATGACGCCTCCGGGCGAATCGAACCGGTTGTAGTTGAAGCTGAGGAAAAGACCGTCGCGAGAAGTCGGTTGATAATCCAGACGAGGCGTAATTACCCAATCATTGCGCTTTCTGGCGTGGGTCCCGAGATTAGAATTCAGCGCATTGACGACGTTCGACACCTGCTGCAAGTACGCCGGAAGGGTCGGGTTCGCCAGAACATCCGCATCGGTGTCGCTCCCCGGTATGGGCAACGGCCCACTCGGCGGAGGTAGCGGCGGCGGGGTTGTTAGCGTCGGGAAAAAATTAGCAATCAGAAAGGCTGGTGAATTCGTTAAATCCGGGTTGATGACGGAGATCGGATTGTTCTCAAGCTGTTGTTCATAATCCGCAAAGAACCATAAACGGTTGCGCAAGATGGGACCGCCTACCGCGGCGCCGAATTGCTGCAAATCATCTTGCGGTTTGGGGTTTCCGGCAGCTATGTCGAGAGCGTCGTTGGCCTCAAACGCGGAGTTGCGGTTGTAATAGAACGCACTGCCATGGAACGTGTTGCTTCCCGACCGGGTCACGGCGTTGACGAAACCCGCTCCGCCGCCATAGACCGCCGAGTACGGGCTCACCGAGACTTGAAATTCCTGAATCGAGTCCTCGCCATAGAGGTATGGGATGCGGTAGCGGCCCAGAATGTCTGAGAAGTAATTGTTGGTGGCATTGCTTCCGTCGACGGTGAAGGCCGTGGAACCATTGCCATTTGCGTACCCCGAGTCTTCACCGCCCTGTTGTCCGCCAAAGCTCACCAGGCCGGTGTCGCCGTCGTAGCTGGTATTCGGAGTCAGCGTCACAAAATCGGTATATTTCCGTCCATTCAGCGGCAATTCTTCGGTAAATGAACGTTCCAGCACTGTGCTGGCCGAGGACTCCTCGGGCCGCAGCAGAGGTGTCGTCCCGGCTACTCTTACTACCTCTGCGCTGGCTCCCACCTGCAACTTAATGTCCTGCGATGTGGTGTTCCCGACCTGCACCCGCACCAGGGCCTCGACCTCGCGAAACCCTTTGAGATTTGCGGTAACGGAATATGACCCCGGCACGAGGGCGGGAAAGCGGTAGAGCCCCGCGTGGTTTGTCTCAGCCGATTGTTCCACCCCGGTCCCCAGATTCCGCACAACCACGGTTGCTCCGGGCACCGCCGCTCCGCTCTGGTCGGTGGCCCGTCCGCTGAGCGCTCCAGTCAGCACCACGTTCTGGGCGCTCAGCATTAGGCAACTCGCCACCACGACCAAAAGGCCACAGATCGCTAAGCGGACGCTCGCCAAGCGGACGGTCGCCAGACGATTGACCATCCACACTCTCAGGAGTCGTTGACTGAGAAATTGGAGAACCGAAGGCAGACTGCGGGGACTTCCATCTGCTTCCATAACCTAGCCCCTTTTAACGATTTAACGGAAAGACCTAATATGATAATCGCCAATTGTTAAGGGAACGCAACATAAGCATGAATGCTTTATGAAAAGGTCCGCAAGATGACGAAATTTGTCGTTATGGCTCAGACGATTTATGCGACCACCATGGACCACATTCGAGAGTATGGAACCAATGCAATGAGCTGCTTAGGAATAGATGGTCGGGGCGCGCGGATTTGAACCGCGGACCCCCTGCGCCCAAGGCAGGTGCGCTACCAGGCTGCGCTACGCCCCGACGAATTGATTATAAACGAGGGCTTCGCGCGGTCATTCTGGCACGCGGAGTGGCGGCAGAAGGAGAGTGAGTTCCGCGCTAGGATTCCGGCGTCTTTAATAATCATTCGCGGCCGAAATTTATTCCCTGCCGACAGACTTTAAACGGAGAAAGCTTGAGATCGACCAATCTCCGTGGACTGTTTGATGCCCTGGACTTGAACGGGGCGTATAATTTTGCATCAGTTATGCAGACACAGCGTTACGCGCTGGTGGCTTATGTGAAGAGTCCGGCAGGGGAGTTTGTGGAAAACCTCCGGCGCGAATTGCATCCCGACCTGCCCCACCTGGCGGCGCACCTGACCATCCTGCCCCCCCGCCCGTTACAAGGAACCGAAAGCGCGGCGTTGCAGGCGTTGGAGCGAATCTGCGGCGAAGAGGACCCGTTCGAGGTGAACCTGGGCGGGGTGGAAACTTTCGTGCCAGTTACCCCGACGGTGTACATCCGGGTGGATGGGGCGGCCTCGCGCATGTGCCAGCTGCACAGCCGTCTGAATACGGAAGCTCTGCCCTTTCATGAGGAGTGGCCATATATCCCACACCTGACCATCGTAAAAATGACCAGGGAGGATGCGGCGCAAAACGCCTTCCGGATCGCTAGCGAGCGCTGGAGCAAGTACTCCGGGAGCCGGCGCATCCTGCTGGAAAGGCTGACTTTTGTGCGCGAAGACGCCCAGAACTGCTGGATCGATCTGGCCCCGATCCCATTGGGACGCAGCCTGGTTTCGCGCTAGTCATATCCCATTTGGGCTTTTTGTCCGCTACATTCTTCCGTAATCCAAAACCACGTTACCGCTGCTGACCGTGATTGGCCCTAGGTACATTTCCCTCCCGTGCGTTGAAAAGCCCGCGCCGTGGCAGTAGATAAAGAGAAGGGCAAGCCTCCGGCAATCCGCGCCAAACACCCCCAGGGACGCGGCTTTCGGGCAGATCGGGAGAGCACATGCAGATCGGAGTTTACGGTTCAGGGTATCTGGGAACAGTGATTTCGGCTTGCCTGGCGGACTTCGGCACTCCCGTATCGTGCTGCCATCCCGACCGGTCGCGCATGGTCGAGATGGCGCAGGGCAATATTCCCTTCTTCGAGAAGAATCTGAAAGAAATCATCCGGCGGAACGTGCGCGCCGGACGGCTGGCCTACTCAACCGACATTGAATCGTTTGCCCGCAAGACCCAGGTGATCTTCCTCGCCGAAGACAAGGCGGAGCATTTGAACGATGTGGCCCTCCGCATTGCGCGGCTCGCGCCCAGGCCTCCGATTCTGACCGTTGTGACTCCCGTGCCCGTGGGCACGGCGAATGCGCTGGAAAAAAGCGTGAAAGATATCGGCCTGCAGGCCACGATCGTGTCGCAGCCCATGTTTTTTACCGATGGCTGCGCGGTCGAGGATTTCAACTGGCCGGACCGTCTGATTCTGGGATCGACTTCAAACGAGGCAGTGCAGGTTCTGAAGCAGATTTTTCATCCGCTGGTCATGCGCGGCGTGCCCGTGATCGTGACGAATCAGGCCACGGCGGAACTGGTGCGGGAGGCGGCGACAGCGTTCGTAGCCACGAAGATCTCATTCATCAACGAAGTGGCAGCGTTGTGCGAGCAGGTGAATGCCGATGCTGTGAACCTGGCTCTGGCGCTCGGCCTGGACAAGAAAATCGCTCCGCGTTGCCTGCAGCCGGGAGCCGGCATGGGCGGCGTATTCGCCGAGTCGGACATGGATTCGCTGGTGGATCTGGCGCAGTCTCATGGCGTGTCGCTAAAAGTGCTGAGCGCCGCGCGCGACGTCAACCACACGCTGGCTGATCGACTGGTGGAAAAGATTGCGCATGCGCTGAACTCGGTCGAGAACAAGGAAGTCGGCATTCTCGGCCTCTCGTTCAAGCCGAACACGAATTCTGTTGCGGGATCGTCGTCGATCCGGCTGGCCGAGACGCTGGTTTCAAAGGGCGCGCATGTGCGGGCCTATGATCCGGTGGCGATTCCGGAGGCCAAAGCGCGTTTGAATGGATCGGTACGGTACTGCGATTCCGCTTATGCCGCGGCCGAAGGCTCAGACGCGCTGGTGGTGGGCACGGGTTGGCCGGAATTCCGCGCGCTCGACTTCGACCGCATCAAGCACCTGCTCAAGACTCCCGTAATTGTGGATACGAAGAATCTGCTGGATTCCGGCCGCTTGCGCGCCCTGGGATTTGAATACGTGGGCGTAGGGCGCCTATAGAAGTCGCGCTCGGAAATAGAACTTCCTTTCTTACCCCGCTTTCCTTCTGCATCCCCTTCCGCTAGGATCAGGCCGTGTGGTGGACTGCCTTCGCCATCCTCGATTTGTACATCGGGCTGGTTGTGCTGGACGCGATGAAACCTTCTCTTCTTCCGGAAAAGCTCGGACGCCTGCGTGTCGCGCGCAAGGTGATTCTCGGGCTGATGGCGATTTGTGGCGTCGTGCTGATCCTTCAGATCGCTCTCCGCTATGGCTGGCTGCGGCTCTAACGTGCGCGGAGTTGCTATAATCGAAAGTCTGCGGTGGGAGTAGCTCAACTGGCAGAGCATCGGACTGTGGCTCCGACGGTTGCGGGTTCGATTCCCGTCTCCCACCCCAAGTTGTTCATGTAGGGGCAGCCGCGCTCGGCTGTCCGGTCGAGCGGAGCTCGACGGCTTTCCAAATCCCCTCAGTCGTACGGCGACGCCGGATAGCGCGTGTAAATAGCCCGCAGAAGAAGAACGACCGTGCACAGGCCGCACAACCGGGCAAACAACTCGCCCACCTTTGCATAGACAGTGTGGCCGGCTTCCAGCATCGGTACCGCCGCAAGACTTGACTCAGCGGGCCGCGGAGTAACCGCCGGGTCAATTGGCTCGGTCTGCTGGACAAGTCTTCCGTTCGCGTCGATGAAAGCGGAGATGCCTGAATTCACCGCCCGCACCATGCCCGTGCGCTGCTCGATGCTGCCGAAGACGGCCAGGGCCAGGTGCTGATACGGTTCGGCGCGCGCGCCATACCAGCTATCGTTTGTCAGGTTCACATAAAGATGCGGATGCAGTGCACCCATGCGGCGCAGAAAGCCAGGAAGAATATCTTCGTAACAGATGATGGCCCCCACGCGCCAGGAAGGACCGTCGCCGGCTTGCAGCGGAAGAACGGTCACGTCTTTGCCGGGCGTGAAGTTGCCGAATCCCTCGGGAACCATGCCGCGGAGCCAGGGGAAATGCTCGACGCCGGGGATGGTCTCGCCAAACGCGAGCAGCCGCATCTTGTCGTAGCGCCCTGTCCCTTGTCCGTCGCGCCCGATGAGGAATGCGGAGTTGTACAGCGTGGAATCGCCGCGAGTAAGCGCTCCGACCACGGTCGGAGTGGTGAAGCCGCGGAGCATTCGGCGGCCATCGGACTCAGGGAAATCGGCGTGAAAGTCGCGAGTAAGCGAATAGGGATAAGCGGTTTCGCTCCATACGATCAGCTGTGCGCCGGATTTTTCCAGATCGCGGGATTGGTCCTGCAGATCCTTGAGTTGCCCGGGGGCCTTCTCCGGATGCTCAAGACCCTTCTCGTTGTAGGGAACATTGGGCTGAACCACGCCGACCATCAGCTTGGGCGCGGCCGCTGACAGCGCGTCGAAATGCTGCATCCGGAAATGTCCATAAGTGAGCGCAGCGGCGACGAGCGCAAATGCCGCGACTGCCGGGGCCAGCAGCTTCCACCGCTCCCGTTGCTTCTTCCGGAATTGCAGCAGCACGTCGTAGATCGCTCCGTTGACCACGAGCAGCAATGCGCTCACGCCGATCGGGCCAGTCAGGTCGGCGATTTGAAGAAGCAACGGGTGCCATGCCTGGACGATCGCCATATGGGAAGGAAATACCAGAGGGACGACCAGTTCGGCCGTCGCCCCGGCAAGCGGCGCCAGCAAGATCATGGGCAGAGGCGTGCGGCGGCGAATGGAGCGCACGATCCAGCCGAACAAAAGGAACACGCTCCCCTGGTAAGCGGAGAACACCAGATACAAGAACAGGGCCAGGGGCAGCGACAGATTGGCAAAACGCCCCAGCAGTTCGATCATCCAGTAGTACCCGCCGCCAATCGCCACCGTGCCCGTCCACCAGGCGAGCAGTGACGCTGCCTTGCGTGTCGCGGCGCGATCCAGCACGCAAAGTAACGGCACCATTGCGAACCACGACAAAAAGGACAGATCGAACGGCGTACAGCCGAGGAACCAGAGGAATCCGGAGAGTGTGGAGAGCGCGAGGCCCGTCCACCACTCAGGGTGGCGGCCGAGGGCCTGGAAAGCGGTATCGCGGCGTGAGGACTTCCGCGCGGAGCGACCGCGCGAGGCAGTTTGGGAGTACATCTTTGTCACAGCGGTGACCGCGGCACTCACGCTGATTTCCTCATGGCTGTTGGCCGTCAGCATACTTGATGCTGCGAGGAAATCGTAAGTGTAAAATCAGCAGAGTTGGAGTAGCGCTTGGTCGGCGCGCGGCCCCGTAGCTCAACTGGATAGAGCATCAGTCTTCGGAACTGAGGGTTGGGGGTTCGACTCCCTCCGGGGTCGCCAAATCAGTTGCCACTGTGCTGGAGGTCGGGGTCGCCAGGTCTCATGCTGGTGGCACGTCTTTTCGGCCTGCGATACAATCCAGTTCTTGCGCATGAGTCGCTTCTTTCAATTTCGCCTGGCGCTCGGACGGCTTGGCCCGCTGGAGCAGCGCGTGCTCGAGACCGTGTGGGAACGCGGCAGCGCGACGGTCCGCGAACTGACGGAAAGCGGCGACATGAATCTCGCCTACACCACGCTGATGACCACGCTCGACCGCCTTTACAAGAAGAACCTGCTGTCGCGGCAGGCGGAAGGGCGCGCGTTCCGCTATACCCCGAGACTTACGCGCGAAGAAATGCACCGCCAAGCGGCGGAAGAGGCGTTCCGGCAAATGCTGGACGCGAGTCCAGCGTCGTCGCTGCCGCTTTCGTATCTAGTGGAGATTGTGTCGGAGCACGACTCCCAGTTGCTCGATGACCTAAGCCGGCTGGTCGAGAGCAAACGGCGGGAGTTGCGTTCCGGCGCCGGGCAGAAAACTGGGAAGAACAAGAACAGCAAAGAAGAACAGTAAAGAATACCAGTAGATAGGACAAGGCTCAGGAATGTTTGCCGCACGTGGCATCGCCGTTTCGTTTTCCGTGTTCCTGATCGTCTACTGCGTCATGTCGCTGGCCGTTGCCGGCGGCTGGCGCCGTGTATGGGTGCGGGCGCAGCGGCTTTCTGTCCGCCGTCGCGCGGATTTTCTGTTCGCCCTCCGCATGTTTCCGTTCGTGACAGCCGCGTTGGTGACGGCCGCTTTTACCGTGCCCTCGTTTCTTCTGCTGGAACCGCGGGCCATTGACGAGCCAGTGGGCGCTGTTTCGCTGGTGCTGGGCGCGTGTGGTGTGATTGTTGGCGCGGTTGGAGTCATCAACGCGGCAACCGCATTGCGCAGAGCTTCGCGCGCGATCGGTCAATGGACTCGCGGAGCATGGATGCGAGGAACATGGACCGGCAAATCGGCATGCTCAGTTCCCGTGCTGAGGATCTCGCAGACATTTCCGGCGATGACTGCGACGGGAATTGTTCGTCCCAGGATCCTGCTTTCTGGCGCGGCGGAGCTGCAACTGACCGGCGGCGAATTGCAGGTCGCGCTGAATCATGAACTGGCTCACGTCCGCCGTGCGGATAATCTGAAGAAGCTGCTCCTGAGATTCGTCGCCTTTCCGGGCATGCGCGGGCTGGATACAGCCTGGCTCGAAACCACTGAAATGGCCGCGGATGACTCGGCTGTCAAAACAACCCGCGACGCGCTCGATCTCGCGGCCGCGCTGATCAAGCTGTCGCGGCTGGTTCCGGAACAGGCGCCGATGGATCTGACCGCCGCCCTGATGCACGGGCCTGCTTCCGCTGTACACGCCCGCGTGAAGCGGCTGCTGGCTTGGAGCGAGGGACGCTCGCTGGCGGAGAAATCTTCAAGCTGGTACGGACTGGGCTGTGGACTTGCGGCCGCGGCGGCCACTGTCGCCATGTTTGCGCTGACCTACAGCCATCTGCTCGTGCATATGCACACAGCGACGGAGTGGCTGGTCAGGTAGAAGCGCCGTCGAGCTGCGCTCGACCGGACAGCCCCTTCGACACGCTTCGCTTGCTCAGGGCAGGCTCAAAAGCAGCGGCTGTCCCTACATGCCGTTCCCACTCCGAGAAATCTCTAGAACGTAACGCGCACGCCGATCTGCGCGGCGAATGGAATTCCCACCGTAGTCCCGGGTCCGAAGAAATCCCCCAGCGCGCCTTCGGGGATTTGGAGCTGCTTCAGGCTGGTAAGCGGAACGGAAGCCGCTTGCGTGCAAGTATTGGGGCTTGCATTTGGGCCCAGGCAAATAGTGCTGACGATGGTTTCGCCCGCCTCGCTGCCCGTCGTCACCGGCTGCATCTGCGTCTGCGGAATTGGGAGCTGCACTACATTGACGGCGTAGTTCGCGCCGGGATTGTTGCGGTTGAACAGGTTGAAGAATTCGATGAACGGATCGACGTGCCAGCGCTCGTTGATTCTGAAAGGACGGGTCACGCGCAGGTCCGACTGGATGTACGGCGTACCGCGGAATATGTCGAGGCCGGTGTACTGCGTCACGCCGTTGATCTGAGCGTAAATGCGGTCGGTATTGTTGGCGTTCGTGATCGTGATGGGGCGGGCGCTCTCGAACTGATTGATGGTGCTCAGTTCGAAACCGCCGGGAAGGTGCAGCGTGCCGGCCAGCACGAAGCGATGACGCACATCTTCACCGGACGGTCCATAATCGCCTTGCCCGAAAGCATTCAGTAGTCCCGCATTCGGCGTGTTCGGCTGGTTTGGACAGACGCCATCGACATAGTCGAACAGTTCTCCCAGCAGGCATCCCCACGTCTGCGCCTTCGAGAAGTTGTAGTTCGCCACCAGATCAAAGCGGCGCATGTTGCCCTGCAAGTGCAGTAGCAGTGCGTTGTAGCTGGAACGATTGTCGGATTCGAATACGTTGACGTTCGGCATCAGGGCCTGTTCCGGAGTCGGCTGGAGGAATGCGTTGGTGGAGTTATAAGGGAACCCGCGGTATCCGTGATTGCCCTGCTCGTGCACGTAATCGGCACTCATCAGCCAATGTTGGTTGAACGCGTGCTGCACACCTCCGGTCGTGTGAATGGCATAAGGTGTTTTATATGGGGAGCCGACCAGATTGCCGGTGACGCCGGCGGGCAGGCAGCCGGGTCCGCTGAGCGCCCCGGCGCTGTAGGTGCACGGCCCGGTGGCGTAGTTGGTGTTGTTCACTCCTTGAAATGCGGTCGCCCATCCATTCTGCGCGAGATCGTCGAAGAACAGGCCGAAACCGGCGCGGATCACCGTCTTCCCGCTGTCGCCGGGAGAATAAGCGACGCCGAGGCGAGGCGCGATTTGCTTGCGGTAATCCTGCGGCACGCTCGGCACAAGAGAAATATCCAAAGCCTGCAGCGTCAGGTACGCCGGGTTATCGGCCTCGCTGCGGCCTGAACCGGTGAAGAGTCCCCAGGTCGTCTGATAGCGCAGGCCGTAATTGACCGTCACCTGGTGCGACAGGCGCCAGGAATCCTCGGCGTAGACTCCAAGCCGCTGGACATTCTGCGAAAAGCTGCCGTCGCCGGCGGGAGTGTAGTTGCAAGTTGAGCCGTCCGGACCCACAGGTCCGGCGGCACACATCAGGCTGAAATAAAAATCGGCGGGGTCCTGCACATAAAATGGCGGGTCGTTTACATACTTAATGAGCGTCTCTGCCGTGGATGCAAACGCTCCACTCAGCACCGGCTCGTGAATGAAATCGACCCCGAACTTGAGCGCATGCGTGCCCATCGTGTGGGTGACGTCGTAGCGGAACTGGTATTTGTCCTGATTGCGCAGGTCGGGGAAAAGCGTGATGGGAGTCGCGAATTGATTGTCACCGAATGTCTCGAAGCCGGAAATCGTGAGCGCCGTAGAACTGAAAGGAAAAGCCAGCGCGAATCCATAATCGGAATTTCGCGTCTGCGTAAGATGCAGCAGGCTGGCATCGATCACGAGATTGCCCAGCCAGCTTGCATTGAAAGCGTAGGTATTGCTGAGAGCAACGTTCCAGTAATTGTTGTGGGTGAGCAGCCCAGTCGAGGGCAGCGTGCCCTGCTCCACCAGAGCGTTGTGCGTGGTGTAGCTGTCTTCGGAAGTGCGCAAGAACCAGTTCGACTTCGTCGACTGTGCCCAGTCAAAACGCACCGAACCGAGGTAATCGCGAAACGGAATCGGGACGTTGGGAGGAACGGCAATCGAAGGCACCCCGGCAATCAATCCGTCAGAGGCTAACTGTGCCAGGGCATCGAACTGCGTGATGCTGGCCGGACTGTAGGCAATGCTCGCGTTTTCGTGGACGCCCTCAAACGAAGTAAAAACCCAAACCTTGTTTTTTGCGACGGGACCGCCGACGGTGCTGACATAATTCTGCCGCGAGAACGGCTGCTTGGGATTATTGACGCAAACTCCGTTGGTGCAGGTTTGCGCCGGATTTTCGATGGGGAAGCGCGCGTTGAGAGCAGCCTGGCGGTCGTAGAAGGCGCCGCTGCCGTGCCAGTCGTTCGATCCGCGTTTGGTCGTAATGACGACGGAGCCGGCGGTGGTCCATCCCGTGTCGGCGTCTTCGTTCGAAGTGCGCACGGCAAATTCCTGAATGGCATCGGGCGAAAAGTTCTGCAGGAAGCCGCCGATCCAGTCGTCGGAATTCTCTGCGCCGTCTACGGACAGTTCGTTGTTCAAGCCGGAGCTCCCGCCAGTGGAAACCGCGGTGATGCGCGCCTTGGTGGGATCGGAAGGTTCAACGGGCTCCGTTCCGGCCACGAGATACGCGATATTGGCGAAGCTTCTGGCGGGCAGGGGCAGAGTTTGCAAATCCTCGGTGCCGACGACCCCTCCGCGCACCGCGCTCGAGATGTCAATCGTTTCGGTGGTAATTGAGGAAGAGCTTCCCTGCACCTGTACCGTTTCAGTCGCCGCCGGCGCCAATTTCAAGGTAACGGTAATGTCACGAACCGTGCTGACTGCAACGTCGACATCCGCCTCGGCTCGCGCGAACCCGGGCGCCGACACCGCGACATGGTAGGCGCCGGGAAGCAGATCTTCGAGGCGGAATTCGCCTCGGTCTTCGCTGACCGTTTCGCGCTGAATGGACGAGTCGGCCGACCGCACCATGACGCGAGCGTTGGAGACGCGAGCGCCGGTCGCATCCTGCACAGTGCCGCGCAGAGATCCGCGCGGGTTTTGCGCATACAAAGGAAGCAGAACGAGGAAAAGGGAAAGAATGGCGAAAACCAGTGGCTGAAAAACACGCTTCATTTGGAGCCCCGCAGGAATGTCGTCAGTGCCAACCCACGAGGGTAACGAGAGCGCCTGGCTACTACCAGCGCTCGTAGGGGAACGCTGGTCAATGTCGGGGTTCAATCCGACCAGTGCGCCGGTTTGCGCTCCCAGCGGTGCCTCTTGAGTTCCGAGAGCAACGATTTATCGAGCGGGCTGGCATCACTGGCGGCGATGTTCTGCCGCACGTGTTCGGCCTTCCGCATGCCGGCGATCGTGGTGCTGACTGCCGGGTGCGAAAGAATGAAGCGCAGCGCCATCTCGGGCAGCGTCATGCCTGCAGGCAAAATTTCTTTCAACTTGTCGACGCGCCGGACCGTGTTGGCCAGATTTTCCGGGCCGAAATATCCTGAGCGCCAGTCATCTTTGGGGAAGCGGGTTTCGAGCGTCATTTTGCCGCCCAGGCTGCCTTCGTCGAACGGCACGCGCGCAATTACGCCGATGTTGAGTTCCTGGCAGACGGCGAAAAGTTTGTCTTCAGGTGACTGGTCGAAGATGTTGTAAATCACCTGCACCACGTCCACGAGGCCTGTGCGCAACGCTTTGATGCCGTTTTCCGGCTCCCAGCGGTTGATGCTCAGGCCGAAGTGGCGAATCCAGCTATCGCGTTTGAGCTTTTCGACGGTGGAACGAAAATCCGGTTCGCCGGTCCAGCTGTCGTCCCAGACGTGAAACTGCAGCAGATCGATGCAGTCAACGCGCAGCTGCTTGCGAATGAGGTCGGCGTACTTGAACACGTGCTGCGGCGGGAAAACGTCGTGATACTTGTATTCGGGCAGGGCCGGCCAGCGGTCATTGGCAGGCGGAATTTTCGACGCGGCATAGAGCCATTTGCCTGGGCTGCGCGCTGGGATGCTTGGCAAATTGCGCTGCATGATCTCGCCCAGCAGCCCGTCGCTCTTGCCCTCGCCATAGGCCCAGGCCGTGTCGAAGAAATTGCAACCAAGGTCGACGGAAAGTTGCAGCGACGCCAGCGATTCCTGGTCGCTTGAGCCGGTCCAGCCGCTCATCCCCCAGAGTCCATAGCCGATGTCGCTGACTTCAAAACCAGTACGTCCGAGCTTGCGGTATTTCATGGTGGCGTCCTTCGGAATTCTCTAAAGTCATGGACTGATCCGCCGAGAGTCGGGGTGGGATACCCGGCCTGATTCTAGCGGCGACTGCGGCTGATTTTCGATGCAGTGGCTTTTTCGATTGAGCCCAGCAAAATTTTTGCTCCTCGCGGAAGCCAGGGGGTGTTCTAATGAAGTTGATCATATGAAACTGGAGGCCTTCCCCCGATGAAATCCAATTATCCTTTTACTCAGGCAAATTCGGACAAGAAAGACGAGCTCAGCGCGCCCCCGTCCCGGTTCATTGACGAGAAAATCTCGGACGAGTCGGGGACGGAGAACAACACCGATAGCGCGCTTCGGCCCGCAGGCCTGAAGAATCCTTTCTGGAAGTAGTCCGGTTTTTCTCTCACCGAGCGCTGGCGTGCCGCGACCTGCAGTCGCGACCGCTCTGATTTTTCCCGCAATCCCGCTCAGGCCTTACGACTCGCGCAGAATCGGCAGGCACAGGCACGGCCGGATTGAAAAGTCGAGCGTGGCCATTTTTTCGAGCGCCGGATGCAGCACGGAATCGCGGCAGGGCTCCAGCGTGATCACAAACGGCAAGGCCGCCTTATCGAACCCCGGTTTCTGTAACAGCGAGTCGATGTTCAGGTGATGCGCTGCCAGGATCTCGGCCAGCTTGGCAACGATCCCCGGCCGATCGCGCACAAAAAAGCGCAGGTACCAGGGCGTCTCAAAGTCTGTGCTAATGGCCGGGCTGGAAACCTTGATCGCTGCATCTTGCTTCGCATCCTGTTTTCCCCCATCTGACAACCGGTCGGCCACGAACCTGAGGTCGGAGACGACAGCCACGGCCGTCGGATCGCCGCCCGCGCCGGCGCCGAGAAACGCCATGTCTCCGCCGTACTGGCCCGAAGTGAGCACCAGATTGAGATTTCTCTGCACGCGCCCAAAGGGCGAACCGCTCGGAACCAGACATGGGCCCACGTCAGCGAAAAGCGTGCCTTGGCCCGTTTCCGGGCGAAGATCGGCACGCGAAATCTGGCGTATCGTGCAGCCCAGATCCGCCGCATAGTCAAAGTCCACAGCGTCAACGGGCCGAATCGTGCGGGCGCGAATCGACTCGGGCACAACACGCGTATGCAGCCCGGCAAGTGCGAGGATTGCCAGCTTGGCGCGGGCGTCGCCGCCGTCCAGATCCTCCGACGCGTCGGCTTCCGCGTATCCACGCGCCTGCGCTTCTTCGAGCGCCTCGCTGAAAGGAATCCGCGCATTCTCAATGCGGCTCAGAATGTAGTTGCAAGTGCCGTTCAAAATGCCGGCGATTCCGGTGAGCCGGTCGCCACATAGTCCGGTACGCAGCGCGGGAAGCACCGGCACTCCTCCCGCGACCGAGGCACCGAACTCGAGTTGACACCCGTGGCTCGCAGCCAGTTGCAGAAGGTCCGGGCCATGCCGCGCGATGAGCTGCTTATTGGCAGTGACCACTGACTTGCCCACCTCAAGCGCACCGCGCACAATCTCTTCCGCGGGATGAAGGCCGCCAATCAGCTCGATCACGATCTGGGCGTTGGACGAAAGCACGACCCGCGGATCGTCAGTCCACACGACATCGCTCGAAACCCAGGACTGTTTTTTTCTTTCTACATTGCGGTTGCAGATGTGAGTCAGGCGGAGTGGGCTGTCTTTGCTCTCGCAGAGAATCTTCGCCACAGCACGGCCAACGGTTCCGAAGCCGATCAAAGCGACGCGGCAGGCCGAGGCGCTTCTGCTCTGGTGGCCGGCCTTTGCCGTCGTTTTGTTAGGCGTTCTCGTCACGGTGATCGTCCGGTTGCGAAGATGAATCCTCTATCATACGTGGCGCGATTCGTTTTCGTGAACTGGAATGGCTGTTCTCCGTCCTTTCGATCGGCACTGGCAGCATACGTATCCGCGTGCAACGGCCAGGCGGCGCAACAGGCGTAAATCGCATCAAAGTTGGTAATATGGTCCTTCCCCGCCACAAGGAAGTATCGACGGGAGGATCGCGGACTCGCTCTTTTCCAGGCGCCTCTCCATCGGTGCGCACAGTCCGCAAGCAACCGGTAGCCTGAGGAGAAGGAATGATTGGAAAGTTCGCGGCGGTTTCCGCTTTCAGGATTGCACTGGGGGCGATGTTGCTGGTGACAATTCTGGCGGGAGCCCAGACGGCTCGTGCCCAACAGACTCAACCACCCGCTCAACCGCAAGCTCAACCGACCGATCCGCAGGCTCAACAGCCTCCGTCACAGCAACCCTCCCAGCCGCAGGCGCAGCCGCAACAGCAACCTGAGAATCAGCCATCCGTCCAGGAACCGCAAATCGAGACCGCGGCGCAGCGCAGGGCGAGGGAGCGCGCCTTCAAGAAATGGAATTTCAACGTGGGCGGTGGCGCCAGCACCAACAGCGGAACGACAAAAACTTTTGTCCGCGGCGGTGGTGGCGTAGTGGCTGGTGGCGTGGCCCGCAATTACAGCCGCTACTTCGGACTTCGCCTCGACGCCGAATGGGACAACCTGCCCTTGCGCGGTTCCGCGCTCGACCAGGCACAGGCTCCGAGCGCCACCAACCACGCCTACACCGCAATGGCCGATCTGCTGTTCAATCTTCCGGTCACCCGGTCGTGGAGCGGATATGTCGTGGTCGGGCCGGCTTTCGTTTATCGCAGGGGAAAACTCAGCTCCTCGCAGGCGGTCCCCGGATCAACCTGTAATGCCTTCTGGACCTGGTGGGGAACGTGCTATGCCGAAAGCCTGCCTCTCGACGGAAAGTTTCTCTCCGAGAGCCAGACTGAGTTCGGCGAGAATTTCGGCGGCGGAGTGGCGCGAAAGGTCCATGGTCTCGAAATCTACGGCGAGTACCGGATCGTGCACGGATCGCGCTGGAACCGCACCACGGACTTTCGCCCGATCACGGTCGGCGTGCGCTGGTGACGTTCGATTTACTCAGGACGGATCTACTCAGGATTCGTCCGGTAGGTCCATAAGTCGGTCGTCAGCTTTTGCAATTGCACGAATGAGCTTAAGGCTGTAGGCTGCGCGACTGAAGCTTCGGAATTCGCCTCTCGCACCGCAGACTCGACCAGATGATGCGCCGGCGCCAGCGAACATGCGGGATCGGTGGCGGTGGCGTCTCTAGCTAGCAAGAATGCCTGGCAACGGCAGCCGCCGAAATCCTCGCTGCGCCGTTCGCAACTCCGGCATGGCTCGGGCATCCAGTCCTCGCCACGGAAGCGGCGGAACGACGCTGATTCCCGCCAAATCCACTCCAACGATTTCTCGCGCACATTTTCGAACGACATCCCGGGCAGAACTTCGGCTGCATGGCAGGGCAGCACCTTGCCGGCTGGATTGATGAGCATCAACTTGCGGCCCCAGCCTCCCATGCATGCCTTGGGATATTTCGCGTAGTAATCCGGCACAACCGAATCGATGCGAATCCGGCCGGCGAGGCGCTTTTCCGCCTCGGCCACGATCGCTACCGCTCGATTGAGTTGTGCTTGCGTGGGCATCAGGGCAGCGCGATTGGTCAGCGCCCATCCGTAGTACTGGGTGTGGGCGATCTCCACCCGCTCGGGGCTGAGTTGCTCGATGAACGCAATCATTTCTTCCAGATGGTCGAGATTCTGCCGGTGCACAACCAGATTTACTGTGAAAGCGATCTTGTAGCGGCGAACCCCGCGCGCCAGTTCGATTTTGTGCGCGTGCGATTTTGCGCCGGCAATCCAGTTGGCGGAGTCCTCCCGCGAATCCTGAAAACTAATCTGGATGTGATCGAGTCCGGCATCGACCAGAGTTTTCAGCCGCGGTTCGCTTAACCCGATTCCAGACGTGATGAGATTCGTATACAGCCGGGCGTTGTGCGCCGCCGCGATGAGTTCCCTGAGATCCGGACGCGCCAGCGGCTCTCCGCCGGTAAAGTGCGCATGCAGCATGCCCAGTTTGCCCGATTGCTCGAAGACGCTGGCCCACTCTTCGGTCGAGAGTTCCGATTGCGTCGCCGCGAGCTGCATGGGATTCGAGCAATACACGCAGTGGAGCGGGCAGCGGTGCGTGATTTCGGCGATGAGGGCGAGAGGATTGGGGAGCATTCGTGATCCCGGGCCTAGTAGTCCACGATCCTTTTCTTCTGCAGCTGCTCGAGAAACGTGCTGATATCGGCGCGAATTTTCTCAGGATCGGTCGTTCCAAATTCTTTTTGCAGCTCCGCGATGATTTCGCTGAAGGTGCGCTGCCCGTCGCAGCGCTCGAGCACCTGCCGCCCCGTCCCTTGCAGCTTGATCGCGCCTTCGGGAAAAAGAATCATGCGATTCTCTTCTTTTCCCGTCGTGCTCGGAGCCCAGCGACATCCGGCGGCCAGGCGCGGCTGGCTGGAATCGAGCGGCGAAGCCACGGTCAGACTCCCTCTTGCATGCGGAACGCTCCCGGCGGTGGCCAGCCCGGCTGCACGTAGGCGAAGTAGAGGGCATCCAGCTGCGCCCACAGAATGTCGCACTTGTCGCGCAGCGCCTGGATGGCAAGCTCCTGCTCGGCCCGCGTCTTTGCGTTCTCGTAAACGTACGCCGTGGCGAATTTCGAATCCTCGGGCGCCTGGTGCATGCGCGCCTCGAAGTAATCCAGACCGCCCGAAAGCCACGGATAATGTTGCCGCAACTTTTCCACCCGCAGCGAAATCAGATCGGGCGAAAACAATTCCGTCAACGACGACGCCACTGCCTCCAGCAGGCTTCGGCTGCGCACGATGTTCAGATATTCGTTCACCGCGAACCGCGTCGCCGGCAGGATGCCAGTCCCAGCGCGTACATCCTCCGCGTCCAGGCCGGTGGCCTCCGCCAGTTTCAGCCAGCGCTTGATGCCGCCTTCGTTCTTTGGTGTGCCGTCGCCGTCGTGGTCGACCACGCGCTTGCGCCAGGCGCGGCGGAAGGCGGGGTCCGGTCCGCGCGAGAGAATGATCGAATCCTTGATGGGAATGATGCTCTGGTAGTAGTAGCGGTTCAGCGCCCATGCCTGCAGCTGCCCGCGGCTGAGGCGGCCTTCATGCATCAGCAGATGGAACGGATGCTTGTGGTGATAGCGTTCCTCGCCGACTGCGCGCAGGGCGGCGCACAATTCATCAAAAGTAAGCAGGCTCGAGTTTTCGCCCACCGATTTTTCTAGATTTCGGACTGCCATCCATCCTCCGCGATCTCCCAGCCCGCCTCGCGCACCTGGCGAAACTCGGGGCCGGCCTCGTTCAGCATGGGATTCGTATTGTTGATGTGCACATAGATTTTACGTGGACGGCGCAGTTGCGCCAATCTCACCAGAGTGCCACTTTCGGACGACACCGTAACGTGCCCCATGTCGTTGGCCGTTTGTCCGCTGCCTTGAATGTTGATCAGTTCTTCCTGGCTCCAGAACGTTCCGTCGAAGAGCAGGACGTCGCAGGCATCGAGTTGCTTGAGTAAGCTGGGATCGATTCGCGGGACGGCAGGCATAAACCCCAGACGCCTGCCGGAAGGCGAATCGACCATGAGGCCGAGAGATGCTTCCAGCGTATGCAGTTGTGATCGCCGTGGCGCCGAAACATAAGCGGGAAAATGCATGCCAAAAGGGAGCGACCGGCAGCGCAGCCCGGAATCGTCACCGGACGACGTCAGCAGCGGAAACTGCGCTCCCGGCGCGAACTCGATCCACGTCACCTGATTGGGAACTCGTTCCAGCATGGCGAACATGGAATTGTCCTTAGTCAGAATGCGGCGAATGGATTTGGTGGCGTGCACGCGCAGTGGTTGCAATTCGCGCAGCAGAAGGAGGCCGAGAACGTGGTCGACGTCAGCATTGGCCAGCACCACGCCGTCAATCGGCGATTGCCGCACCGTTTTCCCGCCGGCCTGCGGGTGCGGCTGCAGCTCAGGGTTGGCTTCGATTTGCGCGCGCAGGTCGGGCGAAGCTCCCAGCAGGAACCACGACTCGCCATCGTTGCTGACGGCGACTTGAGTCTGAGTGCGGGCCTTGCCGTGAAACGTGCCCGCGCGCACCGCGCTGCAGTTGGCGCAGGCGCAGTTCCACTGCGGAAATCCGCCGCCGGCCGCCGAGCCCAGGATTTTGACCCACATGATAGCGAGTGTACAACCGGCAATGACCTGCCATCTGTGCCGTGATTTACTGATTGAGAACCCGCGCTGCCTGAGAGGCATCGCCGATCAGGCTCTCACTCGGATTTCAGGTGCACAATTTCCTGTGCAATGACGGCACGGCAGGAATCTGCAACCTTTGGCGACGTAGATGCGGAATAAGTGAAATGTTGTGCAGGTATTTTCCCCGCAAAGCGCGATTTCCATTGTGTCTCAACCCCGTCTGGGCCATACTTTGAGTGGCACGTACGGCAAGCCTTCCCCGCTCTCCCCCAGCTTGTTTCCTTCCTTTCGGTTTTCGACCTTCCACTTCATAACGGCTTTTCTCCGGCTAAAATCGAGGCATTCTCACGGCCTGTAAAATCACCTTCATGTTCTACGTCCGCACTCTGGGGTGGCTGGCGTGCGTGGTGTATTCGACCATCCCTCTGTTCTGGCTGATGGTGCATCCGCGGGCGCACCGGTGGCGGGAGAAAGAGAAATCGCCGTTCCGCGTGTTGGTCCCAGCCTGGATTGTGATGTGGTTCGGCATGGGCGCTCTGACCGAGCAGTGGCGCGGTTTCGCACTCTATTCGACTTTGTGGAGCTGGATTCCAGCGGCGCTGTTGTTCACCCTCGGGTTCTTCCTTTATGTGCGTTCCGGCGCGCACTTCAGCTGGGCGCAGCTCGGAGGCCTGCCCGAGATTCGACCAAGAAACGACCGGTCCGGACGCAACGATGACCGACTGGTGACGACGGGCATTCGAGCACGGGTGCGTCATCCGGTATATCTGGGACATTTGTGCGAAATGATCGCGTGGAGCGTGGGCACGGGGCTGGTTGTGTGCTGGGCGCTGGCGGCATTCGCCGTGGCGACCGGAGCGGTGATGATTCGGATGGAGGATGTAGAGCTGGAGAAGAGATTCGGAGAAGAGTACGTAAAATACCGTATACGCGTTGGAGCCGTGTTGCCACGGGTGCATAGGTGAGTCGATCAACGAACATGACTGAGGCAACTGAAAGGCAGCTGGTGCGCCTCTTCCAGGATATCCTCTATACCCTACCCCCGAACTGCGCCTCATTAAGAATCAAGGAAGCACCCAAGGATAAGGGAATTCACGACCTCGCGATCGTGCCGGCCAACACCCGATCTGCCGAGTTCGGTGTGATACTGATGAGTGGGGAACTGTATGCAGCATTCTTCGGCCCCGAGACGCTTTCCACGACGTATGAGTGCCCTTGGGAAATCGGCCTGAGCAAACGCGATGGCCTCGCAGAACACCTCGCAGTAATCGAAAAGATGTGCCTAGCCGTAGTAGCCGGGCGCTGCGAGCATCGCTACCGGGGCTGGGGAATTGAGGGGGTAATTCACGTGAGCGAGGAGAAGATCTACCGAGTTACTGATGTTGGCCTGCTGAGATTTTTCTTCCCTCGTCGCGACCCTAAGATAATTCAATACGCACCGTATTACCCTGGCGCGGAGAAGCACTCGCGCTCGTTCCCAAAGCTATCGTTATAATCCGACTTGGCTGAAAGCTCTGAACTTGTAGCTCACAGCTCCAATGCGCTTTGAACTCTTCATCGCTCGCCGATACCTGCGTGCCAAGCGCAGACAAGCCTTCATCGGCATCATCACCGGCATCTCGATCGCCGGAGTCGCCGCAGGCGTGGCCTCGCTCGTCATCGCCCTCGCTATCAACAACGGATTCCGCCAAGACTTGCAGCAGCGCCTGCTGGGGTCGACTTCGCACATTAGCCTGCTGCGCGTGTCCGATGACGGCATCAAGGACTGGCCCACGCTCATGGACCGGCTGTCGAAGCAGCCGCACGTGGTCGCGGCCGCGCCAGCGATCTTCGAGCAGGTGCTGATCTCGCGTGGGCCGCGAGCGCGGGGAGCGGTGTTGAAGGGCATGATCCCGAAATATGAGCGGAGAGTGGGCGATCTGTTGAACTCGGTGAAGGAAGGATCAGCGGAAGCGTTGGAAGACAGCAGCCCAAATCCCCACGTCTCCCAAAACCACGGTGACGTGGGGCACCCAGGCTCGACTCCCTCAGAGCCTGTACTGAGCGAAGCCGAAGGAACCCGGACCCACACCGGGCGCACGAATGCGTCCGCCCCTACACAATCTCCGGATTCCCTGGCGGCCGTCCATGAGCGCGTGGCGGCCATGCCGCCGATCGTCCTCGGCCAGGACATGGCCGACAACCTGGGCGCGACTGTGGGATCGGTCGTGCTGGTCACGAGCCCGCAGGGCGAACTCACCCCCTTCGGCATGGTCCCCAAGTACAACCGCTTCCGTGTGGTGGGGATTTTCAACTCCGGTTTCTTCGACTACGACTCCAGCTGGGCCTTCGCGCGCCTGGCGGACGCGCAACAATTGTTCGGCCTGGGCGATCTGGTTTCCGTGCTCGAGTTCAAGGTGGACGACATTTATCAGGCCGGCGCCCTCTCCCGCGAACTGGAAGAGGCCGCAGGCAAGGGCTTCATGGCCACCAACTGGATGGAACAGAACAAAGCGCTCTTTCGCGCGTTGCGCCTCGAGCGCGTAGTCACGTTCATCACCATCGGTCTAATCGTATTCGTGGCCGCGCTGAACATTCTCATCAGCCTGATCATGATGGTCATGGAGAAGACCAAGGACATTGCCGTGCTGATGTCGATGGGCACGCGCAAGGCGCAGGTGCGCAACGTGTTCATCGCGCAGGGAGTGTTGATCGGCGTGATCGGCACAGTGATTGGCCTGGCTGTCGGCTACGCCATTTCGTATGCTGGCGGTCATTACCATGTCATTTCTTTGTCGCCCGAGGTCTACTCCATCGATTACGTGCCGTTTGCTCCGCGCGTGAGCGACGGCATCATTGTGGCGCTCGTGGCGGTCGGCATTTCGTTTGTGGCGACCCTGTATCCGTCGTGGTCGGCGTCCCGTATTTTGCCGGCGGAGGCTCTGCGGTATGAGTAAAGCCTTGCCTGTACCGGGAAAATCGGCGCTACAACTGCCGTGATCTGAATCACATGCCGCGAAATTGATTTCGGAGTAAAGTTTTTCACGGTCATGTTTTCGGGATGGGAAAGTTGGGCCATTGCGCACCACTCCCGAATCGGGCAGATACTACGGAAGCCGTAATCCCGCGCCAGCGTCTGGGTAGCTGGCAGCCGCTCTGGAACGGAAGAGACATCGCTTGCATCTAATCGAGCAAGAATTGTTGAGAGTTGAAAACCTGAAGAAGGTTTTCCGGTCCGGCGAAGCGGACCTGGTGCTCTTTGAGAATTTATCGTTTCAAGTGAAGCGGGGCGAAATGCTGGCCATCGTGGGCGAGTCGGGAGCGGGCAAGAGTACCTTGTTGCACATCCTGAGCGCTCTTGATCGTGCCTCCGCAGGTGACGTATACTGCGCCAACTTGCAGCTGAATTCGTTGTCGCACGACGAAGCTGCGGACTTTCGCAATCGGGAAACCGGCTTCGTCTGGCAATTCCACTACCTGCTACCGGAGTTTACGGCGGCAGAAAATGTTGCCATGCCGTTGTTGTTGCGGGGCAAGACATGGCAGCAAGCCGAACCCGAGGCTTTACGCTGGCTGCGTGAGGTGGGATTAGAGCAGCGCGCGCATCATCGCTCCGGCGAATTGTCGGGCGGCGAGCAGCAGAGAGTGGCTCTGGCGCGGGCGCTCATCACTGGTCCCAAGTTGCTGCTGGCGGACGAGCCCACGGGCGACCTGGACGGTCACACGGCGGAAGCAGTTTTCTCGTTGATTGCGCGATTGCATCGCGAGCACCAGCTCACTTCACTCATCGCAACGCATAACTTGTCATTCGCCCGCCGCTGCCATCGCGTACTCAGGCTGCAGGCAGGGCGGGTAGAGGAGATTTCACCCGAATCGCTGCCGGCATAAAGGATCGGTTTCTGAGACCGCAGGATTCGTAAGACTAAGTGCAAGAAATTGGCGCGCGGAGGTGAGCGACATTCAAGGCCGAAGGAACGGCGGGCAGTTCCTTCAGTAACGTGATCAAAGGTTTACACCGTCGTTTCTGGGCTTTGGATTCCAGGCCCTTTGATTGCATAATGTAGAGATAATGATGGACCGATAGGATAAAGACAGACGGGTTCCAGCTTCTGCACCAAGGTCCGGTATCAGGTTCGGTAGGTCGGGCAGGAAAGTTCTTCTCGGCCGAGAAGGTCAGGGGGAAGGGCATTATGTTCGAACGGTATACGGAGAAAGCCAGGCGCGTCATCTTTTTCGCCCGCTACGAAGCCAGCCAGTTCGGCTCGCCTTACATCGAGACTGAGCATCTGCTTCTGGGACTCTTGCGCGAAGACAAAGCCCTGACCAACCGTTTTCTGCGCTCCCATGCCTCAGTCGAATCCATCCGCAAGCAGATCGAAGGTCACACCACGATCCGCGAGAAAGTTTCGACTTCGGTCGATCTGCCGCTCTCGAACGAATGCAAGCGCGTGCTGGCCTATGCCGCGGAGGAAGCCGAGCGGCTATCGCATCGCCACATCGGAACCGAACATCTTTTATTGGGATTGCTGCGCGAAGAAAAGTGCTTTGCCGCCGAGATTCTGCACGAGCGTGGCCTTCGCCTCTCGACCATCCGCGAAGAACTGGCGCGCAGCACCCAGGAGAAAGCGCAGCCGCAGCGGCAGCGCGAATCGTCGCTGCTCAGCGAGTTCTCCCGCGACCTGACCCAGGCCGCCATGGACAGCCAACTGGATCCGCTGGTCGGCCGCGAGGGCGAGGTCGATCGGGTCATCCAGATTCTTTGTCGCCGCACCAAGAACAATCCGGTGCTGATTGGCGAGCCGGGCGTGGGCAAGACCGCCATCGTCGAAGGACTGGCGCAGCGTATCGCGGACGGCGAAGTTCCGTCGTTCCTGTCTGATAAGCGAATCCTCGCTCTTGATCTTTCGCTCATCGTCGCGGGAACGAAGTATCGCGGCCAGTTTGAAGAGCGCCTGAAGACCATCATGAAAGAACTGATGGAGTCGCAGAATTCCATCATCTTCATCGATGAACTGCACACGCTGGTCGGCGCCGGCTCTGCCGAAGGCTCGCTCGATGCTGCCAACATCTTGAAACCCGCCCTGTCGCGCGGCGAGATTCAGTGCATCGGTGCTACCACTCCGGGCGAGTACCGCAAATCGATCGAAAAAGACCGCTCGCTCGAACGCCGCTTCCAGGCAGTGAAAGTTCCGCCGCCGAGCGAGACGGACGCCATCAAGATCCTTTTCGGCATCAAGGACCGCTACGAAAAATTCCACGCCGTCACCTACACTGACGACGCCATCAATTTCGCCGTTTCGCACTCGAACCGCTACATTCCCGATCGCTTCCTGCCCGACAAGGCCATCGACCTGGTCGACGAAGCCGGCGCACGCGTCAAGCTGCGCCAGACATCGCTGCCGGAAGAGATCACCGAAGTCCAGAAGCGTATCAAGTTCATCGTGCATCGCATGGAAAACGCCATCGCCAACCACGAGTTCGAGAAGGCGCGTTTCTATTCCGACGAAGAGCGCAAGGAGCGCGAGAATCTTCGCGCCCTGCGCGAAAAGTATCATTTGGACGAGTCCTCAACCGGTGTGGTGAACCGGGAAGACATCGAAGAAGTCGTTTCGCGCTGGACGGGCGTGCCGATCACTTCGATCAAGGAAGAAGAGACGCAGAAGCTGCTGCGCATCGAGGAAGAGCTGCACAAACGCATCATCTCGCAGGACAAGTCCATCAGTGCGCTGGCTCGCGCCATCCGCCGCTCGCGCGCCGGGCTGAAGAATCCGAACCGGCCCATCGGCTCGTTCCTTTTCCTCGGACCGACCGGCGTGGGCAAGACGGAAGTCGCCCGCACCCTGGCGCAATTCATGTTCGGCACTGAAAAAGCTCTGGTGCGTTTCGATATGTCGGAGTTCATGGAGAAGCACTCGGTCTCGAAGCTGATCGGCTCGCCTCCGGGATATGTGGGCTACGAAGAGGGCGGCCAACTCACCGAGCGTGTGAAGCGTGCGCCCTACAGTGTGGTCCTGCTCGACGAAATCGAGAAGGCGCATCCCGACGTATTCAACATTCTGTTGCAGGTTTTTGAAGACGGCCAGCTGACCGACGGCCTGGGCAACACAGTCGACTTCAAGAACACAATCGTCATCATGACGTCGAACATCGGCGCGCGGCACCTGCAGAAGCGCGAGGGCCTCGGTTTCGCCTCGACCAAAGAAGACGCGATCGCAGAGAAGGTGGAAGACCTAGTCAAGAACGAGGTCAAGCGCACGTTCAATCCCGAGTTCCTGAACCGCATCGACGAAATCATCATCTTTAACGCGCTGGGCGAGAGCGACCTGATCCAGATTCTGGAACTCATGGTCACGCAGCTCAACGCGAACCTGGCGCAGAAGGCGATCACGGTCACCGTGGCCGACGACGCCAAGAAGTGGATTCTGAACCAGACGCTCACCGACCGCAGCTACGGCGCTCGTCCGCTGCGGCGCGCGTTGCAGAAATACATCGAAGATCCGCTGTCGGAGGCGCTGATTCAGGGCACCATCACCACGCGCCCCGCGTTCATCGAGGTCTTCCTCGAAGACAACAAGCTCTTCTACCGCCCGGTCGATTCCGAGAAGGCGGAAGGGGTGCTGTTGTACGAAAACTAGCTGCGAGCTAAGAGCTGCGAGCCGCCAGCAAGAAAGCTGGCGGCTCTTGCTTTCCTGGCGGATTTTCTTTGCGACCTGAGCGCGCTCAAATGAATCCTTTCGGTGATCTCGGATCTGTGGGGTGTCTTGCTATGCAGAAAGTCAACATCGCAGAGAAGTTTTCGAACATTTCCGACTTTTACCAACCGCGCATTGCCGCCGAACTCAATGGCCAGATGATCAAACTGGTCAAGTTCGACCGCCCCTTTGTGTGGCATCATCACGACCACGAGGACGAAATGTTTCTGGTCGTCAAGGGGCGTTTTCGCATGGATTTTCGCGACGAACATTCCCGCGAACGGCAGGAGTGGATCAACGAAGGCGAATTCATCGTGGTGCCGCGGGGCATTGAGCACAGGCCCGTTGCCGAGGAAGAATGCTGGGTCGTGCTGTTCGAGCCGGCATCGACGCTCAATACCGGCAATGTGAAGAACGAGCGCACGGTCGTGCAACTGCAGCGCGTCTGAACCAGATTTGCGCCGCCGCTGGCCGCGATGGTTCGACCGCGTTGCGTCGCGGCGACAATGAGATCAATGCGAGTCACCGTCTATTCTTCTGTCTGGTGCCCCGACTGCCTGGAAGCCAAGCGTTTTCTCGACAAACACAACATTCCCTACAAGAACATCGACATCGAAACGACTCCCGGCGCCGCAGAAGAGGTCCTGAAGCACACCGGAAAGCGGGCCGTTCCCCAATTCGTGATTGACGGCGAATGGGTGCAGCCGTACCGTGCCGGCGAAGGCTTCCTTCACGAGGAAATGGCGAGGCGGTTGGGCATCGAGAAACCCTTAAGGAAAATCTGATTAGTCCAGGAAAAACAAAAGCAGGTTCCTCGACCTCGGAATGACAGAATTGAACTTTTAATCAGAGTTTCCCTAGGTCGCTCCCAGCCCAAGTACCACAAATACTCTCTCGTACATCCCCTTCAGTACCGTGGCAAACCTGCGCCAGTCGGGCGAAGATAAGCGAAGCCTTCAGCCCCGGCGACTCTCCCCGCCGCAAAAGACTGAAACGCAATGACTTGGATCGGAGTTCCGAGGGCGCCACTGCGATAGACGCCACTTCGACAAAAGTCACTTCGACAAGAGTCACTTCGACAAACATGGCCGAAATCAACGACGAAAAGAACATTGAATCTCCAGCCCCCGGCCAAGTTCCCCCGGCGCCAGAGCCCAGTCCAGTCTGCGACAGCTGGCAGCAGATTCTGCAAGCCGTGCTGGGAGTAATCATGCTGGTGGGCGCGATGGCCATGGTGCACTATTACGCTCCTACCGCGACCCAGGGAACGCCGCCGGATGATCTCGAAAGGCAGGTGCACGCGCTGACCGCGCAGGTCGAGCAACTCAAGCAAGAGCAGGCGATGCCGGCCGTTGTGCTTAATCGCTATCGGAACTCGATTGGATACATTTACGGCGTGTACCAGGTGGGCTTTGCCGGCGAGCGCCCGAGGATTCGTGCGCGCGTTTCGGGCACCGGATTCCTGGTCGGCGAGGGCCTGCTCGCCACCAACCGGCATGTAGCCGAGCCGTGGTATGGAGACTCTGAGGCAGAAAAGCTGATGACCGAGGGCGCTTCGTCAACGCTCGAAAGTCTGGTGATATTCTTCCCTGGCTCGCCGACGCCGGTGAATTTGTCATGCGCGGCGGTCTCGAAGACCTCCGATCTTGCACTCCTGCGCGCTGATAATCTGAATCAGGTTCGCGGCCTTGCCGTGCTGCCTTTGGCCAAATCTCCCAGCCTGCCCGGCGAGCACGTCACGGTCATCGGTTATCCGATGGGAATTGCGGGCATGGTGGCCAAGTCTCCACCGAGCATCTATGAGCGGCTGGCGCTTCGTCACAACGACATCAGCGCAGCCAGCGAACTAGCAGCGTTGTCGCTGATCCGGCCATCGGCAACCTGGGGACACCTGGGCGACGTGGTGGGGGACAAGCTGATCTACGACGCACCGACTGCGCACGGCGGCAGCGGCGGCCCGGTCTTCAACTCCAAGGGGGAAGTGATCGGCGTCAACTCCGCTTATATGGATGGATTCTCCGGCGGCACGCTGGGCGTATCGGTCGAGTCGCTGCGGCCGCTGCTGCAGGAAGCGCAGAAAGCGCACTAGGGACAATCCTCCAGCAATACTTGCCGCAGCGGCCAGTTCGTAGCGGCTCGCGTCAATGAGTGTTAACGCCTGATTGCATCAACCGACAATACTTACTTCCGTTGTGCGTTTGACCGGGGAGTCTAGTTCTTCAGACCCACGCGGCGAAGGAGGGTTTGGAAACGAGGGTCGCTGCGAATGGTATCCCATTGCGGGTCAACCTTGAGGTTAATGAGCTCGGCGTCGTGCTTTGTGTATGCCTTCTCTAATGATTGGAAGGCAGCATCGATCTCACCCAAGCGAACGTGGAAAAGTGCCACATATAGGTCTTTGACGTAATCGCAGAAACCATATCCTGAAGGAGTGGCAAATTTGCGCCTCTGCGTTGAGGCCTCCTGACAGAGCTCGAGCGTCTTCCGCCAGTATCTCTTTTCGCCAGACTGTCGATACGCCGCTCGCAGTTCTGCGAGCCTGTTCGGGCTCAGGCCGAATATTTCCTGCGCCTTGGTGTATTCCTCGATGGCTTCCCGAGGTCGCCCCGTCCACTCATAAATCTGGCCGAGATCATAGTAGGACCAGGGGTATTCCGGCGCGACTTCGGAAGTTTTCTGGGATTGTTCCGTCGCCAAGTCATAGTGCCGGTCAAGGTAAAATACCCATTCGCCACGGCCCATGGTGAATAGAGAGAACGGATCGAGCTCCAGCGATCGTTTTGCTTCGGCCACGGACTCGTCAGACCGGCCCATGGCAGCCAAATATTGCGCATACAAGAGGTGAGCCAGCGAGTTGTTGGGGTTGAGCTCAATCGCACGTTTGAACTCCCGTTCCGCGCCAGCCCAGTTCCAATTGAAAATCATCTCAACAGAGGCGAGCGCCGTGTGAGCCTCAGCCAAATTCTCGTCGAGTCTCAATGCCTGGTTGGCGGCGTCTCTGGCCTTTGGCATCACCTCGGCGGCTGAAAGATCTCCTACAAAGATATCGCCTCCCCAGCTCAAGAGCGCATAACAACTGGCGAGCCCTGCGTAGCCAAGAGGATCCGACGGAGCTTCCTGGATGGCTAGTTCGAAGTATTTGATTCCTTTTTCAATCGGCTCGCGCGTGTCCTTGTGACACAAATACCGGCCCCTGAGGTAGTCATCGTGAGCTTGCGGATTCACTGGCCGGGCGCTGCCCAGCAGCTTTTGCTCCTCAGGCGTCAGCTTGACCTGGATCTCGCTCGCGATCGCCCGAGCTACCTGACCCTGTAATGCGAGTACGTCGCCGACGTCGCTCTCGTAGCTCTCGGCCCACAAGTGTTTCTCGGGAGAGGCTTGCAGCAAATTCGCAGTGATGCGCAAATGATTGCCCGACCGCAACACCGTACCTTCGACCAAGGCATCCACATTCAATTCCCGCGCAATCTCGGGCAAGGGTTTCTTCGTGCCCTTGTACTGGACGACTGAGGTTCTGGAGATCACCCGGAGGGCACTGATCTTTCCGAGGTCTGTTATCAAAGCGTCTGTCATCCCGTCGGCAAAAAAATCCTGTCCGGGGTCTCCCGAGAGGTTCGCCAAGGGAAGAACTGCCAAAGAGCTGACGTGTGGCGAACTGGAATGCCCGAGCAGGCGTTCGTGCACTTTGATTGAGCTCAACACAATTAATAGCGCCACTACCACCAGGCCGAGGGCCAAGGCTTTGGTGCGTTTTGCTTGTCTGCCGGCGGGGAGGGTAGGCACGGTATCGGCTTCGGACAAGGACGGTTTTGCGGGTATGCCCTCTGCGACCGGTTGGTCTGAGCCTTCGGCCTTGATCGGGGCTATGAAGCGATATCCGCGGCGAGGCACAGTCTCAATGAAGCGAGGGTTTTCGGCCGAATCTCCCAGCGCCTCACGCAGCCGGTTGATGGCCGTGTTAACTCCCGCGTCGAAATCTACAAAAGTGTCGGTCGACCACAGCCTTTGGCGGAGTTCTTCCCGCGACACCGCTTCTCCGGGTCGCTCGAGCAACAGCGCCAGTACGTCAAATGGCTGGCCGTGCAGTTTGATTCGTACCCCGCCCTTGCGGAGTTCGCCTGTGCCGATGTCCGCCTCAAACGTTCCAAATCGTACAATCCGGGGCCGCTTGGGAGATCCGGCTGCCATTGCCTCAGCTTTCGTGCCGCAAAGTTTATCACTGCACGATTCAAAAGGAGACCCAGGCCTGCTAGGAATTTGGCCAACTGTTTTGGCTTCAATTGGTTACGAATCAAGGAACGTTTGAGCTCGCGTCTATTGAGGTACGCGCTGCAATCCGGGATTCTCCCAGTCGTTCGCTGGCCAGCCCCATAAGGCCAAGAACAAAAAGGAGAACAGCAATGAAACAAGTCCGAGGATCGGCGGTCATTAAGATCTTGGTGGCGGTGCTAGGCGTCAGCCTTATGCAGGTGGGGATCGCGCACGCCCAGCTAGACATCCCCGTATTCACGGCAAAGTTCACATTAACCAATCAAGCCCAGTGGGACAAAACGGTTCTTCAGCCCGGCGACTACACCATCACCATCGGGTCCCTCGGTACGCCGACTGCGGTACTGGTCAGAGACGGCAGAGGTCGCCCCGTCGCCCGCTTCGTGAGCGGGATCGACGACGAGAAGGCAAGTGCCAGGAATGCGTTGTTCCTCAGAGAAACGGATGGACAACTCCGCGTGTATGCTCTGGCACTGGCCAGTCTGGGAAGAGTGCTGGTCTTCGACCCGATCTTGGCGCGGAAGGCGGTTCTGGAGGCGGGTGCGCCACAGACGGTTCCGGTGACGCTCGCAAAACGGTAGGCGGGTTTCGAAACCGGCTGACTGTATTCCTCGGCAAAGCGGCGACCGAGCTTCCCATTGAGGGCTTGGTCGCCCACTTCACCATCGCTACATGCGGTGGGAGAAATTGACTAGACGCTTGGAAGCGTCAACTGACGTTAATGTATGGTCCGCCGCCGGACTGCAAGAGGTTTAAAGTTGACGAACGACAGTCCGCGTAAATGTATCCGGCCTTTAGGTGGAGAATGTTCTCCGGGCACTTGATGATGATACGTACGCACCGGTCCTTATAAATCCCTCGGTCATAAGGGACGCATTTTCGCCATCAGGTTTTCCGGCACGCCATTGGGCTG
>JASHNU010000003.1 GCA_030041475.1 Candidatus Sulfotelmatobacter sp.
GAAGCGGCCCATAGCGTAGGAATCATTCACCGGGATCTGAAGCCGCAGAACATTATGCGCGACAAATCGGGCCGCATTCTGGTGATGGATTTCGGCCTGGCGCGGACACTCGGCGGCGACGGCATGACCCAGACCGGCGCTCTGGTCGGCACGATGGAATACATGTCCCCGGAGCAGGCGCTGGCCAAGGAACTCGATCAACGCTCCGACCTTTACACGCTGGGATTGATTCTCTACGAGCTGTTGGTTGGCGTGACGCCGTTCAAAGCGGAGAGCGCGGTCGCCAGCCTGATTAAACGAACCTCGGAACCTGCCAAGCCGGTCTCCGACTATGACGCGAAGATTCCAGCGGCGCTGAGCGGCATCGTGAGCAAGTGCCTGGAACGAGATCCCAACCTGCGCTACCAGACCGCGGGTGAATTGCTTAAGGATCTTGACACGTGGCACGATAAGCGCGCGGCAGCAACCATCAAGTTTCAACCGGCCATCGAGCCGTGGGGACGGACGATCCCTTGGCCGCTGGTCACAGGCGCGGCGACGGTCCTGGTGCTGGCGATTGCTGGGTTTTTGTTTCGCGGCAAGCTCTTGTCGACTCTTTCCGCGGGTCCTAGCGCTCCCGCCGTATCGCTCGCCATCGTGCCCTTTCGAAATGCCTCTGGCGACACCGGCCTCGACTGGCTAGGGCCGAGTTTGGCCGACCTGCTCGGCACCGACGTGGGACAGTCGGCGCGTCTCCGCACAATCTCTCCGGAAGGCCTGCATCAGGTACTTTCTGATTTGCACGTCACGCCCGGAACGTCCATTGACGCGGCGCTGGTAGGACGAATCGCCGAATTCAGCCATGCCGACACATTGGTGTGGGGACAGTACGCAAGATTTGGCAGCCAGATCCGCATCGACGCCACACTTCAGGATGTGAAGCGGAATCGCAGCGTCCCTATCAAGGTCGAAGCGGCCGACGAACGGGACATCCCGGGAGCGGTCGATCGGCTGGCGGCATCCATTCGCGAGAATCTGTCAGTTTCCGCCGACGTAATTAAGGAGCTGAAAGCGAGCTCCTTCCAGCCTAGTTCGCGCTCAGCACCAGCGCTGCGAGATTACACCCAGGGTCTGCAACTCCTGCGGGACGGCAAAAACCTGGACGCGGTGAAGGCCCTCCAGTCAGCCACACAAGAGGATCCGGAATTTGCGCTCGCCTACTCGCGTCTGGCGGAGGCCGACTCGGCGCTGGGCTATGAGACCCAGGCGGAACAGGCGTCCCGGAAATCTGTCGAGCTCAGCCAGCAACTCCCGCTGGCGGAGAAGTACCTCATTGAGGCCAACAATGCCTACATCATGAAGAACAACAAGAAAGCCATCGAGGCTTTCGAAAACCTTAGCAAGACCTTCCCCGATAACACCGATGTGGAGTACTCGCTCGGCAGTCTCTACGCCGACAATGGCGATTTCGACAAGGCGCAAGCGCAGTTTACCAAGATCCTGAGCGTCAATCCCAAGAACATAAAAGCACTCTGGCAAATGGGCAGCGTGGAGTATCAGCGCGGAAATCCCCAGGCGGCTTTGGAACCGCTGGATAAAGGGTTGAGCTTGGCCGTCGAGCTGGATAACCCTGAGCAGAAAGCATTCATCTTGCAGGCGCTGGGCATTTCCTATCGTCATATAGACAAGCCCGAGGAGGCGATCAAGAGCCTACAAGACTCGCTGGAAACCACGCGTAAGATGGGCATGAAGCGTTTGATGGCCGCCGACCTGGGAGAGCTGGCAGACAATCAGATCACCATCGGCAAGCCGGATGCGGCCATGGCCAGTTACAATCAGGCGCTTCAGATTCTGCGCGAGGTGGGAGTCAAAAAGGATTACGGCGACCTCCTCATCAATCGCGGTTTGCTTTACAGCCAGCTTGGCAATTACGACAAGGCGCTCCAGGATTATAAGGATGCGTTGCAGATCGAGCGTGATGCGAAGGATGTCAACTACGAGGCGCTGTGTCTCAGCAACATCGGTGTTGTCTATTTCGAGAAATACGATCTGGATAACGCGCTCATTTATTACCAGCAGTCCCTCCAGTTGCGGCAACAGCTGAATCAGCCCGTGTACCTTGCCGAGACACTTAGCGCTCTCGCAGACGTACACACGGCAATGGGCAATTACGACCAAGCGCTGGCGAGCCTGATGAAGGCTGTTGATGTCTCTCGCAGCGTAAATGATTTCGAAGACGCCGCAGGTGTGTCCGAGTCAATCGGCAAGGTTTTGATGAACGAGGGACGTTTGGGAGCGGCGGTCAGCGCTATGCAGGACTCAGTGAATGGTTACCGCTCCATCAACAACAAGAGCTTTGAGTTGGCCGACTCTTTGAACGGCCTCGCCGACTCCCTGATCTTGGCTGGGCGCGGGGATGAGTCTGGCAAGCTGCTGGATGAGGCGACCGCGCTTGCGGCCCAACTTAAGAATGAGAGCCTTAACAGCGAACTTCTTAATACCCGGGGAGACGCGGCCTTCTACCGCGGGGACTACAAGGGGGCGAGCAGCGCGTATCAGCAGGCTGCCCTGGCCGCCACAAAAGCGAAGGACAAACAAAACACCGTGACGGCCAAGATGAACTTAGCTCGTCTTGCCATCGCCGACGGGCGTCTGCAGTCTGCCGTCACCCAATTGCGTGCTTCGGTGCAGGAAGCCGACAGTGTCCATTTGAAATACTATTGGCTGCGCGGTTCCGTTGATCTGGCCGACGCGATGATCAAGAGCAGAGATTATGCTCACGCGCGAGAGGAACTGGACCAAAGTTTGAACGCCAGCGAGAAGCTGGGAACACGGCTCGAAACCGCCATCATTCATTTCCAGCTTGGAAATCTTCTGAAGCAGACCGGGTATGTGCAGGGAGCCGCTGGTCAATACCGGCAGGCGGTCATGCTGTTGGATGAAATCAAGAAAGAGCCGGGCGCTGAGCACGTCCTTGATCGTGCGGACCTGAAGGGGATCTACAAGGAATCGACGCAGGGCGCCGCGGGCGCGAGCTAGCCGACTCACAACCTCACTTCTTTACTTCTTTACGTTAAACTGAACCTGAAATTCGAGCGCTCCACGCAATTTTTGTGTAACCGCGGCTGCTCCACGGATTACCCTTGGGCAAAGTTGGCCACGCTAAGAAAGTAGGCGTCAGGCGAAGAAAGTCAGACGGACGTCAAGTCACCCGGCCACAGGCTCCCTCCGCCGCACAACAACAGGAGCCCATGCCGTGAGAAACTTACGCTATTCCCGCATACGCCATTCCATCCTTGCCTTTGTTACTGTCCTGTCAGGTAAATGTAGTACGCGCTTATCGTCGTAGGGTTCGCAATGGTCACCGCATTGCTGTTAATGGTCACCGTTGCGTTCACAGTTGATGACTTCGACGGTGCCTTGAAAGTTACGGCGATCGTGCAGGTGCCATTAGCGGCGATGATCATGCCGTTCTTGCAAGTCGTCCCGCTGGCCAAACTGTAGTCGCTGCTGCCGCTAATCGTGATTGCGCCGAAGACTGCTAGATATAGCGGCGTCGGGCCATTGTTGGTCAGCGTAAATGTCTCCGTGCCTGACGTCGATCCGAAGTTGTAAGGAGACGAAGACGTCGTCGCCGGTGACAAGCCTATCGTCGGGTCTTCGGCTTTTCCTGTCATCGTCGCGTAAACAAGGACCGTTTTGCTGCTATTGGCGACCTGCAGGTAGGCCAAGCTGCCGCCGCTGGCGTAGAGCGGCAGATCGTCGATGTCGGGAGTCCAGGTCACCGTGACTTTACACGTCCCTCCGTTAGCGGCAACTGTCGTGCAACTGTTGCTGGTAATCACGTAGTCATCCGGGTCGATCTCGTTTGGCCCCGCGCCGTTCTCATCACCCGATCCCGGAATGCTCACCTTAACCGCGGTTGCTGTAGCGGTCGCGTTTGTCACGATGAACGTCTCCGACGCGCTCTGCCCCAAAGACAACGTGCCAAAGAAATAGCTCGAGGGCGTGATCGTCCACGCTACGGTCACGGGGATCTTCTGCTGCACCTGGGTGGCAGCACTGTAGTCAGCATTGCCAGCCTGGTTCGCATCAATCACACACGTGCCGACCGCGGTGCCCGTCACGACGCCCGCGCTTAATGTGCATCCGGTTGAGGTCGCGTCCAAGGTGATAGCCACCGTTAGTCCGGAGGTTGCCGTCGCCGTCGGCGTGTACGTGGCTCCCACCCCAAGCGAGGCCGGGGCAGTGCTCGTGAAGCTGATCGTCTGCGACTCCGGCGTGACCGTGAAGCTCTGGCTCACCGGGTTAGCCGCAGCATAGCTCGCATTACCCGCCTGCGTGGCCTGGATAGTGCACATGCCTCCCATGACCAGCGTCACCGTGTTTCCTGACACGGTGCAGACTGAGGCTGTGGTGGACGCGAAGCTGACCGCCAAGCCGGAACTGGCCGTCGCGCTGACCGCAAACGGCGCTGTGCCGTAAACCTGGTTCGGCAATGCACCGAAGCTGATGGTCTGCGCCTCCGGTGTCACCGTGAAGCTCTGGCTCACCGGGATAGCAGCAGCATAGCTCGTATTACCCGCCTGCGTAGCCTGAATGGTGCACATGCCTCCCATGACCAGCGTCACCGTGTTTCCTGACACGGTGCAGACTGAGGCTGTGGTGGACGCGAAGCTGACCGCCAAGCCGGAACTGGCGGTCGCGTTAACGGCGAATGGCGCCGTGCCGTAAACCTGATTCGACAGCATACCGAACGTGATGGTCTGGGCGGCTAGAATCACCGTGTAGTTAGTGAACGCCATCGACGGATTGCCGACGTTGTCGACTGCAGTCACGGTGAAGGTGCAAGTTCCGGTCATGGTGGGTGTGATCGTACCACCGCTGACGACGGTCCCACTCCCGCAGACGCCAGAACTCGCAGCGCCCGTGCAACTGAGCACGCCCGAGCCGGTTCCATCGTTGCACGCGAAGGTCGCAGTGATAGGCTGATTCACATTGCAAGTTGAGCAACTGAGAGTGGGCCCAGTGATCACTGGCGGCTGCATGTCGATCATGTATGGCCCGGCAGACACACCGCCGGAAACGGGGTTGCCCGCAAGGTCGGTAACGGTCAGCGATGGGGGATTGGTACACAAAGCAGAAAGCGGCCCTTGCTCTCCCGCCGTGGCGCTCGTACTGACGCAGCCTTGAGCGAGATCGGTGTAAACGGTGACCACCTCGGACGGACTGCCCTGGGGTCCATTTGTTGTCGGATTTACGAGTGGCAGGAAACCGGACCCAGTCAGGGGCGGGCTTGCCGGGTTGGAATTGTAGTCCTGGTCCGTCACCGTGCAAGTCGCTGTGACGTTGGTGCTATACCAGTTGTTGTAGACGGGCGACGTGGTAGCCGTGCACGATCCCAGCGTCGGCGCTACCGTGTCCACGCCGATGGTCACATAGGGGAACGACGCCCAGTCGTTTGTCGGTGTAGTAAGGTCCGTGGGGTTAAAGATCAGCCCTTCTGCCAGGGCGCAGTCGGTCGTGTAGTAGTGAATATTGTAGATGCCGTTGATCTCACTGAGGGTGGCCATGGGCGGCGAAAACGGACCCGATACAGCAGAAGGACACAGGGGCGAAATAGTGTCCCCGCTCACGCCGAAGTTCGCATTTGTGCCGCTGGCGTTAAGCGTTATGTCCCCCGGCAGCACCGCCGTCGGATCCGGAAGACTTGGGTAGGTTGAGATTCCGTACGTCAGGCTGTAAATCGGAGCGGCCATAAAACCGTTTGCCGGCGGATTGCTTGACCCCGGACTATAGGTTGCCTGCGAAGCTGTAAAATTCGCGTTTATGGTCGAGGAATTGACCCATCCTGCGGCGTTCGCGTTCGTGGTGACCGTTGCGCTGGGCAGCGGATGGTTCGCAGTCAGGAAGAACACCGAGTTTTTTGAATCTGTCTTACCGCCGCCTCCGCCGTCGGCTGCTCCCTCGAACTGGACCAGCGTGTCGAACGGGCAGGCATCATTTGTCAGGCCGCCTGTAAGCTCGCAGTTCGGCTCCGAATACACCTGGGTGCTGGGCGATGTTGTGGTATTGAACCCAGAACTGCTGGGCTCCAGCGGACTGCAGGTCGACGAACCCGCGTTACCCGATGCGCACAACCACGCATCGCCTCCCATCAGCAAGGCTGGCCCCGTACCAGTGGCGCAAGCACCATTCTGAGCAATTGTCCCGCTTTGGTTCGGGTTCGCCATGTAGAAGGCGCATGCGTCTGGCTCAGTCGGCAGCTCAACCGTCTGCGGGCCGTACAGGAAGTTGGTTCCGTCTACCGGCGCGTCTGGAGAAGCAAACTTGAGGAAATCATAAAGATCTCTCGCTCCCACCGGTGTCGACGAGTCGCAATTGTCCCCGCTGAGCGTCGTGTGGGTCGGGTCCCAGCACTGGATCAAAATGCCGACGCACATCGGAGCCGGGGGCTTGACCGTATAATCCAGCTCGGCGTTTGATCGTAAGCAAACGTCAGCAGCGGCGGATGTGTTTTCCGTGAGTTGGTAGAAGAGCTGCTGCGGCACCGCAATCTGGGTATACACCGGCGTCGTTCCGCCCGTAGGCGCGTTTTGCGAGGTGTTGTCGGTGATGGAAAGGGTCGAACCCGGATTGCTGTCGAATGTGGCCGTATTTGTGGTTGTAGGATTGCCGGTGACACTGCCGCCGGAGACCAGTCCTCCCGGACTGCAACTCGTGGCCAGGAAAAGCGTGGAATTGCCGTAGTAGTTCTCTGCGGCCGATGAGAGAAGGGTGAATTGAGCCGTTTGAGGACCACTAGTGAAGAAATTCTGTATGTTGATTAGCCCAATCCCGCCAGCCTCGTCCTTATACAGCAAGGTATTCGTACCAGCAAAAGTATCAGGATCCAGCCCTAAGACAGAGATGGGGTCGTCAAGTACAGCGGCATAGTCGTAGGCTTGCGTAAAGCAACTAATATATTCGTCGTCGTCGACGGAATCCGAATAGGCCCCGGTCCCGCTGCACATGTTTCCAGGAGGATAATTGCTTTCAATACCTTGAACCGTGGTGAGTGAAGAGCTCGAAGAGCCTGTGGCCAGCGTAATGTAGTTGTCCACAAGAACGTTGCCCAAGCCGTCGGGAGTACCCGAGAGTGTTGCTGAAGGGCTCGCGGGACAGCTCAAATTTAGTGTGTTAGTCGCAATCGTGTACAAGTTGGTGAAACTAGTTGTGCTAGAAGGGGTCGCGATATTTGTCTCGTTGAATAACAGGATCGAGCCATACGCACCGCTCAAATTGACGGTAGAACTTCCCGGGGTGGGCGATCCTTCCGGACTGACGGTCGTAAAACTGATCGTCAGCACCGCCGTTTCCAGCGTCGTTGCGGGGGCCAGCCCGGCATTGTAGTGCACGGATATCAGGCACGTGTTGTTAGAGGTAAATGTGCCAGTTTCGTAGCAGCTGTCACCGTCCACGACAAAGTCCGAAGAGCCGGAAGTAACCGCCGCCATCGCAGTAAAAGTGACCGGGTTGCTCGGCGTCGCACCGCTAATGTTGACTACGACACTTGCCGAAGCGCTGGCCGGAAGAGCTCCAGAGGTTCCTGTCGGCACGCCGAAGGCAAGGCTTCCCGGCGAAACCGAGACAGTTTGCCCCTGTCCCCATTGGCTGGCGAGCAAAATGAAACCGCAAATCGCCAGCATCTGCACGATGTAAGCCGCTGCCGTTCTCAGATTTCTAACCGTGCTTTTCTTGGCGGCGATCTGAGCGCACGCGCAAGAATTCGTTTCCGCGTTCTGGACGAATGAACACAACAGGCGGCGGCCTACCATAGCATTCTCCTTCGCGGGCTTCCTCTAAAGGAAGCGGGCTTTTCCGAACAAAATTTGAGGGACCCCAAAAGATCGCCTGCTGGTACAGGCTTCCGCACATCGCACCCAGGGGAAAACAGCAAAGCGGGTGGCCAGAACTCCCGTCGGGTCTGAAAGTATCTTCTTGGCTTTTGGCTTTGTCAACAGGATTCTAGGCCGGTTGCAAGTTCTTGCAGTCCAGAATGGAGCTTGCTGCTGGGCTCACGCGGTTCCGACATTTTCCGCGCAACAGGATTCTCGCAAGCCGGCTAGGTGGCTGATCGACTGTGAGTTTCTTGTCATTGCTCCCATCAGAGGTCGGTGGCGGAATTGGTCACGCATCGGTTCGGCCGAGCGATTGGGGCGGTGCCAGCAGAAATCGAGCCCCGGTGGGCATGGGTGTGGCAGACTGTACAAAGCGTGATGAGATTCAACTCCGAATCGTCCCCTCCGCGGCTCCGAAAGTCGATGTGATGGAGTTCCAGATTTGACATGACTCCGCACTCTTGGCAGCGCCAGTTGTCGCGCTCCAGCACCTGTCGACACAACTCTTGGTAGGCTTCAGCGTCCAGCCGCAGGCGCGGCTTCTTGGGTCGAATCTGGTTCATGATGCTTGCGGCAAGATGCATTGCAAGAATGCTCGTTGTTGCTGCGTAGGCAAAAACCTGAAGAATCGCGTCATCGAGAACAGCAGGGTCTCAGGATTCTGGTTGTCTAGGTTGGCTCCTGCCAGAAAGTCGGCACAGATCATCTCCAGACAGTAGCCGCGCGAACGATCCGAGCCCAGCATCCGGGCGGCCGTGTCTAGTGCTTGTTCGATCACCGCCGTCTGGCTCTTGTACACCTTGAAGTAGATCAACTCGGACGGTTCTTCGTCCTTCCCGGTCAGTTCCTTGTCGACCTCGCGGCGGAAGTCCTCGCGCGGCATGTGGCGGGCCTTGTGCACCCAGGGTGCACAATCGAAGTGCTGCCCGTCGCGCCGCGCCAGCTTGGCCAACTCCCGCCCCTTGGTCCAACCGATTTCCTTCAGTTCCTTCCTCACCTGCGGCGGCAGGTGTTCGTGGATCGACATCAGGTAGTAGGCCTTGCGGCGGGATTCCGGAAACCGCTGCTCCAGAAACTCGTCAAAGGAGTGCAGGTTCTCGAGCCGCCAGTACTGGCCCGCCCGAACCTCGCAAAGATATCGTCCCAGTTCCACGAACCGGGTATCGCGTTCGGTTTCCTTCCGCTGCTCCCAGGCCAAGATCTCGTCGATTTTGGTCAGCACGAACTGTGCCCGTTGACGATTGAGGGTGGGCGGCATGGGCGGATCCTTAGTAAACAAGCTCGTCAAACAGACCACGATCGACTCCAGGTGTACGCACCAGCTGGGCTTCGACCAAAGCGCGCTGGTCGAGGCAGAGACCGAGAAAAGGGCAGCTGGTGCACGGATTCTGCGGAAAACGGATGCCGCTGTGAGGCAGGAACAGGCCGGACTCGATGCGGCGCACGGTATCTTCGACTAGGGTAGCGAACTCGCGGCGCTGGTCCTCGGAGATGGTGGCGCGCAAGTACTGCACTTCGACCAGGCGTTTGCGCACGAAGACGACCTGGGCGACGTCGGCAATGCCAGTCATCCAGGAGTAGCAGATCAGTTGCGGGTCGAGGGCGGACAAACCGGCAGGCTCGTCAGGATATCGGGCCGAGGCGGTCTTCCACTCCAGCACGCACTCGGTGCCGTCCAGTTCGCCGAGGGCATCGATGTAGGCGATGAAGCGATTGCCGGAACTCAAGCTGCGGGTGAACTGAATCTGTTGATGGGAGCGCGGGTGGGGAACATGGATGCGTCCATCTTGTGCGAACCGTTCGAGCAACTGCAGGCCCTGCTGCAGCATGCGATCCCAGGTGTCGTTGCCTGAATAGCTGAGTCCGAGATCTTTGGACTGGGACCATTGCGCGAACAACACCGCCGCCGCGTCCTCACGGCGCAGAAGAGCGGCCACGGCCTGTTCGAAGGCGCGGCCAAACAGCAAGGCGGAGCGTGTATCTTTCTCCTGCCAGCCGTCGAGATAGCGATGACGATACTTGCGTGGGCACGCCAGGTACTGACTGATCTGGGTGTAGGAGTAGTTCATCGGCGAGCCTCTGGGGCAGAGGAGGGAAGTGAAGAGGACGGAGAAGCGGAAGAACTTGCGGCTGCGACAGTGGACAGTTCCTCCCACTGGCTGGCCGGGGCAAAGCCGTCGAGGTTGATCAGGGAAATGCCACGGACGACGGTGTGGCTGATCTTGACGACGCCACATAGCCCGGGCAGGGCCTTCTCGTCGATCTGCTCATGGACGAGCAGTTCCGGATCATAGAGGAAGTCGTGCAGGAACCAGCCCAGCTTCCACATCGCTTTCTGGGTGCAGTAGAGACGGCCGACGATCGGCTGGCCGGCCAGTGCCTTGGGTTCGAGGATCGAGAGGCGGAGGAGATAGAAGGGCTTCCGGGCATGCCATCGGAACTGGGCACCATCAACCCGGACGAGGAAGATGCCGTCGGGAATCTCGGAGCGGGAGTCGCGGGCAGCGTCGGCGAGGCCGGGGAGTTGGCGTTTCATGCGATCTGCTCCTTGGATGTAGGGCGGGCGTAGCTGTTGAGTTGGCAGAGAAGGGCATTGCGATCTTTCTCGGCCCAGTCGGCGAGTTGCTGGACGAAGTGCTCGACTTGTTGTCGGGTGGCCTCGCGAAGGGTCTTCACGCCACAGAGGTCGACGGCGTAGGCCTTGACGAGTTCGGGGTCGAGCTGATGCTGACGGATGAGTTGGCAGAGGCGATCGCGGAGCTTGGGAGCGGCTGTGCCGTTCCCGTTATCCTTCCTACTCCCATTCCCGTTGCCGTTCCCGTTTGCGCTGTTAGGCGGGAGCTTCTCGACCGGGGATTGAAACGAGCCGATTTCCTCGACGGAGCAGATGCCGATGCCATAGGCCTTGCGCAGAGCGCGATTGACGGCGCGAGTTTCAGCCACGCGCATCTCGGCGCCGCGAACTAAGTCAGAAACAGTCGAGGGGGTGGCATCACCATATCCGAAAAAACCTCGACATGCCCGAGACTTATAAACCGCAGCTTCGAATGCCCAGCGCTGACTTGAAGGGTCGGAAAATTCAGGCACTGGTCGGACGTGGATTCCTGAACAACGATTCGTGCGTGCCATTCGGATCAGACCAGTGTGAGTGACGTACCACCCGCCATCGAGCAACAAAAGGTCTCCCATCGAGACAGAAAATCCGAATTGAGTTGACAGGTCATTAAGCGTAGACAGATGGACTTTCTTCAGAAGAGGTCCCCAGCGGAGCCTTGCATCCTTCCGGTTGCGTCGGGCGAGCTTTTGATATCGAGAATCGCCGGAGTTCATGGGGCACTCTCCCCTTTGACATAAGGTACCATAATGGTACCATAACGGTAGTATTATGGAAATAAATTTTTTCCTTACTTCTTCATTTCCGAACGGGCAAGTAAACGTTCAGCTGCTTCGACTGCAGCGTTCGCAATGAAACTGCTAATGCTTCTCCGCTCTGTGACCGCAGCTTGGTCCACGAGTGTGCGCTCTCGTTCTGTCAGGTAGACAAATGTCTTTCGGCCCAGTGGCTCTTGGGCTCGGCGTCGCGATTTTGAGGCTGCTCCTTTCTTCATGCGGCAATACTACACCGAACAGCAGTAGGGACCCGAGTTGTCGGATTCGGTTCGACTTGAGGCTAATGCGTTCCGCACAACAGAAAGTGATGCCCCTCGTATTGTGAACTGCCGAGAGAGACAAGCACTAGCACGTAAGGCTGTTCTGGCAAGATGGGCTAAGGCCAAGAAGAAGCCGGGAAAGACCGGTTCAGAATAAGGCGGTGTCCGCCATTCCCTCATAGTGAGTTGCACGACCCACACAACGGCAAGGGCCACTCCGGCGGTTGTTCTTGTAACTTTTCATGGTTTCACGAAGCACCGGAGCGACACGGAAGTGGTTGTACTAGAGTAACCAGATCCCACTTTCCCATAACGAGCATCTAACCAATCCTAACCAAGGATCACGTCTCTGGGCCTCCTCTTCGGAGTGGCAACTCTTCTCTCAGGGAAATGTCCTCGGCCATTCGAACAGAGGTCCTGAAATGGAAGACACTAATGCAGGAACAGACGGCACTTCACGGTCGGCCAAGTCTAATCAACGGGTCGGCATCTCGGAACGCAAGCTGAAAGCCAACCGCGAGAATGCCAACAAATCGACTGGGCCCAGGACGACCAGAGGCAAGGCGGTCAGTCGACAGAACGCCATCAAACACGGATTGTTCGTCAACTACGTCACTGATTTTGAAGCGCTGAATGAGGATCCAGAGAAATTTAAGAAATTGCTGCACGGATTCCGGGATCAATACCAGCCGGTGGGACGGGCTGAGGAAGTAGAGGTCGAGCGCATTGCAATCTGTTACTGGAGGCTCAAACGCGCCTGGCGCTACGAGAACGCAGAGAACTTAGCGGCTCGACGCAATTCTTGTAACCCGGAACTAGACCAGGAGCGAACGTTTTGCGACGAGCGAAGCAAAGCGGAGAGGGCCGCTATCGCGCTTTTGCAGAGGGTCATAGAACAGATTAAGGATACTGGCCAGGTGTCGGACGAGCTTAAGCAGCAGATTTTCGCGATCATGCCCGAGCTTGAAGCGCTATGGTCGGAGCTCGATAATCACGCGAAAGTACGCACCGAACAGGTGGAGGTGGTCGAAGGATCGCAAACGCTAAGCCGGCTAAAGGACGCTTGGAGCCGTGACATGTGCACTGTAACAATGATGATGGCTCTTCTGGAACCGCTAAGTGGGCGGAGATTGACCAATGTAGCGGAAACCACCGTCGGACTAAGTGCCATTCCGAATTCCGAGGCTCTCGACAGGTTGCTTCGCTACGAGACCACGATCGAAAGGCAGCTCAACCGAGCGATCGAGCGATTGGATCGCCTGCAGCGACACAGGAGAGGCGAAGCTGTGCCACCGGAGTTGAGGGTGCATTTCGCGTGACCCTTTTTTGCAAAACGAAGCCAAGAAATATCGAGTCATGAAGAGGTTACATTTTACAGGTTGCGAAACTCCGATTTCCCTGCAGAATCTGGTTGTGCAGACAACGGGAAATGGCAAAGATTGACGCGATTCTGCCGGTTGCAAGTACAGCCGCCCGGTATGGAACTAGTCCGCCGGACTAACCTTAATTCGGTGGCCGGCGGTTCTGGAAAAATTGGCGGCAATGTCGATCTCGACCTGGAACTACGAAATGCCTCGGCCCGACCGCGCAGGATTTCGACCAAGCGTTAGGCTTGGGTTAACACTGTCGAGCTTCGCTCGAGCGGACAGCCCCGTTCGGCTCGCTGCGCTCGCTCAGGGCAGGCTTGGGCGGCTGCCCCTCATGCCGCTGGCGTCCTTGACCTCCGGCTGCTGGCGTTGCTATATATGCCGCTCACCACGGGGAATTGATACATGACAACAAAGCCAGTGACCGGAAAACTCCTGCTGCTGATCGCCCTTCTCTCTTGCGCCACGCTCGCTCCCGCCGAAACGAAAAAAACTGCCGCCCAACCCGTCAGCCTGCGCTTTGAAATCTCGATTCCGAAAGAAATGAGCGCAACGCCGCTCGACGGCCATATCATGCTGGCGATCTCCAACAACAACGAGAAAGAGCCTCGCTTTCAGCTCAGTTACAACGCGACCGAATCACAACAGGCATTTGGCCTCGATGTCGATGCGCTCGCTCCCGATGCCGCGGCCGTGATTGACGCGTCAACTCTGGGTTATCCCGCTGAAAGCCTGAATGATCTGAAACCCGGCGATTACTGGGTGCAGGCCGTGCTCAACATCTACGAGACGTATCACCTGGCGAACGGCCATACGGTCAAGCTGCCGCCAGATCGAGGCGAGGGCCAGCAGCTCGAGAAGAAACCCGGCAATCTCTGCAGCAAGCCGCAGAAGGTTCATCTCGATCCGAAAGAGTCGCAGACTATCCGCATTTTGCTCGCCGACAAAATTCCTTCGCTCGAAGAGCAAAACAAGGAGGCAGCCGCTACCGCGGGCCGAAAATGGTCGCCGGACGAGCACGCTGACAACAAGTGGGTCAAACACATTCGCATGCAGAGCGACTTGCTGACCAAATTCTGGGGACGGCCGACGTACCTCGGCGCGGTCATTCTGCTGCCCGACGGATGGGAAGAACATCCCGAAGCGCACTACCCGCTGATCGTGGAGCAGGATCACTTTGCGCGCGATCTGCCGGGAGTGGTTTCGTTCCGCACGACACCTCCCCCGAGCGACCTGAAAGGCGGCGCTCTAAATCGCGCCAAGAACGGGTACAAGCTGTATCAGGATTGGACCGCCGGCCGGTTGCCGCGCGTGATCGTGCTGACCATTCAGCATGCCAACCCGTACTTTGATGACTCCTATGCGGTGAACTCGGAAAATGTCGGCCCCTATGGCGATGCCATCACGCAAGAGTTGATTCCCCAGGTCGAAAAGCAGTTTCGCGCCATCGGCCAGGGATGGGCGCGCGCCGTCTATGGCGGATCGACCGGCGGCTGGGAGAGCCTGGCCTCGCAGGTTTTCTATCCTGATTTTTATAACGGGGCATGGGTGTTCTGTCCGGACGTGGTCGATTTTCGTTCCTACGGAACGGCCAACGTTTACGCCGACAAGAACGCGTACTGGATCGAAACTCCCTGGGCGCGCGTGCCCCGGCCCTCGATGCGGCAGTCCGACGGCACGCTGCTCTCCACCATGGAGCAGATGAACCGCTATGAACTAGTCCGCGGCACGCACAGCCGCTCCGGCGAGCAGTTCGACATCTGGGAAGCTGTGTTCAGTCCGGTGGGGAACGACGGCTATCCCCGGCGCATCTTCGATAAGCGCACCGGCGAGATCGATCACGAAACGGCGAAATACTGGAAAGAACATTACGACTTGAGCGCCATCATGCAGCGCGACTGGAAAACGCTCGGCCCCAAACTTGAAGGCAAGCTGCATTTGTACGTGGGCGAGGCGGACACGTTTTATCTGGATCGCGCCGTACATCTGCTGCAGGATTTTCTCGAATCCACCACCGACCCGTATTATCACGGCACGTTTGAGTTTGGCATGCGCAAGCCGCACTGCTACACCGGCGACTTCGACCATGACGTCGGCCTGAACCAGCATTACTGGCCCGAGATGGTCAAACACATGGAGCAGACCGCTCCGCCGGGTGCGGATTTGAAGAGCTGGAAGTACTAGGCAGCCTGGGAAAGCGTCTGGAAGGGCATGACTTTAGTCGTGCCGACGGCTGCGCGCACAGGACATGGCTTTAGCCACTGAGGCACAGCGGTCGCTGCCTGGAACATCAAGCTCCTGTACCATAAAAGTGTGGTCACTCGGGTTCGCAGCAAAGCAACCAACAAGCTGAAAATTCTTCGCGCGGAGAAGTTGAGTGCGATCCCCTGGCTCGTGCACGGCTTTTCCACGCGCGCCGGGGGATTCTCCCGCGCGTACGGAAAGAGCGATCTCAATCTTGGATTCACAAAGGACGATTCCCGCGCAGCAGTGGAGCGCAATCGGGCGGCGTTTTTACGCGCCCTCGGAACATGTAGGGACGGCCGCCCTCTACCGTCCGTTCGCTTTTTGCCGCAGCCCCGAGCGGGGTCGAAGGGGAAGCTCGACAACCCGTCGCCGCTGATCACGCTCCGTCAGATTCACTCCGACATCATTCATTGCGTGGAGTCGCCTCCAGCCGCCCCCCTCGTGGGCGACGGGCTGTTGACTGCAACGCCGGGCCTCCTGCTGGCTATCCAGACCGCCGACTGTCTTCCGGTGATTCTGGTGGACCCGAAACACCGTGCCGTGGGCGTGTTCCACGCAGGTTGGCGCGGCACGGTGAAGCGCATCGTGGAAAAAGGTGTGGGGGAAATGTTCCGCCACTTCGGTACTCGCCCGCGCGATCTCAAAGCCGCGATCGGACCCGGGATTCACGGCTGCTGCTATGCAGTGGGTGCGGAGGTTCGCACGAAATTTGAGTCGCAGTTCGCATATGCCACCAGCCTGTTTCGTGAAGTAAAGGAGTCTGATCCGGTGCGGGAAAAATATCCGCTGCTGTTTCTGACGGCGCGAGCTCCCGGTCACGGCGAATTGCCGCCGAAGATCTTTCTCGACTTGGTCGAGGCCAATCGCCAGCAGCTTCTCGCGGCCGGAGTTGCGGCGAAAAATATCGAAGCCTCTCCGCTCTGCACCAACTGCAATCCGGAGCTGCTCTTTTCCTATCGCGCGGAGAAGGGCAAGACGGGGAGGATGATGGGGGCGGCCGGAATCCGGATTGATCAGAAAAGGGTTGGCCCACTGGCCCCGGAATAAACCTCAAGCTAGCGAAGGCGCTGCCTACGCGCTCGGCGGCGATGAGCCCGCTGGCGCTGCAGGAGTCGGGACCGCGCCCGGAGTCGTTTCGTTCACCAGATCCTTCAACTCCTTGCTGGGCTTGAAGAAAGGAATCTTCTTGGCGGGAACGTCCACGCGCTCACCGGTCTTCGGATTGCGCCCGACGCGGGGCTTGCGCTGGCGCGTGCGGAAACTGCCAAAGCCGCGAATTTCGATCTTGTCGCCGGCGCGCAGCGAGCGCACCACGCTGTCGAAGATGGTTTCCACGATCACTTCGCTGTCTTTCCGCGTAAGTTCCGCTAAACGCGACACTTCGTCAATCAGATCGGCCTTGGTCATAAGTCCCTTTCTCGCCAGATCGCGACACTCAAGACTTCGACAGTCAAAAACGAGACTGAGCCGCGAAGATTCACAGCATGCGGGGTTCGCGGCCGGCGAAATCCGGCTTAACTCTCATAACCTTCTCAAATTTCAGGGGTTGGATGCAAGTTACGGGGCGTATGCGCCCCGGATGCAGGATTTCGTCCCGAAAAAGGGTAACGAGGGATTTTCACTTCTCGACAGCTTTTGCTTCTTGTTTCCAGCGGGAGAGCTCGTAGGTCACATCGAGGCGTTTGAGCATGGTGGGGTAGTACGCGGCGAGCTCTTCCCTGCTTTTTTCGTATTCTCCGAGCTGGTTGTAAAAGAAACGCTCCAGCACGCATCCGGAGCGATACTCTAGCATCATTTTGTCCCGGAGATGCCAGCTCCTTACCGGTTCTCCGTTGTCGAGATATCTCAACGAGATTGCCCGCACCAGGTTTTCGTCAAGAAAATTCTGCAAGGAATCCAGGTCAGCGAGATTCAGCAAGCAGAACAGCGTGAAAATCGTCTTGTTCTCACTAACGGCGATCCTGCGCTCCACTGTAGCTTGAAGACTGTTATCGGCCTGTGCGCAAAACGCCGAGGACGTCGCGCAAATGATCAATGCCAAAGTAAAGCAGACAAGACGCGTCACCGAGTGCTTTATTTCCACAGGTAGTAAAAGCCGACCTGCTGTTCCATCAGCTTCTCGCGAGTCGGGAGATATTGGGAAACATCCCCCAGCAGCAAGTCGAGCAGCGTTTTACGTTCCTTCTCCGGCCGCACCAGCGTGGGCTCGCCCTTGATGCCGACAGATTTCGCCGTATCATCTACTGCGCTCTGGAAGTCGCCGATGCTGTCGATCAGCTTTAGATTCTTGGCCTGCTCGCCGGTCCAGACCTTACCATTGGCCATCGACTTTACGTCGTCGTACTTCAGGCTGCGCCCGTCGGCCACGGCCTTCACGAACTGCCCGAACATGTTTTCGATCAGTTCCTGCATGTAAGCCTGCTCCGCCGGAGTGAGGTCGCGCGCAGGATTGCCCGTGTCCTTGAACTCGCCGGTCTTGATGACCACGTCTTTCAGCTTGGCCCACTTCAGCAGGTCACCGTAGTTGACCCACTGCGCGATCACGCCAATCGAACCTACAATGCTGCCCTGGTCGGCAAAAATTTTGTCGGACGCGGAGGCCACGTAATACGCGCCGCTGGCCCCGACGGTCTCGATCGAGACTACAATTTTCTTTTTTTTCTCCGTGTGGATGCGCTTGACTTCGCGGTAAATCTCTTCCGACGCGGCCACGCCTCCGCCGGGGGAATTCACATGCAGGATGATCGCCTTGATCGAGGAATCGTCGGCGAATTTTTTGAGCTGGTCGACGACTGGCTGAGGCGAAAGAATCACGCCGCTGAGATCGACCACGCCAATGCGGTCGCCGAAACTGGTAAGGCTCGTGGTCTCGCCCCCGCCCGCGTGCAGCGTAAGGTACACCATCGTAAACACCGCCAGCACGAAGAGGAAGAAAGCTCCTCCCCCGATCAGAACCCACAACCAGGTGCGCGAGCGTCCTTCAGACATGGGCCAAGTTTAGCACTGAACGGAACCTTGTAGGGACGGCCGCACCCGAGAGCACCCTGAGCGCAGTCGAAGGGACCATCCGGTCAGGCCCTCAAGGCACCACCAATTTCAGCGCCGCTCGCTGCACGCCGATCTCGACTGGCGTCTGGCAGACGTATTCGCCATCGGCATAAACATCGAGCGGATGCTCGGTTTCGACCCGCACACGCGGCGCGTGAAAATAGCTCACCTCGCGGATCTTCAGATGCCGGCCAAAGTACACGGTAGGAAACATGCAGAACAGTTTGAAGTGGTTCACGCCGCCAACAATGCAGACATCGAGCAGGCCGTCGTCCATTTTGGCCTCCGGGGCGATCTTCATTCCGCCGCCATAAATCGGAGCGTTGGCGAAAGCTGCGAGCAGAGTGGGCTGGTCGCTTCTGATGCTCCAGTTCCCGGTTTCGGCATCATCCGCCGTGAGAATCTTCATCGGCAGCGGAGCGAAACTGAAGATGGTCGGAGCCAAACTAAGCGCATACCCACCGTGACCGCGCAGCCAGCGCGGCAGCTGATTTGCACGCCGCGCCACTTCCGTGTCGAGGCCCACTCCCGCGACGCAGGCAAAGTATGTACGGTGTAGCGCAGGCGCCTCACTCGCGGTCGCCACCGCGGAAATCACGCCCAAGTCTAATTCGCGCACATTTCCCGCACCGCCGCAAAACTTGCGCCACGCATGGAGAGAGACGCGCACGCTCCGTAGCCCCAGAGCGTGGGCGAAGTCGTTGCCGCTTCCCGCAGGCACCACCAGAACCGGCAAGCCCAGCCCGACGAGCGGCCCGAGATGGCGATGAATGGTCCCGTCGCCGCCGAACAGCAGAATCACGTCGGCTTCACTGCCGGCGGCCGGCATGCCTATGCGCCATTCGACTTTCTGCGGCTGGTTCTCGTTCGCCTGAAAGGGCTCAAGGTCCCGTGGAGAACATCCCAGCCCGAGAATCGCCGCCGCCGCGCGCATGTGCGGGATGAGGGTAGCAGAGCCCGGCCACAGGTGCAGAACGTTTCCGAGATCCTGCTCACCTTGGCCTTGCCGGGGACACGTCCGGTTGGCCGCACTTGCCAGTTCCCCTTGGTAATCCTGAAAACCCTCCTCAAAGAGCAGGGTGGCTGTCATCATTGATGGCAACGCTTTTCTCTGTGTCCGATTTTGGGGGGTTCGTCATGTCGTTACTGCGCTCGTTTTGCGCCCTGTCTTGTCTTGCACTTACGCTCGCCCTTGCTGCCGTATTGTCCGGCTGTGCCTCCAGCGGGTCCGGCACGAAAAACGGCATGGCCCCGAGCATCCAGACCCAGCCCTCGAGCCAAACCGTCACCGCCGGCCAGACCGCGACGTTCTCCGTCACCGCGACCGGCACAGGTCCTTTGGGCTATCAGTGGCAGAAGGGGACTACGGCGATCAGCGGCGCAACGTCATCCAGTTACACGACTCCCGCCACAACGCTGGCCGATAGCGGCTCGCAGTTCAGCGTCATCGTCAGCAACGCCGAAGGTAATGCCACAAGCAACGCGGCCACGCTGACGGTGAACTCCGCCTCAGGTTCGACTGACGTCCTTACCTACCACAACGACATCGGCCGCACCGGCCAGAATCTGACGGAAACAACTCTGACCACGACCAACGTCAACTCTTCCACCTTCGGCAAGATCAACTTCTTCACCACCGACGGACTAATGGACGGCGAACCGCTCTATGCCTCAAGCGTCGCCGTGCCCGGCAACGGCACGCACAATAGTCTGATCGCGGCTTCCGAGAACGACACCGTCTTCGCCTTCGACGCCGACAGCGGAGCCACGATCTGGAACACCTCGGTGCTCGGATCGGGCGAAACGGCTTCCGACGACCGCGGCTGCGGCCAGGTCACTCCTCAGATCGGCGTGACTTCCACTCCGGTGATCGACCGTTCCATGGGGCCGAACGGCGCCGTGTACGTGGTAGCGAT
>JASHNU010000055.1 GCA_030041475.1 Candidatus Sulfotelmatobacter sp.
ATCGCGCGCTGCCTGTGTGTAAACCGGATTCGGCTTGAACAAAATTTCGACCGGCGTCGTCGACACGCTCGAATCCGCCAAAACCTTTGGCCCCCCGTGCGCAACCTGCTGCGAGCCGAATCCGCCGGTGGATACGCCCTGGCCATTGCTGCGCCCATCACCCTTGCCGCCGGTCGCGATGCCGTTGCCGAAATCCGCGCTGGCCACGGTCCCTTTTATTCCCTTCGCGCCGCCCGATCCGTTGCCTTGACCCTGGCCGGCGGGCATGTCGAACGAGCCTAGCGCCGCGGCATACAGTTTCGCGCCCTGCTTGCCCGTCCCCGGCAAGCCGTTGGGGTCACCGAATCCGCCCGTCTGCACCTTTTCTACTGGCGCGTTCACCGTCGGTGGTTTCGAACTGCCCTCGAAATCTCCCGTATGCAGCAGTTGCGGCCGCGCTCCGCCCACTGCCATTTTCAACTCCGGAGCTTTGAACTGGTTCACCACCACTTTCGGCGCCTCGACCTGCTCCGGCGCCACTTTGCGCACTTCCCGCGGAACCACCAGCTTGGGCTGCTCGAACACCGGAATCTTCACCGCCGGCAGCAGCTTCGGCTTGACCTTGGGAACTTCGGTCTTGATCGGCTCCGGCTCCGGCCGCAACGCCGGCAGGGGAATTAGTTCCGTCACGTGATACTGGGCGAGTTGCAGTTTTTCCGGCATCAACACGCCAATGTTGATGAGGATCAAAACGACTAGCGTCACCAAACCGTAGCTGGTGGCCAGCGCCTGTTTGTTGATCTTGCGTTCAGGCAGGAGTCCGAGTTGAAACCCGCGGTAAGGTGTCGCCATTCAATTTCTCTCCAAATTGGGGCCCGGACGGGGAGAAATCCGGGACTTGGAGTCTTAAAAATACGGGAGTTAGGACAGGGGGTAAACGTGTCCACGGCTCTTGACCTAAGGTAACCGTGGCTACGTCCTTTTGTGAGAATCGCCCAGAATGGGCGCGGGACGCGGCGTTTCGCACGCTGCTCATCCACGACTTCCGGTGAAACCGGTGGAAAACACTAAGGGACGCCCCAGAAAATCGGAGCTTGCTGTGCGAAACTCAGGGTTAAAAAAGAGCGGGGCTTCCAGGCGAGATGTCGCGGTCAGACAACGAGAAGGACGTGCTACTCTGCACGAAGAGCGTTACTTTTCCGTCGCGCGAAATAGGCGAACACAGGAATGCCCGCCAGGATCACGAGCAAGCCGTACCAGGAGTTCGGACGCTCGTTCCAGAACGTATATCCCAGCAAGGCGGCCGCGACCGCCACAAAAATCGCCGGCAGAACCGGATAGCCCCACATGCGATAAGGACGAGGTGCATGCGGTTCACGCCGCCGGAACACGAATACCGTGCTGCCCGCGATCATATAGAAGAGCCACTCGGCGAAGATCGCCAGCGAAAATAATTGGCGGAAACTTCCTCCCAGCAGCAATAACGCGATCGAAAGCACCGCCTGCACCACGATCGCCACCGAGGGCGTATGAAACCGGGGATGCACTTCCGCCAGGGCGCGAAAAAAGTATCCATCGCGTGCCACGGCAAACGGGACGCGCGCGCCACTCATAATGGTGCCATTCAGCGTGACTAGCAATGACACCGCCATGCCCACCGACACGAATCCCGCCCCCACCCTTCCCATGACTAGCGCCACCGCATCTGATGCCGGCCTCGGCGAAGCCGCTATTGCACTCGCCGGAAGCACGTACTGCACGCCTGCGTTCATCAGCATGTAAAGCGCGCCTACCATGCCCACGCCTGCGATCAAAGCAATCGGGATGCTGCGCTCTGGCTGTTTCACTTCACCGGCCACCATGTTCAGATCGTTCCACCCGTCATACGCCCAGAGCGCCGCCACCAGCGCCGCCATAAATCCAGCCACGCCGCCTTTCGCTCCGGCGAAGGTCCCGGCGAAGTTTTGCCATCCTCGCCCTGCGGCGTTGCCGACGCCGCTGAAACACACCACGACGATGGCCAGAATGATGGCGACCTTCAACAGCGTGAACACCAGTTGGAACTCGCCTGCTTTTTTAACGCCTACATAATTGAGAAAGGAGATCAGCAGCGCCGCTGCAATCGCGATGATCTGTCCCCAGGTCACGGAAAATGGGGTCGCGATGAAATTTGCCGAGAAAAAAGAGAAGACTGGAAATGTCCCCAGAATCCGCACCAGCCCTGTAGCCACCGTCGCCACCGATGCCGGCTTGGCGATGACGAACCACGTCCAGGCGTACAGAAATCCTGCCAGTGGGCCGTACGCATCGCGCACGTAAACGTACTCGCCGCCCGCCTGCGGCTTCATCGCGCCCAGTTCGGCATAAGTCAGTGCCCCAAAGAAGGACAGCAATCCGCCCACCACCCAGGCCAGATAAACCACTCGCGCCGAACCCACCGCCTGCATCATTTCGGCCGGAACCAGAAAGATTCCGCTGCCGATGATCGTCCCGACGACAACGGCCGAGGCATGGCTTACGCCAAGATCGCGGGAAAGCTCTGGCGAGGAACGGCTCCGCACATGCTCGGAAGAAGAAGCCATGCTGGATTTGGAGTATACGCGAGCGAAAAAGTTAAGGATTCTCGTTTGGTGCGTCCGAGCTGAAAATCGAACTCACCATCCATCCCACCCCAAACGTCACCCCCGTCCCGATCATCACCCACCAGGTCCAGGGCAGGCGCGTGTCCAGCCACAAGTACAACTCAGCGCCGAATCCACAAACCATCCCCGCCATCGCGCCAACCTGATTGGCGCGCCGCGTCAGCAATCCCAGCAGAAACGCACCCAGAAGGGCGCCGTACGCCACGGACGCGATTTGCAGTCCGACTTCCACCACGCGTCCGGCCTTATGCAGAGCGATCACCGCCAAAACGAACAGCACAAGCGCCCACAAGAAAGTGGCCATGCGCGCCACACGCATGCGGTGTTTCTCATCGGATGCAGGGCGCAACCGCACATAGAAGTCCATGATCGTGCTCGACGACAACGAATTCAGCGCCGCGCTCAAATTCGACATCGCGGCGGCCAGGATGGCCGCGACTAGCAGCCCGGAAATTCCGTGTGGCATGCGCGTCACAATGAAGGTCGGATAAATCCGGTCCGCGCGACCAAGAGCTGCAGAGGGCACTCTGTAATAGGTCCACAACATGACGCCCACGGTCAGGAACAATGCAAACTGAAACAGAACTGCCACTCCACTCGCAATCAGCGCTGTGGCCGATTCCCTCCGCCCGCGCGCTGCCAGTAGCCGCTGCACAATCAGTTGATCGGTACCGTGACTCGCCACCGTGAAGAACGCGCCGCCGATCACGCCCGACCAAAACGTATACGGCGCCCACAACTTGGCGCTGAGATCGAATACCTGCAGTTTGCCGGCGGCTGCTGCGGCGGCATGAATCGCCGGCCATCCTCCGGGCACAAGATGAACAATCGTGGCCAGCCCCACCAGCGTTCCGCCTACATAAATGGCAGTCTGCACGACGTCGGTCCAGATCACAGCCGCGAGGCCGCCCTCGAATGTATAGATCAGCGTCAATGCGGTAATGATGGCAATCGATGCCACCTGGCCTGTCCCCAGCGCGATCGCGACAACGATTGACACCGCATAGACGCGCACGCCCTCGGCCGCGGCGCGCGTCAACAAAAACAGCCCTGCGGTTAAGGACCGCAGCCCGCGGCCGAAGCGGCGTTCGATCAATTCGTAGGCGGTATAGAGGTCGCCGCGAAAATAGTGCGGCAGCAGAACCAGACTGATAACGATTCGTCCGACGAGATAGCCCATGACGACCTGAAGAAAGGTGAAGTTCGTATCGTAGGCAAGTCCCGGAATGCTGATGATGGTCAACGTGCTGGTTTCGGCCGCGACAATCGACAGCGCAATTGCCCACCAGGGAATATCACGGCTGGCCAGAAAATAGTCGCGCAGCGAGCGATGCCGCTTGCGAAAGCGCAGCCCGAAGAGTGTGATCCCGGCCAGGTACAGCGCGATGATGGCGAAATCAATTCTGTTCAGGCCCATGTTTAGTCAGACATGTCCAATCAGACGAGGTGGAGCGACTGGCTTCCTGATCCTGTACGGCGTCATTCCGCGCCGCGACGAATTCGCAGTTGACCTCACACAACCTTGCGCGTCACGCTCTCCGCGGGATCGTACGGCTCCGAGGAAATCGCCGCCAGCCACAGCGTACCCTCGCCATCGTTGCGAACCGCGTGCGACGCTCCGGGCGACACCAGGACCAGTACGGCGCCTGCGCCTTCAAATGAACGCTGCTGCACTTCTGATCCCTCGCCTTCATCCCAGTGGAGCGACCATTTAGTTCCCGGCAATATCACGATCGCCTCTCGCCGCCGCAAGTGATAATGGTTCCCGCGCACAGCTCCGGGCAGGGTAGATGCCAGATGCACATCTTCCATGCGCCTCACGAACGAGAGTGCCTCCGTCGGCAAAGTAAAGCTCAATCCTCGGCCATCGCCGGAGTTCGCTAGTTCGATGATCTGGATCTTGGGCACCATCGCTGATTGTTGCATTCGCGCTCCATTATCGAGGCAAACGTGCCGTTTCGCGAGTGAGAGTGTTTGGTCATGGCCGGAGAGTAGTGAACGACTAGCCTGTACAAGAAAGGCTCGTCGCTCACTGTGCCCGGGTCAACGCTCAGTGTGTTAGAAATAAGGCTCGCAGTGGAGAGCCTGCGCCTTACCACGCAAAGTGTTCTACTACCTCGGCATTGACGGCGGCGGTACAAAGACTACCTGCGCCGCAGGCGACGAGCAGCAAGTGCTCGCGACCGCGACCGCTGGACCGAGCAACATGGTCCGCGTCGGCGAAGCGAAGGCGCGCGAGTCGCTGCACCAGTCCGTGCGTCAGGCTTGCGCCGCTGCCGGGATCGACCCCAAGCAGGTCGCGCATACCTGCGTCGGTGGGTCGGGCGCTGCGGATCCGGAACTTGCCGCAGCCGTGCACCGCGTCCTCGCCGAAATTCTGCCCGCTCCGATTACAGTTGTCGGTGACATGGAGATTGCGCTTGAGGCCGCTTTCGGCGCAGGCCCCGGCGTGGTTGTGATTGCGGGGACAGGATCCATCGTGTTTGGGCGCGACCAGCAGGGAAGGACGGCTCGCACTGGCGGCTGGGGATTCGCCATCTCCGACGAAGGCTCCGCCCATTGGATCGGGCGCACCGCCGTCAGCACGTTGCTGCGCGCCGCGGACGCGGCGGACGACGGCTCCCATGGCAGTGTGACCGGGAGGAATTCGCGGCTCGAGGAAGCACTCTTCGGAGCATGGGGCGTGACCTCGCTTTCCGATCTGGCGCGTGCCGCCAACTCGATTCCACCGCCGGATTTCGCCGCTCTGTTTCCGCCTGTCGCTGCTGCCACGGAGGACGAGCTAGCCCAGCAGGTTCTGACCCGTGCAGGCCTGGAACTCGCGCAGCTAGCCGCTGTCGGCATCCATCGTCTGTTTCCTGCACCGCAGGCCGCAGCCGCTCACATAGCGTCGATTCCTGTTGCTATGACGGGCGGCGTCTTTCGTTATGCTCCTGTGGTGCGCCAGGTTTTCTACAATGAGCTGTGTCGGCTCGATGCGCGTGTAGAAATCCATCCGCAAACCACCGAGCCTGTCGAAGGCGCCTTGCGCCTGGCGCGGCGAATGGCCGTGCAGAGTACCGGATGAACGAGGGTAAGGCTGATAAACCGAACACTGCACCGCAGGTACATGCTTCGTCGGCGCCCACGGGCGAGCCCGGGGCCAGCCCCGCACTCAACGAGGATCTCGCTCTCGCCTTGCTCAAAAACCGCGATCTGTCCGCCCCAGAACTCGAGGCCATTTACAAGAACGGTGCCATTACGAAATCGCGCAAGGTGCGTCTTGCCCTCGCGGCTCATCCACATACTCCGCGGCGCATCGCGCTGCGTCTTATCCGTGAGCTCTACACGTTCGATCTGATGCATTTTTCGCTGATACCCACCGCACCAGCCGATCTCAAGCGTACCGCCGGTGAGCTGCTGGTCACGCGGCTGTCCTCCATCACGCTCGGCGAGCGCATTTCCCTGGCGCGCCGCTCTTCGGCTTTGGTCGCGGGTGCGCTGCTGCTCGACAAAGACCCACATGTCTGGAAGCCGGCTCTTGAAAATGCGCGCCTTACCGAAGATGCGATCGTGAAGGCGCTGCTGCGCCCGCATATCACGCCGGCGTTTGTTGAGGCTGTGTGCCGGCACACGAAATGGTCGCTTCGCCACGAGATTCGCATTGCACTTCTGCGCAACGCGCACACGCCGCTGGCGCGCGCCTTCGAATTCGCCCGCGGCATCCCGCCTGCGCGCCTGCGCGACATTCTGCATAGCTCGCGCCTGCCGGAAAAGATCAAGGTTTACCTAAGGAAAGAGATGCACGGGGAGTAGCCGGTTCAGCGACCGCCGCCGACTTCGAGAATCGCTCCGTCGAACCCCGATCTATTGAGTCACAGCTTCGGGTTTTCGGTGCATCAGCCCCACCACGGCCTCGTAGAGCCGTTTGCGCACGTCGTGCCGCTCATACACGCGCGTGATGTAGCGCACGTGCACCTGAATTCCGGAACCGGTCGGCACCACGTTGATACCCGGAGTCGCCGACAGCGCCTTCACACGATAGCGCGACGTGGCTTCGTGCCACTCCGCTTCGGCTTTGGCCACGTTGGCCGACGTTTCTTTCTCTACCAGCTTCTGAATCCCGTCGATGATGGGATATGGATCCTGGCTCGAAGGAATCTGCACCTGCAGTTCGTCCCACATCCACTGGCCAGAAGTCGTGAAGTTGAAGAAGTGTCCTTCGATGGCAAAGCTGTTGACGAACGAAACCCGTCGTCCCGTGGGATGTCCGGCGTCGGTCCAGCTGCCGGTTTCGAGGAGAACTGTTTTCAGCAACCCTACCTCTACTACTTCGCCGCCCACGCCGTTGATCTCGACCCAGTCGCCCACGCGAATGCCGTTGCGTCCCATCAAGACGAACCAGCCGAAAAACGCCACGATGAAATCTTTCATCGCCACCGTCAGGCCCGCGCCCGCCAGGCCAAGGACCGTCGTGGTCTGCGTCGGCATGCCGAAGACAATGAAGAGAATCGCGATCACTCCAACCGCCTGTGCGGCGAACTTCACCACCGCGCGCAGCGTGTCGATGCGCTTGTTCTCCGCGGTCATCCCGGTGAACAGATGCTCGATAAACCGGTCTGCCGCGTACACTGCCAGCAGCACCAGCAGAATCCACAGCGCCGCCTCGATCAGACGGTGCAGCCCGGCGCGTTCACGGGTTTCCACCAGAGCCAGCCAGGCGCCGTAAATATCGTTGAGATCCTGTTCGTCCTGCAGTCGGCGCCCGCGGTCCGCCAGATTTTTCTGATCCAGCGTGTACTGTTTCAGCAGATCGAGCGCAGCCTTGGCCGAAGCCTTCGATTCGTCGCGGGTGGTAACTTTGTTTCGGCTGGCAAATCCCTTCGCCTGCTGTTTAGCGGCCTCGCGATTTTCCTTGTCCTTCTGGACCTGCGCTGTCAGCTCGCTGTGCTTCTTGGCCAGATACGCTTCTTTCTCGGTGGTCTCGTTGCGCGCATCCTCGAGCAAAGCTATTTTCTCTCGCAGCGCCTGCCACGCCCGAAAGACCGCGAGCAGGGTGTGAGCCTGGTAGTCCTGCTCGTGAGGATTCACCGCGGAGCCGATCGCGGGCGCATTGTGATCGCCGGCCTCGTGTTCCGCCTGCAGGCGCTTGATTTTCGCTTGCGGATCGCCGCCTGCCTGCTCCAGCTCTCCGGCGGCATCGTCGAGTTCGTCCTGATCGAGATCGGCTTGTGCCTTGGCGACATCAATCTGATCTTGTAGGTTGTCTTTCTGCGATTCGGGCGCTGCCGCCAGTTTGCGCGTCAGCAGCGTGATGTTTTCCTGATCCTCTTTGACGGTCTGTTCAGCTTTCGTTTTGCGCGCGGCGATCTGCTTGGCTTCGGGCGAAAGCGGCGGCGGATTTTGTTCCGCCGTGCGCAGCGCATCGAAAAACGCCAGATCAACTTCGTGATCGGCAACCTTGACCGCAGCCTGCGCCAGCGCCTGTTCCTCGGACGTGCCGGCGGTGGCCGCCAGGCGTCGTGCCGTTTGCAAAGGGCGCTGATCCACCAGCGAATGCTGCGCTGCAGGTGCTTTCCGGCCAAGCAATCGCTTGCCTGCCGCTGCCGCGGTGGTCTCGTCGTTGGTCACCGGCAATTCACGCGTCTGCAGCAGCCCGACGATGGCCACACCCACCAGCAGGAGCAGAACCGCCGCGATGATCCATTGCCGAAACTTCATTTTCGATCCACCACCATGCCGGAACACTGTAGCAAGAAATGCCTTGTTGCTGCGAACTCCGGAGGTGCAGCCTGACATGGAGCCAAGCTCTACACGTTCGTAACCTACCGGCTGCTCGTCGGACCATTAGAATCGCCGCTGAACCACATGTTCGAATCGCTGCAATTTCTTTTCGACGAACCATGTTTCAACAGAGCATGGAAACCGGTCTCGCGTCCGGTGATCGGCGGATGGCTCGTCTTCTACTTGGGATTTCTTGTTTATGCCTTCGGCAGGTCACCTGCGTCTCTTTTTATTCACAGCGCCAACCTGGTTGTCCATGAAGGCGGCCACAACCTGTTCGGATGGTTCGGGCCCACGCTCGGTTTGTGGGGCGGGACGCTGCTGCAGTGGCTGGTCCCATTTCTGCTCGCGGTGTATTTCTTCACCGAGCGCCAGATACCGGGCTTCGTCTTTTGCCTCTTCTTCTTTTTCGAAAATTGGATTGATACCGCCGAATACATGGCCGACGCGCGCGCCCAGCTGCTGCCGCTGGTAACGACGGGTGATCCCGAATTTGTGGAGCACGATTTCTTCCGCATCTTCTCTGACCTCGG
>JASHNU010000056.1 GCA_030041475.1 Candidatus Sulfotelmatobacter sp.
CAAGCCACCGCGACCGAAGCGGCGACCAAGGCTGAAGCCGCAAAGCAGGCCGCTTCCGCGGAAGTCGCCGAGTTCTCCAGCAGCGCCAGTCCGGCGGCTGCCGTTGAGCAAGCGACTCCTGCCAGTTCAGGCCAGGATCAGGAGGTCTACAACAAAGACATGGAGGGCCCGCTCACCATCCGCTTCAAGGGCATCCACATCACGCCCGGCGGATTTGCCGCGGCCGAATTCTTGCGGCGTTCGCGAGCTCTGGGAGCGGACGTTGTCACCCCCTTTAACAACCTGACTATGCCTGGAGCTTCGCAGAGCAACCTTTCGGAGTTCTTCGGCACCGCCCGTCAGACGCGCCCCAACGTCTACGTTGCGGCTCGCGGCGGCAAAGTGGATTTCTCTGCCTATGTCTCGGGTGATTTTCTTTCTTCGGGTGTCACCTCCACTGCGACCCAGACTAACGGGTACACCTTCCGAATCCGGCAAGCCTGGGGACAGGCGAAGCTTCCGGGTGGGTGGAGTGTACTCGGCGGCCAGATGTGGAGCCTCGTGACCGAAAACAAAGTCAGCATCCAGCCCAGCGATGACACCGGTAAAACCAACGATGCGCGTCCGGCGACCATTGACGGGGCGTACTCGGTGGGCTTCTCGTTCGCCCGGCAGAATGCGCTTCGTATAACCAAGAACTTCAACGACAAGGTTGCGGTTGCCTTCTCTGTGGAAAATCCTCAGGCCACCGTAACCACTTCTGGCAACTTGAACGATTACCTCATCGTTCAAGCCGGCGCCAGCAACACCAACAACACCGGCAGCACCTACGGATTCAATCCCTCGCCCGATCTCATCGCCAAGATCGCATTTGATCCTGGCTTCGGACACTATGAGATCTTCGGCCTTGCCGATCGATTCCAGGGTCGCGCCTTCCCCTGCGAAGCGACGCTGACCGAGACTATCGCCATGGTTCCAACGACGTTTACTTCTCCGGCCTGCACGGGCACGCCGGGAACCGCTGCAGGCGCCTTCAACAGTTCCAAGAGCTCGGGCGGCCTCGGCGCGAACGCCCGCTGGGCCTTTTTCGACAAGCACGTCGTCTTCGGTCTGCACGGCTTCGGCGGCAGCGGTATCGGCCGCTACGGCGCAACGCAGCTCCCTGATGTCTCCATCAACGCCGACGGAACCATCCACCTCGTGAAAGACCTGCAGGGCTTGGCTACTCTCGAGTGGCACGGCAAGAAGCTGGACGTCTACAGCTACGTGGGCAGCGAATATGCACAGCGTACCTACAGCTTCGATCCGGTGCAATATGAGGCTCAGGTCGCATTATCCGGCAGCACCGCTCCGGTATACGTCGGCTACGGCGCACCGACCTTCAACAACTCGGGCTGCTACACCGAGACTGGACCGAGCGGCGGGACTGCTGGTGCGCTATCCAAATGCTCCGGCCAAACCCGGGACATAACGGAAGGAACGCTCGGGTTCTGGTACCGCTTCCACAACGGACCTCGCGGTCGCTACCAGTGGGGCATGCAGTACTCGTACTTGAACCGCGCCACCTGGGCAGACGAAACCCACGGCCTGGAGCCGCACGGACTCGACAGCATGATTTTCACGTCGTTCCGTTATTACTTGCCGTAACGCGCACGACGAGAAGACAAAGGTGGTCCCGCTCGGAGTCAGCGCGCGGGGCCTCCAATTCCCTCGAATTTCTGAGGGTCACTACCTTCAGAATCGCCGCCGGTTCGGTTTTGGCTACTCTCCTTTTCCGGGCCGGCGGCGCCAACTCAAATTCAATGCCAGGCCAAAACGCCCAGCATGCTCGACTCGTGCGTACGAGCTACACGGGCCTCGAACTCAAGCCGCGCTTTCTTGCGACGCTGCGGAACGGTCGGGAGGTCTCGGCGAATTCTGCGAGACTTCGCGGAAATTGACACAGCGTTCACTAACTCTTAACGCTCCGTTAATGAAAGCCTTCCGGCAATTCCCTACCATCTCTACGCAACCCCTAGGTAGACAGATCGCAAGCTCTCCAGCAGTACGGCCAGCCTGAGTATATTTCGTCGAAGACTGGCCTGCAGGAAGGGGAGACTTGGCGTCGCACAGAACTGGGCGTGCCCTTCAGATGTCTGCCTGAAACACGGCAGGACGGAAGTCAAATTCAAAAGGAGAGAAGCAATTCCATGAAATGCATCAAGTACTCGTCTCTCATCGTGCTAGCGCTGGCGATCCTTACCGCCAACGTGTGGTCACAAACCGACACGGCGGCGAAACCGACCAAGAAGAAACGGGCTGCTGAAGCCGCTGAACCGGCTGTTACGGCGGCGGAGGTGCAGGCGTTAAGGGATGCCATCGCTGCCCAGCAGAGGCAAATCCAACAGCTCAGTCAGCAGTTGCAAGAGAGCCGGCAGGAATGGCAGCAGGCCCAGTCGGCCGCGTCGAATGCCAGCACCAAGGCCGATGCCGCTCAGGCGACCGCCGCCGACCAGCAACAAACCGTAGTCGCGCTGAAGAGTGACGTTGCCGACTTGAAAACCAACGTCACCAATACAGCCTTGACCCTGCAGGAGACGCAAAAGAGCATTAGCGCGACAGAAAGCCCTCTGGCTATCCACTATAAAGGGATCACCATCACCCCGGGAGGCTTCCTGGCGGCTGAAACTGTGCGCCGCTCGCGAGCGCTCGCGGCGGACGTCAACACTCCGTTCAATTCCATCACCATGCCCGGCGCCTCCCAGAGCACGATGTCGGAATTCTTCGGATCTGGACGCCAGTCGCGGATCTCCATGCTGGCGGAAGGAAAACTGAAGACCGCGACGCTAACCGGTTATTACGAGGCTGACTTCCTCTCGGCGGCAATCACTTCCAACAACAACCAGAGCAACAGCTACAGCCTGCGGCAACGACAAGCCTGGGGGCAGGCCGCTTTCGACAGCGGCTGGAGCTTCACCGGCGGACAGATGTGGAGCTTGCTCACCGAAACCAGACATGGCGTGGACAACCGCACCGAAGCTATCCCACTCACCATCGACGCCCAGTACCAAGTCGGCTTCAGTTGGGCGCGGCAGTACGGCATCCGCCTGGCGAAGAACTTCGGCAACAAGGCGTGGTTCGCGGTTTCGATGGAAAACTCGCAGGCCACGCTGACCGCTCACGGCAACGCAGCCAACTTCCTGCTCGGATCCTCCGGAGCCGGTAGCGGTCTCTACAATTCCGGCGTCACGGCCTGCTCCACCAGCAGCAGCGGCGTTACTACTTGTACTCCTGCCGCCAGCTACTCCTTCAACCCTTCGCCGGACGTGATCGCGAAGGTGGCGTTTGAGCCGGGATTCGGTCATTACGAAGTCTTCGGCGTCTACAGCCGCTTCCGCGACCGCGTATTCCCGTGCGAGGAGAATTTCGCTTCTACCGCTTGCGGCAGCTTGAGCGCTCCTAGTGCGGCCTTGGCTTTCAACTCTTCAAAAGACGGCGGTGGTTTTGGCGCCAATGCCCGCTGGACGTTTGCCAAGCATCTTGATTTCGGATTGCACGGCTTTGGCGGCAGCGGAATCGGCCGCTACGGCTCGGGTGGTCTTGCTGACACAACCGTGAATGGCGACGGAACCCTGCACCTGCTGCGCGGCCTGCAAGGCATGGCTTCGCTCGAGTGGCACGGACCGAAGCTCGACATCTACCTCTATCCGGGCGCGGAGTACGCGGCTCGTTCCATCAGCTACGATCCGATCGCGGGTCAGGACGTAGGTTACGGCTCGCCCACGTTCTCCAACAGCGGCTGTGAGACGGAAACCGTTCCGCTCTCCGGCAGCAGCAATGGAAATGGCTTCATTCCAGGCAGTCTAAGCCACTGCACCGCCGATACGCGAGTTCTGGTCGAAGGTACAGCCGGATTCTGGTACCGCTTCTACCAGGGACCAAAAGGTCGCTTCCAGTTCGGCGCGCAGTACTCCTATGTGACCCGCAACACGTGGTCGGGTGTGTCTACGCCCGGTCTCTCAAACGAACCCCATGGCATCGACGGAATGGTGTTCACCTCGTTCCGCTACTACTTGCCATAAACAGAAACGATCCCGCGCGCCAATCGCGCGGGACCAATCAACCTCGCCGGACAACGCGGAACTGGCACGGATTGGGTCGAAAACCGGGATCGAAGAGCCCGGGTCGAACAGACTTGATTCCCCAATCCCACAGTACCGGTACGTCGCCAGCGACTGAACGTTGACGTTCTAGCCCCGACTTTCTGAGGGGCCTTCCCTTCAGAATCGCCGCTGGCCCGGTTTTGGCTTCTCTCCTTTCCGGGCCGGCGGTGACTAACTTTTCTGCGCGCTCGCGTCGAAAGGCAGAGGCGATTGGCAGCTGGGCGCGAGACCGCAAAACGGCAAAGCGCTACTGACCCAGTGTCTTTTTCGACACTACAGTAGCGCCGCCACTTCAGAGCCCAAACTATGCCAGAAGTATAGGATTCGACATGCACTACTCACAGTGCATTACTAGGTACTGGGAAGGTAACAGTGAGACAGTAACCGACCTACTTCACATCCTGCGCCTCGTTCTCATCACCCCCAGATGAGTTCTTCTCCGGCCGCAGAAGGGGAAACAGAATCACGTCGCGAATTGTGTGCGAGTCGGTCAGCAGCATGCACAAGCGGTCGATGCCCACACCGACGCCGCCCGCAGGTGGCATTCCATACGACAAGGCTCGAATGTAGTCTTCGTCCATCTGGTGAGCCTCTTCATCACCACGTTCGCGCTCTTTCAACTGTGCCTCAAATCGGCGGCGCTGGTCCTCGGGATCGTTGAGTTCGCTGAATCCGTTGGAAATTTCCATCTGCCCGGCGAAGATCTCGAAGCGTTCGGTCCACTCCGGTTCGTCGGGCTTCTGCTTCGAGAGTGGCGATACAGCCGTCGGAAACTCATAAATGATGGTCGGCTGCATGAGGTGTTCTTCGGCCACGGCCTCGAACAGCGCTGCGATCGTCGCGCCCACTGGCTTCGCCAGATCGTACGCAAATTTGGCGCCCGAGTTTTGAAGTTGCCCGACCATCGATCTAACTATAACTTCCGACGCAAAGTCCTTGAGTTGTGGCTTCACTCCCGCTTTTTCCGGCCAGAACTTGATGATGGCCTCGCGCATCGTCATCTTCTGCCAATTGGCCCAGTCTAGTTCCTGGACAATCTCTTTTCCATTTTCGGTGACCGTCCACTTCGATTTCGTCCCGCCGGTAACTGCCTTGGCCGCTTCGGTGATGACCTCCTGCGTAACATTCATCACGCCTTGATAGTCGGTGTAGGCCTGGTAGAACTCGAGCATGGTGAACTCCGGATTCCAGCGCCAGCCCAGACCCTCGTTGCGGAAGTTGCGGTTGATCTCATAGACCCGGTCGAAGCCGCCCACGAGCAGCCGCTTCAGATAAAGTTCCGGAGCGACGCGCAGGTAAAGATCCATGTCGAGCGTGTTGTGATGGGTGACAAACGGCCGCGCCACCGCTCCGCCCGCGATGGGCTGCATCATGGGCGTTTCGACTTCGATGAATCCCTGAGCATCGAGCGTCCGCCGCACAGACTGCACAAGCTTCGTCCGCTTCAGGAAAACTTCGCGTACCTCCGGATTCATCACCAGATCGACGTAGCGCTGGCGGTAGCGCAGTTCCACGTCGGTGAGCCCATGCCATTTCTCCGGCAGGGGTAGAAGGTCTTTGCTCAGAAAGGTGATTTCCTCAACGTGAACCGTTAATTCGCCGGTGCGCGTGCGGAACAGGTATCCGCTCACGCCCACGTGGTCGCCGAGGTCGAGCAGTCTGTACAGTTCAAATCCCTGGTCGCCGACAGCATCCTTCTTGACGTAAAACTGCAGCCTTTGTCCACCCTGCTGCAGATGAGCAAACCCGGCTTTGCCCATCAGCCGGATCGCCATAATGCGCCCGGTCACGCGGACGTTCACGCGAGAGCTCTCCAGCTCCTCAGCGCTTTTTCCGGAATACTGCTCCAGGATCTGTGGGATGGTATGCGTGAAATCGTACTTGCTGCGATAGATGGGCTGCCCCAGCGCTTCAATCTGCCTCAGTTTTTCGCGTCGCAGGTTGTAAATGTTCTCGTCGAGAGCCAATTGCGTCCTTTAGCTTCCGGAAGATGGAAAAGCGATTATAAACAATCGTTTCACCCCGCCTGGAGGCAGTCGGAACATGCGGTTGCAGTTCCCTCGTACCCGTCGGATACTGGCGAAATTATGAATCTCGATGACTGTCGCCGTTTCTATGCCGAGGAAGTTCAGCTCGCCGCCAACATCAGCTCGCCTCAGCTGGTTGACGCGTTCGCCCGCGTTCCTCGCGAAAACTTCCTCGGGCCGGGACCCTGGAAAATTCCGGCAGTAAATCTCGGCTTGGGCGCTGTGAAATATATCGCCACGGCCGACGAGGATCCGCGGCACCTCTATCACAACGTTGGCGTCGCTCTCGACACTGAGCGAGACCTGAACAACGGACAGCCTGCGACGCTCGCACTCTGGATCGATGCGCTCAATCTGAAAACTGGAGACCGCGTTTTTCATCTCGGCTGCGGCGTCGGATATTACACCGCCATCATGTCCGAGGTCGTCGGCAGTACCGGATCGGTGATCGCGAGTGAGATCGATCCCGACCTGGCAGCGCGAGCCAGCGCGAGTCTGAAGGGCTACAAAAACGCGATTGTGCATGCCGGAGACGGTGCGCTTCTCGATCTTCCGCCCTGTGATGCCATGTTGATCAATGCCGGCGTCACTCACCCGCATGAGGCCTGGCTCGAGAAGCTCCGCAACGGCGGACGCCTCATTCTCCCGCTCACGGTCAACATGGGAATGGGGCCCACGCTGGGCAAAGGGGTGATGGCAAAAATCACCCGGCACCAGGAAAGTTTCTCCGCTGAGGTTGTCACCTTCGCCGCCATCTATTCATGCGCCACAGTTCGCGATGCACAACTCGAGCCCGCTCTGGGGAAGGCCTTGGCCAGTGGGGCGCTGCTGAAAATGAAATCCCTCCGCCGCGATGCGCACGAGCAGGGCGAGACCTGCATTCTTCATCGGATGGACATGTGCGTGAGCTCGCTTCCACCGCCGAACTCAGGCCAAGATTGTGCGAAAAACTGAAATCGATTGACGCTCATGCATCCAGAACAGCCTTGCGCCAGCTCGCCAGAGGTTGCATGACCTTCTCAGCATTTTCTGGCTCGACCCCAACTTCCTCCAGCGCGGCCCGAAAATGCTTCAGAAACAAGTCGAAGTGTGAGTCGTCCACACCGTGTCCCCTGGTCCCCGCATGCGCGTCATGAATGCTCTTGCCGGTGTAGACTCGTCCGCCGAGGAGCATGGAAACGAACATGATCTGACGGGAGCGGAGGTGCGCCATGTCAGTTTGCGCAAAAAAGTGGCGCAGGTTCTCATCTTCCAGAACCCTCTCATAAAAACGTTCTGTCGCAGCCTTGATCGTGTCATGTCCCCCGATCAATTCATACAGGTTTTCAATCACGGGCTCCTCCTGGCAACGGCATCGGACGGCGCAATCCGCTCGGCAAAAATGTCATAGGACTCTGATTTTAGTTTTCCGGGAGGTGGAGTCAACTTGTTGCCCCGATAGAACACGTGATCGACTTGAGGCATACCTATGTATTTTGATATATTGGTAACATGACTGACGATGCGAAGCTGGAAGTCGAGCGGGTGCAAACCGGCGTTCGAATCGAAAAACGAATCCTGAAGGTCCTGAAGGCTTTCGCCGAATATCACGACATGACCCTCGGCGATGTCCTGGAAGGCATCGTGCTCCACGCATTCGATGGCAAGACACCGTTCAGTTCGGCGTCGCTCGAACGCATTCGCGAACTCAAGAAGTTCTACGATCTTGATCTCGATTCCAGCGCCAGCCACCGTCTGAAGGAAATTAGGGCCGGGTCACCACGCAAACGAGAAAAGTAGGGACATCCTGTGAAAGACAACACCGGTTTGTACATCCTGCGGTACACCCTTGGCGTGGTCATCCTGATTGAAGCGGTGCTCTTTATATTACCCGGGGCTGCCCACGACTTCGCTCGCACTCACATGCCGGCGTTCGTACGGATGCTGCTCGGCTGGGGTGAAATCGCCGGCTGCATTCTTTTGCTGATCCCCAAAACTGCCATTCGCGGCGCCTGGCTACTATTTGCGGTATTTGCGTCCGCGATCCTGATTCACCTGCTGCACGGCCAGTACAACGTTAGCAACGTCGTGATTTACGCGGCCGCAGCTTTGGCGATCGCTTTCGGCCGGTGAGCGTGGAGACAAGCGAGGACTTAAAGCTGATCCTATGACCAACGCCGACCTCATTCATCGCTTTGAGACGGACACCCTGCCCCAGTTCCACCACGCCGATCATGTCCGTCTCGTATTTGCTTACCTGTCCGAGTATCCGCCGTTTGAAGCGCTGGAGAAGTTCGTCGCAGCACTGAAGAGTTACGCCGATGCTCGCGGCAAGTCGCAGCTTTACAACGAAACCATCACGCATGCGTACTTTTTTCTGATTCGCGAACGCATGGCCCGCAATGCCTCCGCCAGTTGGGACGAGTTCGCCCTCCGTAACGCTGATCTGCTGGTCTGGAAAAACGGAATCCTGACGCGCTACTACCGGGAGGCTACTCTGCAATCCGGTCTCGCCCGACTGGTTTTTCTGTTTCCTGACAGATTCCTTTGAAAGCGGGCCGCTTGACACCCTCGGCTTGAGTTACCGCCTCATCGGCGCTACCATAGCTGGCTCGACTGAAGCACAGTTACGAGTTTCAGTTAAACCTCATGCCACAAAATTACGTCCCTATCTTCATCATCGTTGCGATCGTCGGAACGTTGCTGCCCATCACTCTGCTCCTCGCCAAGTTGGTGCGCCCGGAAAATCCCAACAAGACGAAGCTCATGCCGTACGAGTGCGGCATTGATCCCATCGACAGCGCACGCGGACGCTACACGGTCCGTTTTTACATCGTTGCGATCCTGTTCGTGGTGTTCGACGTGGAAACGATCTTCCTGTTCCCATGGGCGGTAAGATTCAAGGCCTACGGCCTGTTCGGATTGCTTGAGATGCTGATCTTCCTCGCCATCCTGATCGTCGGCTATATCTGGATCTGGAAAAAAGGCGCCCTGGAGTGGGTCTGAACGCGCTTCACATGAAAGCTCCGCTTCTGTTGCTAATCTCACTGTTTGCCACCAGCTCGTCTAGTTACGCTCAAACGAACGCCAACGCGGTGTCGGAAAACAAAGCAATCGTTCTTCGCTCGGAAACCGAACTGTGGAGTAAGGGAAACCTCGCTGCAGCCGATGAGTTGTACTCGCCTGATTATGTCTGCCACTTCATCGTCGGGCCGGAATGGAAGGGAGTCGAAGGCATTAGGCGTGAGGTCGCGAGTCATCGAACTTCGTTCCCCGATTGGAATGAGAACGTGGATGACATCATTGCCGAGGGGGACAAGGTCGTCATACGGTTCACGTCTACGGGCACGCAGCGCGGCGAGTTCCAGGGCCTCGCGCCAACCGGCAGGAAAGTAAGCATCCAGGAGGTTGCAATTTTTCGCGTGGTCAATGGCAAAATCGTTGAGCAGTGGGGAATGCCGGATGTCCACGGCCTGCTCGAACAACTCACCGCGCCCACCTCGAAAAAAGAGTAACGTCTAATATCCGTCTGCGGCCGACGCTGCACCATGTCCTCGACTCCTGCCAACCCGATGGACTCTTCTCCGGCCGAAACCTTCGCCGCCAGCCGCTGGACGCAGGGCAATTTCTTTTTCCCCACGAAGCTCATCGTCAGCCCGCAGCGGGTCGCCCGCGTAAAGGGGCGCCTGTTCGGCAGCAACGAAGAAAGCATCGCCATGTCCAAGGTCGCCTCGGTTCACATTTCCACAGGAGTATTCTGGGCGGAAATCGTCATCGAATCGACCGGCGGCACCGACCCCATCACCAGCCACGGTCACCGCAAAGCAGATGCACGACGCATTCGCGAATTGATCGAGATGTATCAGGCGCAGGCGCGCGGCTGAACGCGTTTCACCGTCGTTGACACCATCCGCTCAAGCTGATAAAAGTGACAGTTCTTCCCTGCGCAGACTGTGCCGGAGGTTTGTGCCTTCGCGATATGCCGGACGAAACCAAATCTCCTTCTTCGCCGCCGGAAGGCGAGCCGAAACCGGCGGCGGATAAGCCCGCTAGCCCGGGTGGGGTGAAAGCTACTCCGTCAGGCTCGGACGCATCTCCTGCCCAATCGGCAGAAACGAAACCGACTCCAGAAAAACCGGCTGCAGCCGGACAAAAGCCAGCAGCTGAAGCAAAGCCAGCCGCTCCGCCCGCCAAGCCCGCCGCCGCAGGCCATCCCGCCCCGCCCAAGCCCGCCGGGCCTACGCCGACTCCGTGGGATGCGCCCCTGGTTGCGAAGTTCAAGCGCGAATACGGCTCCGGCATCAACGCGCTCACCTATCTCGGCCAAAATTATCTGGAGGTCGATCGCTCGCTGATTTCTGAAGTTCTCGAACGCCTGCGCGATGAGGAACAGTTCGACTACTGCGTCGACATCACGGCTGTGCACAATCCTAAGCGCGAGAAACAATTCGACGTCGTGTGGATTCTCTATTCGTTCCCGCGCAACCAGCGCATGCGCGTGAAAACGCAAATTGCCGACGGCGAGAGCCTGCCGAGTTCCGTTTCCGTATGGGCGACGGCAAACTGGCTGGAGCGCGAAGTGTTCGATATGTTCGGCATCAAGTTCGACGGCCATCCCGATTTGAAACGCATTTTGCTGCCGGATGGCTGGAAGGGATTCCCTCTGCGCAAGGATTACGGCATCCTGCAACAAGACAACGAGTGGGTGCAGATCAATCTCGGAATCGAGAGTGGGCAATAGACGATGAAGGCTGAGGGCTAACGACCAACGACTGACTTAATGACTGACCCCAAGACACTCTCGCCGCCGTCGCTCGAAACACACGTTGCAGCGCGCGACGAGACATTTCTTGATACGAACGAGCTCGTCATCAACATGGGGCCGCAGCATCCCGCGACCCACGGAGTGCTGCGCGTCATTCTGCGGCTGGACGGCGAAAAGGTTCTCGGCCTCGAGTGCGTGATCGGCTACCTGCACCGCGGCGTTGAAAAAATTGCCGAAAACCGCACCTACGCAATGTTCAATCCCTACGTCGACCGCATGGATTACGTCGCCGCGGTTTCAAACGGCCTGGGATATTGCGAAGCGGTTGAGAAGCTGCTCAATGTCGAAGCCCCGCCGCGAGCGCAGTACATCCGCGTCATCCTCACCGAACTGAATCGCATCGCCAGCCACCAGCTCTGGCTCGGCACGCATGCACTCGACATTGGCGCCATCACGCCGCTGTTCTACACCTTCCGCGACCGCGAAGAGATTCTGAAGATCTTCGAAAAATACTGCGGTGCGCGGCTGACGACGCACGCCTTCCGCATCGGCGGCCTGCAATACGAGGCCTACGACGGCTTCGAACAAGACGTCAAGAATTTCGTCAAGTTTGTAAAGCCGAAGATCGACGAATACGAGGAACTCCTCACCACCAATCGGATCTGGCTGGAGCGCACCAAGGGTGTCGGCGTCATTTCCGGCAGGGATTGCATCGCGCTAGGCGTGACCGGGCCAGTTCTGCGCGCGAGCGGCGTCAAGTGGGATATCCGCAAGGCTCAGCCTTACGCCAACTACAAGAATTTCGACTTCGAAATTCCCACCGGCCTCAACGGCGACACCTATGACCGCTATCTGGTGCGCATGGTTGAGATGCGACAGGCGCTGCGCATTATCGAGCAGGCCGTCGAGGGCATTCCCGAAGGCCCGATCATGGCCAAAGTACCGAAGGTGATAAAGCCGCCCGTGGGCGAGATCTATCATTCCATCGAAGCGCCGAAGGGCGAGCTTGGATATTTTATTGTCAGCGATGGTTCCACGCAGCCGTACCGCGTGCGCGTGCGTCCCCCTAGTTTCGTGAATCTGCAGGCTCTGGATTTGATGTGCCGCGGCCAGCTCGTCGCCGACGTGATCGCCGTCATCGGCACGCTCGACATCGTTCTCGGCGAGGTGGATCGCTGATGAACTCCTCGTTGTTGCAATCGATCGTCGACTACGTCCAGTCCTATCTCTCGAGCAATCAAACGCCCGGCGTGGCCGGCAACTGGTTTTGGGCGACGGTCTACGTGCTTCTTGTTTTTGCCGGCGTATCTGTGGGCGTGATCTGCATGAACTGGCTCGAGCGCAAGATTCTCGCCCACATGCAGGTGAGGCTCGGCCCGATGCGCGTCGGTCCGCACGGATTGCTGCAACCGATCGCCGACGCCCTCAAACTTCTGCTGAAAGAAGACATCATTCCGGCCGAGGCCGATGCCCTCGTTTTTTGGATCGCGCCCTTCATCGTCGACCTCGCGGCGTTCACGGTCTTTATCGTCGTTCCGTTCGGCCCAGCGCACGCCGTCACCGACATGAACATCGGCATTTTGTTTATGCTCGGAGTTTCGTCGCTCAGCGTGCTCGGCATCGTGACTGCCGGCTGGGCTTCGAACTCGCATTATCCGCTGATCGGCGCCCTGCGCTCGAGCGCCCAGATGGTCTCCTACGAAGTTGCCATGGGTCTGGCCGTCGTCTCGGCCATTATGATGACCAGCCTCAGCGCTGAAGGTGGCACGCTGAGCATGATTGGAATCGTGCAGCGGCAGCAGGAGCAACAGGTCTGGTTCGTCTTCAAATTCTTCCCGCTCGGCCTGGTGGCATTCGCGATCTTCGCGATCGCCATGATTGCGGAGACCAACCGCGCTCCGTTCGACCTGCCCGAAGCCGAATCCGAATTGACCGCCGGATTCCATACCGAGTACAGCGGATTCCGCTGGTCATTGTTCTTCCTCGCCGAATACGCCGCGATGATGGCTGTGTCTTCGATCGCAGTCACACTCTGGCTCGGCGGATGGCTGCGTCCGTTCCCCAACGCCCTGCACGGAGCGACCTGGGATCTAATCTTCTCGTTCTTCCCGGGTCTTACGTTTCTCTTTCTCGGCGGCCTGTGTTTTTTCAACGCGTCCCGCATGCCCAAGCATCCGTTTTTCAAAATTCAAACCATGGGCCTCGCCGCTTTCGGCGCCGTTCTAGGATTGATCGGACTGGTCCTGTTTGTTCCCGGCATCCGCGAGCGCGTGCAGGACATTTTCTGGTTCACCGCGAAAGTTGCCGCGTTCATGTACCTCTATATCTGGTATCGTGGCACATTCCCGCGTTATCGCTTCGACCAACTCATGAAAGTAGGATGGAAGGTGCTTCTACCGACCGGTCTTGCGTTGTTGATTCTCACCGCCGTGGTCGCCATGCGAACAGAGGTCTGGGCAGAGGTGGTAGTTCCAATGTGGCTGGGGTTCGCCGATTTGCTGCGGAGGATATTCTGAAATGAATCCTCTTGTCGCCAATCCTCCGGTTGCGACTCCGTTCTTCTTTTATCTCTTGTCGGGGATCATGATCATTGGCGGCATTCTGGTGATCACGCGCAAGAACGCCGTCCACTCCGCCATCGCCCTGATTACCGCGCTGCTGGCCCAGGCCGGTCTCTACCTCATGCTGTATGCTCCGTTCGTCGCCGGCGTGCAAATCATTCTCTATGCCGGCGGCATCATGGTGCTGTTCCTGTTTGTGATCATGCTGATCTCAATCGAGCGCACCATGAAAGAACGGCAATTCAACAAGCAGTGGCTGGTCGGGATCGCTGCGGCCGCGGCGCTGGGCGGGCTGTTCATTTCTGTCTATGCGAAGGGAAAGTCGCTGTTCCCCGAAGGTCACCCGCTCTACCCGGAGGCACAAAACACGCAGGCCATTGGCGCCTTGCTTTTTGACTCGCGCACTGGAATGTACATGTTCGCCTTCGAGATCGCCTCGCTGTTGCTCCTGGTTGCGATCATCGGAGCGGTGGTGATGGCAAAAAAGAGAATCTGATGGACGCGATGCTCCACATCTCGACGCTGCACTACCTGGTGCTGGGCGCGGCTCTGTTTCTTCTCGGTGTGATCGGAGTGCTGACGCGCCGAAACGTGGTCATCGTCCTGATGTCGATCGAACTCATTTTGAATGCCGTGAATCTGAACCTGGTCGCACTTTCGCGTTACTGGCAGGGCATGCCCGCGCGCCTAGGCGGCGGTGCGCAAGCATTGCACGGCCAGGTCTTCGCAATTTTTGTGATTACCGACGCTGCCGCGGAAGCCGCGGTCGGCCTCGGTATCCTGATCGCCTTCTTCCGCAACAAGGAGACGGTCAACGTGGACGAAGTGAATTTGTTGAAGTGGTAAGCGTGGAAGAGCGGCCCTTCAGGGCCGCGTCAAGGAGCGCAGGAGGATTGGGGCTCTAGCCCCCTGAGACACTCGGCCAACGAAATGCTATTCCTCGACCACATCTATCTGATCCCGCTGCTCCCCGCCTTCGGCGCGGCGATGATGTTCTTTTTCGGCCGCCGCGTGCAGAAAGCCACGGTCAGCGCCGTTTGCGTGGGCGTGGTCGTTCTCGCTTTCATCATGGCCTGTGGCGCCGTCCTCCAGTACACGACTTGGGCAGATGCCAACCATCATCAGCCGTACCAGAAAATTCTCTACACCTGGCTCGGCACAGAGACCGGCCATTTCAACTTTCTGACCAAAGACGGCTCCCAGGCTGTATTTCAGGCCGACGCCGGATTCCTGCTCGACCCGCTCTCCAGCATCTGGCTCCTGTTTGTCACCGGAGTCGGCATGCTCATCCACATTTACTCGATCGGTTACATGGGACATGAAGGCGGATACTACCGCTTCTTCGGATATCTCAACCTTTTCATGTTCGCGATGCTCACGCTCGTGCTCGCCAACAACTATGTGCTCATGTTCGTGGGCTGGGAAGGCGTCGGCCTGTGCTCATATCTGCTGATTGGTTTCTACTTCCACCGCAAGTCGGCCAGCGACGCCGCGAATAAGGCATTCATCGTGAACCGCATCGGCGACGCCGGATTCATTCTCGGCATGTTTTTCATCGCCTGGTATTTCGGTTCGCTGCGCTACACCAACGTGATCGCCGCGGCCCGGAGCGGCCACTTCCAGATCGGCGACCCGATCATCACCGCCGCCACGCTGCTTCTTTTCGTCGGCGCCTGCGGCAAGTCGGCTCAGCTTCCGCTGTATGTGTGGCTGCCCGATGCCATGGAAGGCCCTACGCCCGTTTCCGCACTCATCCACGCGGCTACCATGGTCACCGCGGGTGTGTACATGGTCGCGCGCTCGAACGCGCTCTTCCTCCTCGCACCTACCTCGATGAAAACCGTCGCCATCGTCGGAGCGCTCACGGCCATCTTCGCCGCTTCGATCGGCTTGGTGCAGAACGACATCAAGCGCGTGCTCGCCTACTCGACCGTCTCGCAACTCGGATACATGTTCCTGGCGCTCGGCGTGGGTGCGTTCGCCGCCGGCGTCTTCCACGTCTTCACTCACTCCTTCTTCAAAGCGCTGCTCTTCCTGGGCGCCGGAGCGGTGATTCACTCCATGTCGGGCGAGCAGGACATGCGCAATATGGGCGATCTCGCCCACCGCATTCCCATCACGTATCGCACCATGCTGGTCGCCACGCTCGCCATCGCGGGCATCCCCCCGTTCGCAGGATTTTTCTCGAAAGACGAAATTCTGTGGCAGGCTTGGACGCGTGAGGGCACCGCCTATCACATCCTATGGTTCATCGGCTACGCGACCGCGCTGATGACCGCGTTCTACATGTTTCGCCTGATCTACCTGACGTTTTTCGGTAAGCCGCGCATGAGCCACGAGGTGGAACACCACATCCACGAGTGCCCGCACTCGATGGCGGTGCCGTTGCTGATTCTGGCCGTGTGCTCGCTCTCTGCGGGATGGCTGAGTTGGCCACCGAGTCTCGGCGGCTCTGCTCGATTCGAAAAATTTCTCGATCCTGTCTTCGCTCCCGAGGCGCAGGTTCTTCAGGAGGAAGGTAAGGCTGCGCAGCTGGCCGCCGGCGAGAGAGAAGCAGAACATACCAGTCCCAGCGAGTATCTTCTGATGTTCTTGTCGGTCGCTGCCGCCGGAGTCGGCTGGTTTATGGCGCGGCGTTCCTACGAAAACGCAGACAAAGGTTTCACCGAGCCGATCCAGGCCATTTCGCCGCCCGTTTACAACACACTGCTGAACAAGTATTACGTGGACGAGGCTTACGACTACGCGTTCACCGGCCGCCGCAAAATCGGCGACGTTCGCCTGGGCGTAATGGGCCTGGGCGAAGCGAGTTCGTGGTTCGACGCCAATGTCGTTGATGGCGCGGTGAACGCCGCCGGATGGATCACGCGCCTCACTGCGACGATTTCCAAGTGGTGGGATACCTGGATTATCGACGGCGTCGGCGTCAACGGCCCGGCGATCCTGGCGCGCATGCTGAGTTATCCCGCGCGGCTGTTCGAATGGGGCCTGGTGCAGTGGTATGCATTAGTCATGACCGCAGGGTTGGTAGGGTTCGTGTTTTATTACGTGTATCACTAATGAGCAATCGGCATTCAGCACTCGGTACTCAGCCAGCCGGGAGCACGAACGGAAAAGGCGCGGCTTTAGCCGCTGAGGGAATCTTAAAGGACTGAATGCTGACTGCTGAGTGCCAAATTCTCGATTGAGAACTGCTCTATGCAAGCTCATATATTGTCCGTCATCCTCTTTACGCCGCTGGTGGGCGCGATCCTGCTCTTGTTCGTCCCCAAGGAGAACAAGGATGCCATCCGCTGGATCGGCAACATCTTCGGGTTGGCCGGTTTTCTGGTGTCGCTGCCGCTGGTCCCGGCTTTTTGGGCGCTGGTGAAAAGCGGAGATACAACCCCATTTAAGTTCGTCGAAGGCACGGCCAACAACTGGATCCCCTCCATCGGCGCGGGCTACGTGCTCGGCATCGACGGCATTTCGTTCTTGCTCGTCATGCTCACCACCCTGTTGGGCTGGGTCTCGATTCTTTCTTCCTGGACCGCGATCGAGAACCGCGTCAAGGAATATTACATCTGGTTCCTCGTGCTGCAGACGGGCATGCTCGGCGTCTTCATGGCGCTCGATTTCTTCCTTTTCTTCGTTTTCTGGGAAGCCATGCTGGTGCCGATGTATCTGCTCATCGGCATCTGGGGAGGACCGCGCAAACTCTACGCCGCCATCAAGTTCTTCCTCTACACTCTCGCGGGCTCCGTGCTGATGCTGCTCGGCATTTTGTTCCTCTATTTCCATCATCACGGCGTGACCGGCGTTTACACGTTCAGTATTCCTGAACTCTACAAAACCGCGCCGCAAATTTATTCCGACTATGGCCCATATGCGGCCACGCTGCTGTTCCTGAGTTTCTTTTTTGCCTTCGCGATCAAAGTTCCCATGTTCCCCTTCCACACCTGGCTGCCGGACGCTCACGTGGAAGCCCCGACGGCCGGCTCGGTCATTCTGGCCGGTGTTCTGCTGAAGATGGGAACTTACGGCTTCATCCGTTTCTCGCTTCCCTTCTTCCCCGACGTGCTCATGCACACCCGAGTTCGTTTCTGGGTGATGACGCTATCCGTCATCGCCATCATCTACGGCGCTCTCGTCTCGCTGATGCAGAAAGACATGAAGAAGCTGGTGGCTTATTCTTCTGTCAGTCACCTCGGCTTCTGTACTCTGGGAATCTTCGCGCTTTCGCCGCTCGGCCTCGGCGGCTCCGTTCTGCAGCAGATCAATCACGGCATCTCCACCGGCGCGCTGTTCTTGATTGTTGGCATTCTCTATGAACGCCGCCACACACGCGAGATCGCCGAATACGGCGGCATCTCCAACGTGATGCCGGTATACGCAACGATCACGATGATCATGTTCCTGTCGTCGATGGGATTGCCGCTGCTGAACGGCTTCGTCGGCGAGTTTTCCATTCTGCAGGGGACGTTCATGGAAAAGGAGATCGCCGGCCACCCCGGCTGGTTCTGGGCTGCTTGGGCCGTTCCAGGAGTAGTGCTCGCCGCGGCGTATCTGCTGTGGCTTTATCAGCGCGTCTTCTTCGGTACCGTCACCAATCCCAAGAACGAGAAGCTGCACGACCTGACGCCGCGCGAGGTCGCAACTTTCGTTCCGCTGATCATCATGGCGTTCTGGATCGGTCTTTATCCGAAGCCGTTCTTCCAGATTCTTGAGCAGCCAGTGAACAATCTGGTCGCAACTGTGCATCATGAGACTGCGAAGCCGGACGTCACAGTCAATGCCGCTGCGCAGCCAGCGGAATTGGTTGCTCCCGCCGCGGTTGTTCCAATTGCAAACTCGTCCATGTCAGCGAAATCCGCACCGATGCTGAAGAAGGGGAACCACTAGTGGGCCCGGGATTTACATCAGTGGACTATATGATGGCGCTGCCCGTAACCCTCCTTGCGCTGTTCGCGCTCGGCGTCCTGCTGATCGATTTGATGCTTCCCGACGAGATGAAGTGGTTCAATGCCATCACTGCCTTCATCGGCGTGCTGTTCTCCGCCTACGCAGCGGTCCGGTTCGATCTTTTTCTGCGCTCCAGAGATTGGCCCTACGCCTTCGGCTTCATGTACACGATGCTGGTGGATCACTTTGCCCTGTATTTCTTCTATCTCTTCCTTGCCGGCACGGCCATCGCGATTCTCATGTCGGTGAGCTATCTCGAAACCGAACACGAAAATCACGGCGAATACTATGCGCTGATGCTGCTTTCGGTCGCGGGCATGATGTGCATGGCTGCCGGCTTCGACGTCGTTCTTATTTTTATCGGCCTGGAACTGATGGCGATCTCCACCTACGTGCTCGTCGGATTCCTGCGCCGCGACCGCCGGTCCAACGAGGCCGCGCTGAAGTATCTGCTGCTGGGAGCATTTTCTTCGGGCATCTTCGCATACGGATTGTCGCTGCTGTACGGCCTGACCGGCAGCACGAACCTTTATCAGATCGGCGGCCACCTGCCCCAGATCCTTCAATCTGGTCCGTACAAACCGGTTGCCATCATCGCCCTCGTCACAACCCTGACCGGCCTGCTTTTTAAGATCGCCGCGATTCCCTTCCATCAGTGGGCTCCTGACGCCTACGAGGGAGCGCCCACCAGCATCACTGGCTTCATGTCGGTCGCGGTGAAGGCCGCCGGATGGGCGATGCTGCTGCGCATTCTCGGCTTCAGCTACAACTTCAACGGGCACATCCTTTTCTGGGGCCTGTTGCCGATGCGCTCCATCTACATTCCGCTGCTGGTCTTCGTCGCCGTCGCCACCATGACCGGAGCCAACTTTGCCGCGCTTACGCAGACCAACACCAAACGCCTGCTCGCGTATTCTTCCATTGCGCACGTCGGCTACATGCTGCTTGGCCTGATCGCCGGCACGGCCACTGACTTCAACCCCGACGGCATCAAGGGCATCCTCATCTACCTGCTCGTCTACACATTCATGAATCTCGGCGCGTTCGGCGTGATCACTTCCCTGCGCCATCGCAACATCGTGGGCGACGAACTTGACGATCTGAACGGCCTCTACTCGCGCGCGCCCGTGGAAGCCGTGCTCATGCTGGTCTTCATGCTGTCGCTGGCCGGAATCCCGCCGCTCGCCGGATTCTGGGGCAAGTACTTCATCTTCCTCAGCCTGATCGAGTCCGGCCACTACGTGCTGGCTGCGCTCGGCGTGCTCTACTCTGTTTTCGGTCTCTATTACTACCTGAAAATTGCCAATGCCATGTTCATGCGGCAACCAGAGAAAGGCGAAGAGCATCTCCCGGTCAGCTATGCCATGCGCGCGGCCCTCGCCGTCACTGGCTTCGCCACGCTCTTCATCGGTATCATGCCGAACCGTTTCATCGAATTGGCGGGCTGGGCGCTGAATCTCGCACAGAATCCCAGCATGGCGAAATTAGTGCAGTGACCTTCTCTTCATTTGCGGCATTCTGACCGACTTGTCCCACACATATAGAATTGTTGTGGAGAGTCCGATGGTCGATTCCGACAACCGCAATGATCAGAATTCGGACCTGAAGAAGAGCTTCTGGGTGCAGTTCGCCCGCTATAGCCAGCTCGCATTTATGCTTCCGGCGGCGACGGTCGCTGGATGGCTTCTCGGCGCTGCTCTTGATCGCTGGCTTCACACCACTTGGCTCTACCTGGTGGGAATTCTCCTTGGCATCGCCGCCGGCTTCATCGAATTGATCCGCACAGTCATGCGTGACAAATAAGTCAGTGCTAATTCCGAATGGACACACCACTCCATACCGAGCCGAATCAGCAGCAAGCTGCTTCGGAGCGCTTTTACTCCGGAGCACTCAACCGGATTCGGCAGTTCATGGCCTCTCTCGGGCCTTTGCTGACTGTCGCCGCGTGGTGGAAGTTTGGCCTGTACCCCGCCATCGGATTCGCCTTCGGCTGCGCCATTGCCTACGTGAATTTTTACTGGCTGAAGCGCGTCATCAACGGCTTCGTCGATCGCGCAACAGGAACGGCTCGCTCCGGATCGGGACAAGGCATCGTGTCTCGTTTTCTACTGCGCTATGTTTTGATGGCCATCGGCGCCTATGTTATATTGGCTGTTTCTCCCGCGAGCTTGAATGGCCTTCTGGTGGGCTTGTTTCTGCCCGTCGCTGCCATCGCGTGCGAAGCGGCCTACGAACTTTACGCAGCCCTGGCCCGCGGGCTTTAGCTGCAATCGAGGAAACCTTTGCAAGGGCGCGGCTTTAAGCCGCACCGCCGAGGAATCAAACGAACCGGGGCCTTAGCCCCTGCGACTTGATCTCAAGAAGATGCCGGAACAACTCTGGTTTACTGAAATCTTGAACCACCTGTTCGGGAGTGCGGTCACGTCGCTGCTCACCAGCCTCGGCATTCACGCGAAGTATCCCGCGGCTCCGATTCCCAATTCGCTGGCCATGGAGTTGCTGGTTTTCGCATTCCTGCTGCTCCTGTTCATCCTGGTCCGCTCGCGTCTCTCGGTCGACAATCCCAGCGGCTTGCAGCATATGTTCGAAAGCGTTGAGGGATTCATCAACGGTCAGAGCCACGAGATCATCGGCCACCACAGCGAAGGCTACACGCCATTCTTGGCCGCGCTCCTGTTCTTCATTCTGTTTTGCAACCTCATTGGCCTAATTCCCGGCTTCGAGTCGCCAACGGCGGTGCCCATCGTCCCGTTGGGCTGCGCCCTGTGCGCCTTCGCCTACTACCAGTTTCAGGGATTCAGGCACGCTGGAATTGGCTATCTCAAACACTTTGCCGGGCCGATGCCCGCTCTCGCTCTACTGATGGTTCCAATCGAATTGATCAGCCACTCGGCGCGGGTGCTGTCCTTGACCGTACGTCTTTACGCCAACATGTTCGCCGGCGACATGGTGACGCTGGTTTTCATTTCGCTTGTGCCCATCGGCGTGCCGATTCTTTTTCTCGGCCTGCATATGTTCGTTTCGCTGCTGCAGACCTACATTTTCGTCCTGCTGACGACGGTGTATTTGCAGGGCGCCGTGGCCGACGAGCACTGAGGAAGATTTGAAAAAGCTGGCTTTCAGCCGCGCCACGATGTGCGAAAGAGATTCGGGGGCTTCAGCCCCCGTGGCCTTCAGCGTGAGGGCGTCTGCACGGGATGACGCCAACCACCCACTGGGGCAATTTATAAGGAGAAACACAATGAACAAACTGAGCAAGTTGTTTCTGATTCTGTCCGCACTCTCGTTCGCAGTCCCTGCCTTCGCCCAAGGAGGGGTTTCGAGCGAAGTTAACTGGGTCGCAATCGCCGCTGGATTTTCGATGGCTTTCGCTTCCGGCATTTGCGCCCTGGCGCAAGGCAAAGCAACCGCCGCAGCCGCTGAAGGACTGGCGCGCAATCCCGCCGCCCGTCCCGGCATTCAGCTCGCGCTGATTCTCGGCCTGGCGCTGATTGAGTCGCTCGCCCTCTACACCCTGGTCATCATCTTCGTGAAAGTGAAGTAAGCGAACTTGCAAGGCTTCAAGCGAAAAGCCTCTGCGAAAGCAGAGGCTTTTTGTTTTGGCATTCCGAGGAGCGCAGCAACGAGGAATCTGCTTTCCCGCTGACGGCTGACAGCTGACGGCTCTACACCTTCCGCTCTCCACTCCACTCCTGCTTGTTTTGCGGCGCGTTGTTCAGGGCCTCCACGAGCAGGCGGCGCAGACGGTAGCGGCTTTCGAGGTCAGTACTTACGATCTCAAATCCCACTTCATTGACGCGGGCGCGGCGCAGCAGCACATGCGCCCGAACCTTCGTCCTCATGCCGAGCGAAATCTCCAGATCCGCTTCGCTGCCAATGCGCAGATTGTCTTCTTTCGTACCCATGCCGCCGCCCAGGCTCAATTCGCGGATCATGATCTTCGACTTGCCCCACGAACTGCCGATCGTCGCCGGAACCGTCTTGGCCAGCACCAGCCGCTCGTAACGGCGCTGCCGCACCCACGGGCACGCCGGAGCCATATCCAGCGGTGCGATCGCCAGTTCTGCAGGTTCGAATCCGCTGTCGGACATCACCTGCGAACTGTAGCGCGGATCGGTCTTGGACAACGCCTGCGCCGCCGCAATCCGCAGCTCCTTGTGATGCACGTACCCAAACGTTTTCTTCGCCTCGAGGATTTCCCTGAGTATTCCGACTGCCTCAGCGTCCTTGAGCCGACCCAGTGACTCAATCGCCTTCAACTGCACAAACGGAGCCCGGTTCGCCGCCTCTCCCGGCCGCGCCATAGCGATCAAAGGAGGAACCGCCGTCATGTCGCCACTCATGCCGATTTCGTCCACCGTCTCGGCAAGGACAAGCGGGTCCAGAACTTCGGCCAGTTCCAGCAGCGTGCGCCCGCGGTCCGCCGCGTTGCCGTAGGCAATCTGCCGCACAGCCACGTCGTGATAGAAACGATTCCACTCCGGCAATCGAACCGGCAGTAGCTCGAGGAGCGTGCCCACGTCGAGCCGGCTGACTAATCCCACTGCCCCCGAGGCTTGTCTGGGCTGGCCGGTACGCAGGATTTCGCGCAATTGGGTCAACACCGGAGACCCCAGTTGCTTGACCAATTCGATCATCCGGTCGCATTCGTCGCGCCGCATGCAGCGGAAGAACCGGTCGGCGAGATGCTCCGCGCCCGCCTGACTCGTCCGGCGCAGCACAGACAGAAGATCTTGCGGGACGGAGTCCAACTGCAGTGCTTCCTCAATAAATTCGGGAAGGCGGTTCTCCACGCCTACGCGGGGGCGCAGGTCGCTCATCAGCACCGGGCGCTCCACCGTCACCATCTCCATGCCCGCACAAACTTCGTTCACGGCGGCATAGTTCTTCGCTGCGCTCGCTTCCTGGCTCAGGCGCACAAAGGCGGCACTCAACAGGCTCTGCAACTCCGGATCTTTATCTGCAATCAGCCGTTCGCCGAGCTTGTGAATGGCTTGCGCCATAGGCTGGCCGCCCAGCCGCGCATAGAGGTCGGCAATCTGGCTCAAGCCGATCGCGGTTTTGCGCCGCGGTTCAACGTCTTTGGCGTCGAGGCAGCTCGAATAGTTGTTCAGAATTTCAGATGCTGCCTGGGTGTCTTCGCGGTCCAGCAGAACTTCCACGAACTGGCGCAGGTTGCGCGGCGGAACGCAGGGCGCTTCATGCGAGAGCAGCACGCTCTTCTTGCCGGCTTCGGGCACTTCCGCCCAGAACATCCGGTCCAGGATGTCGGCGTGCGACTCGACCAGAATCCCGGCCTTCGACATCTTTTCTTCCTGCATCTTCAGGATCGAGCGCAACGAGTCCATTTGCCGGCTCATGTGCTCCATCATCTGATGCACTGCGTTGACCTTGATCTCGCCCTTCTGGTAGCGCTCCAGCGCGAAGCGAATGGCCATGTGCTCAGCCGCCTTCATCAGCAGCGGCGTGTCCTCTTCCTCTGCTGATGCCGCTTTCGCCGCCAGGCTTCCCAGCAATTGCTGCAGGTTCAGCCGCGTGTTCGGATCGGTCTGCGTCAGTTCCTTCTGAATGTCTTCTTCTTTAACCGTAGGGTCCTGCTGCACCTGACCGAATCTTGTGAGCAGCCGGATGGCCTGAATGACCTCCTGCTCCTGCAGCGGCACCATACCGCCTGTCCATGCTGGCGCAGCACCGGTTCCCACGCCTCCGCCCGTGCCGGTTCCGGTTCCAGCCCCGGTCCCAGCGCCTCCAGCGCCGCGGGGCATGTTGGGCACGCTGCCCAACGGCACCATCGGAGTTCCATCGGCAGCCTGTCCTCCGCCGCCTCCAGAGCTCGCACCTTCCGCCGCCGCAATCAATTGCAGCAGTTTCTGCGGATCATTCAGCCACTGCTTGAACTCCGGCCCCAGCGTCTGCGCCGCGATCTGCGCGGCAATGCTCACGTCTCCAGTCAGCGGATCAGCCGCCACAAACTTCACTTCGTTAATTTTGATCGTGCTGTTTTGCTTGCCGTCACCCAGGGCCTCCTTTATTTGTTTGGCAACGTCGGTGGCTTTCGAGCCCGCAACCGTGAAAGCCCGCACCAGGCGGGTGAAATCCTCTACTGTAACGTCTTTGGAGAAGTGCAGGCTGGCCAGCCCTGCGGTGGTCAACAGGGTAGCGAAGCTGCGCTCCGCGTTCCCCGTTTCCAGGGGAATCCCATCCAGCAGCAACTTGTTGTCGGAAACACCCAACAGGAAACCGGAGTCGCCGGTAGCGGGCAAACCTTGCTGCAGTTCGTTCCAGGCCACTTCAAACTGCGCTTCTGTTCGTTTATGGTCATAGCCGTACATCCGCGCGTACTTAATGAGGATGTTCAGACTGTGAACAAACGCGCGCGCCGAGGCCGAACGCGCGCCTTGCGATGGATTCGTGACAGAGATAGGCGACTCCTCAGAAACGCAGTTCGAAGCTCAAGGGTAAAGCGAAAAGGTAAGCCCTAAAACGTTACGGAGGTAATTACACGTCAGGTCGCATGCCCCGTAAGGCCATGCACTGCAGCGGATTTAGGGGGCATGAGCGCCGGTACTCTGCACCGATCCTCATGCTGGTGTTCATTCTTCTCGCCTCGCGCTCACTCGTCCTGAAACCCGGTCTTCTACTAAGATACAAGTACTAAGATACAAGTGAATGGCTGAAACGGAGAGAAAGACGACCGGCCTGCGCTACTGGATGCTCCGCGTCCTTGAGGAATGCGATCGCGCCTCCGCCGGCTTCGCCGTCGATCCGGTCCATGATCTGCGAGTTTCGCTGCGCCGCTGCCGTTCCATGGCTGACGGCCTCATGGCCATGGATCCTGACCCTGACTGGAAAGCTATGAAGAAGGCGGGCAAGCGGCTCTTCCAGCGCCTGGGCGCGTTGCGCGATGTGCAGATCATGATGGACTGGATTGACAAGCTGCACCCTGCTCCCAGCCTCACGGGTGCGAGCACAGCGACAGGGTCGCACCAGTCCTCCGACAACTCTGGGCATGTGTTAGATTCCCCTTCCAACCAGCCTGAAGAGCAGCAACATCATCATCACGATCCTGTCGCCCATGCCTTGCTGAAAATTCTCGAAGCGCGCGAAACCGAGCAAAAGCACGAAGCCCGCGCCGCACTCGAAGAATTCGACCGCAAGCAGTGGCGCCAGTGGAGCAAGTCCTTGCCTCAACGCGCAGCACGCCTCCGGCCGGGGGCCGCGGTCTTTAAACATCTCGCTCTCGAACGCTGGATGTTGGCACGCGAACTGCATAAACGCGCCCTGCGCAACGGTTCGCAGGTTGCGTTCCACACGTTGCGCATCGGGATCAAGCGCTTTCGCTATATCGTCGAAAACTTTCTACCGGCAGAGCACAAAGCCTGGAGCAATGACCTGAAGCGCATGCAAGATCTGCTGGGAGAAGTTCATGACCTCGACGTGCTTTGGGCAACTGCGCTGTCCTGCCGAGTCTTTCCTGATGAAGCGTCGCGCAAGGCCTGGCACAGTCGCATCCTCGAAGCGCGCACCAAACGCATCGAAGAATACCGCGAAAAGATGATCGGCCCCGAATCGTTCTGGAACTTATGGCGGGCAGGATTGCCCCAGGGCCGGCAGATTCAGCAGATTGCCACGCGCCGCATGAAGCTGTGGGCCGGCCTGCTTGATCCTGATTTCCCGCATTCCGAGCGCGTGGCCCGGCTGGCGCTGCAGCTCTACGACGGCGTGGGCAACGTTGGTTTGAATGGCGCCGACCTGCGCGATCGGTCGAACGGCACGGCGGTAGAGGTGCGTTCCACGCTATATATAGCTGCTCTGCTGCATGACGTCGGAAAATCGAAAGGCAACAAGGGACATCACAAGGAATCGCTGGAGCTGATCAAGAAACACGGCACGCCCTTGGGATGGAGCGAAGAAGTCATGAAGCGTGCGGCGGTGGTCGCACGATTTCACTGCGGGGCGTTGCCGGCGCGGAGCCACAAAGCGATGCGCGATCTTCTCCCCGACGAGCAGAAGGTGATCATTCGGCTTTCGGCAGTGCTCCGGCTCGCGAATGCGATGGATGTCCAGCACGACGGCCATATTCGCAGTGTCAAAATCGAAAATGCGCAAGCGCAGTTGAATCTTCGGCAGCGTCGCAGCAACGGATTTCTGCGCAAGCCGCTGCCCCTGGCGAAGAATGAAGCGCTCATCATCGCTGCCGAGGGATACGTGCCGCAAAGCGCGACGGCGCAGACCATAGCCGCCGAGAGATATCTCTTGGAAACCGTTCTCCGCCGCCCCGTCATCGTCAAGCCGTTGGCGTCAAGCCGCTGAGTGCGGCTCCCGCGAAGCTTGGCAGTCACTCCCTGCGAACCTCGTTCTCGCGCTACAACGGAAACATCTTCCATGACTCACGCGCAAATTGTCGAGAAAGCAGTCCGATGGCTTCGGGCTTACCGATGCGGCGTGGTGCTGTCGGAGCAGGCGTGCGTGAGCGGCGAAATGCCTGACGCCATCGGCTGGAAGAAGGCGTGCCACTCCGTGCTGGTCGAGTGCAAGATCACTCGTGGCGACTTTCTCGCCGACCGCGACAAGCCGTTTCGCCAGAAGCCGGAAAGGGGAGTCGGCAGCGAGCGCTTCTATCTGACTCCGCCGGCGTTGGTGACAATCGAGGAACTGCCCGAAGGTTGGGGACTGCTCGAATATCGCCGGGGACGCATCGAGATCGTGCGGGCTTCGGCCAAGAATCTGCGCACTGCTGCCGGCTTCCGTTACGAGATGAATCTTCTGCTCGCCAGTCTGCGCCGGGTCGAGGTCCGCATCGAGCCGCAGAGCATCACCGACTTCCTCAAGTGGAAAAACCGCATGGCCGAGTACAACCGCGGAACTCTGCCCCAAGGCCTGACGGCTACTGAGGAAGAACCGAACGCCTTCCTCGAGCCGGAAGTGCTTGTTGATCATTAACGCGACTTCGCTGTTACAGTTCCCGGCGGCCTTCCATGGCCTTCAGCATGGTGATTTCGTCGGTGTATTCGATGTCGCTGCCGACCGGAATTCCCATCGCAATTCGGGTGACTCTTACGCCTGCTCCCTTGAGTTGCTGGGAAAGGTACACGGCAGTGGCTTCGCCTTCCACGGTGGGATTGGTCGCAAGAATCACCTCGTCCACATTGCTGGCTTCGACGCGCGAAATAAGATTCGAAATGCGCAGCTGTTCCGGGCCGATGCCGTGGAGGGGTGAAATCGCTCCGTGGAGCACGTGGAAGACGCCATTAAAATGCTTCGTTTTTTCGATGGCGGCGATGTTGGTCGGCTCCTCAACCACGCAGACTAATCGCTGGTTGCGCGTGGGGTTGGTGCAATAGGCGCAAGGGTCCACGTCGGTGATGTTGTTGCAGACGGAGCAGAGTCGCAGGTTGGCTTTGACGTCGCGGACGGCCGCGGCCAGCGCCTCTGCGTCTTCGTCGCTCGAGCGCAGGATGTAAAACGCCAGCCGCTGCGCGCTTTTCGCACCAACGCCCGGAAGCTTTTTCAGCTCGTCGATCAGGCGCGACATGGGCTCGGCAAACTTGGACATGGAAAGTTGCTCAGTCGCTCTCTGGCAGCGTGTATTCGAAATCGTACGAATGCTTGCCGTCCGGCGCAATCACGATCTTCATCGTTCCACTGATGCCGGCGAGTTGGCCGGTGCCGGAGTCGGGGACGACGCGGATGTCCAATTCTGGCGCGCCCTTGGTCATGATCCCGGTATGGTGCAGCGAGAAACTGCCGGATTTTTTCTCTCCCGATGCGGTCTGTACCGTTCCGGTGAAAGTTTCAATGGCGACGTAGACGCCGGAGGACTTCGCGCTACCGGTGGCGAGCATCTGGCCTTTGGATGTGCCTTCGAGGGCGCCGTGGTATTGCTTGTCGAGCAGCACGCGGCTAATGCCGTCGTTGAGTCTGTCGTCCTGCGCGGTAATTCTTACGTCGAAGGGACCGCTGGCGTGCATGGAAACCTCTTTTTTGGGCGCGGACTGAGCGCGAAGCGTCGTCGCTGCAGGAATAAGCGTCGTGCACATCAGTGCGATTCCAAGATGAATTCTCGTGAGCGTCATAACCCCGGAAGACCGAGCCCCCCAAGCATGCCGCCGACCGTAGATTGCATTTGCGCGTCGACTTTGCGAGCGGCTTCATTCACTGCAGCGACGATCAGGTCCTGAAGCATCTCAACGTCCCCGGCCTTCACAGCTTCCGGATCGATGCGCAGGCTGAGCAACTGCTTGCGGCCGTCCATTTTGGCCGTCACCGTGCCCCCACCAGACGAAGCTTCCACAACCGTCTCCTGCATTTTTCTCTGCAGGGCGTCGTACTGCGATTTGGCCTTCGACATCAACTCTTGCAAGTTAAATCCGCCCATGGAACCTCGCGTGGCAAAACTTCAACATTTCTTTATCGCTTCTCCCGGTAGTCGATGACTGTCCTGACCTCGGCGCCGAATTTTTCCTGCATGCGGCGGACAACCGGATCCTGCTCGGCGCGCCCACGACCGCCCAGGGCGGCTTGCGAGGATCCGGCGCGTGAGGACCCGCCGTTGTTCTTAGTTTCCTGCTCGATCGCAGCGCCAGGGGCAATTTTCAATTTGATCGCACGCCCCAGTACACCGCTGGCCGAGGCCATGGCAAGCCGTCTGGCTTCGGCACTGAGAGACATGTCAACGACGGTTGAAGAGCCGGCGACCTTGATCACCAGTTCGTTTCCCTGCACGCTCCATTCGCCCGCCGACAACATCGAGACAAGGAAGTGTTGATTTCCGTCAGTCAGCGCCTGCAACACCGCACTTTGCAAACGCTCGATCTCTGCCTGTGCAGTTGCCGCGGCGGGTAAAGCATCAGCTTGAGGCACTGACCCGCGCTCGGGAGCGGCCGATCCCATCGCGGGCGCAGCAGATCCCATGATGACCGGCTCTGGCGTGCTCGCTGCAGCAACGATGCGTGGACCCGTAGAAGGCACCGAGTCGAGAGCAGCTTCCTGGCGCGGCGTCCCTTTGCGGGCGGTGTCCGCCGCAAAGGGTGAAATATAGTTTGGACGACCAGTGGAAGACGATTCGACGCGCCGTGTTTCAGACGGGCCGCTGTTCACCATCGACGGCCTGGCTGGCGGCTTTTGCGGGCCGACACCCGGGCTTGCACTGACTTCGCTGAGCAGTTGCTCGATCGGCAGCAGCCTTTGCGCGTGCGACATCTTCAGCAGGCCGAGTTCGAGATGAAAGCGCTGCTCCTGCTTGTATCCCAGTTCACTGTGGGTGCGCAGCATAATCTGCAGGTGCCGTGTGAGATCTTCCTCGCTGAACATTTCGGCGATGCGGCCTACGCGCTCCCGTTCTTCACCGGAGATTTGCAGCAAGGGCGAGTCCTTGCCGGCGATCTTGGCAACGGCTGCGTTGCGCAGGAAGCGGACCATCTGGCGGGCGAAGTGCGTGGGACTATGCCCTTCGCTAATGAGGTGGTCGACCTGGCGAAGAATGTCTTCGCTCTTTGACTTGGCGACGGCTCTCATCACTTCTTCGAGGATGTGCGCGGGAGCCGCACCGACCAGGTTGCGAACCGAGTCCGCGGTAAGCTTTCCGCTCGACGAAGCGATCGCCTGATCGAGGATGGAAAGCGCGTCGCGCATCGAACCGTCGCCGGCTTCTGCCAGCAGGGCAAGAGCATCATCGTCCGCTGAAATCCTTTCCCGATGGAGAAGATCGCGCAGTTGCGCGACGATGTCGTCAAATTTGACGGCGCGAAAACTAAAATGCTGGCAGCGCGAGCGAATGGTCTGCGGAA
>JASHNU010000057.1 GCA_030041475.1 Candidatus Sulfotelmatobacter sp.
CTGGCGAAGCGGCCGACGGGATCGGTATTCAAGCCATTTGTCTACGCTGCGGCGGTGAACACGGCTGTGGATGGGTCGCAAACCCTCCTGACTCCGGTTTCGACCGTGACCGATGCCCCATCGAGCTTCGTCTATGGCGACCAGATTTACGAGCCGCGAAACTATAAGGAGGAGTACCACGGCGAGGTGACGCTGCGTTACGCGCTGGCGATGTCGCTGAACAACGCGACGGTGAAGGTGGCCGAAGAAGTTGGCTATGACAAGGTTGCGGACCTGGCCCGGTCTGCGGGGATCACGTCGGTAAAGGCGACACCGGCCATGGCGCTGGGGTCGTATGACGCCTCGCCGCTGGATATAGCGGGGGCTTACACGGTGTTTGCGAATAATGGAGTGCGAATATCGCCGATCTGGCTGCGCTCGGTACGCAACGCCAAGGGTGACGTGCTGGCGAACTACACGACCGATCAGCGACCCGTGCTGGACCCGCGAGTGGCCTACGTAATGACCAACATGATGGAAGGAGTCATTAATAACGGTTTGGGATTCTCCGCGGTGCGGGGACGTGGGTTTACTCCGCCGGCGGCGGGCAAGACGGGCAGTTCGCATGATGGGTGGTTCGGGGGATATACCTCGAATCTGTTGTGCATCGTGTGGGTGGGGTATGACGACTACAGCGATCTGCGCCTGACCGGAGCAATGACTGCCGGGCCGATCTGGGCCGAGTTCATGAAGAAGGCGGCGTCGCTGCCGCAATATGCCGACATGCGGGAATTCGTGCAGCCCTCGGGCGTGGTGGATGTGGAGCTGGACAAGGCGACGAACCGTCTGGCGACACCGGCGTGCCCGGATGATTATGTTTCGGCCTTTGTGGCCCAGACCGAGCCACGGGAGACCTGCGACGAGCAGACAGGAATCAAGGGATTCTTCTCCCGGATGTTCGGTGGAGATAAACCACTCCCGGTGCCGCCGGCGGCGAACGGGCAAGATGCTTCGCAGCAGCAGGATCCGAACAAGAAAAAAGGATTCTTCGGCAAAATTGCCGACATCTTCAAAGATGACAAGGGGACGACTGCACCCCAAGCGCCGAAGCCGCCTGACACCCAGCAGACTGCTCCGCAGCGCTGACGGGATGTTATGTTTCAGCTGTCACTGAAATCCTGGCCGAGCAGCCAAAACTGTGCCAGAATGAGCTGGGTTCTTGGGGGTCGTTATGTCGTGCCCGAGAGTGTCACTAGTTCCCATCTCATTCCTCACCGGTTGCTTTCTTGTTGTCAGTGTTGGATCCTGGGCGCAGACTTCCCGCTCGGAGCAAGTTCAAATCAAGCCCCCGCTGATTCTGACGATTGAGCCTCCGGCGCCGGATGCGACCGTAGCCGACTTGGAGGCGCGGGCCGACGAACTGCACAAGCAGAAGCTGTATTTGGACGCGCTCGACTATTACCACGCGGCGATCGCAAAATCCCCCAATAATGCGAAGCTGCTGAACAAGGTATGCAGAACACAACTGCTGATGGCGCGCTGGCGCGACGCGCAAAAATCCTGCGAACACTCCATCAAAGCCGACCGCAGCTTCGCTGATCCGTATAACAATCTCGGAGTTGCGTTGTACGGGGAGTTAAGGTTCCGCGCCGCAGTGAAGGAATATGAGAAAGCCATCGCATTGGACGACAATTCAGCGTCTTTCTACAGCAATCTGGGGGCCGCGTATTTTGCCAAGAGGGAGTTCGACAAAGCTGCGGTGGCTTATCAGCGCGCCCTGGAAATCGATCCCGAGGTTTTCGAGCGAAGCTCGCGTGAAGGTGTACAGGCGCAGCTGGCCGCCCCGGGAGACCGCGCACGCTACGATTACACGGTCGCGAAGCTGTACGCCAAGATGGGTCTTTCGGACCGTTCGCTGGAATATCTGAAGAAGGCGATGGAGGAAGGGTACAAAGATATCAAGAACGTCTACAAGGACGCGGAATTCGCCGAACTGCGAAAAGACAAGCGCTTCACGGAACTGATCGCGACCAAGATTCCGCCGTTGCCAGACTAGTTGGGCGCAATCTCTTCTCATCTACTGTGTTTTACTGAGCGGCCCGAGAATTACAACTCTTTACAAAATTAGACGAAACTTTCCCCGCTTCTAAGGTTTAATGCGAATACATACTCCTGAAAACAACAGGGTGAGTAAGGAGAAACGGTAGCCCATCGGATGCTGACCCGAGCACGCCCCAAGCAAGCATCCGGTGGGTTTTTGTTTTGGCTGCGAGTTGCGAGCCGTGAGCCGAGAGGAGTTTCGCTCGGCAGTTCGCCTTGCTCGCCACTCATTGTTTACTGCACGCTTTTTTTCTCACTTCTCTCACCGATATACGCTTCCACGACCTTCTTCCATTTGCCCTGCGCTTTAAGGATGAATTCAATGGCGTCGCGGAGGGCGCCGTCGCCGCCGGCGTGAGGCGTGATGTAGTGAGCTTCGCGTTTCACTTCAGCGCGAGCGTTGTTGACGGCGATGGCCAGGCCGCCGGCGCGCATGGCGGGAAGATCAATGATGTCATCGCCGACGAAGGCGGCTTCTTCCGGTTTGAGACCTTCCTGTTGGATGATTTGTTCGAAACAGGTGCGCTTGTCGTCGACGCCTTGATGCACGTGCTCAAGTTTGAGATCGCGGGCGCGCAGGGCAACGGTTTCGGAGGTGCGTTTGGTAATGATTCCAGTCTTGATCCCACCGAGACGGGCCAGAGAAATTCCGGCGCCGTCATGCGAATGAAACCCTTTGACTTCTACCATACCCGCTTGCTGCGCGCCGGGCAGAGGAGGAAAGAAGAGCTTGCCGTCGGTGAGGACGCCGTCAACGTCGAAAAGGAGCAGCTTGATTTTGCGGGCGCGGGCGTGAGCGGAAAGTTTTGGCATCGGGGGAATTCTAGCAGCCTCGCCTGCAACTAAAGACTTTCACTTGTTTGCCGACATTTCTAATGTATGTCTTCCAGAAGATGATTCGAGGAGAAAGGCTGAATGAAGGGGACGATCTTAAACTGCCTGGAGGAACTCGTCACCCGGAAGTTTGGGGCTGAACAATGGAAACTGTCGCTCAAACTCGCGGACGTTCCCGGGTCGAGGATTTACGGCACGTTTGAAGATGTGCCAGACAACGAAGTGCACAGTCTCTTGAAGGCTGTTTCGGCTGCGGTTGGGTTACCGTTGGATGGGGTCATGGAAGCATTCGGCGATTACTGGTCCACGGTGTACGCGCCAAGAGTGTACGCAGCCTACTATGCGGGCACGAAGAATTCGCGTGACCTGCTCCTGCACTTGGACAACATCCACGCGGTAATGACGAGGTCGCTGAAATCGGC
>JASHNU010000058.1 GCA_030041475.1 Candidatus Sulfotelmatobacter sp.
TGTATCGTTCGCGTACAAATGAAGGGCAGTGAACGCGCGTGAAACCCGCATGAACGCTGCCGCTTTTGTGTCGGTCGCTCTCGGTCAGTGTCGCGCCGCTACAATCAGTTGAGGGAAATGGCATGGAAGAGGTCGTCGGTTCGATCCCGACCAGGTCCACCAAATTTTTCGGCGTTTCACAGACCCTCACCCACCCAACACCGACAAACCCTAACAAATCCCTTGGCCTTCTCCTGCCCTTCGAAGTAAACTCGCCTCCCGCAGGTGAGTCATGCCGAACTACCACTACGCCTACCTTGTCGGCACAGGTATTTTCTGGGTTGCCTGGATTGTCTGCTTCGTACTGGGCAAGCCCTACCGGAACCAAATTCGCTGGGGCACTCTGATTGCTGCGCCCATGGCTCTCACCAGCCTTCTGTTTGTCCCGCAGTATTGGACGCCCGCCTCGCTCTTCAATCTGGATCAGAGAATCCGTGTCGGCATTGAGGATTTTCTTTGGGCGGCAGCGGTGGGAGGGATTGCCTGTATCATCGGTGAAGTGGTCGTCAAAGACAAACTGGCTGCCCTCCGAAAATCGCGCCACAAACGCCACTACGCCCCGTTTGTTTTCATCGTCGTACTCTTTGGTGCGCTGGAATTCTGGCGCAACAACACCATGGACAACACAATTATTTCTTTCGCGGCCGGCGCGATAGTCCTGGCCTATCTGCGCCCCAACCTTATTCCTTTGATGGTCACCAGCACCATCAGCTTTACGGTTCTATACTTCGTCTTGTTTCTGGCAGTGCTTGCGCTCTACCCGGAGTTCGTGACCCGCTTTTACAATCTCCCGAACCTTCTCGGAATCTACATCCGCAAGGTGCCGATCGAAGAACTCCTTTTTGCCGCGACGGGCGGCGCCATCTGGAGCGTCGCCTATGAATATGTGCATGGCTATCGTCTCGAAGCCGCCGGTGTGATCTGAAGCAGCGCAGTCGTAGCAACTGAGTCCTGCGTTTTACGGCCTTATTTCAATCGGCGTTCCGTCAGGCACGGCGCGCCAGATTTCGTCCATCTCCTGATTCGTGACCGCAATGCATCCGTCAGTCCAGTCTTTCAGCCGATGCGATGCGCCCAGAAATCCGTAGCCATTCGGGAGTCCGTGCAGAAATAGGTCGCCGCCGGGTAAAACCTTATTCTTGCGAGCCGCCGCGCGATCCTCCGCATCGGGATACGAGATGTGAATCGCCTTATAGAAGTGGCTGTGGGCATTGCGCGAGTCGAGAACGTAGACGCCCTCAGGCGTTTTGTGATCGCCTTGCCGCGTCTTCGGCCCGACGGGATCGCCGCCCAGCGCAATCTTGTATGTCTTGAGAACCTTCCCCTGGCCGAGGAGTTGGAGCGTGCGCTCTTTCTTTAGGACGACCACGCGATCGGCGTGCAGGGGAACGCCGCTCGCCGCCTGCGCGACGCACAGGCCGCCTGACAGAATTGCGACGATGGTGGGAAGCCAGATACGCATGCTGCAAAGTATAGACACCCCGGCGACCCGGAATGCTACGCTGGAAACGTGATTCGGCGATTCAAAGGACTGGTGGCAAGGTCGGCCGCCTGGGCGGTGTTTGTCGTCTCCCTTTTGTCTCCAGCCGTTGCTGCCAACTGGGCAGTTCGCGCTCAGCCGCCGCGCCTGCTCAACGGCGCCCCGGTACTGTTTCGGGTGAAGACTCCGGCCGGGCTCGATGCCTTGACTGCCAGCTGGCTCGGCCACGAGATTATTTTTAGCTACAACGCTTCCGCGAAAACCTGGTTCGCTCTCGCGGGCGTGAGCCTGGAGACGATTCCGGGCAAGTACGCGCTCGCACTCACGGGGGAGCGGGCGGGCGACCACACTCCGGTGACCTTCACGCGCACGTTCGCGGTAGCGGCGGCGAAATATCCGCGGATCAAGGTTGAACTGAGCGTCGAGAAGAAATTCACGGAGCCGACGCCGGAACAGCAGGAGGAGATCGCGGAGGGGCAGAAGATCAAACAGGACTACCTGAACCGCATCACGCCGGACCGGGAGTGGTCGGGCAGGTTCGACGCGCCGGCTGAGGCTGACATCTCGGACGTTTTCGGTTCGCAGCGTATCTTCAACGGTGTCGCGCAGAGCCCGCATCTGGGGCTCGATTTCCGGGTGCCGACGGGCACGCCGGTCGCCGCGATGAACAGTGGTACGGTGCTGCTGGCGCGCCCGCTCTATTTTGAAGGCGACTTCGTCGTAATCGACCACGGCCAGGGATTGCTTACTCTTTATTTGCACTTGTCTGAGTTCAAGGTGAAGGAAGGCGATGTGGTGAAGCGCGGTGACATCATCGGGCTGAGCGGGGGCACGGGACGCGCGACCGGTCCGCATCTTCATGTTGCGGTGCGCTGGCAGGGGACTTACCTTGACCCTGCGCGGCTGATGCAGTTGGCGCTGCCGTGAAGAGACAGGACGCCGCCGAAGGATTCTCTGCTTCTAAAGGTGTGTGCCGTTCCTACACCGCCAGCTTTCCTCGTGGGGCTTCCTTGGCCCTTCCGCGCAGAGTTTCCTGTAGAAGATCTTTCAGTTCGAGGTTGCGGATAAGCCGGTGGAGGTAGTTGGGATGCACGCCGAGCACTGCCGCTGCTTCTACGTAATTGCCCTGCGTCTGTTCGACGGCGTTCAAAATCAACTGCCTTTTCAGCTCCTTCACGCCGGCGTGATACTTGCCTTCCGTCATTTCCTCTGCCGGTGCCTGCTCCAGCAATGATTCCGGTAAATCCTCGGGCAGAAGCGTGTCGGAGGATCCCAGCACCAGTGCGCGTTCGATGGCATTCTCGAGCTCGCGCACGTTGCCGGGCCAATCGTAGTTCACCAGGGCGGCCATGGCTTCGCGCGACACCGGCTTGGCCTTCACATTGCAGCGCTTGGCATATTTCTGCACAAAATGCCGGGTGAGCATAGGAATGTCTTCCTTGCGCTCGCGCAGCGCAGGCATGGTCAGCTTCACAACCGCAAGGCGATAGTACAGATCCTGGCGAAACTCGCCCTTGCGCACAGCTTCGTTCAAATCACGGTTGGTCGCCGCGATCAGGCGGATATCCACCTGAATGGGATGCGTGCCGCCCACGCGCTCGAATTCGCGCTCCTGCAGCACGCGCAACAGCTTCACCTGCAGCGCCGGGGCCAGTTCGCCAATTTCATCGAGAAACACGACGCCGCCGTCAGCCACCTCGAGACGGCCTTTTTTCTGGCTGACGGCACCGGTGAATGCGCCGCGCTCATGCCCGAAGAGGTCGCTTTCAAGGAGCGATTCGGGAATCGCGGCGCAGTTGATCGCCACGAAGGGCTTGGCGCTGCGCGGGCTGTTGCGGTGCAGGGCTCGGGCAGCGAGTTCCTTGCCGGTTCCGCTCTCTCCTTCAATGAGAACGGTCGAATTCGTTGGCGCGACCTTTCCTACGAACTGGAAGATTTCCTTCATGCACGCGCCTTCGCCGACCAAGCTCTGGTCCTGGCTGGCCTCGAGCGTCAGCCGCTCGTTTTCCTGCTCCAGCCACTGCAGGCGGCGCGCATTGTCGAGCGCCACAGCAGAGATCCCTGCAATCGCGGCCATGAGTTGCAGGTGGTCTTCCTGCAGCCGTGTGCAAGGCTTAGTGCTGTCGAGATATATGCATCCGATCACGCGCTGGAAGACGGTAAGTGGAACGCAAAGGAGGGAGCGTACCTCCGCAGTCGCAAGACTCTCGACGTTGCGCAGTTGGCCGCTGGCCGGCACGTCCACGCTGAGGATGGCGACATTGTCTTTCATCGCCTGACGGGCGACGGTGCGGCTGACCCGCACCAGTTGCGGTTGGCCGGCTGTGCGCGTGCGGGCGTAAAGCGAATTGAACTCTTGTGCGCCGGCTTCGGCGAGAAGAATCGCGCCCCGGCCGGCAGGCACGACTTCAAAGATCAAATCGAGCAGTTGCGCTTGCAGTTCCTCCAGGTCGCGAATGGCGTGAACCACGCGGCTGATCTTGAGCAGCGCGCTCAGGTTGCGAGCCACGGGCGAGCTCGCAGGCAATTCGCGCAGCAGGCGGTCGGGCTGCAGATAGAGAACTTCCTTGGGATGAATGACCTTAGTCTCGGCGGGAGGTTGGGTGTCATCGAATTCCACGCGGCCACTGGCGGGCGCCGCATCATCGTCCTCCAGAAGAAAGAGGAAAACAGAATCGCCGACCGCGATCTCGTCGCCGTGATGCAGCCAGTGTTCCTTCACGGCCGCGCCGTTAACCAGAGTGCCATTGCGGCTAGCTAGATCGCGGATCTGGAAACGTCCGTCCTCTTCGCGCCGCACCAGGCAGTGCTTGCGCGAAACCGACGGATCGATCACGGGAACCGCATTCGAAGGCTCGCGACCGAGTGTGACTTCTCCGTCGGGCAACGGAATGGTCGAGTCTTTGAGGGGGCCGGCAGTAGCCAATAACCTGGGTCGCAAGCAGGGGTCTCCCATTCCGCCAGAATCTTCTTATCACAGCTTGGGAGGAAATGCATGTCCGGCGCGGCTGGTTTCGAATATCCGAACAGCTAGTGAGACTATCTGATCGGATAGTCACGGCGGCTGAAAGGCCCGTGGCGAGGGGCTTTCCGACGCTTGGAAGTAGAGCTAAGTGAATGACAAAAAATGGTTTGCACGCGATACGAAAATTCCGCTTTGCACGTACCCGTTTTGGAAAACGGCATGCATGTATGTAGGTTGCGAGTGCTCGGCAAAAAGCGATGGGGGAAGCGCTTTCAATCAGTTTCCGCCGGGATCGCCAAGCCAGGAGTCCGAGGGACCCCCTCATCGGGCTCCTGTCTTTTTCTGTCTGGCCAGCTAAGGGCCAGACCTGGTCTCATCCCGCGGCTCGGCTTGGAGTGATGTCGCCGGATTGAACGCTGGACTGAACTTGAGCGGCGTCAGACATGGCCACTCCATCCCGATAACTGACGGACTTGCCCGAGATCGCGGGAACCCTCTCACCCGGCACAAGAATTCCAATCAGGTTGAGCGGATCTGCGGCGGAGAGCGTGACGGTTTCGCCGCTGAGAGGCAGGTTGCGCATGGCTCGCACCGATTCGACTGCGACGGGCAGCGCAAACTGCTCGCCCAGGAATCCGTCGACGAATCTCCCGCCGCGAATCTCGCCGCGATCTTCGAGGCGCCGGAATCCCATCAGCAATTCGCGCCACGAAGGCAGATTCGATTCGCGCGCCAGAAGGTCTCGGATGACGATGCCGTAGCGACGCAGTAGCATCCAGCAGGCGGCCTCGACGGCGCGCGGACGCTCCGCCGCCACGTCGGCATGGAGCAGCGCCCACCGGCCCGAGCTGTGCCGCGGACGGGTGCTGCGGCCGCTTCCCTGCCCGGCGCGCCGCTTGGGATCGATCAGCGCTCGCAGGTTGTCGAAGCCATCTGCTGTCAGCAGCCCCGCCGCGACCAATTCCCAAAGCGACGTCTCCACTTCCGATTTCAGTTTTCCCACACCGCGCACGATGTCCGCAAAGAACGAAGCTCCGCGCAGACGTAAGAACCGAAGCACCTCCACGGCAATTGGGCTGAGCCAGCGGGTCTCTTCGTCCACTTCACGCCGCGGGATCATCCAGTCCGCGTCCTCACGCACGAAAAATGTAATGGGCGCTACGCTAGTAGGAACCACCCGCCGCTTCTCCGACCCTACCGCTTCGAGTGTCGCTGGGTGCGGCGACAATCGGCCCCACCCAATTGCCCCCGTCAGCGAT
>JASHNU010000059.1 GCA_030041475.1 Candidatus Sulfotelmatobacter sp.
CCACGCCGATCAGTTTGCCTTCGCCAGTGACCTTGAAGCTCATCGTCATGTCGGCCGTCGGAATTGCGCGACCGTACACATCGAGCACCTCAACGCAGAGAAGAACCAAGTCTTCACCGTCCGCGTTGATTTCGGTTCGGTCGGCCGTCAAGCGAATCGATTCCGGCTTGCCGGTTGTCTCGCGCTTTTCGACGAGAACAACTTTGCCATTTTTCGTGCCACGCGCCTCCAGCACTCCGGGAGCGTATTTTACCTTCCATTCCAGATGCATGAGCGGCTGCACTTTCTGAGAGCCCTGGGTCTTGCCGTTGAGGAACAGCTCCACCGAATCGAGATTCGAATGGACCCACACCGAGATCAGTTCGCCCTCCCGCCCCTCCCAGTTCCAGTGTGGAAACAGATGTAAGACGGGCTCTGCTCCCCACCACGCTTTGTAGTAATAAAAGTCGTCCTTGGGAAACCCGCACATGTCCACGATGCCAAACTGTGAGTTGATCGACGGCCAGCCGTAAGGTGTAGGCTCGCCGCGGTAGTCGAAGCCCGTCCAAGCGAACCCGCCAGCCAGCCACTCACGCGCGGCATAGAATTTCCACCAACGTTCGGCAGTTTCAGCCCATGGCGGATAATTCAAATCATAAGCGCTCACCCAATTGCGTAACTTGTCGGTTGAATAAATGCCACGTGTGGCCACCGTGCTGGCGGTTTCCGAACCAACGCATGGTTTTGCCGGATGTGCCTTGTGCCAGCCATCGGGCGCATCCAAGTTGTAGTTGAAACCCATGACGTCCAACGCATCCGAAAAGTGTGATTCGAAACGTCCGTTGACTGCCGCTGTGCAAGGGCGCGTGGGATCGAGTTCGTGCGCTCTCTTCACCATATCTGCAAGTACTCGCTCGCCCTGTGGAGTGCTCTGCAGCGTAAACTCTTCGTTGCCCATCGACCAGAGAATGATCGCCGGCGAGTTGCGGTATCGTTTGATCATGAGTTCGAGCTGCGCCATCCCCTCAGCTGACGAGCTCATCGAGCGCGTTTCACACATCATCATCATGCCGAGCCGGTCGCAGGCTTCGACCCATTCGGGAGTCGGCATGTTGTGCGAGGTCCGAACGGCATTGCAGGCCATGTCTTTCAAAACCGCGACCCGATACGACTGCAAACGGTCGGGCAGCGCCGCGCCAACCCCCGCATGATCGTGATGGTTGCAAGTGCCTTTGATCTTGAGCGACTTGCCGTTCAGGAAGAATCCCTTGTCCGCATCGAAAGTGGCCGTCCGTACTCCGAAGCTGACCTGCTCGGCATCTCGCCTCTTTCCTTCGGATTCGACCGTGACCACGGCCGAATAGAGATACGGCGTGTCGAGCGACCACAGCACCGGATTGCCAAAGGTTGCACTCGCAGTGAATGTAGCGGAGTCATCGGGAGCGATCGACTGGGTTGCCGCGTCAGCCGTAGCCACCATTTTTCCGGCGGCGTCGAGAATCTGCCAGCTAACCCGGCAATTCTCGGCGTGCCGACTTTCGTTCTGTACCACGGTTCCCAGGGTGAGAGTGGCCTCGTTACCTTTTACGTCGGGCCGGATGTAGCTGTCCCAGTGACCAAGGTGCAACGCGTCGGTTTTGGTCAGCCACACGTGCCGATAAATACCCGCGCCCTCATAGAACCATCCATCGCCAAAGCTCGCGTCTAAACGCACAACCAAGTAGTTCTTGCTGCCGTAATTCAGAAAATCTGTCAGATCGAAGCGGAAGGGTGCATAACCGTTGTCGTTGCGGCCCAGGAAGCTGCCGTTCAGGAACGCGAGCGCGCTGCGGAAAGCACCGTCGAAATCCACGACGATTCGCCGCCCTTCGTCTTCCTTGGGGATGTCGAAGACACGCCGGTACCAGCCAATGCTGGTCTCTGGATAACGGCGGCCAAGCGGTTTGTAGCCGTGCGACTCTAGATCTGGGTCGCGGACAAAAGGCAACTCGACCGCCCAGTCGTGCGGCAGGTTCAGCGCGCGCCACTTGGAGTCGTCGAACTTGCCCTTCGCAAAATCAAAGTCACCGGTTTTGGAAAAATCTCCCTGATCGTTGCCGAAGGCGAGATCACGGGCCGGGTCCGTTCCGTGGCCGAACTGGAACTTCCAGTCGAAATCGAATAACAACCGCTCGCGCGGAGCTATTGCCGCTGACGATTGAGCAGACCCACCCGAGCGGGCCAACAGGGCGTGGATACGGCCCGCCTGAGAGCCGAGCAAACTCGAAACTGACACTGCGAAGCCGGAGCGCAGCAGATCACGCCGGCTAAGAGAAGACATTTGGCCTCCAGAAGTGCGAGCCTGCACCTAACAAAATTACCGCAGTATGGTGCCTGTGCAGGCCGGAAATATTCGATAGCACCAGCCATAGTTGTGTGTGTCGGCGTCCACTCAACGAACGGTACAATGCTGCTAAAGCCCAAAAAACGTTTAAGAGGAATTTGTGATTGCGCAGCGTTTCGCAGAGTTCTTGGTGGTGATTTGCGCCTGCTTCCTGGCAAGGTTTGACGTCCGGGCGCAAACTGCGAAGCCTCCAACCGATGCTTCTTC
>JASHNU010000060.1 GCA_030041475.1 Candidatus Sulfotelmatobacter sp.
GCAGTTTCGCCTCCATCCGAGGCTCTCGGCGTTTCCCCAATGTCGCATCTCTCCTTCTTGCGCACTGCATCAAGAGCGGAAATATGTCTCGGATATCAGCACAAGCCGCGCCTTGAAGAGCTTTAGCTGCAGGCTGTTCACGGATCGATCATACGCCGAGTTGAGCAGGTTGCCGATTTTGGACACATTTTGCTTCGCAACCTGGGGGGCCAGGTGCCCTAAAAAACAATAAGAATTACATCGTAGTTCAAGTCCCAGTTGCTACAGCGCCGTAAACGAGAGTCTTGGAGTTGGTGTTAAATCGCCATTACACTCATCGACGATTCGAATGTGGACCGGGAGCGGGCTGGCTAGGGGGCAATGAGTGTAATCGCCTGATAGCGTCAGTTGACTAAGGGCAGATGCTCGATGAAGGCACGCATCTCGCGGAGCACGTCGGCTTCGTTGCTGAAGAAAACATAGTGATCCGCGTTATACAACTCTATGATTCGAGCTTTGGGGACTGCGGCCGTCAACGTTTGTTCCAACTGCTTCGTGCAGGCCCTATCAGTGGCGTATATCTTCTCAAGCGCGGCACGCTCTTCGTCCGTCATTGGTTGAAATCGATAGTACTCCGACCATCCAGCCGATTGATCCGGCTGAATCGGGATAAACGCCAGAATGGGTACTTTGATCTTGGAATAATCTCTCTTCTTCGAGCCTTGGGCGATGGCTTTCCTGACAGACGCCGGAGCCCGGACAGAACCCACTGATCCGTCCGGCTCTTGAACGTACTGACTTCGTAGCTCCGACTCGGGGAAAGCAAAGTTAACAGTGCGCCTTTTCCAATAGCCGTAAAATGCCTCGAAAGATTTCTTGTCTGCATCAGTTGGTGCGGCAGGATTTGATACCGCACTAGGGAGCAGCTTAAAAAGCGCATGGTATTCAGGCTTGTTCCAGCAAGTGCCGGTCGGGTCGTCGTTCGCATCAAGATAGATCAGCCCTGACAATCGGTCAGAGTGCTGGTCGCCTATGGTAGTCAATTCCGACCCGGCCATTGAGTGGCCCACCAAAACGGGCTTGTTGATTCTCAGTGAGTCCAGGACGGTGAGAACATCGTCGGCCAATCGTTGGTCGTCGTAGCTGGAATCCGGTTTGCTGGAATCACCGAAACCACGGCGTGTTACGGCATAGACATGAAATTCGGAATTGAGTTTCGGTGCAAAACCATCGAAGACATGGGCAGTGTTCCCGGAACCTGCCAGAAGCACAATGGGTCGGCCCGAGCCACCCCAGTCAAGCACTTCCAACTTCACGTCCTTTTCTACGGTGACAAACTGAATCTTGTGCGGCGATGGATCGTGCCAGGAAGCGGCCTGCTGAGCCGAGACTGGCAACACTGCGAGGAGCAGGGTGAAAACAGCGGACGGGAGAGGTCGCATTCGGTCGTCCTCCCTTCGAGACGAGCATAAGCCTGCTCATCTGCGAACGGTAATCTCGTAACGTCCAGCGAAATGCCAAACGTGAGCACTGTCAATCATGCCCACCACCAGCCATTATGCCATTCGCTCCCTGCGTTGTTGGCGTAATATCGCCATTACACTCATTGACCCCGGCACGAACTATCCCGGCCCCTGGCAATAGTCAATGAGTGTAATCGCCTGTTAACAACAGTAACCTTGTGGAGGTGCAGCATGTGCCGTTACCGTGGGCAGATGACGTTGTCGTACCTCAGGACGGTTGAACTAAAGCGCGCTGCACGGTTAAATTTGTGATGAAGATGAGAATATTACTGGTCACTCTGGTCTTCTGCTGCCTCGCTCTAGCACAACAAAGTTCTAGCGCAGGCGATTTGGAGAGCAGATCATCCCCTGTGCGGGCAATGGGTGTCCGTTACCTGCGACCAGATGATTTCAAGGTTGTGCCAGCGCGTGTACGCTCGAAACTCAACGAAGAGCGATGCCTCATTCCACAGGATGCCGAAAAGCCAGAACCGCGCAACATAGTCAGTGGTGAGTTCGCTCGGCAGGGACAACAAGACTGGGCGGCTTACTGCTCTGTTGGCGGGAAGTCGAAGCTGGTGGTGGTTTGGGGAGGACCTTCACAGTGCAGCGGGGACCCATTTGATGTTGGGCCAGTAAGCGACAACACCGTCAGTATGGATTTGGATGATTCCGAGGGAAACACTCCGCCCCACGGCTCCTTCTGGACCTTATCTGCGATTCCTCGTACGGAATTGCTTGCAAGACTCAAGGTTCTCAACGGCAACGCGGCGCTACTCAAATCAGCAAAGCACGACGCATTGGCAAGAAGCTCTATCGTTGGCGAGAACGCTGTGGACTGCACCAACGGTCACTGGAGAGAACTCTGGTACGGGGATTGAGATGGGCGATTCGTGGACTAGCATCCAGCCTGATGATTGTCGTTAAATCCCCATTACACTCATCATCCTGCAAAAAGGCGAAGAGAAGGCGGACACTTGTGACATCGCCTGGTTACAACAGTTACCGCGCGACCACTGTCGGCGTGATACAAAGAAATGCCGCCCAGACATCGGGCGGCTTGAAGTTCCTAAGAAGGAAGAACGCGGCCAGCATGAACAATCGTCATTCCGACCACACCCCCATCGTATACTCTCGCGTTCGGGCCTTTGCTCTGCGGCTCTTAGATCAGGCAGCCTTCCTTTCCCCGGCAACGAAGTAATCAGGGCGATACTTAGGTGGCGGGTAAAGAGACCACGCGCAAGGCGGTTTCTTGCACCTCACCGCTAGGTTCTGATACAGCGTCTGTTCGAGTTTATCGAAGGCCTGCTCGAAGGTGTCTTTCAACTCCTTGGTAAACACCTGGGTCAATAGATCAACTTCACCCTTGGTTAGCTGGACGCCATATTCGTCGGCGGTCGCGAGGGGATCTGCCAGAAACCTAGCCCGAAATATTGGGTCCACGGCAGCGTTCCCAATCAGGGTAATGAGTAAGTTCATAACGTTCTCCTATTTGGGTTTTGTGATAGGACCTGCGGTGCCAGGGCGAACTTCAGGAGTCAGTTCCTCTAATTCGCTTTTGGCATATTTGAGTAAGGGGAGCCCGTCGGCGTGTTGCCACACTCGAAGAACTTCCTCGTAATGACTGCGGGCAATCTCACGATTGTTGATCTGGCGATACACGCGTGCCAGTTGAAGATGTGCGCACGCCAGATCAGGCGGAAAGTCATCCTGAAGAATCTCCCCCTTGTGGTGGAGGACCTGTTCCCACTCTTGTGCGGCAAGATCCCAGCGTTTCTGTGCCTGGTAAGCACGGGCCAGACCAGCATGAGAGAAAGACTGGAGAGATTCGTGAGCGGCAGCGCGAAACGAGTTCTCCGCCTCTTCCAGTTTGGCATCAGCCATCCCGATCTCCCCTTCGAGGTTGTGGAAACAGCTCTGGTTCCAAGAACTCGGAACTGATTTGCGAAAGTTATCCAGTCGGCAAAGAATCTCGCGCGCCTGCTCTATCCTGCCAGCTCGTGCATAAAGAATACCGGCATACAGCAGGTCGACGATCTGCAGGCCTGGGCTTGGCATCCGCAGGATGAGGTCCGCCTGAAGTTTTGCCTCCTGCGAACTACCTTGGATTAGACGAATGCGACCGAGGAGGTAGCGTCGAAAAGATTGCAGCTCCCCACGTTCCGCACGTACCGTCTGGATTTGTTCAGTGATTTCGGTCCTGGCGGTGTTCAGTTTTCCTTCGTAAAGGTCTGCGATCGCCAAACACAGGTCCCGCAGGGTCCGGTCAGTCTCTGTCCCTTGACCTATTCGGTCGAATTCTTGCCGGGCCATGGACACGTTGTCTTGGCCAAGGTATGCCAAGCCGAGGCCCCAGTGCATTTGTGGCGAGTCGACGCCGTGTTGCTGAGCTTCCAGAGCCGTGGCAATTGCCGCCTCGGCCTGATTGCTGCGCGCCAAGTAGAGCACCAGAGTCCGGTAGGCGGAGCCAGAAGAGGAGTTGAGCCTCAGAACCTCACGCAGTTCCGCGATCGCCTTGTCGAGCTGATCAAGGTCGTAATAGGCACCCGCCAGTTGCTCGTGCGCTTCCTCATTATCGGGGTAGAGGCTCAGAAGTACGTTCAGCGACTGCGCTTCGTCCTCGTATCGCTCCTGCAGGCTGTAGTAGCCACCTTCAATTCTGCGCTGCTCCCGGTCCGTGACACCATGCCGTAATTGATACGCGCGTTCCAGTTCAGCCACCGCTCTCTCGTTCTTGCCAACGACCTCCGAGTAGTATTGGCCGAGCTGCATGTGAGCCATGGCGAACTCCGGATCCAGCTGCAGCGCACCCTTCAACAGGCCTTCGACCTGCTCGTCCTTCCCTTGATCCTTTGCATCCTTGGCCTGAGAATAAAGTTGCAAAGCCTCGAGCGAAGTTGTTGTCACCTTGGCGAGGGGGCGGCTGGTCTTCTTAATGCCGCCGAGAGATTCCCCTAGATCGTTTCGTATTTTTTTTGCCAAAGAGTCCACTCTGTCAAAGAACAGATCCTTGCGATCAAACCGCTCCTCTTCTCCGAACAGCAAGTTGCCATGCGCAGGATCGAGGCCGCGCACCGTGATTTGGAATACCGGTCCCAAGCGCTCGATGCTTCCTGTGAGAAGCACCTGCAGGTTCTCTCGCTGGCAGATTTCGCGGCTCAGCGTTTCATTGAGCTGGGACACACCCTGCTTCTTCATGCGCTGCAGAACCTCGTAGGCGCGACTTCTCGGAAAGACGTTGACGTAGCGGGATTGCTCCAGGGCGATGGAAAGCCCCTCGCGCACACCTTTGTCTGGAATACGCTCGTCCCCCGAGGTTTCGAAATCCGAAATCAATACCCAGCCGCGCTCGGGAATGATCGGCTCGCGACGCATCCACCAGGAAGTGACGAAAACGGCGGTGACCACAGCGAGCACCACGATAGCGACCACCAGCCAGTGCTTTCTTTTCCCGAACCCCGTTATCAGCTCCACCTTGTTGGGCATCGCTCCAGTTTGCACCAGTACCGTGAACCATTGTCTCAACCGCAGCCGCATTCCCACCGAAATTGGCGCCGAGACCACTCGCCGCAAGTCCGCTGCGATCTCCCTCGCAGAGAGGTAGCGCTTCTCCGGGTCCTTGCCGAGGCACTTTTGGATCACTGCGTCGAGCGCTGCGCTGATCTTGGGATTGAGCTTGGTGAGGGCTGGCGGGGGCTGATGCAGGATCGCTTCGGTCAGCGCCGGTCCCGAACCCAGGAACGGGCGCCGCCCCGTCGCCATCTCGTACAGCACGCAACCAGTTGCCCAGATGTCCGTGCGTGCGTCCAGCTTGCTTCCCAGCAATTGCTCTGGAGCCATATAGGGCAAGGTGCCGACCAAGCCTTTGGTTTCGCTAAGACTTTCGGTGACTGCAGTCGGACTGACTTCGCCGTGCAGAATCATGGCAAGGCCGAAATCAAGGATTTTAAGTCGTGCTTCGGGAGTGACGCGTACGTTGGCCGGTTTCAGGTCGCGATGGATGACCCCATGCTCATGCGCAGCTGCCAAGCCTTCGGCCAGTTGCGAACCGAGATTGATGATCTCCTTCTCGGAGAGAGGCCCGGACGCCAGCATTGCATCGAGAGACAGTCCCTCGATGAGTTCTTCGACCAAGAAGTCAGTGCCATCCTGAGTATCGAAGTCGTGGACCGTGGCGATGTTGGGGTGGTTGAGCTTGGAGAGTGTCAGCGCTTCTTTGTGGAAGCGCTTGCGGGCAGATGTCTCGACCACTGTTCCGGGAGGAAGGACCTTAAGGGCGACGTCGCGGTCGAGGCGCTCGTCGTGCGCCCGATAGACTACACCCATCCCTCCTGCACCAATCTGTTCAAGAATCCGATAATGGGACAGTATGGCCTGCATGGGGACATCCCGATCGGGTCCTTAGATTTGGTCCCCTGGGCTCTTGATCGATTACTGCATCAAATTCAAACGCTCGCCTCTGAGGGTGTTGCGTCCCCGGTGGGAGTTGCTCTTCGGGGAGGCGAGAGAATATTCGAGGCGATTCTTCGCGCAAGATTAGGCGATGTCTGTGACGCCGGTCACACTTGTGATGGCCCTGACGGGCTGACTGTTGAAACATCCCGTTTACACTCAAAACCCCGGCTCCGGGTCAATAAAGCGCTATCGCCCGGTTACGTCAGATCCCGACTTCGGCTTTCTGGCTCTGATCTGGATTGCTGCAATGGGCATCGAAATGCTTCTCCGGTCAGGCAGAGTGCCCCAGAGCCCGTAAGAATCGCCGCAGCGCCTGACTGAGAGCCGCCGGGTGTAGCACTTTTTCTTACTCCTCGAAACAGGGCTTCCCATTGTGGCCAGACTTGTGATGATCGCTGATCGCCTTACTCATCCGGTCGTACGCTTGCCGTAAATCCTTTTTCTCCTGCTCTGTCAAATCCGGATTTTCAAGCGCGGTCAGAACGTCATCGAATTCCCCTTCGAGCTTTTCAAGTTCTGCGCAGAGCATGTCGCCTCCCTTCTCGCGGCAGTCATTCGCGGAGCACTCCCATACACGAATGAACGCCACGCCGGCGTGAGTGATCACCTAAGCTGCGCACCTGCCGAGAAGTTCCTGTTTCCCCAAGCCCAGAATCCCGTGTTTCTGGCCTACCTTGCGAAAGGCCTCAATAGCGGAATCCAGTTGATGCTTCTCGTGGGCGGCGGAAAGCTGGGTGCGAATGCGTGCCCGCCCTTTCGGCACCACGGGGAAAAAGAACCCGACCGCATACACACCTTCATGGAACAGGTCGCGGGCAAAGTCCTGCGCCAGCTTGGCGTCGTAGAGCATGACCGGAACGATCGGAGTGTCACCTTCCTTCAGGTCGAAGCCAGCCTCTTTGAGAAGTCCGCGCCAGTACCTGGCGTTCCACTCCAGCTTGTCGCGGCGCTCGGTTGTGGTGCTAATCAAATCCAGCACCTTCAGTGCTCCTGCCACGATGACAGGCGCCACGGCGTTGGAAAACAGATAAGGCCGCGCCCGCTGACGGCACATCTCCACCAACTCACGGTGTCCGCTGACGCACCCGCCGGAAGCGCCGCCCAGCGCTTTTCCCAGCGTGGTGGTGATCACGTCGATCTTGCCAAACACGCCGCAGTGTTCGTGCGTCCCGCGTCCGGTCTTGCCAATAAACCCGGTGGCGTGGGAGTCATCCACGAACACCATGGCGTTGTACTTCTCCGCCAGGGCAACAATTTCCGCCAGCTTGGCGGTATCGCCGTCCATGGAAAACACACCGTCGGTGATCACCATGCGGAAGCGCTTGTCCTGATGCTCTTGCAACTTCTCCTCCAGGTGTCCCATGTCGGAATGTTTGAACGTGTCCTGCATGGCGTTGCACAGGCGCATGCCGTCCACGATGGAAGCGTGAACGAGCCGATCGGCGATCATCACGTCCCGTTCGTTCAGGCAGGCCTCGAAGAAACCGGCGTTGGCATCCATGCAGGATGGGAAGAGCAGGGTGTCCTCTGTGCCGAGAAACTCGCTCAGCCGCTTCTCCAGTTCCCGGTGCATGTCCTGCGTGCCGCAAATAAAGCGCACCGAGGACATTCCGTAGCCTCGTCCGTCGAGGCCGGCGTGCGCGGCGGCGATTACTTCCGGATGGCTCGATAGTCCGAGATAGTTGTTGGAACAAATGTTGATGCATTTGCGGATGGCAGAGCCGACCGGAAACTCCACCTCAATTTCCGCCGACTGCGGCGAGTGTATGTACCGCTCGTCCTTGAACAAACCGGCAGCTTTGATTCCTTCAATTTCATTCAAATAGCCTTGGCGGACTACGTTTGAGAAGGACATAACAGGCCTCGCGTAATGAGAGTTCGAATTGGTGCCCAGGTCCACATCGCGCTCTGGCAGCGCCGGGCACTTCTTAAAGGCTGCCGACCTCAGCTCTTTGAAAGCGTCGCACCAGGGCCGCGATGCGTTCGACGGAGTCGAAGGCTTCGGGCGTGGCGGCGGAGTCGGGAATGTGAATCGCGTACTTCTTTTCCAGGAAGCGCAGCAGAGAGACCATGGAGAAAGAGTCCACCAGGCCGCTGGAGATCAGCGGCGTGGTTTCCGTGATTTCCCGTTCGTCCCCTTCTTGCACGTACTCCCGGATGATGTAACCGCGAACTGCTTTGGTGATTTCGTCCATGGTCCGCTCTCAATCTTCCATGATCGTGGAAAGATCTCCCAGAGGCTCGTTGAACTCCTTGCAGCGCAGGATGCGACGCACGATCTTGCCGCTGCGCGTCTTGGGCAGGGAGTTCACAAACTCGATTTCCTGGGGCATGGCCAGCGGCGACAGCCGCTTGCGAATATGATTCATGATGTCCAGTTCAAGATCATCCGACGGCTGAAAACCGCGCTTCAGAGTTACGAAAGCTTTCACGACTTCCATGTTGACAGGATCCGGTTTGGCGACCGCCGCGGATTCGGCGACGGCCGGGCATTCCAGCAGAGCAGACTCAACTTCAAATGGACCGACCAGATGTCCGCCGGTGTTGATGACGTCGTCATCCCGCCCCATGAACCAGAAGTAGCCATCGCGATCGATGGAGGCGCGGTCACCACACAGATACCATCCATTCCTGAATTTCGCTTCGAATCCCTTGGGATTGTTCCAATAGCCGCGAATTTGCGACGGCCAGCCGGGCCGCAGTGCAATCAAGCCGGACGCTCCGGCCCGGTTCCCTGGCTCGTAAGTTTTCGGATCGAGCACGCTGGCCGTGATTCCCGGGAACGGCTTGCCCATGGACCCGGGTTTGATCGGCATCCCGGGAAGGTTGGTGATGACGATGCACCCGGTCTCGGTCTGCCAGAAAGTATCGTGAAATGGCCTGCCGAATACTTCTTGCGACCAAAGTACGGCCTCAGGGTTTAGAGGTTCGCCCACGCTGGCCAGATGGCGCAGGCTCGATAAGTCATGCTTCCGGACGACTTCTGATCCTTCCTTCATCAGAAGGCGGATCGCCGTCGGCGCCGAATACCAGACTGTCACACCGTACTGTTCGATGAACTCGTACCATTTTTCGGCGTTGAATCCGGAATCGAGCACCACCTGTGTAATGCCGTTCGACCACGGGCCGATAATGCCGTATGACGTGCCCGTGACCCAGCCGGGATCGGCATTGCACCAGTAAATGTCGTCGGGCCGCAGATCGAGTACCCATTTCGCGGTGAGGTACTGGGCGATGATCGAATAGTGGACGTGCTGCGCTCCCTTAGGCTGACCAGTCGTCCCGGAGGTGTAGTGCAGAACCGAAGGAGACTCGGCCATCGTCGGATAAGCCGGGAAATGTTCAACCTGCGGGGCTCGCTCCATCGCGAAAGGCGTTTCGTGCTCCTGCAAGGAAGCTGAGTCCGCGTCCACGACGATCACGTGTCGAAGGTTGGGCAGGGCGTTGCGGATCTTGCGGATCTTATACAGATGTTTCTTCTGCGTCAGAATGGCGCAGGTTCCGGCATCAGCGAGCCGCACCAGAAGTGATTCGTCGCCGAATGCAGAGAACAGCGGCTGCGCCACCGCTCCCGTTTTCAGAATTCCAAGAAACCCGATATAGAGCTCTGGCACACGGTCCAGGAACAGACAGACTCGCTCTCCCGGCTGAATACCCAGGTCGGTTAGGAACTCAGCGAAGGTGTTGGAGAAAATTCGAACGTTGTCGTAGGTGAATTGCTTCTTGGTGCCCTGATAGTCTTCCCACAGCAAAGCCAACTTGTTAGCCAGGCCGAGTTGGCATATGCGGTCGCTGCACATCCACCCGATGTTGATCGGATCACCCGGCCGATAACCCAATTCCTGTTGGGCGACATCCCAACTCAAGTTCGAACTGACTTCCTCGCAGGATGGCGGGGCGCGCATAGGCTGCTCCCTGCTGCGGCTTGAAATCCATGCTTATTTAAGGCCCCCGGGGCGCTCACGTGCAGTGACCCAAGTCACAGCTAGCGCCGCTGCCCGCCGTCAAATTGTTCCAATCGCTCCGGCATGAATGAGGGCGATCCGGAAGCAATCTGTCAGTTGGTGAAACATCCCGATTACACTCATCATCCCGAAAAAAGGCGAAGAGACGGCGCATGCTTGTGACATCGCCTGATTACGACAGTTAACTTCCGGTTTGCCCGTTATCCCGGGGAGTGATTGGCAGGATGGAGATCGGTGCTTGAAAATTGCGGGCGAAGCATTCGTGGCCCGCCCCAAAAAACCGGCCAGGAATCTCTCCTGGCCGGAAACGCTGGCAATTTCTTTCTCCTACGTTCATTTTGGAAAATTGAAAGCGCCAAACAGGTCGGTAAGCGCCGGCCCGTTAACGGGGACGTAGGGGTTGCCCGGCTTTGTGACCGGATTGGGGAAATTGTCCCGGCTGCGGTAGCTGATGGTGCCGATGTTCCAGTTCCTCTCGATGAATTTGTCGATGGAGACGTGGTCGGCGTAGTCGTGCGTGATATGGCCGCCGGTCGAATACTTGGAAACCACCAGCAGTGGGATGCGCGTGCCGTCGCCGAAAAAGTCCAGTGGCTGCACGTAGCCGGAGTCATAGTAGCCGCCGCCTTCATCGAAGGTGATGAAGATGGCGGTGTTGTCCCAATACGGCGAATTCAGGACCATGTTGATGATCTTCTGCGTGTAGAGTTCGAACACGTTGAGCTTCGAAGATGCCGGATGGCCATCGGAATAGCCGCTGGGTTTGGTGATCGAAACGGCAGGTAAAGTTCCCTGAGCGATATCCGAGTACAGGTTGGTCACATCCTGGATGTGAGCTGCAACTTGAGCCGGGTTCGACATGATGGAGGTGTCGTACTGGAACGGGTTGCAGATGTTGCAATACTCGTCGGCGGTCGGCCCATTGAAACCCCAATTCTCCTGGTATGGGTCGTGGACGTAGTTGTTCCACTGATCGCCGTAGTACTTCCAGGAAATATTGTTAGCGTTGAGGTTGTCGCCGATGCTGGGGGTCGATGACGGCGGAATCGTGAACGGCGTGTTGGCCGGATTCTGGTCGATGTAGGCGTTCTTGCCGTTGCCGAACCAGCCCGGATTGTAATTGTTAAGCAGATAGTAGTGGCCAGGTTCACAATTCGGATTGACACCTACGCTCTTCAGATAGCTTACGACCGGTCCGACGCCGGGCTGTGTGGGATCGGAGCAATTGCTATATGATCCGCCCCCAGAAACCGGGTTGGTGGAATACGGCGGAGGATAGCCGGCATTGTAGCTGTTCCCGTAGCCGTCTTCGCTGTACCAGTTGTTGGTGCCGGGCGCGGGATTGGGGTCTTCGATTTCATTGACGACACCCGCGTCCGGATTGGGGCCTCCCTTGTAGGGAGCTGTAAATACTTCCTGGTTGTTCGGTGGCACAGCGGGACTGCCATTGCCGTCACTGAACCAGAGCGCGTCGGCATGGCCGAACATGATGTGATTGGGGCCAGTGCCTCCAAGAAACGATTGGTGGAAGTTGTCGCTAAGGGTGTACTGGTCGGCAAGGCTCTTGAAGTAAGGAGCGTCGCCTTGCTGGACGTTGTAGAACGCAAGGGCGGTCGATCCTTCACCTGTGGTTTGGGCATCAGGAATATTGGGCACGTAATTGTAAGTGAAGCAGGGAGTCGCTCCGCCATCGGAAGAGCACAGTGGCGGCTGGGTGGTGCCGTTCGTGCCCGCTCCAACGGTGACTTCCACATAGGAAAACAGCTGAGCGTTGCAGCCAGACGGATTCTCGCGGGTCGCCTGGAATGGGCTGCAATTCAATTGCTGCCGCATCTGATAGTAGCGGTGAACTGGGCTCGCCGCATAATCAATGTAGGGGAATGTGGGGCCAGTGATCTGGAACGGTCCGGCCGGCAACGACGTGACGTCGGTGATGCGCTCATCGGGCGTGTATTTCGTCTGTAATGTGCCGCCGCTGGCCAAGGCTGCACCCTGGCCTGCTGGCAATCCGACTTCCGTAATTTGAGCGCACGCGGCCGGAGAAAGGTTAGGTAACGTTGGACAAGGGGGGGAGCTGGAGAAGTAACCGTACTGGCCCGAGGGACCACCGACCAGCGGCGCCGGCAGAATGTTGTTGGGAAATTCCTGCGTCGGCGGGCTGAGCAGGAAGGCGTCAGTATCCGCGGCGAAAAGCTGTTGCGCCTTGTTGAAATTCGGACCGGGAATTGCGTTCTTGTTGGCGCCCAAGCTGATAATACCTTCCGAGAGGAGATTGTTTACGCTGTCTCCACTCTTCGGTACGTAAGTGGCGAAGACGTGATCGAAGCTGCGATTTTCGCCAATGATCACGATGACATGCTGGATCGGGGTCACGGTCGCAGCGTCGCGCGGCTGCACTGGTTTTGGTTGTGAAGCTGCGTTAGCGAAGGGAGCGGCGATGGCGAACTGGAACACGGAAACAGTTACCAGTCCAAGGCGTAGGTAATTCAAGCCTTTTGAAACCACAGATGTGAGACTCATATTTCCTCCGTTCTCTTTTCATTTTTTCTCTTGGTTCGCGTTGTTGGTTTCGTCTCGGAACGGATTCGCCTTCGATCCCGGTGCTCACCGCTCAGGGTTCCACGCGAATCAGCCCCATCATGCCTCCGTCTTCGTGCTCTAAGAGGTGGCAATGGTAAAGAAAATCGCCAATCGTGTTGGGATTACGAAAATCCATCCGCAGCCTGACGGTCGGATATTCAAGAGCTTTGCCGTCGTAGTATGGGACGTTGACGGTATCGCGAAGAAAAGGTTCGTTCACAGGCCGCCCGCGATAATCAAGCAGCATGAAATGCAACTGATGGATGTGGAATGCGTGAAGTTCGCTGGAACGATTTTCGATAATCCAGTCCTCCACCGTTCCCTGCTTCACCACCACGTTCGGAACACCTGATTTGGGATCGAAGGGAGCCGGAGTTTGGCCATCGACCGTGATGTAAAACTCAGTGGCGCTGTTGGGATTGTTCGGCTCAAGCAGTTTTTCGGAGAAATAGAGTCTTCGCGTGCGCACAGGAGCTACGCTTCCCAGCCAGGGTACTGGTGAAGGCGGCGGCGGTTCGGCTGAGGCTGGGAGTTCTGAAGCCGGCTCCGGGGCATCTTTTGAAGCAACGATTGTGGCCAGCGCGCGGTTGGGATCGTTCTCGCCGCCCGCTCCGGTATCCACAGTTTTCGTCACCAGCAGTGCCGACTCACCTGCGGGCGGTCCCTTGACAATGAATTCCACTCTCGCTCCCGGCGGCACGCCGAGATGGGTTTGCCAATCGACGAAGTCTCGCGGCAACCCCGCCGTGTTAAGCGGCACGCCATCGATGGCTACCAGGCCAAGCGGTTGCGGTTTGTGACCGAACAGAACTTCCAGATTGAGGTAGGTAATTCCCGATGCATTCACCACACGCCAGAGCTGCTGCTCGTCCGGCTTCATCTCCAGTCGAGCCGGGGGATAGTCCGGGTAAGGCACAGGCACAAAGTTGATCGAGAGATCCTTTGCCGGTTTGCCAAATCCGGTACCGGTATTGGCGGCGTCCCCATCACGATCGAACAACATCTTGGGAACAACCGGCTCCAATTTCGAAGGCGGCGCATTCGGATTGAGCAAGTCCTGATCACGAATGACCAGCACCCTCTCCGGCAATCCGGCAACCGCCGTGTCCGCTCGCTCAATCCCTTCCACGATAAGGGCGCCCGAGGCACCGCCAAGCACTTGTTCCTTTGTAAAGCCATGAATGTGCGGGTGGTACCAGTACAACCCGGGAGGCTCGTTTTCAGGGATACGGAATCGATACTCGAATGGCCCATCGTTGGGCTGAATTGATGTGTGCAGAACGTCGTCTTGATGGCAGACGGGAGGGATAGTCAAACCATGAAAGTGAAGGTTAGTGGAATCGCGCGTCATCAAGCCGCTGCTGCATGAATCGCCTTCCTTCCCGGCATCTGCCTTCATGTGGTGGTGAGCCGCTGGCAGGGAACTGGAGCCGAAATCCTTCAGATCATTTTTCAGGGTCAAGATGACGAGATCGCCAGGATTCACGCGAAGCGTGGGCGACTCTTTGCCGTTCACATCAACGAAGCAATAGCGCGTGGATCCATCGCTCTGCTTTGAGTTGCGGGCGGTCAGTTCAAGCTTCAGCAGGCCGTTTTGGCTCTGCAGGTCTTCCGGCTCGGAGACCGTGGTGCTGGACAACGGGCGCGGGCAACGGTCCGTAACACTCTGCGCGGAAAGCGCCCCGCCGAGCGAGTGAACGAAACAAAGGCACCGGAGCACGGTTAGCAAGAGTTTCTTCGTCATTGCGTGAGTCGACAAAAAGCGCACACTCGACCACCATCTCCTTGGGCGACGAGAACAAATCGCCAAAGTTTCAGTTGCCGCTTGACCGACAATCTGTAAACCGCAATGGTTGTATCGGAGCTATCCCAGAAGCGGGAAAGAATCCCGCTTTCACAGATGACGAGACTGTAATGAATGAACTTTACGAGTAGAAGAATTTTGGATGAATTGGTTATGAATTATTTTCCACAGGCCATGAGACTAGCAGCGACAGCAGGGGGCGCATGATCGCGTTTCAACTGAGACTCGAATTCTAGAGAAACGCCTTCTTTTAAGAAAGAAACCCACTTTGTGGACTGGCGTCAAACCGGGAATCTAGATTCAGTTGGCGTAAATGTATGGTCCGCCGCCGGACTGCAAGAGGTTTAAAGTTGACGAACGACAGTCCGCGTAAATGTATCCGGCCTTTAGGTGGAGAATGTTCTCCGGGCACTTGATGATGATACGTACGCACCGGTCCTTATAAATCCCTCGGTCATAAGGGACGCATTTTCGCCATCAGGTTTTCCGGCACGCCATTGGGCTGTTCTTTTCGTCTTCTTCTCTCCTCAGCAGACCTGGGTAGAACTCTGTCTAACATCTGTCGTCGTGGCGGTGGGAAAGTGGAAAGCGTTTTGTGCTTTCCAAGTGCAGCGTCTTTTCCACGGCCATCAAGCGGCCGCCGCCAGTGGCTGCAGGGGCTGATGTCGATAGTCTCGGCCGCTGGACAACACCGCCCAGGCGATGCGCGCCAGTTTGTTGGCGATCGCCACCACGACCTTGTTGCGCGGAGCTCGCTGCGCCAGCCGACGTACCCATTGCCCGAATCCTCCAGTGTCGTACTTGACCCGGAACAATACCGAGCGGGCACCGTGGATCAGCATGCGCCGCAGATAGACGTTCCCGCGCTTGCTGATGCCGTACAGTTTCTGCTTCCCCCCGGTTGAGTGTTGTCGAGGCACCACTCCAACCCAGGCCGCGAAGTCTCGTCCGCGACGAAAGGCAGAGCCATTGCCAATGGCGGCCACAGTGGCGGTTGAGACCATCGGGCCAAAGCCCGGGATCTGGCGAAGCTGCCGGCACCGGGCGTCGTCTTTACTTATGCGTTCTATCTCCTCGCTGATTGCCTCGACTTCGGTCTCGATCTGTTTCCACTCTTGCCACATGCGATCCAGCAGCCAGCGCAAACGCGGGCTCAGATTCTGTTCCGCATCTTCGATGACGCCGGGCAGATTCTTGCGCAAGTGGATGGGCTGGGCCGCAAAGACAATGCCGCGTTCCAGCAGGAATCCACGAATCTCGTTAATCAGCGCGGTGCGACGCTGCACCAGCCGGTCGCGCACACGGTGCAGGGCCTGCCAGTCGAGTTGCTCCTGCGTCTTGAGCTGGGCGAAGCGCATGTTCTGCTTGGTCACGGCTTCGGCGATCGCTTCGGCATCAAGGAAGTCGTTCTTGTTGGACTTGCGGTAGGGCTTCACAAACTGCGCCGGCATCAGCCGCACCTGGTGCCTCTGTTCGCGCAGTTTGCCTCCCAGAAAGTGTGCCCCCGAGCACGCCTCCAGCCCGATGACCGAGTGTGGCAACGTGGCGGTGTATGCCAGCAGTTGCGAACGTGAGAATTTCTTACGGAACAGAACCTTGCTTCGCTCTCCTAATGCAACCAGGTGAAAGGTGGTCTTGCCCAGATCGATTCCGATCGACGCGATGTGCATTGTGATGATCCTCCTTGTGTGGACTGCCGAGTTGTAATCTACTCGGCGGCGGACCATCTCATTAATCCTGATTTTACTCATCACCCGGGTTTGGGGACTCCCGCTTTTTCGGTGGAATTGTAGGCGGAACGTGCCGTGCCTCCCAGTAGATACGAATGACTATTGCAAAACCCAAATTACGCTCAAAACCCCTTCCGGGGCCCCCTCCGGGCCCCCTTGCGGGGGTCAATGAGTGTAATCGCCTGATTACAAAAGTTACCCGGCGCTCACGCATGTGTTTCGCTAGAATGAGGCTCCGCAATGCGAGGCGATAAAAAAATGAAGGCACTTTTGTTAAGGTCTCTGATCGCTGCAGTCCTTATCGGTGTTGCAATTAGCTTCGTGAGCGGATTGACATTCTTCCACGGTGCGATTAAATACGAGCCACCCTTTAGCGAGGCCGAGCGTCAACAGATGAGAAACCTTCGAATGGATGAAGTGGAAGCCACTCTTGCCAAACGGAGAATAAAGATGACTCGGTGGCAGTGGCTGGGAGACTCGATTCACTATGCGTATTTTTGGAAGGACGTTGCTCGTGACGCGATCGTACCAGGTTCTGGCGTATTCCTTGCGTGCCTGTTGATAGGCTGCGTAGAGAGAAGACAAGTTCGGCAGCCAAAGTCCGTCGCCTGATTCGCATAGTTCGTGCAAAATCCTGATTACACTCATTGACTCCCAAGCGGGTCGGGCAGGGCGAAGGGTGGGCGGTCCGCCGTTGCCTCAACCGGGGGTTCGACCTGGCCTGGCGCTGAGGCGTGAGTGGAAAGAGTACCAGCCCCTCCGTGATCTCCTAAATATTGAGGCCCCCACAGCATAATAGATGCGAATGATTCAGGTCGTTCAAGCCAAGCCAGGCAGGCGTTCTCAGCGCCTGCAGCTGGCGGATTCTATCCCCATTGTCCTTCGCTGCCGGGACGGCCACCGGATTCCCGGGAAGTTGCAGTGCGTGTCCATGACCGGCGGCCTGGTTGTTCCGGCCTCGCTGCTTCCGCCAGGTTCAATGGTCAGGTTGATATTCGTTACGCCCAAGGGGCCAGTGACCGGGATGGCGGAGATGTTGCACCCTGTTACCTGGAAGGAACAACCGTTCCGGTTTGCAGCAATCACGGACTCGGATCAGCACCGGCTGCGTGCGGTGATCGAAATGGTGTACGGCCACACAGAATAAGCCAGCTTCTGCAGACTTCCTTAGATACAAAAATCCCCAGAATGGTCGGGATGTGAAGAAGTTCCCATACGCAAGTAATCTGCCTGATAGTGTTCTCGCGTCAAATTAACCCGAACTTGGGGTTCGCTCGGTCAAGCTGTCCTGATCCAGGCGAATTGAAATCCAGCTCTAGAGGTTAATCGCCAAACGGGCGTATTATCGTTGGCATTTCTGCCGAGCATATCCGAGGTCAAGGAGGTTTTTGGTGCTTTGTTCAGGAACCCCGATACGCCTTCTGTGCGCAAAAGCCTTGATTTTTGGAGCGCTGATTTCCCATGGGCAGACTTATTCAAATTCTGCCCCTCCAGGTCAAAGTCTTCCGACTGGAAATGGAGCGAATGCTTTTTCGGGCAGCGTGCCTACAAAGCTCGTATCGACAAGCTCCTCGGCTTCCTTTTCGCTCTTCCCACGACCCAGATGAAGGCAGCATCAACGCGCCCAAACTGAACCTGGTGGATAGCGTCGATCGCGAACGCGCCGATTTCATTCAGAAGTATTTCAAGGTCGAATGGCCGGATCGGGCCATTTATCACACCATGCTGAACACTGCGATTGGCGATGAGGCTGCGGTGAGTATGATTCTGAGTCTTCTACAAACAGTCCCAGCACAAGATACGCTTGGAAAAAGCATTGAACTGCGGCGCTAATTATCTGGCGGGCGGTTTATTCCGTACGGCTACGCAATCTCAATCCCGCGCTGACACGATTGTGGTTGCTATCGCCCACGAGTTTCGGATCGCGATGCCGAGCAGGAGGAGCATCGCGACCGCTACCAGATCAAGGCCGATTTGGGGCCTCCGAAGAAACAGCAGGCCACCAGCGACCATAAGGGCGTATGCGACGAACGGGAAGACGACATAGGGGAGAAGATCGGAACGTCGTTCGTAAGAGGCACCATCAGTACCCCGCCTGATCGCCAGGGACCCGGAGTAACCCAGGCCGGCGACGCCTTCGAGGCAGATGCAAATGACAGCCGTAACCCGCGTTTGGTTGGGAACAGCCAGAAGCATGCTCATCAGCAGCACGCTGCTGAAATAGATCGCGACGGGCGTGAGGTAGATCCTAATCTTGGGTGCGTCCTCGCGCCGTCCTCGTTCGGCAGCGAGAGTGATCACCACGAACAATAGTCCGAGCAACGTCGCGGCTGCCGCCGAAGTGATGGCGCAAAAGTTGGCCCACTGCTCAAATCGCAGCTGTTGTCCCGGGGGCATCGCTAGCAATTATAAGTTCCCACTCAGGCAGAGACCGCAAAGGGGGTTGAAGTACTGACAACCCCCGCAGCCCGCAGCGCCTTGAGGCGGTGAACGAGACGCCAGGAAAACACGACCGGTTCCATCGACTCGGCATCTGGAGTTGGGCCAGCAATGATGAAGGTCATGAACCCGACGTTGTATTCACTGCAGCCGGCGACATCCCCACCCAGGAAACTCTGGCCGCGACCGCACTGCTACCCTAGTTCAGCACCAGGGGATCTCGCACGGGAGAGAAAAAACTTGGCTCAGTTTGGAGTCGCTCAAGGCAGATGCGGTATTTCGGAGCTCGACCACCGAAGATGCTGGCCTCGGTTTCGACATACCAGTGGAACCGAAATTGCCAGTTGCACCCAATGCACCCAGGTTGTACCCAGCTGAAATCGCTGTAACTGCTTGAAGGAATTGGTCGGGGAGAGAGGATTTGAACCTCCGACCCCCTGGTCCCGAACCAGGTGCTCTACCAGGCTGAGCCACTCCCCGACATGGGCGACGGCGCGAAGGAATTGCAGGCGCCACCGCAAATACCAGCCAGGCGATTATAACATCGGTGGGCCGGCGGCCTGCCGCATGTTTCCGAGGCCCGGCGGCGCAAGACCCAGTTGTTCGAAACAGGCCGCGCAGCTACGATAATCTCGCCGGAGGCTCAGCGCCACAAAACCAACATGAGGACCGCATTCACCGCAGCCCGTCTCTACACTCCGGTTGAGGAGATTCAGAATCCGCTGCTCATCGCGGAAGACGGACGGATCGCTGAGCTGACATCGCGCTTGGCGAGCGAGGTCCCGGGCAACATGCGGCTGGTGGATTTTGGCGACGCAGTCCTGGCGCCTGGTTTCTTCGACGTTCATATTCATGGCGGAGCGGGCCTGGACGCAATGCGGGCTGCGGCGTCGGAACTGCCTCGACTGGGCCAATTCCTGGCGTCGCACGGAGTGACCGGATATTTTCCCACCACAGTCGCAGCGCCACTCGATGCAACCTGCGCCGCGCTCGGCAGACTCGCCGATGCGATCGAGGCGCCACCCGACTCGGCCAGTAACATACCGCAAGCGCGACCCCTGGGCATACACTTGGAGGGTCCATTCTTGAGCCACAAACGCCGTGGCGTGCATCCTGCGGAAAATCTGATTGCGCCGACGATCCCAATCTTTGACCGTCTGTGGCAGGCCGCTCGCGGCCACGTGCGCATGATGACCATTGCGCCGGAGATTCCCGGTGCGATGGAAGTGATTGCGGAAGCGGCGCGGCGGAACGTGTGTGTGAGCATTGGTCACTCGGACGCGGAGCTGCCTGCGGCGCAGGATGCGGTCAACGCCGGCGCACGGCACGCCACGCACACCTTCAACGCCATGCGCCCGCTCGACCACCGCGATCCGGGAATTATTGGCGAGGTGCTCACCGACGACCGCATGAGTGCGGATGTGATCGCGGACGGCATTCATGTTTCGCCCGCGGTGGTGCAGCTTTTCCTGCAGGCGAAGGGCGTGGATCGCACCGTGCTGATCACCGACGCGATTTCCGCAACGGGGATGCCGGATGGGCGCTACCAGCTGGGCCCAATCGAGGTGGACGTGAAGGATGGAAAATGCACGGCCAATGGCAGCCTGGCGGGAAGCGTACTTACGATGGATCGCGCGGTGCGCAATGTGACGCGGTTTTCGAATTGGACGCTGCGCGATGCGGTGCGTGCCGCGACGCTCAATCCAGCCCGGGCAGTGGGTATGGCGGCGAATCGCGGGATTCTGGCCAATGGAGCCGTTGCGGACTTTGCGGTGCTGAACGCGCAGGGCGAAGTGCTCAAAACGATTGTTGGCGGTGTGGGCGCCTGAACCGGGGCGTGGTTAATTTGGCTTGCGCTGTTTTGATTCAGCCAGGTGATGCAGCAGCACGAGTTCGTCCGCGCGGGAAAGCTGGTCGAGAAAAGATTTTTCTGATCTCGGCGGCTCGTCGCTTGAAGTTTCAGAGGCGCCGCTCTGGCGCAATTTGTCGCCGAGTTCCGGCTCATTATTCATGACCTGCGAATAGAACCAGAGAAAGTGCCGCATCTGATCGAGAGCCGAACGCAGGGTTTCAATAGGCTCGGTCTCGGCCAGCGAGTTGAGAGCTTCCATCAGCTCCGGGTCGCTGGGGGCTTGCATGGCGGCGCAGTTCAGTTCCTGCTGGATGGTGCGCAGGTCCTGAGTAACGCGCTCGATCCGGAGATGCAGGTCGTTCATGTCTTCTCTGGCCATGCTGATTTGCCTCTCACGATCTCATCGGCAAAGCGGAGCGAGTAGATGTCCCACGACCATGCGCTTTCGTAATTCTGGCGTTACCTTGGCCCACACCAAGGTCACCACCCCAAATGCCTTGATTGGCACGGGTTTTAGCGCAGGGATGAATGGCGCTTCGGTCGCCATTTCACGCCAGGTGGCCATCATTTCGTGAACGATAGTGCATCTATTGTGTGCTCAAAAGTCACCTGATCTCCCAAGTCACCGTCGTCTGCGCGTTGCACGACTCTGTGCATCCAGAACCTCGTGCATCCAGAGCCTCGTGGCAAGCCACGACCTGTGATACAACTTCGCCGTGAGTGAAACGGGCCAGCAAAAGATTTCCGGTGAAGGTCTGGTGCGCGCCATTGGGCGCTGGAGCCTGGCCGCGCTGATCGTGAATTGCATCATTGGAAGTGGCGTCTTTGGATTGCCTGCAGTGCTGGCTGGATTACTCGGGCGCGACAGCGTGCCGGCGGTGCTGCTGGCGGCGGCGGGGATGACTGTCATCATGGCCTGCGTTGCGGAGGTTGCCTCCCGGTTTGCCGAAACTGGCGGTCCCTACCTTTACGCGCGCGAGGCCTTCGGGCGATTCATGGGTATCCAGGTGGCGTGGCTGGTGTGGTTCGTCCGGATGACGGCGAGCGCGGCCAACGCCAACCTGTTCGTCACCTATCTGGGCGAATTCTGGGCGCGCGCTCCCCAGCCCATTCCAAAGGCGCTGATCCTGACGCTTCTGATCGGAGTGCTGGCTGCGATCAACTTTCGCGGCGTGCGCGCGGGAACGCACGTCAGCAACGCCTTCACAGCGGCGAAAGTTGGAGCTCTGGGCCTAGTGTGCGTGGCCGGAGCGTTTTATCTGCTGGCAAGCCACCGCATGATTCCGCAAGTTCAAGTCTCGACAGGCGCAGGCGCGTGGGAACGAGCGATGGTGCTGCTCGTCTTCGCCTACGGTGGTTTCGAGGCGGCTCTGGTTTCGGCGGGCGAGGCCAAGGACCCGCGCCGCGACATGCCGTTCGGATTATTCACCGCGCTCATCACCTGCGCCGTGATCTATGCGCTAATCCAGTGGGTAGTTGTCGGTGTGCTGCCCGATCCCGGCCACAGCGTGCGTCCACTGGCCGACGTCGCCCGAATCGTCATGGGACACGGCGGCGCCGCGTTGATTGCCGCGGGCGCACTGTTCTCGACGTACGGCTACCTGAGCGGAAACATGCTGGCAACGCCACGCGTGACTTTCGCACTGGCCGAAGGCGGCGACTTTCCCTCCGTGTTCGGCATTGTGCATCGCCGCTTCCGGACTCCGTATGTCTCGATTTTCGTGTTCGCGCTGCTGGTGTGGCTGTTTGCCTGGTTCGGCAGCTTCGCGGGAAACGCGACCCTCTCCGCGGGATCGCGGCTTTTTTATTACGGTGTGATTTGCGCGGCGGTTCCTGTGTTACGCAGAAAGAAGAACACGCAGGCCGCGTTCGAGTTACCGGGCGGAACTGCGACTGTGTTTGTGATTTCAGGTCTGGGAGTGCTGATCTGCGCCGGGCTTCTGACGCGAATCGAATACAACAAGTCGCTTATTCTGGTCGCGGCGGTCGCGGTTGCGTTTCTGAATTGGATGGCTGTGCGGAGGCGAGGAAATGCCGGTCAGTGAAAATCTCCATTCCGGTCAATGAGTGGGGATTTCTCAACAGTTACCGTCTATACTTGTCACCGACGGGAATCGTGGCTTTGAGGAAAGCAACGACAATGAGGAGACCACACCTTCTGATTTCGGCTGCGTGGCTGCTTCAGGGGGCAGCTTGGTTTCTACCGGTCGTTACAAGCATCGCAGGCGGACAGGTCGAACCTATCACCGGTTGGGAAGCTTTTTTGCTCTCGTGGAGGTACGGCCTGCTGGCAGCCGCAAGCGCGGTAACGACGGTCTTATTCATCTTCGGCTCGCCTTGGGCTGTGCGGCGCGGCTCTCGTTCCATTAGGCGCATGTCTGCATGTATTGCTGCCACGGCTTTTCTCCTTAATTCACATTGGTGCGTTCTTCTTAGGCGCGATGGCTGGGTGTCGGGGCTTGGGATTGGTTATTTCCTCTGGTGGTCGTCGTTTGCCCTGCTGGCTATAGGATTATTCGACCTCGCCGGACGGGGCAATTCTGCTCAGTCCACGCACGGTCACGTTGCACTGCTCCCAAGATAATTGGCGAAATCAGGCGATTACGCTCATTGACCGGCACTTTTCCCCCGGGCCTTCTTCGTCCCTACGAGGGCTGCTGTTCCATCTCCAGCAGCTGCTTCTTGCGCTCGATGCCCCAGCGATATCCTCCCATGCTGCCGTCTTCGCGGACCACGCGATGGCACGGGATCGCGACCGCGACCGGGTTGGTTGCACAGGCGCGGGCCACGGCGCGCACCGCGCTGGGCCGACGAATCGCCTTAGCTACATCGCTGTAGGATTCCGTCTCGCCGAAGGGAATCGACTGCAGGTGCGCCCACACGCGCCGTTGAAATCCAGTCGCGCGGATGTCGAGCGGCAAGGAAGACGCAAGTTCGCGGCCCTGCATGTGTTCGAGCAGCGTGTCGACCCACCGGCGCAGACCGGCATCGTCGGGCTTGCGCGTGGCGAAGGGAAACTCGCGCTTCAGGCCCTCGATCAGTTCGCCGTCGGTACGCGCGAACTGGATGGCGCAGATGCCGCGCTCGGTGGCCGCGATCAGCATGCGTCCGAGTGGGGAATCGGCGCAGGTGTAGCGAATGGTCGCGGCAATGGCGCCGCGGCGGTACTTGTCGGGCGTCATACCGAGCTGCGAAGCGGTGCGCTCATAAAGGCGACTGCTCGAGCTGTAGCCGGCGTCGTACATGGCGCGCGTGACGGAATCGCCAGCCTGGAGATTGCGCTTGAGCAGGCGCAGGCGGCAGGAGTCGGCATACTCGCGCGGCGTGATGCCCAGGACGGACTTGAAGCGGCGCTGCAGGTGAAACGGGCTCTGGTGAAATTCCTTGCCGAGACGATCGAGCGTGAGCGGTTCGTCGAGATGCTGCTCGATGTAGCGGCAGATCGCTTTGACGCCGTCAGACAGGGAGTTGCCGCTCACCGATTTCGGGCGGCAGCGCAGGCAGGCGCGATATCCGGCGCGTTCGGCCTCGTCGGGCGTGGTGAAAAATGTCACGTTTTGGCGGCGTGGCCGGCGGGCGGCGCATGACGGTCGGCAGTACACTCCGGTCGTCGAAACGGCGAACACGAATTCGCCGTCGCGTGCGGCATCGCGAGCGAGCACCGCGGTCCAGCGCGGATCGGCATCGGTTCCGACGTTGGTCTTGTCGCTTGTCAGCGGGGCCGCGACTGGCGGCTCTGTTGGTGCACTGGTTCGAGTAACGCGCATTGCTTTCACATCTTCCGCAGCGAGTATGGCATTGGTTGTCATAGTAAGGAAAGCGTACGGCGAAGCGCCGGCAGCGGGCTATCCGAAGCTTGCGGGCAAAGCGAAAAATCCGCCTTTTCGCGCGTTTTGACTGTCGTAGATCAGACTCTGGCCGGCTTAGCGAGCTTCTGGAAATAGGCGCAGTCCGCGGTGAGCGGGCAGCCGCCTTCACACAGCGGGCGCGTACGCTTGCATAATTCCTGACCGTGCTGGCGCAGAAGTTGATGGGCTTCGATCAGCGCGTCGTAGTCGGAGGGCAGTTCCCCGGCCAGTGCGGCCTGCACCAGACGATAGCTGGCCGAGTAACTTTTCTGCTCGTCGGCAAAGCCCAGCCGCAGCAGGACGCGCAGGCCGTTCGATTCCAGCGCCAGCACGAGGTGGCTGCGGGTAAGCATCAGAATTTTTTCGGCGCCCGGGTCGCCGACTGAGGGGAATCTCTTCAGTGATTTCTTGGCCTGCGGCAACGGCTTGTTGAGTTCGCTGCCGAGATCGTCTTTGAAAATGTAATGGGCCAGCTCGGCGATCTGGCGCAGGCGCTGGGCCCGGAGTTCGGGAACAATTCCGGCCATGCGCGTAATCTCTTCCAGTTGCTTCAGCGGTGCCTTGAGAATCTCCTGCGGCTTGGTGCCGACTTTCTTCTTCAGCGCGGCGAATGCGGCGGCACGTTTGTCGTCATCGGCAAGGTAAGCGACATTTTCGAATAGGATGATTTCAAGAGGATCGGTCACGGCGGGAGGGGCGGGACGGCCGTACAGCTTCTTGAGCTTTTGAATAATGGCGGAAAATCGATTCTTCTTACTCACAGTTTTCGCCGACGAAGGCCCTTCCCAAAATGGCGGGTTCGGGCTAGGATAACGCAATTTACCCGTACGACCGTTCGGTTGTAGGACGGTCGGACCACTTTAAAGGTGACCCTGCTCCCTGACACACCCTCATGACGACCTCCGACGATAAGTTTTTTCACGCGCAGATCACCCGCCGCGTCGACTTTGCCCCCGACCTGTGGATGTTCCGTGTGCGCAGCGGAGGAGAATTCAAGTTCATCCCGGGGCAGTACGCCACGCTCGGAGTGGAGACGGACGGAAAGCGCATCGAGCGGCCCTATTCGATCGCCTCCGCGCCTTGGGAGGATGAAATCGAGTTCTTTGTTGAATTGGTGCCGGAGGGCGCTCTCACCCCGCGTTTGCACAAGCTGCAACCCGGCGACCAACTGCTTATGCGCAAAGTGCCGAAGGGAAAGTTTTCGCTCGACACGCAGATCGGCCGCACCAACCACCTGCTGATTTCGACCGTGACTGGCGTTGCCCCGTTCGTCAGCTATGTGCGCACGCTGCACCGCGAGTGGAAAGAAGGCCGCTTCGAGGGCTCGCACAAACTCTTCCTGCTGAACGGGGCCAGCCGCCCCTGGGAGTTCGGCTATCTCGAGGAACTCACACACTTCGCCGAAAGCGTCCCCTGGTTCACCTACGTCCCGACCGTCAGCCGGCCCTGGGATCACGAGGACTGGCCGGGCGAGATCGGCCGCGCGGACGACGTGTTGCGCAAATATGCCGATCAGTGGGGGCTCGACGCCACCAACACGGCGGCCTACCTGTGCGGGCACCCGGACATGATTGAGAACAGCAAGGCGATCCTGCGGCGGCGCGGCTTCACCGACCGCGCACTGATCAAGGAAGAGCTCTACTGGGTTCCGCCGCACAAGTAGTTGCAAACCGCCGATAGTCGCGCGGCAACTCAGGAAAGTCAGCTTTCCGCGGGCGCAAAAAGCACCAGCACAGACAACTCCTCCGCAATGTCGTGGAAGCTGTGCTCGACTTCGGCGGCCACGAACAAGACGCTGCCAGCTGAAACTTCGCGATCGTCGTCGCCGGCACGGAAACGCGCGCGGCCGCGAATCACGTAGTAGACCTCGTCTTCATGATGCGGGCGCTGCGGGTCGGTCGCTCCCGCCGGAAGAACGTACAGCCCTGCACTCATCGCCGGCACGCGCAGGAACTCGCGGTAGAGCTTGCCACTTTGAGCCCGTTGCCGATTGACGTCGGCGATCCTCGCAAACACAGACTTTACGCCCTCTGGTGTCATACCCACGGTTGTCACGACAGGATGCCTCCGAACAGGAGATCGGTGAATTGCGGAATCAGGTTCTGCGCCTGCAGCTCGCCCTCCGGCTTGTACCACTGATAAATCCAGTTGATCATGCCGAGCAGCGCGAAGGCGGCGGCGCGCGGACTGACGCGCGGCTTGGGCGGGCGCGCGGCGTGCGCTGTTACATCCTTCGGCATTCCCTTGTGCGCATCTTTTTGGACTTCCGCGATCAACTGCTCGACGAAATGCACGTATTCCTTTTTGCGAACATTGATCCGTTTGCGCAAAGCCGGCGGCAACGGATGGTTTTCGTGCAGCATCACGGTGATCTCGCGGTCGCGCGGGCTGAGCACGACCTCAATATGCAGGCGAATCAGCGCTCGCAGCCGGTCTTCGGGCCTGGCGATGCCGCGCACGGGCGCGAGAACGCGTTCCTGGGTGATTTCCATGGCATGGTTCATGATCTCGAACAGGATTTCATCCTTGCCCTGGAAATGGTGGTAAAGCCCGCCCTTGCTGAGCTTGAGCGCAGCCGCCACGTCATTCATCGAGGTAGCGTCGTATCCGCGCTGCTGGAACAAGCGGGCGGCCGTGCGCAGGATCTCCTGCCGCGAATCGACGGTATTCTCGCGAGCCATCGGGGGACATGGTAAACAGTCGGGGCCGGGAATGCCAATGCGCTCGGGTCCGTGAACGCTCAGCAGACTGCTGCGAAACAGCGGCGCCTCTCTGGTAAAAGAAAAAGGCCCCGGCTGCACTTGACATCCGGCGATGGCGACAGGTAGCATAACTAAACCGACCGACCGGTCGGTTTTTTGGTTTGGTCTCCTTCTCGCTGTACACTTCAGCGGCGGGAGTTCCATCCCCAACCACAAGGGCGCCTTCATTCCTCCCTTGGGGCAAACGAGAGAAGTGCACGAGAGGAGCACGCAGTGGCTACTATTTTTTATGAGCGCGACGCCAACCCTGAAGCGCTAAAAGGCAAGACCATCGCAATTCTGGGCTACGGCAGCCAGGGACACGCGCAGGCACAGAACCTGCGCGACAGCGGTCACAAAGTAATTGTCGGGCTGGACCCGGACCGGAAAAGCGCGCAGCAGGCACGGGCGGACGGCATGGTCGTCGTCGCTCCGGATGAGGCGGCAAAACGCGCCGACTGGATCCATGTCCTCACGCCTGACGAAACTCAGGCCGAGTTGTACGAGCAAGCCATCAAACCCTATCTCCACCCGGGAAAAGTTCTCGGCTTTTCGCACGGCTTCAGCATTCATTTCAAGACCATCGTTCCGCCCGCCGACGTCGACGTGGTCATGATCGCGCCCAAGAGTCCGGGCCACTTGCTGCGACGCGTCTACAGCGAGGGCCGCGGCGTGCCGTCTCT
>JASHNU010000061.1 GCA_030041475.1 Candidatus Sulfotelmatobacter sp.
TCCGGCGTACTCGAACGAATTCATCATCGTTTCTTCCAGTCTTACCTTTTCCAGATGCGCGGGCGTGAAGCCACGCTGCAATATTTCAAAAATCTCCACGCAAAGATTTTCGGTCGTCGGCACAATATGGGCAAATTCCTTCTTCGTGTTCAAATTCTCCAAGTTGTAGCGGGCGAGCACTTCCCTTTCGACAAAGCCGTCGAGATCCACCAGGTTGCAGACCATGCCAGTGCTCGCGTCGACCCGCCCGCTGACCGTAACCTCAAGCGCGTAATTGTGGCCGTGTCCGTAGGGATTGTTGCATTTGCCGTAGGTGGCCCGGTTTTCCGCATCGGACATCTCACCGCTGTGTAGTCGGTGCGAAGCGGAAAAAAAATAGCGGCGAGTGAGGTGAGCCTTCATTTTGGGAAACTCGTAACCCAGAGATTCGTGTCCTCATTCTTCTCCGTAGAAATCAACGAACAAATCCGGCGTTTCGTACACGCGTACGCGATGCAGGCGCGCCTGCCGCAGTTTCGATTCCAGGCGCTGCCAGATGGCGATGGCGATGTTTTCGGTCGTAGGAATGCGCGTGAGAAACTCGGGCACTTCTTTGTTGAGAAAGCGGTGGTCCATCGCGTCGAGGACTTCGCGCTGCATGATCTCTTTCAGTTGCTTCAGGTCGACGACGAAACCGGAGCGCGGATCGACTTCGCCTTTTACAGTGACCTCGAGCGTGTAGTTATGGCCGTGCCCGTTGGGGTTATTCGTTTTGCCAAAGATACGACGATTCTCCTCCGGAGTGAACCCGGGATTGTGGTAGTAGTGCGAGGCAGAAAATTCGGCTTTGCGCGTGAGATAGACCATAAGAACAGTTGCCAGTGATCAGCGGCCAGTTGCCAGTAAACCGCCTTTATCGGAATATGCGCGACCTTTCCAGGAGACGCTGCCTTTGGCGTGCGCCCGCTTCGAGCGCAGCAGCAGGTAAGCGAACATGGGCATGCCGAGAAAAGCAGCGAGCAGCGTGTGGTTGGAATTGAAGTTTGCTCGCTTCAACCGCCATGCTAACCAAAGAACACCGCTTACGATAACCGGACTCCACCACCAGCGCCTCGACGACAGGAGTCTTTGGATCAGCGCTACGACCCATGGGAGGGCCCACAGCACGATCGTCTTGACTGCCAACCAGCCCGGGCGCGGGAACAGCAGAGCCAGGTTCTTCGTCCAGCCATCGCGCAGCTGACGTAAATTGCGGTACATTCGCGTACGGACGGCATCAGCGGCGTAACGAAAACGAACTTTGCGTCTGGTGAATTTCATGACGCGTGCAAGTGCGACGTCTTCAAGAATCTCTCCGGCAACGGCTGCGTGGCCGCCGACAGCATCGTAGGCTTCGCGCTTTACGAGAATGTACTGGCCGTTGGCCGCCGCAATTGGAGATTCAGGGTCCCTAACTTTCGCAGGCGGGTACTCGCGCGCCAGTTCCGCGAAGACGACTGGCAGAACTGCCATTTCCCAGAATGTAACGGCGATTTGTTCGGGCGAATACGAGAGCAGATCGGCGCGGTGTTCCCGGGCTTCGTTCACAGCTCGCGCGAGCGAACCGGGGTGATGCACGGTGTCCGCGTCAGTGAAAAGCAGCCACTCCCCATGCGCTTCCCGAAACCCGGTGAGGAGAGCGTTATTCTTCCCGGTCCAGCCCGCCGGCAGCGGTCCCGCTTCGATCACACGAAGTTTGTCCGGATGCGCTGATGCCATAGACGCAGCGATCTCATACGTCCGGTCGGTCGAGTGGTCGTCGACGATAAGCACTTCGAAATTGACGCCCTTTTGACTGACCAGCGATTCGAGGCAAGTCCCAAGGCTGGCCTCTTCGTTGCGCGCCGGGACGATCACCGACACCACCACCCGAGCCTCTTTGCTCTCACGCCGGAGTGTTTCGCTCGCGGTCATGCGTTGAATTTATTATTATAACGACATGCGCCGTCTCGCTCATGGCCTGCTCGTGCTCGCCGGTCTCGCCTTGATCCTAACGCTTGCCGGGTGCTATAGCGGTTCGCGGCCTCCGCGCATCGGCTCGAACGCCCCTGATTTCACGGTGCAGGATTCGCAGAACAAGGTCACCCTCAGCCAGTTTCGCGGGCAGGTGGTGGTGCTGAATTTCTGGGCGACTTGGTGTCCGCCGTGCGTGGAGGAGATGCCCTCGCTGGTCGAAATGCAGCGCCGCATGAAGGACAAGGGCATCACCGTGGTCGCGGTCAGCATTGACGTCGACGAAATCGCCTACAAGAAATTTGTCAAAGAGCACGGCGTGAACCTGCTGACGGTCCGCGATCCGGAACAAAAAACTCCCACCCTGTACGGCACGCACGGATGGCCCGAGACGTTCATCATCGACCGCAATGGCGTGATGCGCCGCAAGTTCATCGGACCGGTAGACTGGACCAACGCCGAGATCACAGGCTTCCTCAGCAAACTGTAATTCGCCGCACTTACAAATCCACCACAGAGACACTGAGTCACGGAGGGAAACTCCTTTGTATTTCTCTCGGTGTCTCTGTGACTCTGTGGTGTAGGGCCTCTACAGACGTACACGCCGCAACCGTAGCGCGTTGGTGATCACCGACACCGAACTGAAGCTCATCGCAGCGGCAGCGAAGATGGGGCTGAGCAGCAATCCGAAAAATGGGTATAGCACGCCGGCGGCGATGGGAACCCCTATCGCGTTGTAGACGAACGCGAAGAAAAGGTTCTGCCGGATGTTGCGCATCGTCGCCTGGCTCAACTTGCGTGCGCGCAGGATGCCGGCGAGATCGCCTTTGACCAGCGTGATACCGCCAGATTCCATCGCGATGTCGGTGCCGGTGCCCATAGCGATGCCGACGTCTGCTTGCGCCAGCGCAGGCGCGTCGTTGATGCCGTCCCCGGCCATAGCGACGACTCTTCGCTCGCGTTGAAGTTTCTTAATGACTTCAGATTTACGTTCAGGCAGCACCTCAGCCTCAAACTCATCGATGCCCAGAGTGCTGGCAATTCTCAGGCTCGTAATCCGGTTATCCCCTGTGAGCATCAGCACACGCAAACCGGATTTCTTGAGTTCTTTTATGGTATCGGCTGTGGCCGTTTTGAGCTGGACGGAAATGGAGAGCGTCCCGACATAGCGTCCGTTGATGGCGACGCAAAGAACAGTGTCGCCCGGATAAGCGCCGGAAATAACTTCGGCCTTCTCCAAAACTCCGAGTTCCACCATCATTCGCATGTTGCCGATCGCAACCTTGCGCCCATCAACGACGCCTGTGATGCCCTTCCCCGGAATGTATTGAAACTCCTGTGGCGAAGAAAGGCTGAGCTGCTTCTGGGTGGCCACTGCGACGACTGCGGCGGCCAACGGATGCTCGCTGGCCCGTTCCAGGCTGGCTACCAGCCTGAGCGCTTCCGGATCAGTGGCAAGAGGCTCGGCGATGCCGACCACGCGCGGTTTCCCTTCCGTGAGCGTGCCGGTCTTGTCGACGACGAGCGTGTTGACTTTTTCCATGATCTCCAGAGCCTCAGCGTTCTTGATCAGAACGCCAGCCTGGGCGCCACGGCCGGTGCCGACCATGATCGCCATGGGAGTGGCCAGACCGAGCGCGCACGGGCAAGCGATGATCAGGACGGCGACCGCATTTACCAAGGCGTGCGCGAGGCGAGGCGATGGGCCCACGAGCAGCCACGCCGCGAAAGTGATGATGGCCACGGCGACAACCGTGGGCACGAACCACGCCGAGACACGATCGGCGAGGCGCTGAATCGGGGCGCGGCTGCGCTGCGCCTGGCCCACGAGTTGCACGATCCGCGCCAGCAAAGTTTCCGAGCCCACGTGTTCGGCGCGCATGATGAATGATCCGGTCGAGTTGATGGTTGCGCCGATCACTTTGTCGTTCGGCGATTTTTCAACCGGGATCGATTCGCCCGTGATCATCGATTCGTCGACCGAGCTGTGGCCTTCGAGCACGATCCCATCGACTGGAACTTTTTCTCCGGGACGAACCCGCAGCCGATCGCCCGGCTTCACCCGCTCCAAAGGGATGTCTTTCTCTATAACCTCGCCATCTGGGGCTTCAGCGATCTGGCGTGCAGTTTTCGGGCTGAGGTCGAGCAGGGCGCGAATAGCGGCCGATGTTCGGCTGCGGGCGCGAAGCTCCATGACCTGGCCCAGCAAGACGAGCGTAGTGATCGCCGCTGCGGCCTCGAAATAGACATCGGGGTACCCGCTCATCGTGCGCATCGACACGGGAAAAATCTGCGGGCTGAAGGTTGCGATGACGCTATAAATGTACGCGGCGCCGGTGCCAAGGCCGATCAGCGTGAACATGTTGGGGCTGCGGTTGACCAGCGATGTCCAGAAGCGCTGCAAGAACGGCCAGCCGCACCAGAGCACGACCGGTGTCGCGAACAGGAACTCGATACGCGGAAGATTGATGACAAGGCCGTTGATGTCCAGGTTCACCGTGACCTTGAGGGTGCTCGAAATCATGCTGCCCATGGCGATCGTGAGCAGCGGAGCCGACAGAACCAGGCTGACCCAGAATCGGCGCGTCATGTCGCGCAGTTCGGGATTTTCTTCTGCCGCGGCAGCGACCGTGCGCGGTTCGAGCGCCATGCCGCAGATCGGGCACGAACCAGGCTCGGAGCGCACGATCTCGGGGTGCATGGGGCAGACGTACTCAGTGCGCGCGGCTGCCAACGGGACTTCTGGCTCCAATGCCATGCCACACGAAGGGCAGGCTCGGGGCCTGGCTTCGCGAACCTCGGGGCACATGGGGCAGACGTAGGCCGGACCGAGCGCAAGGTCCCTCGACTCCGCATCCGTCTTGCGCGCGCGAAACGGATGCGCCGCTCTAGGGGACACGGAGGGTGCAATCGTTACGACCGCAGGAGTTGGCTTCGCCGCAGGCATCCCGAGTGTCACCAGCCCCGGAGGCTTATTCAGATACCCTTGCGGATTGGCCTTGAACTTTTCCGCGCATCCGGTACAGCAGAAGTAGTACTTTTTGCCGTCATGTTCGTGAGCATGCTGCGCGGTCGCAGGATTCACGTTCATCCCGCAGACGGGGTCGCGTTCGACGCTGGGGACCGGTTTCAAAGCCGTCAAGTTCGAAGGCCGTGGGTTGGCCTGAGGTTCGCTGCGAATCGTGCTGTTTGATTGCTGATGCTCTATATTGGATTCATCCGGCTGCGCGCCGGACGAGTCCACTCCATCATACGGAAGGCTGCAAGCAATGACTTATCTGGATGTGGTTTTCAGCTACGGCTCGGTTCCCGGCGAGAACGAGTTGCGGGCCATCGACGGCATGCGCGAAGTTTACGGAATCCGGAGTGTTCAGTTCAACGAGAAACAGCACACGGTGCGGGTTGAGTTCGATGCCTCTCGCATGAAGCAGGAAGCCGTGGCTCGGCTGCTGCGGCAGGCAGGAATTGACGTCCGGGAACCGGTGGCGCAGGCCTGATAGGTCATATACCGCTATAGATCGAGGCTTCGGGGCTGTCCTGCGGGAGGTGTAAAAAGCAAGGGGCGCCCAAGAAAACCTCTGGCCGAAGTTATTCTCTGGAGCGCCCCGTTGCGCGCCACTTCGTCTGGCTTTCCTTAGAGCATTCGACGTGCCGTGCGCAACCTCTTCAAAACAAAAGCGGTCCATTTTCCCGCCCCGGTAGGAATTGCCTTGCCGCGGGAAAGAATTACTGCAGCCGGGCAAACGCAAGGGCTGGGCCAGAACGCTGTTGAAAACTACCCCGAGGTCTTAAAACGCGGCGGGACACTCACCCTGCGAGATTCATGCCTGATCTTGTTCGGAATTTGGAACAAGCTCAAGAAAATTTGCCCTTGTTTAGAAATCCGGAGTAATGTGTCCGCCCTACCTTAAATCCGCGTGCTCTGTGCGAAACCGGAGGCATTCCATGGCCACTCTTAGCCGACGAGCGTGCATGAAGGCAATGCTAGGCAGCGTGGCGGTAGCCGCGGCCAAACCCGCATTTGCCGCAGTCCCGCAGAAGGAACAACCGCCAGTGCGTTCTGGCTCGCCCGAATTCTGGAAGCGCGTCGACGCGATCAAGGCCAGGGACTTGGCGCAGAGCGCCATCCACGCGGCCCAGCAACAAGTGAAGAGCCGCAGGGCGGTGAACACTTCCAAGCGAGCCTCCGTTTTGCTCGGCGGCAATGCCGGCGAGGAATTCCGCAAACAGGCCGAAGCAAGTCACGACGCCCGCACGGCTGCCTTGCAAAAAACAAAGCAGGCGCTCGCGGAATTCGTCAAGGGCAAGGGGCCTTCCGGAGAAAAGCACTTCGCCGAGTTTGTGAATGCGGGCCGTCTTCAGGAAGTGACGAAACACGCAAGAGAGAGCAGCATTCAGGCCATCCTCCACTCCGACGCGTCTCCGGCGGAAGCGCAGGCTGCGCTCAAGGCTCTGGACGAACGACTGGCGAAGATCGGAGGTCTGAAGTCGTTCGCAGAACTGACGGGCTATCTCGACCAGCACCTGGACGAGCTCATCGCCCGCAAATTGTCCGATGAGCCGGAAGATCAGAATGGGCTGTGCGTACTTATTCTCATCCTGACCAGCGTTTTCGCGGTGCTGGTCGTGGTCGCAGCCATTATTTGTATCTTCACGTTAGGCGCGGGTTGCCAGGGGATATTGAACCAGCTCCTCGACCAGGCATGTCCCTGATCGGTAGAGCACGTCGAAGCCGCATTTCACGATGCTGAAGGCGTGACGTTGAGCCTGACATTCGGACCGGGATCGAATTTCCGATATAATCGGAACACGATCGGCGCCCTTAGCTCAGTTGGATAGAGCGTCTGGCTACGAACCAACAGGTCGGGAGTTCGAATCTCTCAGGGCGCGCCAGATTCCAAAGCACTTAGGGGCACTCGCCGAGAGTGCCCCTTACCATTTGTGCATGAATTGTGCATATATTTGAAATGGGTCCATTTGAATGGTCAAGAGGGGCATCCTCGAAACCAATGCTCTCTACACCTTAAGACCAAGACTTGAGAGTGTGGACTTCGTCGATTTGCAGCCCGCAAATACTGCTGCCAACTCGCGGTTTGCCTGCTGTAATCACTGATCATACTCACGCTGCAAGAGCTTGACCTTGATTTAGCTGAGAATAAGGGCTACTCTGTCCAACCGCTTGCAATTGGGAGATCCGTGGACATGGTTGTCGGCTCCAATCTGTCATCGCAAACCATGAGCGAATCATCATTGCTTGAGATCTACGTCAGCACGGATATAGAAACCGACGGACCGGTCGCGGGAAAACACTCGATGCTGAGCATTGGGTCGGCTGCCTATCTGGCCGACAAAGAGCTGCTGGGGACGTTCTCCGCCAACTTGGAAACGCTGCCCGCATCGGTCCCGGATCCCAAGACCGCCGCATGGTGGGCCACACAGCCGCAGGCATGGTCGGCCTGCCGGCAAAATCCCGAAGCGCCTGCTGTCGCCCTGAAACGCTACGTTGCCTGGCTCAAGGCGTTTGGCGGACGGCCAGTGTTTGTCGGGTACCCGGCCGCTTTCGATTTTTCTTTCGTCTATTGGTATCTCACCGAGTTCACGGGGGAGAACCCATTCGGCTATTCGGCAATTGATATCAAGACCTACGCGATGGCATTGCTGCGCAAACCATATCGAGCGTGCGGCAAGCAGTCGATGCCCTCGGAGTGGTTCGACCCCGTGTCTCATACGCATGTGGCGCTTGACGATGCCATCGAGCAAGGACAACTCTTCTGCAACATGCTTAAGGCCAACGTCGGCGCTCAACCAGCCGCTCGCGTGTAAGCGCCTGAGCAATACTAGACCACATCACGCCGCGCCAGATGGGTGATGCGGCCTTATAGTCGTTCGCGCCACTTGCGGCCCGCATGGGCGGCCACCCTTGGAACCACGTCAACTGTCGTAACATCGCCATTACACTCATTGACCCGCTTAGGACACGTCGCCAGCATCGCTAGGACCTTGCAGGAACGATTGTCAGCTCGTGGCTGGTATCTAGCACTACACCCGCCCAACCTGTTATATGCTTCCGGGCAGGTTCTGGAGGTGTAGATGTCCAGCCGACCTTGCTCAGTCTTGTTCTCTTCCCTGTTGCTCTGGTCGCTCTCGCTTGTAGCGCAGGATACCGTTTCCAGCGATACAAACCCTCGCACGCAGTACTTCCCCAACACGGCCGACGGCATTCACCTGGAGATGGTGTTCAACTACAACCTGACAAATCCGAACCGTGAATCGGGTGTAGTGGACATGGTCTGGGGATCGAACTGGGCGACTCAGCCCAAGGACGTCTACAACACCTCCTACATTCCGTATTCGGTCGACAACTACACGAACTCGATCGCGTGGTATCAGGCGAATCATCCCGACTGGCTCGAATATTTGTGCGATGAGAAGACGCTCGCGTTTGAATTCGGCGCGACCACGCTGGCTCCATTGAATTTTGCCAGCCCCGAAGTGCGGGCGTACCAGTGGGCGGAATGGGTGGACGCGCCTCTCGCACAGGGATTCGGAGGGATCGCCGTCGACACCATGGACCTCACCAACGACTGGCAGCGCTGCGGACACTTCGACAAGTCCGGCTCCTGGGTGCAGCAGTATACCGGGCAGTCCGATGATCCCGCGTTTCGCCATGACGTGCTCGAATGGGAATCGCTTACCTATAGGCACGTGCACCAGTACTCGCCCACTGCCACCATGCAGGTGAATGTGTCGTACCAGTTTGGCCAGCCGGTTGACGCGAACCTGCAGCTCATGTCGACGACCGATCTGCTCTTCGACGAGCGCGGGTTCACCAACTGGGGCGCCGCCGGATTGAACGTCACTTCACCCTCTGAGTGGGAAACGATTGTGGAAGTACTCAGATACCTCCAGTCCAAGGGGCTCTGCTACATGACCAACGGTGAAGAGCCGGTGCCGACGGGCAAAATCGACGAGGCGATGCGGCAGTGGGTGCTGGCGAATTATCTTCTGGTCAAGAATGATTGCACGTATGTGTACATGACCGGAATCACAAATGGAGCGCAGGACTATGGCAGCCTGGTTGTGTTTCCCGAATATTCCGTTCCCATCGGCCATCCCACTGAAGCGATGACCATGACCCAGGGCTCGTGGGAGCGATTGTTTTCCGGCGGGCTGGTGCTGGTGAATCCGTACAACCCGACTGCGACCGTTACATTACCGTCTGGCAGCTACGTGGACGTGAACGGAAACGCAGTCAGCTCGCCGGTGACGATGACGCGCCAGACCGGATTGATTCTGCTGCTCGAGTAAACAGACGGCTGGGTCCATTTCGGCCAGCGAATCTAGGCATGCCTGCCTTGCGCGTGGGATCATGGTGTCCGAAGCGCCTTAACCACGCGGGTTCGCAGGCATGTTGCGCTGGCAGTTTTTCTGCTAATCTCAGATTGCCCTGTTGTTTAGTGAACTGACCGGAAAGTCCCTCCGGGTCGCAGGTCGCGCGCCATGTCCAAGGCAATTCAGCAGCAAGCTGTGTCTGTATTGTCGGCCGCAGAGCACGGGCTGGTTTACCTGACTGCCAATGATTGGGCCCTGATCGCGGACAAAGCCGTCCGTATGACGTTCAAGGCCGGAGACCGGATCGTCGAGCAAGGGAAACGGACCCACGGCGTTTATCTCCTGCTGCAGGGGACGGCTTCGGTGCAGATTCCCACCCAGGAGATTCCTCCTGCGATCGCCCCGGGCGAAGTTTGTGGCGAAATTTCGTTTATCGACGAGCAGCCAGCTACCGTCAGCGTTGTGGCCAAGGAGCCGGTGGAGGCGTTTTACCTCGACCGTCCCACGCTGCAGTCGCTGTTTGAGCTTTTCCCGCACCTGGGCTCACGCTTCTACCACTCGCTGGCATCCAGCCTGTCGCACCGCTTGCGCGAGCTGATCAAGGAACGGGGAACTTCCCAGCCCCCGAAGAAGAATTAATGCCTTCTTCTGGCTTGATCGCACTTCTGGCTTCATCGCAGCGTGTGCTAGCCTACGAGACGCCTCCCTTTCCGTGTGAATAGCGGAAAAGGATCGTGCGGCACCCAACGGCATGGTCGATTCCAGCCATCTGCGACTGGCTTTATACTCGGCTGCATTGCTGGGGTTCCGCCACGGTCTCGATTACGACCACATCGCCGCCATCACCGATCTGAGCAGCGTGCAGGCCCAGCCGCGTGACGCCATGCGCTATGGCCTGCTGTATGTTGCCGGGCATGCGACTACGGTTGCCGTGCTGGGAGCAGGCGCCGTGGCCTTCCGTCTGTCCTTGCCGGCGGCGAGTGATCGCTGGGCAGAACGGCTGGTGGGGTGCACGCTGCTTATTCTTGGCCTGTATGTTCTCGGCACCTTTTTCCGTCCCTCTTCTCACAGTCACTTCCGGCCGCGCACCCGCATCACCCTCCTCATCAATGGCATGCTGTGGGTCTATTGGCGGTTGAGCCGCATATTTGGGGGGACACGAGTAGAGGCGCCGCAGGTTTTCAAGGATGGATACGGCACGGCCTCGACATTTCTGGTGGGCGTCATTCACGGCCTGGGAGCCGAAACCCCTACTCAGTTGTTGTTGTTTCTAATGGCGGCCAATCTGGGCGGAACGGCTGTCGGTTTGTTGGGACTGTTGATGTTCATCGCCGGTCTGCTTGCGATGAATACGCTGATGTGTGCCGTAGCCGCGGGATTGTTTTCGCTGGACAAGGTGCGCTTGTGGCTTTCTCCGGCCTCCAGATCCGAGAATGTTTTCTCGCGGGTGCTGACGGCGTCGCTAAGCTGGATCAGCACTCATGCCCTTAGCGGGCTAACGCTGCTCACTTCGGCTTACAGCATTGTGGTGGGAACCGTTTTTCTTCTGGGTTCGGCCTCCAGGCTGCCGTCGCTAACAGGATGAGTTAATTGGGAAGACTCGGCGCTAAGCCGATTAAAGTCGCAAAAGCTGCGTATCAATGTGCAGTATTTTGCACCTCTGGATTGACGACGATTGCACAAAAGACGCATAACTTGTGTCACTCGAATGTGTTATAGTCTGGGCGCGGTTTGGAATTCCAGGTGCACTAGACGAGCAGCCGCATTGTCGACTGCTCGATCCCAAAAAGGGGCGGGGAGCCCCAAAGACTATCAACCAAGACGTACCTGAGATCTCAGGAGGGAATAATCTATGAAGCGGATTCTGTGGATGCCTTTGCTCCTCTTGGCCCTGCCTATGGCGGCCTTTGCCAGTAGCTCGGTTGATTTCACAAACAGCGGCGGCACGCTATTGGGCAGCAGCGCGGGATTAAGCCTGACCGGCTCGGAACTGATCGCCTTCAGGGGAGCCGGTGGGCTACTGTCGACTGGGGATTTGGGCACTCTCACCTTTTCGACAGGCGCGCTACTCAGCGGCAGCCTGATGGGAAGCGGAACCTGCCCGGGTACGGAGTCCTCATGCGTGATAGCCACTCTGGCTGGCGGCGGAAGTTTCGTGATCACTGGCACCGGCAAAGGTGTTCCGAACGGCGTGATCTTCAGCGGGACGTTCAACGGTCCCGTGACCTGGACCGAAATCGTCAACGCCAATGGCACTCACAACTATGAGCTCACGGGCAGCCTTGTTGGCACATGGTACACCGGCATGACCGTGGATGGCGCGACCGTGCAGTTGACGATTAACACGGGCAGGGCGTTGTTCAACGGCACAACGACAATTTCCAGCGGAGACACCAACATCCTTGTTCCCGAGCCGGGGACGCTTGCCTTGCTGGGTACCGGATTCGTTGGCCTGGCGTGCGCTTTACGCCGGAAACTGAAAGCCTAAAATCTTCTCTGTCAAGAAGAAGGCCCCGCTTTACGGCGGGGCTTTTTGTTTGTGCTCATGTTCTGGGGCGGCACGGCGCGTTACCGCCGTAATCTGAGGGCCGGGATAACGATTGACCCATCCTGCCTATCTCCTTAGATTTGAAGCCAGGGGGATGTATGAAGGACATTCACGAGGTCCTGCGTCAGAAGCAGGCGAAATACGCCCAACTCGGCAAGCAGATCGAAATGCTCCAGCAGGCGGCGGAAAAACTGCGGGAAGTGGCTCCGTTGCTGGCGGAAAACGACGATGCCGACAACAGCGTGCTGGCGGAAGTGGATGACGTGACCAGCGCAGATGCCATGGCCGCCAAGGCGGGAGCCAACACTGGCTCCGGCGCGTCGTCGAAAGCGTCGCGTCCGACGGCTCCCCGCTGGCCGTAACCCGGCCGGCTCTGCCATCCCGATCGATTTATGACATTGCAGTCATTACTGGTCTCGACTGACGATTCTGCAGCAGATGTGCTGGGCAAAGTTCTGCCCACCTTCGGCATCGCAATGGACCGTTCCAGCGACCCCGAGACCACGATTGCCAGAATCCAGCAACAGAAATTTGATGCCCTCATTGTGGATTTCGCGGAACCGGAAGTGGCGCAAGGCGCATTGGAGGCGACGCGGCGCCTTGGTTCGGCGCCATTGCGCATTGCCCTGGTACCTGATGCCAGCCAAGTGCGCGAGATTCTGAGTGGTGGAGCACACTTCGTGCTCTACAAGCCCGTTTCAGAGGAAGCCGCCAAGGCGGGACTTCGCGCTGCCGCCGCTCTTTTGAACCGCGAGCGTCGCCGGTCCATGCGGGTTCCGGTGCAGGCTCCGGTCGAGATTACCCTGCCTGAAGGCCGCAAGGTGGAAGGCATTCTTCTTGACCTCTCGGCCACGGGTCTAGATGTGCTCACTTCCGAATCTCAGGTAGCGGGTTCCTTGCTGGCCGTTCATTTTCAACTCCCCGACGGCGCTTTGGAGATAGAAGCGCGAGGGCAGGTTGCATGGGCAAATCCAAACGGACAAACCGGAGTGCAGATGCTCGATTTGCCCAAAGAAGTCGCCGAAAAACTGGACGCCTGGCTGAAGGCTGCCGCCACCGCTCTGGGAGCCAGCACAAACGAAATTGTGCCTCATTGCAAGCTTACCGATCTCAGCCTGGGCGGATGCTACGTGGAAACGGACGCCCCGTTCCCTGAGCATGCCCTGGTGGATTTCTGCCTCAAGACCGGAGAGCTCGAGGTTCATATCGAAGGCATGGTTCGAGTTGCCCATCCGGGCAAAGGGATGGGAGTCGAGTTCCCTTCCCGCACGGAGGAGCAACGCGCCCAGGTGACTGATTTGATCAACGTCCTGCGCAGCGGTCCCGACACAAAGCCCGAACTTCTGGTTTCCCCACGCGCGTTGGTCGCGGATTTGACCCAGTTTGAACCCGCTGGTGACGTTGCACAGGCCACTGACGAGTGGGAAGATCCTCTGCTCGAACTTCTGCGTCGCGGGGCTTCTCTCCAGGAAGACGAGTTCATGGCGGAACTCTGCCATCAGCGTAATCCGCAAGAAACTGCATCTGTCTGACCACTTCTCTGGATAATCACCTCAGAATGTTCTACCAGCGTATCCTGCGCCACTGCTGCAAATCCTGAAACAAAAGCCTCCCGCGGGCAGGTCGATTAGCGGGATTTGATGAGGGATTTTCCAGGCGGGCGCAGCGGGCGAAAGCGGAGGCAGGTGCGAGAGGCTTGGCAGTGTGCGACTGCTGAGAATCGAAGAACCCGGCCCCGTCTCTGGCGCGGGGTCCTTCAATTCTCTTTGGTCTGTTCCACCCCTATGTCCAGCACCGTAGTGCATCTCCGTTGCGCTCTGATGTATGCAATATTAAAACTGCATTAAATGTAGACTGAGGGACGGTTTCCGCTTGCGTGAATCGAATTGTCCAGAGGAACGAGCCTGAAAGAAGTCACCTTGGCCGCGGATCTACCTGACGCACGAACACGTCCAGTGTCGCTGCGCTGGGCATTGCTCGTGGTTGGTGTTGCTGCACTTGCTGTCGAATTTCCTTTCTTCTTTTTGGGCCTACCCTCCGGACACGATGTTGAGTTCCATCTGTACTCGTGGCTCGAGGTTCTGACGCAATGGAGGCAGGGTGTGTTCCTCCCTCGCTGGGCGTCCCTTGCGCACTTCGGTTATGGCGAGCCGCGTTTTCTGTTCTATCCTCCTGCTTCGTGGATGCTGGGCGGGGTGCTGAGCGCAATCTTCCCCTGGACCATCGTGGCCGGCGTTTACATCTGGCTTGCACTGACTTTGGCCGGAACGTCGATGTTCGCGCTCGCTCGGCGGTGGCTTACGCGGCGCGACGCCCTCTTTGCCGCCGTGTTCTACGCGGTGAACCCCTACCATCTCGTGATCGTTTACTGGCGCAGCTCCTTCGCTGAATTGCTGGCGAGTTGCCTGCTGCCAATGCTGCTGCTGCTTCTCGTGAAAATGGCGCAAGGGGAGCGCGGAACGGCTGCACCTCTTTCGCTGGTGCTGGCGGCGGCGTGGCTCACCAACATTCCCGCCGCGCTGATGGTTCACTATTCTTTGGCTCTACTGCTCTTGGTCTTTGCGTGGCAGCGACGATCGCGGCGAGTTCTGTGGGCGGGAGCCGCCGCGATCGTGCTCGGCGCATGCCTTTCCAGCTTCTACCTCCTGCCAGCGATTTACGAACAAAAGTGGATCGATGCCGCCCAGGCCGTGTCCGCGGGATCGCGTCCACAGGATAATTTTCTTTTCATTCACACCACCGACCCCGATCATGACAAGTTCAACCGCATCATCTCCTGGGTGGCGCTGCTGGAAATCGCAGCTACCTTTGCCGCAGCGTGGGCCGCGCGCAGGTTGCGCCAGGCGAATCGCACGTTGTGGAATGCGCTTCTCGTGTGGGCCTTGGTATGCAGCGCGCTCATGTTTCCGGCGACGGCGCTGCTGTGGCGATTGCTTCCAAAGCTGGCATTCCTACAGTTTCCCTGGCGATGGTTGCTGTGCCTGAGCATGATCTTGTCGATTCTTGTGGCTCTCGGAGTGCGCCGTTGGTGGATGCGGGTTGCGATCTACGCAGTCACCCTTCTCGTGATCGCAACCGCATGGCATGGCATCCAGCCACCGTGGTGGGATAACGCTGCAGACCTGCGCGAGATGCAAGACAACATTAACGACGGCATAGGTTACGAGGGCGTGGATGAGTACACGCCCACCGGGGCAGATCCATCCGCGATTGACAAGGATGCGCCGCTCGCCCGGGTGGAGGGACCTGCGCAAGGGAAAATTCAGGTATCGCGATGGAGTTCGGAATCGAAGTTGTTCACCGCGGAGATGCCCGCCGCCGGCGAACTTGCATTACGCTTGTTTCCCTATCCGGCGTGGCGGGTCGAAGTCAACGGTCATGCGGTCACGACCAAGGCGCAGCCGGACACGGGCCAGATGCTGGTTCCGGTCGAGGCCGGAACGAACCGCGTACAAGTGAATTTTGTTCGTACATGGGACCGCAAGCTCGGCGCATGGATCACGGCGTTGACGGCGTGGCTGCTGGTTCTGTGGATGGTGCTGGCGAGAAATCGCGAGACGCAAACGGCATGAGTGCTGGTTTTGCCAATCGCTCGACGCTTCCGTGCGATTCGGCCATTTCGTCATGCGGCAAATTCTGATTGCCACTTCAAATCCGGGCAAGTTGCGGGATTTTGCCGGCGCGGCCGCGGTTCATGGAATCGAGATTGCCGGCATCCCAAATTTCAGTTCCCTCCCGCTCGTGGTGGAAGATGGGTCGACGTTTGACGAGAACGCGCGCACGAAGGCGGAGGAATATAGCCGCTACATTCCCGGTGAGATTGTGGTGGCGGACGATTCCGGGTTGGAGGTCGACGCGCTGAACGGAGCACCGGGTGTGCACTCGGCGCGTTATGCCGCTCCTGATCTGCATGGCAAAGAACCGCATGAGGCAGACGCGAATACCGACGATGAGGCGAACAACGCGCGCGTGCTGCGGGAGTTGAAGAATGTTCCTCCGGAGAAGCGCACGGCGCGATTTGTCTGCGTGCTGGCGGCGGCGCGCGATGGCAAGACTGTCGCCACATTTCGCGGCGTTGCCGAAGGAATGATTCTCGAGGCCGCCCGCGGAAGAAATGGGTTTGGATACGATCCGCTGTTTTATTTTCCGCAGATTGGAAAGACGTTTGCGGAGTTGAGTGCGGAAGAAAAGTCAAAATATAGTCATCGCGGTGCAGCGTTGCGGAAATTCCTGGAGTGGTGCGACAGGCGCGCGAGCGACTAGGGAATCCCGCGCAGTTTCCTTGACTTCACTTCCCTACCAGCACGATAATGACAGGTTCTTTTGTCATTGTCGGACTCATAAGGAGCGCTAGGTGGCATCCGCAGCCAGTTCTTCTGCTCCCGGCATCAGGCAAGGCGTTGCGCCGTTGCGTGCGGGCCAGGGAATATCATTTGTTTTACGCCGTCTGCACTCGCTAACCGGGGTCGTTCCCATCGGAGCATTTCTTCTCGAACATTTCATCTCGAACGCGGAAGCGTTCAAAGGCCCCGACGCCTATGGCGCGCAGGTGAAGTTCCTGAACGGCCTGCCGTTCGTGGTGGGACTCGAGCTGTTCTTCATCTGGATTCCGATTCTGTACCACGGCATTTACGGCGTCTACATCTGGTGGCGGGGCGAGAGCAACGTTACGGCGTATCCGTGGACCGGCAACTGGATGTACACGGCGCAGCGGTGGACGGGCCTCATCGCTTTTGCGTACATGATCCAGCATACGTACTATCTGCGCTTCACCGGAGTGCACCTGCCGACACACCCCATGCAGGCTTTCGCCAAGGTGCAGGGAGAATTTCAGAATCCGTGGATGATTGCCTTCTATGCAATTGCGATCGTGGCGGCGTCGTGGCATTTCTGTTACGGACTCTGGCTCTTCGCGGCGAAGTGGGGCATCACGACAGGCGACCGCGCGCGGCGCTGGTTCGGATATGTGTGTGTCTTGCTGGCGATTGGGTTGATCTCGATTGGCGCGGCCAGCATGTACGGATTTTTGACGACGCCATATCATCCGCTGGACACCAGCGGTTCGGAAAATATGGCGGTGATTCGAAAGTGAATACGCGCAGTTAATAAATCGCAGTGAATAAATAACGATCGGAATCATACATGGCAGCTCCGAAAATCATTGTTGTGGGCGGCGGACTGGCCGGATTGGCCGCCGTGATCAAGATCGCCGAGATGGGCGGAGAGGTCGACCTTTTCTCCATCGTTCCGGTGAAACGGTCGCATTCGGTGTGTGCACAGGGTGGCATCAACGCGGCGAAAAATTTAAAGGGCGAGGGCGACTCGACTTACAAGCACTTCGACGACACGATTTACGGCGGCGACTTCCTCGCTAACCAGCCCCCCGTTAAAGACATGTGCGATGCGGCGCCGGGCATCATAGATCTGCACGACCGCATGGGCGTTCCCTTCAATCGCACACCGGAAGGACTGCTCGATTTCCGCCGCTTCGGCGGAACTTTGTATAACCGCACGGCGTTCGCTGGCGCCACGACCGGCCAGCAGCTACTTTACGCGCTGGATGAGCAAGTCCGGCGCTATGAGTCCGAAGGCAAAGTCAAAAAGTACGAGCACTGGGAATTTTTGTCGGCGGTGCTCGACGGCAAGAGAGTCTGCCGCGGCATCTGCGCCATAGATCTGCGCTCGATGGAAGTGCGCACCTTCCCCGCCGACGCCATCATCATCGCGACCGGCGGCATCGGCGCGATCTTCGGCAAGTCGACGAATTCGGTCGTGTGCACAGGCTCGGCGCAGTCGGCTCTGTATCAACAGGGCTGCTATTACGCCAATGGCGAATTCATCCAGGTTCATCCCACGTCGATTCCAGGCGAAGACAAGCTGCGTCTCATGTCGGAATCGGCGCGCGGCGAGGGTGGCCGAGTCTGGGTGCCGAAGACTCCGGGCGACAAGCGCGACCCGAAGTCGATTCCGCAAAACGAGCGGTGGTATTTTCTCGAAGAGTGGTATCCGAAGTACGGGAATCTGGTGCCGCGCGACGTGGCGACGCGCGCGATTTTCAAGGTCGTCTACGAGAACAACCTCGGCATCGACGGCAAGCCGATGGTCTATCTCGACCTGACGCACATCGATCGCAAGATTCTGGATAAGAAACTCGAAGGTATTCTCGAAATCTACGAAAAGTTTGTCGGCGACGATCCGCGCGAGACGCCCATGAAAATTTTCCCTGGCATGCACTACACCATGGGCGGCCTGTGGATCGACTACAAGCAGGCCACGAACATCCCTGGCATTTACGCCGCCGGCGAATGCGAATATCAGTACCACGGCGCGAACCGGCTGGGCGCGAATTCGCTGGTGTCGTGCATTTGGGGAGGGTTCGTTGCCGGGCCTAACGCGGTGAATTATGCGCGCGGGCTGCAGGCGCCATCCGACGGCAGCAGCGCGTTCGAGGCCGAAAAGAAAAAGCAGGAAGAGAACAATGCCCTGCTGATGAAGAACGACGGCGATGAGAATCCGGTGAAGCTGTGGCGCGAACTGGGCGATTTGATGACCAAGGACTGTACCGTTATTCGTTATAACAAGAACTTGCAGCAGACCGACGCCAAGCTGGTCGAGTTCCTCGAGCGCTATCGCAAGATCAATCTGAGCGACCGCACCATGTGGGCGAATACCACCGTCGTTTTCGCGCGGCAACTGTACAACATGCTGCAGCTCGCACGCGTCATCGCGCAGGGCGCGCGCATGCGCGATGAGTCCCGCGGCGCGCATTACAAGCCGGACTTCCCCGACCGCGACGACAAGAACTGGATGAAGACCACAAAGGCATATTTCGCGCCGGATGCCGACGAGCCCAAGTTTGAGTTCGAGCCGGTGGACGCGTCACTGATTCCGCCACGGCCGAGGAAGTATTGATTGTTTGATCAGATTCCAAATCGTCGCATCACGCAACGACGCCAGGAATTCAAGGATGCGTTGGTTGCGGCAATCAGTTTAGTGGTCGGAGGATCAGAGGCTTTTCGGAAGGGCCGATTCGACTGGGAGACGTTAGGGTGGGCAATAGTTTTCATCCTGAGTGTCTGGGGCTACTGGCGACGGCGGCACGAGGACCCGTGGAATCCCCCAGATGTAGACGGGCGGGAACGGCAGTATGGTTCACCGGAGTCGGCACACGTCTCGCCGACTCAACTTGGGCCTCGAAAAGAACTGAGTTGGGCACTTACCGAATTTTGTTTGTCATCCTGAGGCGCGTTTGCTGCGCCGAAGGACCCATGCAGTTTGCTTGCGCGACAAGAATGCATAGGTTCTTCGCTTCGCTCAGAATGACGAAGCTTTTCATAGCTAATTGCTAAAGGCTAACTGCTAATGGCTGACAAATCCGTCATCCTAAAAATCAAGCGTCAACTCACTCCCAACGGCAAGTCCTACTGGGAGGAATTCTCCGTTCCCTACCGGCCGAACATGAACGTCATTTCGGCGCTCATGGACATTGCCGCCGACCCGGTCACGAAAGACGGCAAGGAGACCACGCCGATCACCTACGACTCAAATTGCCTCGAAGAAGTCTGCGGGTCGTGCGCCATGCTCATCAACGGACGCGCGCGCATGGCCTGTTCGGCGTTAATTGATCAGCTCGAGCAACCGATCCGGCTCGAGCCATTTTCGAAGTTCCCCGTCGTGCGCGATCTCGCCACCGACCGCAGCGTGATCTTCGAAAATCTGAAAGCCGTAAAGGCGTGGGTTCCGGTCGACGGAACCTACGATCTCGGCTCGGGCCCGCGCATGTCGGCCGAGGACCAGGAGGCCGCCTATCCGCTATCGCGCTGCATCTCCTGCACGTGCTGTATGGAGGCCTGCCCGCAGTTCAATGAAGATACTGGCTTCGTCGGCGCGGCGACCATCGCGCAGGTGCGTCTGTTCAACACGCATCCCACGGGGAAGGCGCTGAAGCGCGAGCGACTGGCCGCGCTGATGGGCGACGGCGGCATCCAGGAATGCGGCTATGCGCAGAATTGCGTAGAGGTTTGCCCGAAAGACATTCCGCTCACGAAGTCCATCTCCGAGGTCGGCGGCCAGGTGATGACGCAGGCGCTGCTGGACCTGGTTCGACGCTAGGCGATCGGCCTTAATCGAGCCCCGGCACGAATTGTCACCGCTTTTTGTCACGGTACGCAAAACTGTCCCCGGTGCGCTCATCTAATACATTTGATAGCGCCTGCAAACAGCACATCTGCAAGGGAATCCTGTAGGCGTCAACAAACCTGGAATTGGCCCGTCACATGCGACCAATTTAGTGTGTGGCGCACTCTTCTCCGGGAGAGTAACCACGGTAATCATGCCGCGACACCGCGGAACATGGGTACTCCTGTAACCGACGGCACGTTGCATTGGTTTCGCCGACTTGACAGCATGACTTAGAATAGCCGCTGCTCGGGCGGAAGAGCGCGCGAGAGCGCCGGGCCACTTGTGAAAGACCACTTCGTGAGACTTTTTGTTCGACAACAATTCGCCACCGTCTGCCTGCTGGCCGCACTCGTGTCCACCCTGAGCGGCCCGGCTTACGCGGTGCACCCAGTGACCACGCGCACTCATCGCCGGCATTTCCGCTGGCTGCGCTGGCATCCCATGTTCCGGCCGTCGCATGAATCGCTGCTGATCCAGAACGCGGAGATTGATCGCCTCGAGTTACCTCGAATTCAGGACGAGACGGAATTGGAAGCGTTGAAGGCTGACGGCTCGCTGTTGCCGATCATCCCGAACGAGGCTCTCAAGATTGAGCCGTCGCTCGATCCCTCGCGGCGCTATTGCCGTCCGTGGACGCGCGACTTCGTCGATGATCTGAGCCAGGCTTACTACAACCGTTTTCACCAGCAGATTCAGTTGAACTCGGCGGTGCGCACCGTGAAGGTTCAGCGCAAACTGCGCCGCCGGAATCGCAATGCTGCGCCAGCCGAAGGTGATACGGCTTCCTCGCATCTGGCCGGGGTGACCGTGGACCTGCAACGCCGCGGCATGAGCCGGGAGCAGATCCAGTGGATGGAACACTATCTCTTCTACATGAAAGCGCTCGGGCTGGTTGAGCCCGAAGAAGAACGGCGCCACTGGTGTTTCCACATCATGGTCAGCGGCCACTACTCGGAGTGGCGCGACTCGCAAACCATCGTGCCCGTCGAGCATCCGGAAGACGAGACGCCGCCAACCCAGGTGGCGATGGGCAGCGGCAAGTAGAGCCGCCTTTGCCTTCTTCCCGCATCCCGGGTGTGATTGCAGCGTCTGCGACCTCTAGATCCGTTTAAAGGATGTACTGCGCTTCGCCATTGCCAAAGGACCAGTTCTCCCACACAACCTCCACGAGATTGATCATCAGATCCTGCGGGCGAATACCGGGGTCTTTCGCCAGGAGTTCGACCATACGCCGGTAGAGTTTGCGCTTCTGCGCCGGCTTGCGGCCCGCCGACAAGGTGATCTGCACCATCACGATCTCGTCGCTACGCTCAATACCTAGATAGCTGGGATCATAGATCAGATCGTTCGGCCGATGTTCCGTTATGACTTGAAAACGATCCTGCCGCGGAGCATCGATGCTCTCCACCAACGCCTGATGCACGCCGTCGGCGATCGCCCGTCGGTATTGTTCTGACTTTCCTTCACGAAGAGAAATCCGTACAAGTGGCATGATGGCCTCCGTTGCATTAGATTCGGGTCATTGGATTCCCGCTCTAATGATTCCGATGCTGCATCCGAGGGCCGTGATCGATACCGATCAGCCGCTGGCAACCTGCGTCGCGCAAGGATTAGCGGCGCTCCGCTGACAGCGATTTGTTCATTTCCACTTCGTGCCTATACAATCGGGAACTTGCCTTTCATCCTTGGACACAAACATGACTAGCCGGCTTTCCTTCGCACGCTTGTGTTGTTCCGCTCTCTGCTGTCTTGTTGTCACGCAGTCTCCGGCGCAGTCTTCGAATTCCGACATTACGGTCAGCGCAAAGGCGCGAGCCATTCATGATTCGGCAATAGTCGTCGATACGCACGCCGACACGCCGCAGCGCTTCCTCGACGAAGGCTTCGATATTGGCTCGACCGATCCCAACGACCTTGGCCACATCAGTCTCGATAAGGCGCGCCGCGGAAATCTTGGCGCGGAGTTTTTCTCCATCTGGGTTGAGCCGGACTCGAATCAGGGCCACTTCGCGCGCCACACGTTCGATCTGATCGATTCGGTTTACGAGCAGGCAGCGCGTCATCCGGACCGCATGATGATGGCCTTCGCCGTGGCCGACATCGAGCGCGCCCACCGCGAGCACAAGTTGGCGGCGCTGATGGGAATTGAGGGCGGACATTCGATCGAGAACGACATGCACCTGCTGCACGATTACTACCGCCTGGGCGTGCGTTACATGACACTGACGTGGTCGAACACGAATGAATGGGGCGACTCGTCGGGCGACATCGACGACCCCAAGGTGCAGCATCACAACGGTCTCACCAACTTTGGCAAGCAAGTGGTTCTGGAAATGAACCGGCTCGGCATGATGGTCGACATTTCGCACGTGGCCGACAAGACGTTCTGGGACACGATCGCCACGACTAAAGCGCCGGTGATCGCCTCGCACTCTTCGGCGCGAGCCCTGGTGGATGCGCCGCGCAACATGACCGACGACATGCTGCGCGCCGTGGCTAAGAATGGTGGCGTGGTGCAGGTGAATTTCTTCAGCGGTTTTGACGACCAGAATTACCGAGATGCCGAGCGGGCACAGCGCAAGGATCAGGATGCTGCGGTTCAGAAATATCTGGACGGATTGCGGGCGGAAGGCAAAACGGTTACCTACATTGATGCGGAGCACATTCAGCGGGAGTGGATGACGAAGATTCCGCGGCCGCCGTTCAAGGTGCTGATCGATCACATCGACCACATCGCGAAGGTGGCCGGCGTGGACCATGTCGGGCTGGGGTCTGACTTTGACGGCGTCAGCGGCGCCACGCCGCAAGGGATGGATTCAGCCGCCGATCTGCCCAAGATCACGCAGGGCTTGCTGGATCGCGGATACAGCGCGAGCGATATCAAGAAGATTCTCGGCGGCAACTTATTACGGGTGTTTGGCGAGGTCGAGCGGGTGAGTAAACAGATGCCGGCCACAGCTGCGCAATGACGGATCGTTCGCGGAAATCAACACGGGTGCTGTCGTACAATGCAACGTTAACCACAAATCATGCAATGACCTTTGTCTGAGTCAAGGAGCATTCATGCGCAAAACAGTTGCCATTTTATTGCTGAGCTGGGCAACCGCCGTTGCTTCTTCAGCACAGTCGACCACACAAACGCCTGCGAAACCCAGTGCGCCAGCCAGACCTGCCGCTGCCGCTCAGCCAACCGGCATTATCGACACCACGGCGGGCAAGATGAGCTGCACTTTATTTCCTGACAAGGCGCCGATCGGCGTCGAAAACTTCATCGGACTGGCTACGGGCACACGCGACTGGAAAAATCCGGTAAGCGGGGCGACCAAACACGGAGTGCCGCTCTATGACGGCACGATTTTTCATCGTGTCATTCCCAACTTCATGATTCAGGGCGGAGACCCGGCGGGCAACGGTTCGGGCGACCCCGGGTACAAGTTCAAGAACGAGGTTTCCGGCGATCTGTTGTTCGACCGTCCCGGGCGTCTCGCCTATGCGAACTCTGGCCCGGATACCAATGGCTCGCAGTTTTTCATCACCGAAGTTGCGACGCCGCACCTGAATGGGCACTACACCATTTTCGGGCAGTGTGACGATGCCACAGTGGAACTGGTGAAGCAGATTGCGCGCATGGCCCGCGATCCGCAGAATAACCGTCCGTTTCGCCCCGTGAAGATTAATCACATCATGATCATCAAGGCAGGAGCGAAACCGGCAGGCACGGCGGAGAAGAAGCCTGCCGCAGCAGCTCCAAAGCCGGCAGCAAATTAAATGCCCCTAGAGAGCCGGGCTTCGCCCGGCCGGACAGCCGAGGGCGGCTGTCCCCACACAACCAAGATCACCCGAAAGGAAATCATGACTCGTCAACCCGGACTGTACGCAACGTTTGAAACCAGCGAAGGAACCATCGTATGCCGCCTGTTTGAGAAAGATGCCCCTAAGACCGTCGCCAATTTTATCGATCTCGCCGAAGGCAAGCGCGAGTGGAAGCATCCGTCAACCGGCAAAAAATCGAATGATCGGCTCTACGACGGAACAATTTTTCATCGTGTGATCCCGGACTTCATGATTCAGGGCGGAGATCCGCAGGGCACGGGCATGGGCGGCCCGGGATATCAGTTCGAAGACGAAACCAAAGGCTCGCCCCACAAGTTCGACAAGCCGGGCAAGCTGGCCATGGCCAACGCCGGGCCGAACACGAACGGCTCGCAGTTCTTCATCACGGTCGCGGCGACCACGTGGCTGACGGGGAAGCACACCATCTTTGGCGAAGTGATCGAAGGACAAGATGTGGTAGACAAGATCACGCGCGTGCCGCGCGGG
>JASHNU010000007.1 GCA_030041475.1 Candidatus Sulfotelmatobacter sp.
CTCGCCTCCTTCTCGTTCGCGTTCTACAATGTCGGCGGACATCGCATTCTTTCTCGGTATGATCGCTGGCGCGTGCTCGTCTGGACCCTGATTGCGGCTTCGCTCCTTTGGCTCGTGCTGAACCCTCCGTGGAAAGTCCTGGCCGCACACTACACGCTTGCGCAGTGGTTATTTCTGTTCGTCTTCTCCATGATTTCGGTGCTGGGATCGTTCTCTCTTTATTTCCTTGGCCTGCAGCACCTTGAGCCCACGCGCGCCATTATCGCCAGCTGCCTCGAACCGGTGTTTTCCATTTTGCTGGCCGCCGCGTTGTTGAGTGAGGGCGTGCGCCTGATTCAGACGTTGGGAATTATCCTGGTACTCGCGGCGATAGTGATCGTGCAGCTGCCGGGAAAAACTGCGGTGGCGCCCGAAAACTCGGTGGTGGTCGAGCCGATTGAATAGGCGCGGCTCGCCCAGATTCCTCACGTCGCAAAGAACGCTTATTCGGAATGACAACCAAACTGCACCACTACCCGTTTGGACATCCCCCACTCCTGCCCGACCACGTTGTGTATACAATAGAAAAGCATGCCAGGGCTGGATACAAATGGAAATCCGGTCAGCGCCACAAGTTCGGCAGCGCTTTCGACGACCGCCGCCGAGACGGCTTCTATTCCCCGATTTCGCACCGGGTTAGGCGTGTGGGTGCGCGACCTCATCATTTCTCTGGCCATCTCGGCCTTCATCATCATCTTCCTATATCAGCCCGTGAAAGTAGAAGGCACCAGCATGATGCCTTCGCTCGAAGATCAGGAGCGGATCTTCGTCAACAAGTTCGTTTACCGCCTCGAACCGATCGAACGCGGCGATATTGTCGTCTTTCGCTATCCGCGCGACCCCTCGAAGAGCTACATCAAGCGCGTGATCGGGATGGCGGGCGATAGCATCCGAATCGAGGCTGGGCAGGTGTATGTGAACGGCGAGCCTCTGGAGGAGGACTACGTCCCCACGAACTATGCCGACGCGAGATCCTATCCAGAGATCGTAGTGCCGCCGCACTCCTATTTCGTGCTCGGCGATCATCGATCCATGTCGAATGACAGCCGCGACTTCGGGCCCGTCAACCAGAGCTTCATCTACGGCAAGGCTGTCTTCGGCTACTGGCCCATGGACAAGCTGGGGCGGGTGCGTTGAGCATTTCGAGGTAACTCTCCAGGTCACTGAAGCGAGCAGTCTTGATCCCGTGAGGCCGATGTGATCGGCCCGGACGCCGCAGTACCTGGAATCCCGGCCGATACCACCGCAAGTTTCGGAGTGCGTCTGGGGCTGGAAACGCTAGAATTTCCGGTGAGGCCTGCCGTGACTGTTGATCCGGTGAAACCGCTTGTCTACGTCTCTCCCTATGCCTGGATCTTTTGGGCGGTGTTCATTTACTGTTACGCGTCGGAGTGGGCTGTGATGCGCCGTTCGCGTCCCGCGGCTGGCGAGCAAACAGACCGCGGCTCCATGACGCTGATTCTTCTGGCAGCCGCAGTGGGCACCCTGGCCGCGTTCGCAGTCGCGGGCATACCGGCATTCATTCTGCAGCGTGGGCAGAAATCCTGGTTCGCCGGCGGACTCGCGGCCTTGCTTGCTGGCTCGGCTTTGCGGCGTCATTGCTGGCGCGTGCTCGGCAAGTATTTCACCGGGAACGTCAAGGTTGCCTCGGATCAACCTGTCATTGAGGACGGAGCTTATAGGTGGGTGCGGCATCCCTCGTACACCGGCGGAATGCTGATGTACCTCGGCACCGGCCTTGCCATGACGAACTGGCTGAGTGTAGTCATCATCGCGGTGCTGACGTCCCTCGCCTATGTCTACCGGGTTCATGTCGAGGAACGCGCTTTGGCCGGACAAATCGGCGCTCCGTACGAGGATTACATGCGGCGGACCAAACGGTTCATTCCTTTCGTATTCTGATTCGGTTTCCGGCTGAATGCGGCTTCCTGCCCACGTTTTCGATTCTCATCCGTCTTAATTGAAGGGAACCTATGACAAAGCGATTTGTCCTCATGTTGGGCGTGGCGCTCTTGGTTGGCGGCGCATCGAATGCCAGATGCCAGGCGGTCTCGGAATCCCCTGCAGCAGCGCACAATGGCTGGGTGACGGCCACGCCGGAATCTGCGGGCGTCGCGATCAAGCCGTTGCAGGACATGGAAGCGGCCATTCGTGCAGGTGAATTCAAGAAAATTGGCAGCGTGTTGATCGCGCGCCGCGGCAAGCTGGTCTATGAAAATTATTTCGACGGCAACGCCGATACAGTCCGGGATACCCGCTCAGCGACCAAGAGCATCACAGACGTGCTCGTCGGAATCGCAATCCGGGAAAGGAAACTCAGCGGCGTAGATGCCCGCGTGCTCGCCATCCTTCCGGAGCGGGCCAGGAAGATGCAGAATCCCGATCCTCGCAAAGACAAGATCACGGTCGAGGATTTCCTGACCATGTCGTCGGTGCTCGAATGCGACGACTGGAATGAATTCTCGCGTGGCAACGAGGAGCGTATGTATGTGATTGAAGACTGGGCGCAGTTCATTCTCGATTTGCCGGTTCGTGGCCATATGCACGTCGACGAGAACGAGGAACCGCCGAAATATGGAAGGTTGTTCAGCTACTGTACCGGTGGCGTCTTTGTCCTGAGCGAGGTCTTGCACAAGGCAACCGGACAGCGCACCGACCGTTACGCGCAAGACAAGCTCTTTGGCCCGCTGGGCATCACCGACGCGGAGTGGGTCTACTCGCCACTCGGCATTCCGCAGACCGGAGGCGGGTTGCGCCTCACCGGCCGCGATCTGCTCAAGGTCGCGCAACTCTATCTGAACGGCGGCAACTGGCAGGGGCGTCGAATTGTGGACGAGGCATGGGTGAAGGCTTCGACCCACCCGCATGCGCAAATCGATGACGAAACGGAGTACGGCTGCCTGTGGTGGCTTAAGGCGTTCAAGTCTGCCGGCAAAAGCTATCCCGCATTCTTCATGAGCGGCAACGGCGGCAACAAGGTCGTGGCCTTCCCTGGTCTTGACCTGGCGGTCGTGATTACCAGCACCAACTACAACACCCGTGGCATGCATGAACAAACCGAAAAGCTGCTGACTGACTACATTCTTCCGGCGATCAGCCAGTCCGCCGGGAATCAGTGATCCCCCGCTCCAGCGAATCGGCTACATCGGATATTTTTTTGTTGATTTCCGCGATCCATGCTTGGCCGCTGGCGCATTCCCTGATAAGATTCTGAAAATCCACTCCCCGGAGCGAGAATGCAGGCTATCCTTGCGCTGGAAGACGGCACGGTCTTCCGAGGCAAAGGTTACGGCGCCAAAGGCGAATGTTACGGCGAAGTCGTTTTTAATACTTCCATCACTGGCTACCAGGAAATTTTCACCGACCCATCGTATTCAGGGCAGATTGTCGTCCTGACCAACCCTGAAATTGGCAACTACGGTACCAACCAGGAAGACAACGAAGCCACGCGCCCGTGGATCGAAGGCTTGATCGTGCGCGAGTTCTCGCGCGTCAGTTCGAACTGGCGCTCGCAGCAGGTGGCGGAGGAATATCTGGAGCAGTTCAAAGTGCCGGTGCTTTCCGATATTGACTCACGCTGTCTGGTGCGGCATCTGCGCGATCATGGCGTGATGCGCGGCGTGATCTCGACCCTTGAGAGCGATGCCGAGAAGTTAGTCGCGAAGGCCCGCTCGATTCCCAAGATGGACGGCACGGACCTGGCGAAGGAAGTCAGCACTAAGCGGCCCTATGTGTGGGAAGTGGGCGAGCGCTCGCACGAGCCGGTCGCTGTGGTCGGAGTGAAGGACGAGCCGCCGCGGTTTCACGTGGTCGCCTACGACTTTGGCATCAAGCAGAATATTCTGCGCAAGCTGCGCGGCGAGGGCTGCAAAGTTACTGTGGTCCCGGCGCAAACGCCGGCGGAAGACGTCCTGGCGCTGAAGCCGGATGGCGTCTTTCTCTCCAACGGCCCCGGCGATCCCGAGCCGTGCACGTATGCGGTGGATTCGATTCGCCGGTTAATGGGGCGCCAGCCGATCTTCGGCATCTGCCTGGGACATCAGCTTACGGGAATTGCGCTGGGCGGCAAGACCTTCAAGCTGAAGTTCGGCCACCACGGCGGCAATCATCCGGTGAAGCAGTTGAAGACCGGTAAGATCGAGATCACAGCGCACAATCACAACTTCGCCGTCGACCCTGATTCTCTGCCCGACAGCGAAGTTGAGTTGACTCACGTCGATTTGAACGATCAGACGCTCGAAGGCCTGCGCCATCGTAATCTGCCGTTGTTCAGTGTGCAGTATCACCCGGAAGCCGCACCCGGCCCGCACGATTCACACTATCTGTTCAAAGAGTTTACGAAGATGATGGAGGAATGGAAAGGGTGAGGCGTAGCAACGAGAGTGCAGTTGTGGGAAAAAAGATTGGAAGAAAGAGGTGTCATCCCGAGCGAAGATGATCGTTCGCAATTGCGAACGATGGTCACAGTCGAGGGACCTTGGGTTGTTTCACATAAGGGGAAGCACCAGGTCCCTCCACGCGTGAGTTGATCGCTTTGCGATCAACTCACTTGGTCGGGATGACAAAGGAAATCAATTAGAAATAAATGCCCAAACGCACTGACATTCAAAAGATCCTCGTTCTCGGCTCCGGGCCCATCATCATCGGGCAATCGGCGGAGTTCGACTATTCCGGCACGCAGGCCTGCAAGGCGCTTAAGTCCGAAGGCTACGAAGTCGTGCTGGCCAACTCGAATCCGGCCACGATCATGACCGACCCGGAGTCGGCCGACCGCACTTATA
>JASHNU010000008.1 GCA_030041475.1 Candidatus Sulfotelmatobacter sp.
GAGGAAGGTTGAAGTAAGCGGCTAGCTTTCTTCGCGGGCGAGGGCGCCCGCGCCACGCGAAAACCTTAGAACGGCTTCCGCGCCACGACTTCGGCGTCGCGAATGAAGAACTGCGCCGAGCAATTTTCCGAGCCGCAAATGACCGGCAGCAGGCCGTTGATCTGTTTGCGCGTGATCAGGCCCAGCATGCCGCACGACGGGCAGGAGAGCACGGCCCAGTAGGGATCTTCCTTCTCGCCGATTTCGCCGGCGTTTTCCAGCACAAAGACGGTACCAGGCTGCATCTGTTCCGGAATCCACTCATTCAGGAGTTCCAGTTCTGCGACCATGTAGTTCCTCCCTGTGTTCCCTGGCGACTCGATCCAAAAACGCTTTGCCCGTAGGACCCGCCTATGAAGCCTTTCTAGCACGGCGCCGGTAACCCGGCGAAGTTACCGAAGTATTCGACTTCCCGGAGACGACCCCGGCCCGCAGTTGCCGCACGGCGTCGCTCAGGCAGATGCCCAGAATCGGCTGGCTGGAGTTCTTAAGAATGTCGACAATCTGCCGGGCCGAAGTTTCGAGATAAAGATGAGTGCCGTCGGTAAGCAGGTGATATTCGGAAGTGCTGGTGACGATTTCTGCCAGGCGTTTGCCAAGCTCGCGGTCGAGAAAACGCATGACCTTGCGTACGTTCTGGAGCGAGAATCCCTTGCGCCGGAGCTCGCAAATCACGGCGACTTCCGTCAGTTGATGGATCGAGTACTGGCGGCGATGGCCTTCCCGGTCAGGCTTGACCACGCCCCGCTCGTCCCACCACTGCAGCTGGCGCGGAGTGATTCCGGTTAAAGCGATTACCTGCTGTGATGTGAAGCGCTCCTGCATTTATCGTCGATTCTGTTTTCTTCGATCCTGTCTGAAACAATCCCCAAGCCAAATGTTTCAAACATTTTAGGCATGAGCCGCTGTGGATCAAGTAAAGAATTATGGAAAAAGGGGTGACTAAGGGAGTTCCCGCGGACAGGATCCGCCGCCGACGAAATGGACGACTTCCATCCGGTCGCCGTCGCAAAGGACGGTTTCGGACCAGCGATCCCGGGGGACAATCTCGCGGTTCAGTTCCACGGCAACCCGGTCGGCTTTGATGCCCAAGATTTCCACCAGCGCGGCGAGGGTGAACGGAACGGGGAAACCTGCAAAATCGCGTTCTTCGCCATTGATGTAGAGTTTCACGGAATTTGGTGTGCCGTCCCGACAGGACTCTTCTGATTTTGCCACATCGACCCGGCACTGCCGTGGGCTTTCACATCCCGCCGCTTCGCGGCTGGAGGGGCCAAGATTGCAGCGTCACGAGGATTGAAGAAGACACAGAGAAATCTCGGAGTCTATTCCGCTCTCCGCAGCAGGAATTTTCGGGTCGCGGTGCGGCCTTCAAAGTTGGCCTGGACGAGCAGAGACGAATCGGGCAGCGTGGACTCGTCAACCTCAATCTTGATTTCGGCCGAGCCGCCGGAATCCGCCACAGCCTGCGTATAAAAAGGCGACGCTCCGGGACGGGCGAAGCGGAAGGTCAGGCGCGCACCAGGGGCGGCCGATCCTCCTTCAGTCACGCGAAGCTGCATGATCAGGTTGCGGTCGGCAAGGACCGAGTTGGAGTTCAGCCATTGCACATCGAGCTCTTTCGCCGCGGCAAGGACTTCCGGTTCCGGTCGGTCGAGCGCCTGCTCCAGTTTCCCTTCCCGGATGGCGTCGAGCACCAGGCGGTGTTGCTCGCGCAGTTGCTGCTCTTTCTGAGTGTCGCCGAATGTCGCATCGGCCTTGCTGGCGTACGACGTCGCCTTTTTCCCGACGCAGCGCCCGCGCACAAAGACCTGCGTCTGCAGCAGACGCTCGTTTTCACGCGCCTCGCTCTGCACGTGGTAGATGGTGTCGCCGTGCTTTACGTCGGTATTGAAGCCGAAAATCATAGAGATTCGTAAATTGAGAAATTGAGTAATTGGGCCATTGAAAAACCCTAGGGTTGCCAGTGGGCGCGTTGGTTTTCAATTACTCAATTGCCAAATTTCACAATTGCCAAAGACAGCCTTCGCTCGCTTGACACTCTCGTGCCAAGCCCATAATCTAGAACGTTTAAGTGATCGCTGGCGCGAATTATATATACCTCCTCCTATGCCCGACAATTACTTCGCACGCTACCTCCCGTTTTTGATCCATATGCTTATGGCGGGCGGGATTGCGGCCGCAATTGTCATCCTTTCCTGGCTGATCGGAGTGCGTAAGCCCACCCGCGCCAAACTCTCGCCCTATGAATGCGGCATGACCCCGGTTGGCGACTCCCGCGAGCGCTTTTCGGTGAAATTTTACCTGGTCGCCATGCTTTTTATTCTGTTCGACGCCGAGGCGGTTTTCATCTATCCCTGGGCCGTGATCCTGCGCGACCTCAAGCGCTTCGGCCTGTGGGAAATGCTGGTGTACATCGGGATTTTCCTCGTCGGCTTCTTCTATGTGTGGAAGAAGGGCGTTCTCGATTGGGGCGAGACGGGGCGGCGGGGGAAAATCTAATGCCCTTGGCTCCGGCGATCAGCGATCTGGAGCAGTTGAAAAACCATCCTGCAGTCGCTTGCCTGTTTGCCTGGAACGCGTCCGCCATTCAAGGCGTCAAGTTCGACCGCGACGAGATGACGATTTATCTCGATCGGGCCAATATCCGCGAGGCCTGCGCGCTGTTGAAGGACAATGCCGGGTGCCCGTTCAATTTCCTGTCGGACGTGACTTGTGTCGATTGGTACCCGGCTGAACCCCGCTTTGAAGTCGTCTATCACCTGTTGTCGATCCCGAATAAAGAACGCGTCCGGCTGAAAGTTCGGCTGAACAGCAGCAGTCCGGCGGTCGAATCGATCACTTCGGTGTGGCCGGGTGCCAACTTTTTCGAGCGCGAAATCTTCGATCTGTTCGGCGTACGTTTTACCGGCCATCCTTACCTGCGGCGCATCCTGATGCCCGAGGACTGGGAAGGCCATCCTCTGCGAAAAGACTATCCGGTGGAGGGTTACCGCTAGACGTTATCTCTGAAAGAAGATGGCATCTCTGACGCCCACTCCCGTACTCGAACCCGGCCAGGATCGCACCATGATCCTGAACATGGGGCCGCAGCACCCCTCGACGCATGGTGTGCTGCGTGTGCTGCTTGAGATCGACGGCGAGACCGTCGTCCGCCTCATGCCCGACATCGGGTACCTGCATACGGGAATCGAAAAAACTTGCGAAGCCAAGTTCTACCAGCAGGTGGTGCCGCTGACCGACCGCATCGACTATCTCTGCCCCATGACCAACAACCTCTGCTACGTGCTGGCGGTGGAGAAGCTTTTGGGTTTGGAGATCCCGCCGAAGGCGCAATGGCTGCGGGTTTTGCTGAATGAGCTAACGCGGATCAATTCGCACCTGGTCTGGTTGGGTACGCACGCCATGGACATTGGCGCGCTGACAGTCTTCCTGTACTGCTTCCGCGAGCGCGAGGAAGTTCTGAAGATGTTCGAGATGGTCAGCGGGCAGCGCATGATGACCTCGTACTTCCGCGTGGGCGGAATTGCGCTGGAGCCGCCACTGGGATTTTTCGATCGCGTGCGCGATTTTGCCGGCTACTTCCCCGAAAAAGTCGACGAATACGAGAACCTGCTGACCGGCAACCCCATCTGGGGAATGCGGACCAAGGGCGTTGCGGTAATGTCGGCCGAAGACGCGATCGCTCTCGGCGCCACTGGGCCAACCTTGCGTGGCAGCGGCGTGGATATCGATCTGCGGCGCGACATGCCGTACTCGAGCTACGAGAAATTCCAGTTTAAAGTGCCTGTGTCGCAAGATGGCGACGTCTTCGCCCGTTACATGTGCCGCGTTCAGGAATTGCGCGAGTCATGTGGCATCGTTCGTCAGGCGCTCGACGGCATGCCAGAGGGTCCGATCAAAGCCGACGCTCCTCATGTGGTTCTTCCCGACCGCGAAAAGATGAAGACCCAGATGGAGTCGCTCATCTACCACTTCAAGATCATCACCGAAGGATTCGCGGTTCCCGCAGGCGAGGTGTACCAGGCGGTCGAATCGCCGCGTGGGGAAATGGGCTACTACATCGTGAGCGACGGCACCGCGAAGCCTTATCGCGTGCACATGCGCTCAGCCTGCTTCGCGAATTTGCAGACGCTGGCGACGATGTGCGAAGGCCATTTGATTGCCGACGTGGTCGCGGCCATCGGCAGCATTGATATCGTGCTGGGAGAGATAGATCGGTGAAATTTTCCGACGAATTCGAAGACCGTTTTGGCGAGATGGTCACCCACTATCCGACCAAGCGGTCCGCGCTGGTTCCTACGCTGCTTTATGCCCAGGACGAAGTCGGATTTCTTTCGGACGAAGTCATTAGAGAGATCGCTTCCCGGCTTGATCTAACCGAACTCGAAGTGCGCAACGTGATCAGCTACTACTCCATGCTGACCACCAAGCCGCGCGGCAAGTTCAACGTGCAAGTCTGCACCAACATCAGCTGCATGGTGCGCGGTGGCGAAGAGGTTCTGCATCACTGCGCGAAGAAACTGGGTATTGGCCACAAAGGCACGACTCCGGACGGACTTTTTTCTTTGGAAGAAGTCGAGTGCATCGGCGCCTGCAGCTGGGCCCCGGCGGCACAGGTCAATTACGATTTTCATGAGAACCTGACCGCCGAAAAGATGGACAGAATCCTCGACGAGTACAAGAAAAAGGGAACGCAGTAGACCGAAATGGCTGATCTGGTCTCCCATCCCGACGAGGTAAAGGTCGTCTCTCGGCGCTTTGGCCAGGGTGCGACCGACATTGACCGTTACCTCGCGCTTGACGGTTACAAAGCCGTGCAAAAGGCGCTTGTCATGGAGCCGGACGCCATTATTAATGAGGTCAAAAACTCGGCTCTTCGCGGTCGCGGCGGCGCCGGTTTCTCCGCCGGGATGAAGTGGTCGTTCGTACCCAAGCAATCGGCGAAACCGAAATATGTCTTGTGCAACGGTGACGAGAGCGAACCCGGAACCTGCAAAGATCGCCTGATTTTCGAACACGATCCGCATTCAGTAATCGAAGGCGTCGTAATTGCCGGACTGTCGATTGGGGCAAAGAGCGGATACATCTATATCCGCGGCGAGTACCGGTATCTGTCGAACATCATGCAGAAGGCAATCAAAGACGCCTACGCAAAGGGATTCCTCGGCAAGAACATCTTCGGCAGCGGAGGCGATTTCGACGTCTACTGGCACGGCGGCGCGGGCGCTTACGAAGTCGGCGAAGAGTCGGCGCTGATGGAATCCCTTGAAGGTAAGCGTGGGATTCCACGCATTCGCCCGCCCTTCCCTGCAGTAGTTGGGCTCTGGGGTGGTCCTACGATCATTAATAATGCCGAAACGCTGGCCAATGTGCCGCACATTATCCTTGGTGGCGCAGACTGGTACGCCAAGCTGGGTACGCCGAAGAACGGCGGCACGCGCCTGTTCTGTCTGAGCGGCAACATCGCCAAACCGGGCGTCTATGAACTACCCATGGGCTACAACTTAAAGAAAATGATTTACGAAGTCAGCGGCGGCATCCCCAACGGGCGAAAGTTGAAAGCCGTAGTCCCCGGGGGATCGTCGTGTCCGTGCCTGACGGCGGATGAAATCGATGTCGCCATGGATTTCGATTCGGTAGCGAAAGCGGGTTCGATGCTCGGTTCGGGCGGCGTGGTGGTGATTGACGACGCGCAGTGCATCGTGAAGTTTGCCCTGCGCACGATGAAGTTTTATCAGCACGAAAGCTGCGGATGGTGCATCCCGTGCCGCGAAGGAACGGACTGGCTGAAGAAGACGCTGATTCGTTTCCACGCCGGTGGCGGATTGAAAAAAGACATCGACAACATGCAGTACCTGGCGGAGAACATGCTGGGGCGGACGTTCTGTCCGCTGGGCGATGCCGCCGCGATGCCAACCATCGCCTTCGTGAAAAAGTTTCGCAAGGAATTTGAAGACCACCTGGAGGGGCGGCCGTGCCCGTACGAGAAAGAAGGGGCGGTGGAGCAACTTCCGGT
>JASHNU010000062.1 GCA_030041475.1 Candidatus Sulfotelmatobacter sp.
GCGAGCCAGCCCATCACTCGCTTCCAGCCGTCGGCGTGGCTGGTGGCGGCTTGTGGGGCGACGGCGAATCCGGTGTGGTGGAGCTTCACGAGCGTCCCGGTACCGGCACTGCGTGGGCCGCCCGCGTGCAAGCCGTGCACTGTCTGCGGTTCGAGCTCCCACCGGACGGTTGTTTTAAGCGCGCCGGTCCAGCTCGCAACCCAGGTATGAACCAGCAGGCGGGGCGGATCGATCTCGAGATATTCACCACCTACTGAAAACGGTTTCCCGTCCGCGCCGGCGCCGGTGCTCAGCCACTCGCCGCCGGGGCGCAATTCGGCCTTGCATTCTGTGATGCGGTACATATCGCGCTGCCCCCACCAGCACGGCATCTGGGCAGGGTCGGTGATGGCGGCGAAGACGCGCTCGGGCGGTGCGGCAATGAAGATTTCGGCGATGATGGCATCCTGATCGGGCGTAATGGTGGCGGTGGCCATATTTCTCCTTGAGTGTTGCAAGTGGCTGTTCTTGGATTCGCGACCCAATCCTCCGTCTCACTCAGGACGCGCCACCCCTACATCTTGCGGCGCAGGTCGAACAGCTGCTTCATCTCCTTGCCGTGATCAGCGAATGTCCACTCCTCAGTGTGGTGATTCTCGTCGACGAGCGTCAGTACCATGCGCTGCATGTGGCCGGCATCGGGCGCTGCCAGGTTTGTGGCGTCCACGAAGTTGAAGGTGATGGTCCGGCCGTCGGGCGACACGCTGGCCTGCATGCGTGGCTGATTGCCGGAGCCGCAATAGTGCGTCATGAGCAGGCGGTTGGGGCCATCGAGATGAAACATCGTGATCATGTCTTCCGGGCCTTGACCAAGAATCTCGCTCATCACGGCCGAGCCGCCGGAAGTGATTTTGAAGCTGACCTCCACAGAGCGGCCGTCCGAAGTCTTGCCTTCCCACATGCCCGGCATGCCCTTGATCGTGTTGAAGGCTTTTTGGGCTTCGGTTGGCGAACTGGTTTGCGCGAAAGCGCAGGTGATGGCAAGGGCTGCCAACATTGCTGTCAAAGAGAGTCTGCGGGCAAGTTTGGTCATAAGGATTTCCTTTCTTCGATCGTTCTGCCTCGTGATTTGCGGGAAGCGGCCTGCGTTTCCCGCTCGTGTTCGGCTTCAACAAAAGCTTTCAGGTTGCTGAGACTGGCGGTCCAGAACTGCCGGTATTGCTCGATCCAGGAGTCGACAGCACGGAGCGGCTCGGGATTGAGATGGTAGACGCGGTGGCGGCCCTCCCGGTGGCCGTGCACCAGATGGGCGCGCCGCAGCAGACGCAGATGCTTTGAAATCGCGGGACGTGAAACAGGGAAGGCGCCGGCGATCTGGCCGGCCGGTTGGGCACCTCGGCGGAGCAGGTCCAGAACCGCTCGGCGGGTCGGATCGGCCAGAGCCTGGAAGGTAGCCTCGCGCGCCTGGGGCGAAGAATATGTAACCGAACGGTGACGCATAATATGTAACCATACAGTTACGCGACTCGCCTGTCAAGTACTTTTTCGGGATAGGGATTCTTCGGCTCGCTCAGGATGACAGCGTTGACAGGTCCGCGACACACAACTCACCGACGACCGCACCACAGAACCTCATGTCCCGAAGCGGACTGCCGCGCGCGCTTTGGCCTTCGCCGCTTCTTCTTCGCGGTTTCTGGGTGCAGCGCTGGTTTCGAGCGAGTGCAGCAGCCGGGATGAAACTGCGGCCACTTCATCTACCGCCGCGAGGAATGCCGCTTCATTGGCCTTCGACGGTTTGTTGAAGCCGCTGATCTTCCTCACAAACTGCAGGGAAGCGGCGCGGACTTCCTCATCGGTGACGGGAGGATCGAAGTTAAACAGAGTCTTTATGTTTCGGCACATGTCTCGTGACCTCAAGCGACTGTCAACCAGCACCCTTCTCGACCAGATCGTTATGAACCAGATCCAGAAATGCGCGGTGCACGCGCGTATCTTCGGAGAGTTCAGGATGGAAGGTTGCCGCCATAGTTTTGCCCTGCCGCACTACTACCGGATCGTTGCCTTCTGTGGCGAGTATTTCCACGTTCTTGCCCACGTCGACAATCCTCGGCGCCCGGATGAAAACCATTTCGAGCGGGGAGCCGTGCTGCTCCGCACCCTGAGCGCCATTGTCACCCACGCAGCGGTCTGCGAAGAACTTGCCCTCGCGGATCGAGCTGTCGATCTGGCGTCCATAGGCGTTTCGGCGGATGCGGATGTTGAGCGCGCCCAGTCCTGTCTGTTTCGGGTTTTCTACTTCCGCGGCGAGCAGAATCGCCCCTGCACACGTCCCGAACGTGGGCTTCATTTTGACGAACTGTTTCAGCTTTTCGAATCCGGCTTCGCCCAGCAGTTTCAGAAAAGTCCCCGACTCGCCGCCGGGAATGATGAGGGCATCGATCTGGTCCAGTTGGTCAGGTTTCCGCACGAGCACAACCTGCGCGCCCAGCTCTTCAAGCCGGCGGCGGTGGGCGTCGAAATCCCCCTGCAGGGCCAGAACTCCGATGGTCATTGGCGGATCGTCCGTCACGGTGTGGCATCCACCACATCCACATTGTTCGCGAAAAATGCTCGCGACTATTCGATTCTAATTGATGCCACTTTAGCGGTGCAGGCACCAGCCGCCAGCAGGGAAACTGCGGTTCGCTGCCTGCCGCGCTATACTTCCCCTATATGTCTGGGGTTCCAGAAGAAGACGGGCAGAAGACTTTTTACCTGGAAACCTTCGGCTGCCAGATGAACGTCCACGACTCGGAAAAGGTCGTGGGGACACTGCTGCAGGAAGGCTACCGCCAGGTGGAAACGGTCGAGCAGGCCGATCTGATCCTGTACAACACCTGTTCGATTCGCGACAAAGCCGAGCAGAGAGTCTTCCACCGTCTAGCCGACTACAGGAAGCTGCAGGCGCAGGGGAAGAAATTTGGCGTGCTCGGCTGCGTGGCGCAGCAGGAGGGCGAAAGAATTTTCGAGCGCGCCCCGCACGTGTCGCTGGTGTGCGGTTCGGCATCGTACCGCAATCTACCGCAAATGCTGGTGCAAATCGAGGCAGGGAACCGGTCGACCGGGCTCGACGACCGCCAAACCGACGAGTGTTTCGAGACGGAATTCACCGCCCGCACCAACCCGCACCGCGGTTACATTACGATCATCGAGGGGTGCGACAAGTTCTGCGCCTACTGCGTCGTGCCGTTCACGCGCGGTAAAGAGCGCAGCCGGACCTCCGAGTCGGTGCTGGCCGAGGCGCGCCAGATGGCCGATCTCGGCTACACGGAAATTCAGTTGCTCGGCCAGAATGTGAATTCATACAGGGATCCGACCAGCGACGCGACCAAAAGGCGGTCCTTTGCCGAGTTGCTGGTGGCCGTGGCGGAGGTTCCCGGGATCAAGCGTGTTCGATTTACCACCTCGCACCCCCGGGACTTCGGGCGCGACATCGTGGAGGCCATTGCCGCAGTTCCGGCTCTCTGTGATCACATTCACTTGCCGGTGCAGACCGGCTCGACGCGCCTGCTGGATGCCATGCAGCGTCTCTACACCCGCGAGGAGTACCTGGAACGCATCGCGTGGATCAAGGCGGCGAAGCGCGAGATCAGCATCACAACGGATGTAATCGTCGGCTTTCCAGGCGAGACTGAAGCCGACTTCGCCGAGACTCTGACACTCCTGGATGAAGTGGGTTACGACGGCGTGTTTTCCTTCAAATACTCGCCGCGGCCAAACACGCCCGCGCTCCAGTTGGACGATGCCATCCCGGATGAGGAGAAAGCGCGCCGGCTTGAGATTCTGATGGTGAAGCAAAAAGAAATACAGATCGCGCGCTACAAGAAATACATCGGCACAGTTGCTGAGGTAATGGTTGAAGGCTATAACGAAACTCGTGGCCAATGGATCGGCCGCATGAGTTCGAACAAAACCCTCAATTTTACAGTGGAGGCCCAGCCAGCCCCCGGCTTGCCAGGGCCCGTCTTGGGAGGCTACGCGCCAGTTCTGGTGACGGGTAGCTTTCCAAACAGCCTTGTCGGCAAAATGGTGGTATAAGGAGGAACGGCCCGAGGGCACGTTGGGCGTGGAGTGGAGTTCACGATGGAAGTTGAGATGACAATCCGCGGGCTTCTGATGGATCCAGTGACCAATACGCCGATCGTGATTCTGAAGGACGTGGGCGGAGATACCGTCCTGCCGATCTGGGTGGGCGCGTACGAGGCCCAGGCCATTGCGCTGGAGATGGAAAAAGTAACCACGCCGCGGCCCATGACCCACGACCTGATCAAGAACGTGCTGACCGGCCTTGAGACCCAGGTTCACAGGGTAGTTGTGACGGAGCTGCGCGAAGACACCTTCTACGCCGTCATCTGGCTCGAGCGTAGCGGGGAGGTGATTAGCATTGATTCGCGGCCCTCGGATGCGCTGGCGCTGGCACTGCGCGTCGATTGCCCCATCTTTGTGGATGAAGTGGTTCTGAAAAACTCGAAGCTGGCCGCAAACCTCTCGGAACGAGTCAGCAGCGATGAGTTGCGTAAATGGCTGGAAGGCCTGAACGACGAAGACTTAGGCAAGTACAAGATGTAGGCTTTCGGGAAGCCTGCTGCGGCCGCGGAAGTTCTCACCACAAACGAGCGGCTCTGCCGCGGCGCAGGGCTATCGGCACAACTTTACATAATACCTGTTATCGGACATTGCCGACCTCCCCACTCTCCCGCCCACTCCCCTCGCCTTGCACCATTGATTCTCCAGTCTTTTCCGCAGCAGCCGGCCTGACTCGCGGCTCCCGAAGCGTGTACTTGACCATGCACCAGAGGGCGCGGACGCCATCTTTCCATCCAATCTTTTTCCCTTCTTCGTACGTTCGTCCCCAATAACTGATGCCGACCTCGTAGACACGCAGGTTGCGTTTCCCGATTTTCACCGTAATCTCCGGTTCAAAGCCGAAACGGTTCTCTTCGATCGGAATCGCCTGGATCACTTCCCGGCGGAAGACCTTGTAGCAGGTCTCCATATCGCTCAGGTTCATGTTGGTGAGCGCGTTCGAAATCAGGGTCAGGATGCTATTACCGAGGAAGTGCCAAAAATAGAGCACGCGATGCGGCCCCGACCCCAAGAAGCGCGAACCATAGACTACGTCGGCCTTGCCCTCGATCAACGGCCGCAGCAGAACCGGGTATTCGGCCGGGTCGTATTCGAGGTCGGCATCCTGGATGATCACGAAGTCGCCGGTGGACTCCTGAATACCGCGCCGCAGGGCAGCTCCTTTGCCCATATTCCTTGGCTGGAGGAACACTCGAACCTGGGGATGACCGGCTTCGAGCTCATGGAGAATCTCGCGCGAACCATCGCGAGAGCCGTCGTCGACGCAGATCAATTCAATCTCCAGCGGAACCGCGAGAACGCGCTCCACCACCTGGCGCAGCGTGGCGCGCTCGTTGTAGATGGGGATGACGACGGAGAGTTTCATGCCTTCACTGCAACAGTAAAGGTGATGGAAGTTGCGGTCAAGGCTTGGACCTCGACATCGAATGCGCTAGGACCAAACAGAAGCTCCGGTCGCCGGCAGCACGATTCCAGGGTGGAAAAGCGTGCCAGCCACGCGGGTCGCAATGGCGATCAGTTCCCTTTGCCCGCAGAAAACTTTCACCTGGCGGGAGCGGGACAGTTCCGGCAAATTGACCGTTCGGCCGTTGCGGATGCGCGCGGCGGTGAGCTCGTCGGCGGTCACGCTGGGCAGCTGCGGAAGCAGCTTGCGGGGATGGACGAAGAGCTCGTCGAGTGATTCCCCGGCGTCAGCAAGTTCTTCCAGCGTGTGGGCATCTTCCAGCGTAAACTCCGCAACGCCGGTGCGGCGCAGCGATTCCAGATGCGCGCCGCAACCGAGAATCTGGCCCATATCGTGGGCGACAGAACGCATGTAGGTGCCGGAGCCGACGCGGGCGCGAAAAGAAGCACGATCGGTTTCGACCGCGAGAATGTCGAATTCCTGGATCTCAACTTGCACTGGTTTGACCACAACGTCTTTGTGCCTGCGCGCGAGCTTGTAGGCGGGGACGCCTTGAATTTTCTTCGCGGAAAATGGAGGTGGAATTTGCTCGATCACGCCGCGAAAACGCGCGGCCATCGCCTCCACGTCATCTAGGCACAGGCTGACCGTCTGCGCTGGAGACGTTGGTTCGCCCTCCACGTCGTAGGTATCGGTAGAAAAGCCGAAGCGGATCGTGCCCTCGTAAGTTTTCTCGGCATGAGTGTAGAACTGGGCGAGGCGCGTGAGGCTGCCGATAACCAGCGGCAGAACCCCGGTGGCCATCGGGTCGAGGGTACCG
>JASHNU010000063.1 GCA_030041475.1 Candidatus Sulfotelmatobacter sp.
TCCTTCTTCGCCGACATGGTGCAGCCGTCGCCCAGCGCGAACATCTCGCCCGCGATCTCTTTGGGCGTTTTGCTCTCGTATCCCTTCTCCCGAACCTTGATGAACCACGCATTCTCGGCAAAGCGCGCGGCGTCGAAGTAGAGCGGAATGCCACACCGCCGGCACACCTCGCTCACCCGGCGGACGTTTTCCATCGACACCGGCTGGCCGCCTCCGGAGTTGTTGGTCACCGTGAGCATAACGAGCGGAATTCGCTCCCGGCCCACCCGGCCAATCAGCTTCTCGAGCCCAGCCACATCCATGTTGCCTTTGAACGGATGCGCCAGCGCCGGCTGGCGGCCCTCCGGGACGAGCAGATCGACAGCTTCGGCGCCAGTAAACTCCACGTTGGCGCGCGTGGTGTCGAAGTGCGTGTTGTTGGGAACCACGTCGCCCTTCTTGCACATCACGCCGAACAGGATGCGCTCGGCGGCGCGGCCCTGGTGCGTTGGGATGACGTGTTTATAGCCGTAGATGTCTTGCACTGAGTTTTTGAAGCGCTCGAAGCTGCGGCTGCCGGCATAACTTTCGTCGCCTTCCATCACCGCGGCCCACTGGTGCGTCGACATCGCGCCGGTGCCCGAATCGGTGAGCAGGTCGATGAGAACGTCATCGGCATGCAGCAGGAAGAGGTTGTAGTGCGCGCTTTTCAGAAGTTCTTCGCGCTGGGCGCGCGTGGTCCAGCGAATCGGCTCGACACTCTTGATGCGAAAGGGTTCGATAATGGTTTTGGTGGGCATGAGGACCGTCCATTCAGAGAGAAGATGCGAGAATGAAAACCTTCTATGATACGCTCGCGCCGGGCAGGTGGTAGACTCGAAGGTTTTCCCGGAGATCAAGCGAGGCACTCCTATGAACATTCAACGCGCCGGAGTCATCGGCGCAGGCACCATGGGCAACGGCATTGCCCACGTCTTTGCCCGCTGCGGATACAACGTGGTCTTGTGCGACGTGGAGCAGCGTTTTCTTGATCGTGCGCTCGGAACCATCAGCAAAAACCTGGAGCGCGAAACGTCAAAGGGGAAGATCACCTCTGCCGAGAGCGTTGCCGCACTGGGCCGCATTCAGACTACGACGGATCGCGCAAAATTCGCCGATTGCCACTTCGTGATCGAAGCCGCAACCGAAAAATTCGAAATCAAAACGGAAATCTTCCGCGATCTCGACCGGCTAACGCGGCCTGACATCGTCCTGGCCTCGAATACGTCTTCCATTTCGATCACGAAACTCGCTGCACAGACCAAACGCCCTGACAAAGTCATCGGCATGCACTTTTTCAATCCCGTGCCAGTGATGAAGCTGGTGGAAGTCATCCGCGGGCTGGCCACCTCGCAGGAAACGTTTGAGAGCGTCCGCGATCTTTCGCTGAGGCTCGAAAAAACGCCGGTTGAAGTCAACGACGCGCCCGGCTTCGTCTCGAACCGCGTGCTCATGCCGCTGCTGAACGAGGCCATGTACGCCGTGATGGAGGGCGTGGCCACGCCGGAAGCCGTCGACGAAGTTTTCAAGCTGGGCATGGCGCATCCCATGGGCCCCCTGGCGCTAGCCGATTTCATCGGCCTCGACGTCTGCCTCGACATCATGGGCGTGCTGCACTCGGGCCTGGGAGATCCCAAGTACCGGCCATGTCCGCTGCTCATCAAAATGGTCGACGCGGGCCGGCTGGGACGCAAGAGCGGGCGAGGGTTCTATAAGTATTAATGTAAGTTTTCACCACGGAGACACAGAGAAGACAAGGAAACAACCATTGGATTTCTCCGTGCCTCCGTGCCTCATTGTGAAACGATTTTCCAAACATGAAGGCAGGACGTGGCAGCGACGCTCCGTTTTACCTTTTAGCTGCGCTCTGCGGCATCGGCGCGGGCGTAGCCGATGTCGTCGTGAATGATCTGCTGTTCACCGCGCTGCTCGTGCTCGCCTCGTGCATGGTGCTGGGCCTCGTTCGACGGCGATGGCCGTGGCGCTGGGTGCTGGTGGTCGGTGTCTTCATTCCGCTCACTGAATTCCTGGCCTACAAGGTTCTGGGCGTCAAAGCGACGCACGCGCAAATCTGGGGATCGTTTCTCGCATTCCTGCCGGGCATTGCGGGCGCCTACGGCGGCTCGATCATGCGCGCGGTCATCGACAACCTGCGGCAGGGAAAGTAGGCCGGGCGCTTCCGTTTAGCCGATCCCCAGCTCATCCTTCGCCAATTCCACAATCTGCGGACGGGTTTGCTGGCAAGCTTCCCACACCGACGCGCACCAGTTGCGAATCATGGTATCCCTTTGCAAGCCAGGTGCAGCGGCGAGAACGTCAGAGATACCAATGGAGCCGCGCTCCTTGGGCAGCTGCGGCCGGAATCACTGCCGGCGGCGCTTCGCCAGTTGCATGTGCACCTTCTGCACCTGCCTTCCGGTGAGATCTTTCTCTACACTCAAGTACAGTCCGACCAGGGCAAACACGATCGTGATGTTCTTCGTCTCCGAGCCGGCGGTCTGCGCTGCATACGCATCGACTACGTTCTGGTGAATGAACGCGGGATCAGGGTGCGCCAGCGTGTAATACATAAGTTCGTGAAACAGTTCCTCATTATTCGAGGGCATGGCCATTCGTTCTTCCGCTATTCTCTCAGCCATTCCAGTTCGAACCTCCAAAGGTAGTGGATAACTATTCAGTTACTCCCTGATCCACAGCTCACACGCGTATGCTCACGAGCATGGGTGTGTCCGTCTCCATGCTGGCCTCGGGCAGCCGCGGCAACTGCGCTATTGTGGCCAGCGCGCGCACGAGAATTCTCGTCGATGCGGGCGTCTCTTGCCGCGAAACCTTCAAACGCATGAAGGCGCTGGGCGACGACCCGCATTCGCTGTCCGCGATTCTCATCACGCACGAACATTCCGACCACATTTACGGATTGGCAACGCTGGCCAAGCGCTTGCGCATCCCAGTCTTCATGACCGGCGCCACGCATCAGGCCTGGGCCCGCGCCCTGCGCGCTGAAAACGGCGAACGGCCCAATCTCGAAAAACTTGAGCGCTTCGAATCCGGCCACCGCTTTCAGATCGGCGACATCGAAGTCAAACCCTTCACCATTCCGCACGACGCCGCCGATCCCGTCGGCTTTACCTTCCGCACCGAAGGCGTGAAAGTCGGCTTCGCCACCGACCTCGGATACATTCCGGCGAGCGTGCGCGATCACCTGCGCGGCTGCGATGTGCTGGTGCTGGAGTCGAACCATGATCTGGAAATGCTGCGCGTGGGGCCGTATCCGTGGTGCGTGAAACAGCGCGTGATGAGCCGCGTGGGCCACCTTTCCAACGAAGCTCTCGCAGATTTCCTTAGTAGCGACTATGATAATAGTGCAACGTTTGTTGTGCTGGCGCATCTCTCACAGGAGAACAACCACCCGGAAATCGCGCGCAGGCAGGCGGAACGGGCGCTGGCCAAGCGGGGCGGCCTGTTCTGCAACCGGCTGCTTCTGGCTTCGCAGGCCGAAGCGCTGGAACCGATTTGCTTGTAAACGAATTCACATTCACGCATGAGTCAGCAGTGCATTGATCCCATGGTCGGCAAGACTCTGGCAGGCTGGCGGTATGACATTTCCGGCTTGGCACCGGAGATGCGCGGCGACTACGAACGGCATCTCGTCGCCTGCCAGCGCTGCCGCAGCCGCCAGCAAATGCACCGCATCATTGACGTGGCTCTGATCGCCCTGGCTTCCGTCTCAGCCGGAGTTTTTCTGTTGGCCTTTGGCGTAATCCGCCACTTCCGCCCGCCGTATGCGTTTTGGCTCGAAATTGGCGCCCTCGCCGGCTTTGCCCTTTCTGCGTTGATCTGGCTGGTCGTGGCAGTGGCCACGCCTGCTCCGGTCACCGTGCTGGACGCAGCCAAAGAGGGTGCTCGCCGCGTGCACGACCGCCTGCCGGAGGAAATCCGCCAGCGCCTTCCCGAAGAACTGCGCATCAAGATCACCGGGACTTAAACCATGCAGTGGATCTCGTGCGCGCGGCGTATGGAAACTTTCCCATTCCAGATCTTCCTGCGCCTGCGTCCGGGACGAGCGCCCGAGTCGCACTCCCACGGGACCTGAATCAGAAAAAAGTATTGCACAAAGGGATTCCGCCGTAGAATGTTCCTGCAGTTCTCCCCCCAATTCGCGCGAGAATAATTATTCAGATGAACCGGGCCCTGAAGACACTGCGGGCGGTGCAGTGGTCTATGCTGGCGAGCATCCTGCTGTACGGTGCTCTGGGAGAACTGTGGGCGCCGCGCGCGCGCACGGTGGATCCGGAGTTAAGCTACATTTTCAGCACGCTCGCGGTGGGCATTGTGGGGACGATTTTTGTGGTGCGCCGCACGCTGGTCCTGCGCGCCGCAACCATCCTAGCCACTCAACCTGATGACCTGATCAGCCTTAATCACTGGCGCACTGGTTACTTGACGACCTACGCCCTGTGTGAAGTGCTGGCCCTGTTTGGCCTCGTGCTGCGTCTGCGCGGTTCTGAGTTCCAGCAGAGTCTGCTGTTTTATATCGGCGGCTTCGTGCTGCTGTTCTTCTTCCGGCCACGCGAGCCGGTCAGCGCGTGAACCTGCGCCAAGACGTCCAGTCCGCTCAGGGCCGGTTCTTCGCAGCGCAAGGAACGCTCGCCCCCCCCGATGACACGGCCTCTTACTTGATGTGGCAGCTGGCCAGCCCGCGCTTCTCCAGATATTGCTGATGATAATCCTCGGCGGGATAAAACGTCACCGCCGGAACAATCTGGGTGACGATGCGCTTGGCATAGCGATGCGCGTCTTCCAGTGCCTTCTTCGAGGCTTCAGCCTCGGCGGCCTGCTCCGGCGAATGATAGAAAATGGCCGAGCGGTACTGAGTGCCCCAATCCGGCCCCTGACGGTTCAACTGCGTGGGATCGTGGTTCTCCCAGAAAACTTTGAGCAGGTCGGTGTATTTCACGCGGGTGGGATCGAACTCGACTTCCACGGCCTCGGCGTGGCCCGTGCCGTTGGTGCAGACTTCCTTATAATTGGGATTCTCGGTTTTTCCACCCGTATAACCGACGCGGGTTGAGACGACGCCCGGAATCTGCCGGAACGTGTGTTCCACGCCCCAGAAACATCCTGCTGCAAATGTGGCCTTCTCCATTTCAGTCCGCTCCCTGATTTGACAGTAGATTCAAAAACTCAAAGCGCAGGAGGTCCCTCGAATCCTGCCTTCGGCATTACGTTGGTTTCCCCAATTCTCACCAAATTAGATGACGAAACGCCGCCAATGTCACACACTTGTCAAAAGCTAGTGAATAACACGGCTGGGCGATTGACCCTCCCGTGGAATCGCGATACAGTCCGAGGGGCAGGGTTTCGCGGTGTCCTAGATTCTAACGGCGTTCTGGATTCTACCAAGGTCAAATTTTCCGTGGTTTCGTCACTCCAGTTTCGTTCAGGAAAGGCTCGTTCAGAGATCGGCCTCCAGACCGCGCCGCGCTCACTGAAGATGTTGCAAAAACTTGCACTCGTCCTGCTGATCGCATTCTTGGCCTCGCAGGCGATGGCGCAAGCCGTCTCGGGATTCCTCCCGCAGACGCGCCTCGGCTACCGTTCCGGCGACCAGTGGGAGCCCGCGATGGCGGCCGACGGTCATGGTCATATCTACGTGCTCTATCCGCAATATGGTGCAGTGCCCGGCTGCCTGGGCTGCACGGTGCCAACGATCGCGCTCGAGGTGAGCAGCAATAACGGACTCACGTGGCAACCGTCGCGCCCACTGCTTCCCTTTCCCACCGGCCAGTTCGATCCGCAGATCGTCGTAAATCCCGCCGACCGGCAGACCGTCTACGCATCGTGGCTGCAGAACAACAAGCGGGACGTTATCGTCGCCCGCTCGCTCGACTTCGGCCAGACCTGGTCGTTTGCCTGGGCCGAGCGAGGCACTGAGGACGCCGACAAGCCGGTGCTGACGGTGCAAGGCAACGACGTCTATGTTGGCTTCAATCATGAAGAGAATTTCTTCGTCGCCGCGTCGCACGATGCCGGACAAACGTTCACGCGGTCCGAAGTAAATCCCAACGCCTCGCCGGGATGGTCACTCTCCGGTGGGGCCACGGTTGATCCCGCAGGGAACGTTTACTTCGGCTGGACCGCCTATGCCCGGCGTGAGATGCAGGCGCAGCCGGTCAGTATTTATCTGAGCCGATCGACCGATGGCGGCCGCTCGTGGCTGACGTTGCTGCTCGATGTTTCCGGCGCGCCCCCGGAGTGTGCGCGCGAAAACTGCGAGACGGGATATCTTGGAGCGCAGATCACACTGGCTTCCGACGCCGCGGGCGCTCTGTACGCTTTGTGGAACGCTGGATCGGCGAATGGCGGTCCGGAACGAATCTACTTTTCGTCTTCCACCACGGGGGGTGCAACGTGGTCAGCGCGCGCCAACGTTTCCGCCGCACCATCTAGCGTTGAGCATTGCTTTCCCGCTATTGTCGCGGGCGCCGCGGGCGATGTTCGCATCGCATGGATGGACACACGCGCCAGCGAGCCCGGCCATCCTGAACATCCGCTGTGGAACACTTTCTACCGCAGTTCGACCAACGGCGGCGCCACCTGGAGCGCCGAGAATCGCCTTTCTGGCGCAGCCACTGGTTACGACTACATTCTTCCCCCCGGGTTTCGCTTCCCCTTCGGCGACTACTTCTCGCTGGCCATCGACAACGAGGGCGTCACTCACGCCGTCTGGGGCGAAGGCCGCGACTATAAGTCTCCCGGCTCCATCTGGTATACGCACGGCCGATAGCCCAATCGCTGCAGCTGCAATCGGATTTCATCCCTCAGGTATATTGATCTCAAGCCGGCAGGATGTGCCCCGGGCGTGACTTCATGAAGACTTTGGCCTCCTTGATTGCCAGTGTAATCGGAACCGGAGCGTGGATGCTGGGCTTCATGCGGAAAATCTGGCCTGCGCACCCCCATCTGGCCGCTTTGCTTCTCACTGCGGGCCTCACCTACGTGGTGATCTACGTTTGGCCTGAGCCGCAGAAATAGGCGGGAGAAACTTCGGCGATAAGGAAAGGGCATGACTCGCCGAACAGGACTCACCGGGCAGGACTCGACGCGCAAGGTGCAGCCCAATGGGAGAGCCGGCGATGTGCCTGACTTATTGCAGCGAACTGGCCACGTTGGAAAAGACCGTGTTCGCATTAGATCCAATCAGCTGAATCGTCCCCACAACGATCACCAGTATGACCGCCAACATCACCGCATACTCGGCGATGTCCTGGCCACGGTCGTCACTGCAGAGTCTGCTCGCCAGAACCGGCATAAGCGCCTCCCGTGCATTGCGCCCCATGACAAAAGGCGCGAGCACGTCCCGTGAAGGTTTCACTTTGCCAATATCTTACGCCCTCCGGCAAGTCCGATTTCAATCGGGAGTGCATGGCGGGGCAGGCCAAAGTCGGCAAGTCGCCGGGGCGTCATTCCCACCCGCCTTCATTGACGGAGTATACGCATTGTTACTGCATCTCAAGCAGAGCCGCCATCGTCTCCACACCATCCCACAGGTTTTGCAGGCGCAGGTTTTCGTTGGGAGCGTGCTGATTGTCGTCGTAGTTGGCGATGGGCACGGTGATGGTGTGCGTCTCGGCGGCCCGCTCCATCGCTCAGCGGAACGCTGCCGCCCTACGCAAGCGGCAGAACCTTCCTTTTGTAAACTGTATTCGCCAACGTCGCCATGGCGATATACCAGGCAACGAGCCCTGTCAAAAAGATTTCCCATCCTGCTACGGATGCGGGACATTTCCCAAGGACCACGAAGTCGAGCAAGATAAACGCCAACAAAAGCAGCCAGAACAGGACTGCCAGGAACTTCCCGATGCCATGGACCGCAATGCAAAAGGCTAATGTGAACAGTGTCCACATCAGGAAAAAACCAAGCTCCTCGGGGTGACCCGCCGGGATTCCCGTCTTCGGCTGCACATACAGCAGCACAAATAATGACCACCAAAAGGCGCCGTAGCTCATGAACGCGGACCCACCAAAGATGCTTCCTTTCCGAAGGTCCACAATTCCAGCAATGAATTGCGCCGTGCCTCCGAAGGTGATGGCTAGCGCCAACGTCGGTCCAGCGCTCCAGTATCCGACGTTGTGCAGACCCGTCGCCATGGTCGTCAAGCCGAAGCCCATTAGCCCCACTACGGCTGGGTTCGCCCACCACTCCTTGCAAATACCACTGTCTGCCAATTCCGCCATAAGATTGTTCTCCCTTCGCGAAGGCCTGACGGATTGTCTGTGAAACCTCTAAGAAATATCTGTGAAACCTTTCACAAATCGCCAGGGAAAGTAAGTCCCCCACCCGAATATCCCGGCTGCGCCCACAAACTATCGCCTGACGATATTTTTTTTCACTTGTGAAAGCTCTCACGGAACTTGCGCTGAACTTGACCTAAAGTTCTGACTGGAGAATTCGCGATGGGAGATCCCGCGAAAGAGCCGCTCTGCACCGTGAAGGAATTGCTGGCGTTCGGGGTGATCTGCGTGGTTTATAGTTCGATCCTTTTCTCATTGGACCCGGAATGGGTCAGCTGGGCCGCCCCTTTGGCCTTCGGAGGCGCCCTCTATACGGCCGACCCACCTCCTGCTTCCGCCCACCTCGACTCACCTCATGATGTCCTGCCCATGGCGTACTTGTGCGACGCCCTGAGCCTCCTCGGCATAGTGCTCCTCGCCCTGGTGCACGACAGGCGGCACCTCAGCTGGCTAGGGTGGTTCAAGGCCGAATCGGAAAGTGGAAGTATTGCAAAAGTACGACGTTTCCTGAGGTCCGGGTTCGCGCTAATAGCCGGGCGTTGAACTCCCGAGCAGCCTGGTGCTAGCATCCTCGGTGCAACTCCCCGTCGCTGCCAAGAAGGTGTGGCCGCATTTCGTTAGCGCCCTCGACTTGTTTCAAGGGGTATCGCGGCAGGATGCGCGGAAGATCGCCAGCCTCTGCTCAGAGAAGTGGTTTCCCAGTGGGGCAACGATATTCCAGGAAGGCGAGTCTGCTCATTCCCTTTACGTCCTGAAACAAGGCATGGTTAGGCTCATTTCCCTCTCCGATCAAGGGCGGGAAACCATTCTCCACATTCTTAAGCCCGATGAGCTCTTCGGCGAACTCCTTCTCTCCGAGGAGAAGCGACCTTTCACGGCCATTGTCACTGAGGATTCTCTGGTCACGGTCATTTCCCACGAATCTTTTGTGGAGCTTTTGTCGGCCGTCCCCACCCTCGCTCTGAACTTTATTCGGCTGCTTTCGAAGCGATTGGCCACGGTGGAGAGGGGACTGGCAGGATTCGGCCATACCTGGTCCTATCACCGCCTAGCTAAAGTGCTCCTCCAGTTAAGCGAAAAACACGGACAGGAGGTTCCTGGCGGTACCCTAATCAACGTCCATCTGACCCATGAAGATCTGGCCAATTTGATTGGCACGAGTCGGGAAACGGTCACGACACAACTCGGCAAGTTCACACGCATGGGCCTCTTGAAACGCGAGGCTAGGCGTTTCGTCGTAGCCAGGTCCAAGCTCGCCGATTTCATTCGCTCCGAAGAACTTCGACTGAAGGATCTCCCCTTTTCTCCGGGGACAATTCCTCGGTAGCGGCTCTTGAGCGCATGAAGTCGGCGAAGAGCATATTTCGCTTCGCTGCGCCAGGACCCGCGCTATCAGCAGATGGTCGAGCGCTATCGGAAGTGATCCGAATCCAGGATCGGCTACGGGCGTGTTCCGAAGTGATAGCTGGCTTGGATAGTGGCCACTGCCGACTTTCCGTCCACGAGCCGCGGCTCATAAACGAATTGCTTCACCGCTGCTATAACCACGTCGGCCAGCCGCTTGTCGCCGCCCACGACCTTTACGTCCTGCACTTTGCCGTCCTCGCCAACCGTCTCCACGAGGTAAACGGAGCCTGCGATCCCGGCAAGCTCGGGAGGCAACTGAGGTTCGGCGCCCGACACCTTGCGTGGCGCCAGGTCGAACACTCCCGCCGCGTTCAACACTCCGGTCCGAAACTCCTCTCGGAAAGGGATGGCGGAGAGGTAAGCTACTTCGCCTTTGGCCTTGTCGCCCCTTCCCTCTATCCCGAAGTGAAATCCAACCTGCGTCTCAACTCGGATCGGCGCGCCATTGAGCTGATAGGGACGATACGCAAAATCCCGCAAGGCATCCGCACTCGCGGCAACCAAGAGAGGATCGCCCTCTACCACCTGTCCTAAGACGATTTTCCCCGTCTCGTCAATGATGATTTTCAAGATGACGTCGCCTGCGGTTCCGGCCCGCAACGCGTCGTCAGGATACTCGGGCAACGAGCGATGCTCGACCAATCCGACCATTACTGCGCCGGAGACGCGGATGATCCTCGGTCGCTGCGGAGTCTGTGCTGGCGACGCCGAGTTGCCCGCCCCCTGACCCGCCGAGCACCAAGAGCACAGCGCCAAGAGCACGATGACTGTTCGCCTTAACATGCGCCCTTCGTGTTACTGCATCTCCAGCAGAGCCGCCATCGTCTCCACGCCATCCCACAGGTTTTGCAGGCGCAGGTTTTCGTTGGGAGCGTGCTGATTGTCGTCGTAGTTGGCGATGGGCACGGTGATAGTGCGCGTCTGCGCGGCGCGCTCCATCGCGCCCAGCGGAACGCTGCCGCCCATGGTGGGCAGCAGCACCACGGTTCCGCGCGCACTTTCCACGGCGTGAATCACTTCCTGCGCGATGGGCAGGTCCATGGGAGTGCGCACCGCGTTGTAGCTCGCCTGGTCGCGCACGACCTTCGCAACCAGGGGATGCGACGTGAGAATCTCCTGTGCCGGGTCGGCGTCAACCATGAAATATCCGCGCGAGCCAATGTAGTCCACCACGCGCTCCTGCTGCTCGCGCCAGTCGATGCCAACCACGAGGCGCAGATCGAGATTGGCAGTGGCTGTCGGCGGAATCACGTTCGCGGCATGAGCGCCGACCTGGCCAGAGGCGAATCCGTTAATATTCAGCGAAGGCTGATTAATCAACTCGAGCAAATGCTTTCCCGAGCCGTCCGTATGCCCCAGCCAGAAAGATTGCATCAGCATCTGGTCGTTCACCGGAGCGCGGGCGAGCGCCTCGCGTTCCAGCAGCGATAGCGGCGCGATTCCATCGTAAAAATGCGGGATGAGCACGTGCCCGTTCTCGTCTTTCATGCCGGCGAGCAACTGCGCCAGCATCATCGCCGGATTCGGCGCCCAGTTGCCGTAGTGCCCGCTGTGCAGGCCATGATGCGGGCCGTAGACCGTGATCTCCAGATGCGCGTCGCCACGCGCTCCGAAAACAACAGTCTGCTTCCCGCTCTGGTCCACCGGGCCGTCGCAAACCAGCCATACATCGCCATGAACCAGTTCGCGGTTGGCATTGAGAATCTGCTCAAGATGCGGCGATCCGGCTTCTTCCTCGCCCTCCCACACGAAGCGAATATTCGCCCGCAACGGAATTTTAGCTGCGCGCAACGCGTCGAGGGCGGTCAGTTGGGCGAAGATCGCGGCCTTGTCGTCTCCCGCTGAGCGAGCAAAAATGCGCCGCTCCCCGTTGACGTTGCGAACCGTGGGACTGAATGGAGGGATCTCCCACTCCGACGGAGTCACCGGCTGGCCGTCGTAGTGCGCATAGAACACGATCGTATGCTGCGCGCCCCGCGTGGTGATTTGCCCGTAGACGACGGCAGGCGCATCGGGAATCGTCAACAGCCGCGACTCCACGCCGCGGGCCTTGAGCAGATCGAGCAACAGGTCGGCGTTCCGCTTCAGCCCCGCTGGATCAGCGGCGACATTGGGAATTGCCAGAAACTTGGCGAAGTTCTCTGTCAGTTCGGTTTGGCGCGCAGTCGTGTATTGGCGGGCAGCTTCGACCGCGCTTTGCCGTGGACTGGTCTGTGGAGGAAGCCCCGCGGCGGCACACAACAGCGGCAAGCATAGAACGTGCGACCTGCAAAACATCGCCACACTATACACGGCTTGCGACACGGCTTCTATAGCGAGCTTCCACACCTGTCCCAACTACGCCTGCCGCACCGTCACGCAGCTAAGAGTCTTCGACCAAAGCCTTCAGACGGGCCAGGGCCTGATCCCACTGAGTGGAGACCGAATCGAGATATTTTCTGATTTCGTCAATGGGCTTGGGATTGAGCTCGAACAAAGTTTCTCGGCCTTTACGAACACCGTGCACGATGCCTGCGCTCTCCATCGTTCGCAAATGCTTGGTGATGGCCTGCCGGGTCAGCTCCGATCCGCGGGCGAGTTGAGAAATGGAGTGCGGCCGCCCGCTCGAGAGTGTGCCGAGCAGCCGCAGCCGCGTCTGGTCGCCGAGAGCTGCAAAAATGGGCGCCGCGGAAGGAACAGCCAGCAATCGATGCGTGGCAGAGCGGCCCCGACCTCCGCCGGATCTATTTCGAAACATATTTCTCAATGTTCTTCATCTGCTCCGCCCAGCCGCCCTCGTTTCTGCGGAAGCAAGTGTCGCGGCGGTCGCTCGGGAGTTTGTCGAAGCCGGATTCGATGACCACCAGTAACGTGCCGGTGGCTGTCTTCTCCAGCCGGAATTCGACAAGCGTGGTCGGCTCGCCGGTGTAGTCCGGCGAGTAGTCTGCTTTGTCGAGAGATTTGGGATGCGCCCAGCGGTAGGAAAACAACCGCTCCGCCTCCATCCTCTCGACCACGGCCTCGAATTTGATGTGCTCGTAACCGGGATAGGTGATCCAGCCGCGCGAGACCTGGCCAGCGGCAAAGGGGCCGTCCAGCTTCACTCCAAACCATTCGCCGAATTCGCGGTGATCCGTGAGAGCTTGCCAGACCCGCGATACCGGAGCTTTCAGTTCAATACGCTTTTCAATGCGGTCTGTGTTCATAAACACCCTTCCACAAAGAGCAGCCGTCATAAGCAACCCTCCGGTTGCATATTAACCGGAAACCTTCTAAAGCGCAACCCCCTGGTTGCATGTTCGTAAGCGGACAGGGTGCTGTCGTGTACCGGCAGACGTGTATGGTCGTCGAGGCGCGGAATGTAACGGGGGAACTGCTCAATCAGCGCGCGCGATAGCCGGGCCGCGCCTTACTCCATCTGCATGCCGCCGGTAAGGTCGGCGATGCGCGCGACTTCGTGCTCGCGGCACCACTCCTCCAGTTCGTTGACGATCTTTTCCGTGGCGCATGGGTCCCAGTAGCTGGCGGTCCCAATCTGCACGGCAGTCGCTCCCGCGAGCATGAATTCCACCACGTCAGCCGCAGTCGAAATTCCTCCCATGCCAATGACCGGAATTTTCACCGCGTGAGCGGCGTCGTAGACCATGCGCACCGCGATCGGCTTGATCGCCGGTCCGGACAACCCCGCCGTCACGTTGGCGATGCGCGGCTTGCGGGTCACCGGATCGATGGCCATGGCCACAAACGTGTTGACGAGTGACAGCGCGTCGGCACCCGACTCCTGTGCCACATAGGCCATTTGCGCGATGCTGGTCACATTGGGCGAGAGCTTCACGATCAGCGGCCACCGTGCCACGCGCTTCGCGGTGGTGACGACCTCATCGAGCGTGCGCGGATCGCTGCCGAACTGCAACCCTCCCTGCGTCGTGTTCGGGCAGGAAACGTTCAGTTCATAGGCGGCGATGCCTTCACCTTCGTTCAGAATTTGGATGGTGTGTTCGTAGTCTTCGCGCGTGTAACCGAAAACATTGGCAATGACTACGATGTTCTTGATCTGCCGCAACCGCGGCAGTTTCTCCTCCAAAAATGCCTGCGCGCCAATGTTCTGCAGGCCGATCGCGTTCAGCATGCCCGCTGCCGTCTCCCACAAGCGCGGCGGAGGATTGCCGATCATCGGCTCTTTCGAGAGGCCCTTCACCACCAGCCCGCCGAGTTTCGCGAGACGCACAACGTCTTCGAACTCGACTCCATAGCCGAACGTCCCGCTGGCCGCGATGACAGGATTCTTGAGCTCGATGCCGGCGACGTTAACGCTGAGCTCGGGAACCGAGTGCCCGGCCTTGGCTGAGGAAGCAGTCATGGTCTCGCCTCCCCCGACTTCACGGCGCCGTCGGCGCGATGAGGAGGCGCGATGGCCTCGGTCAGCACGCGCCCCACCGAGTGCGTTGGCGCGTTGATTCCGAGCAGCAAAGCCAGCGTCGGGGCCAGATCGACCGGCTCAGCATGCCCGCGATACGTTCCCGGCTGAAACGGCAGGCCATAGATTGCCAACGGCACGTGCGTGTCGTAGTTGTAGGGCGACGCATGATCCGTGCCCGACGCGCCTCCCACGGTGTAAATCTCAGGTACACCCATCACGTACCAGCTTCCCTCCGGCGAATAGCTGTTCAAGTATTTTCGCCCCAGCGGCGTCGCCGGTGCTTCACCCAGCGCCAGCTGCGACTTCGTGTAGTAGTCGCGCAGTCCGGCTTCCTTCATGGCCTCGCCCACCGCGGTCTCGGCGTCGCGCTCGCGGGCATGCGCTGCGGCGAAGGCATCTTGATCAAGCCAGGCCATGGGATAGTCCAACCTCACATACGATGTCGGATGACCGGGAGACAACTTCGCCGTGAGTGCAGCATTGATCTGTGCTTCGAGTTTGGCCACGCCCAGATTTGCCGCAGGAATGCGCAGTTTCTTCACCTGCGTGGGCAGCGACGCAACGCCGTGATCCGCCGAGAGAGCGATCCACACATCGGCGAGCCCGATCTGATGGCCGAGGAAGTTAATGAAATCAGCCAGTTCGCGATCGAGATCGAGCGCCATCTGTTGCATCTCTGCAGAGTCAGGGCCGACCTGGTGGCCCAGAATGTCGTTGGGCGAGAGACTGATCGCGAGCAGATCGGTGGCCGGACCGCGGCCCACATTTTCGTACATCACCAGTTCCCGGGCGAACTCGAACTCGTACTCGTTGCCGAACGAGGTTGGCCCGATGATTTCGTAGAAACCCGCTTCCGAGCCGTCTTTCCCCTTGCGGTGCGCGGTGGAGCGCAGCAGCGTGCCTTGCGCATCCTTCCAGTCGCGGTCCCAGTATTTGGCCGGGCGAGTATGGTTGAAGTCCTGCACCCAGCGCGGAAGTTGATCCCGGTAATAGGTCGACGTGACCCAGGCGCCGCTCTTCGGATCGATCCAATATGCGGAGTCGCCGCCGAAGCCGGCAGGAAAAACGGCGGCGCGGTCTTTTAATGATACTCCAAAGACGCGCGACTTCCCCTGCGTGGCGAGCTTGAGCTCATCTCCCAACGTGTCGGCGAGCAGGTTGTGCGGCGATGCGCCCGTCCTGTCTCCCTCTACGCCGACGAGCTTGCTGTCCTCATCCTCGACAGAAGTCACCATGCGCTTCTTTTTCTGGTCCCACCACTCGTTGGCGACGATGCCATGACCATTGCTATACGCGCCGCTGAACAACGTAGCGTGCCCAGGAGCAGTGCGCGTGTTGGCGTAGTTGTAGTTGCAGTCGGGAAAGTAGGCGCCGTGGTCGGTGAGGAAGCGGAACCCGGCGTCGCCGAATTGATCGTGATAACGCTCCAGGTAGTCGCCGCGGAATTGATCGATGACGATGACGACGACCAGTTTGGGACGCCCATTGTAAGCGGAAGCAAAACTTGCGCCGGATGAGGATAAGACGACAGCCGCCAGCACGCAGAAAACGCACGCCGCAGAAAACCGGGGGGTGAATTTCATCGTCAAGGTAGTTTACACAGGCGAGTGAAATCCGCCAACGACTGCACCGCTGGCAGACTCCTGAGTGCTAGTATGACGCGGGCGGTGTTTGACTTCAGTTTTTCAGCTCTGTCTCATTTGAACGACCGGAGGATCTGGCCATGAGAAAACTGTGGTTGGTACTGATTGTGATCGCTGTGTTGGTTCCGATTTCGGCCGCGCAGGCCGCAAAACCCCACGCAGTCTCACAAGCGTTGATCGCGCGCGGCAGGTATCTGGTCGAGAGCACCAGTATGTGCAACGACTGCCACTCACCGCACAACGAAAAGGGAGAAGTAATCGAAGCGCAGCGGCTCAAGGGAGCAACTTTGGAATTCAAACCCGCGGTTCCGATTCCGGTGTGGGCTGACAAATCAGCGAACCTGGTCGGACTGCCCGGATGGGAAAAAGACGCGGCCATCAAATTTTTCATGACTGGGCTCGCAGCCAACGGCCTGCCCGCGCGTCCTCCGATGCCCCAGTACCGCTTCAACGAGCGGGACGCCGAGGCGATTGTGGCGTATTTGCAGTCGCTGGCACCGGCGAAGTAGGACCGCACTGCTTTATCTCTTTCTAACTGACAGGGACTCTGCCCGGGTATTTACGTACATAACTGTACTTATGTTTCTGTATTGCATATGACCGATTGCTCCTTGGCCGTCTCTGTTTGAACGAGAACGACTCCTAAAACGCCCTTTGCTGAGCCGGAAACGGCCCTGGGAGCGACGATCTCTTCCTGACGCAGGATTCTCTGTCTGGAGACAGTTCGCGCCTCTTGCAGCGTTTTAGAAACCTTTAATGAAATGTCAATGACTTAGACGAAGCCTCAACGACTTACGTGCATTCCTTGCCTCTTTTCCGATACAGTATTCAGTTCCCATGCTCGATCTGAATTTTGTCCGCGAAAACCTGCCACTGGTCGAGGAGAAGCTGCGCCAGCGCGGTGCGGATCCAACCGTGCTCAAAGACTTTCGCGAACTCGATGCCGAGCGCCGCAAGGCCATTACCGAGGCCGAGACCCGCAAAGCGCAGCGCAACAAGGCGTCCGAAGAGATTGCCAAACTGAAGAAGGATGGCCAGGACGCTACGGCGGCCATGGCCCAGACCAAGGAACTGCGCGAGCAGATTCAGGCGCTCGAAAAAACCGCGACCGATCTCGACGCGCGCCTGCGCGACATTCTTGTCGGCATCCCGAACATTCCGCACTCCAGCGTGCCCGTCGGCCAGAGCGCCGACGACAACGTCGAGGTACGCCGCTGGGGCACACCTCCGAAATTCGATTTCACACCCAAACCGCATTGGGACCTTGGCCCGGAACTTGGCATTCTCGACCTGGAGCGCGCCGTGAAACTTACGGGTGCGCGTTTCGCGGTGTATTGGGATCTCGGCGCCAAGCTCGAGCGTGCCCTCGCCAACTTCATGCTCGACCTGCACACCCGCGAGCACGGATATACCGAAGTTCTGCCGCCGTATCTTGTAAATTCGCAGTCGATGTACGGCACCGGACAATTGCCGAAATTTGCCGCAGACTCGTTCCGCGTGCCGCACGGGGAGAAAGACTTGTGGCTTATCCCCACCGCGGAAGTGCCGGTCACGAATCTCTACCGCGATGAAATACTCGAACAATCGCGGCTCCCGATTTTGCTGACCGCTTACACGCCATGCTTCCGCAGCGAGGCCGGGTCATACGGGAAGGATGTACGCGGTATCATTCGCCAGCATCAGTTCCAGAAAGTGGAACTGGTGAAATTCGCGCATCCCGAGCATTCCTACGAAGAGCATGAGAAACTCACGCACGACGCGGAGGAAGTTCTGCAGAAGCTGGGCCTGCACTATCGCGTCGTCACGCTGTGCACGGGCGATATGGGCGCCGCTTCGGCGAAGACCTACGACATTGAAGTCTGGCTGCCGGGGCAGCTGCTGTTTCGCGAGATTTCGTCGTGCTCTAATTTTGAGTCGTACCAGGCGCGACGCGCGAATATCCGCTACCGGCCGGAAGGCAAGAACAAGACCGAGTTGGTGCACACGCTGAACGGCAGCGGACTGGCCGTGGGACGCACGTGGGTCGCGATCGTTGAGAATTATCAGCAGGCCGACGGCAGCGTGGTGATCCCCGAAGCGCTTCGGCCCTACATTGGGGCGGAGAGGATTACGAAAAGAAGCTTCTAGCTCTTGGCTAACCTGAAGGGCTAGGAGCTAGAAGCCAGGAGCTAGTAGACTTGCACAGAGCAGAAATTTCGACGTCGGCGCCCGGTGCGCCCCTACTCATGAACGCCATCTGGCGCACAGTCCGCAGCTATGTTCTCTGGCAGCACGATCGGGGCACACTGCATTACGACATCATGGTCACGCTGATCCTGCTCTTCATTTTCCTTTCGCCTCGCGTGATCAATTTCAACGACAAACCCATCGCGCGCGATCCGCATCCCACGGATGTCATCGTGACGACCGACGGGGAAGGCCGCCTGGTCTACCAGGTTGCAGCCAGCGCCATCACGCCGGGCGATGACCGCTCGGTACGCGACCAGCTGCTGCGCATCATCGAGCCGATTTCGGGCGCGGTTTCGATCGTTAGTTATGACGTTGTCCGCGACGGCAAAGGACGCACGCAAGGCTACAAAGTCGTGGTACGACGTGAGTAAGCTCCTACGGGAATAACTCCAGCGCCCAGCTAGGCATTGATGAAACCATTCTCACTATCGCTCGCCATCGCGATGCTGTGGAGCCTGCTGAGTTTCTCCGCGGCCTACGCCCAACAGCCGGCTGATGCCCTTGACTCCGTGTTGAAAAAGATGGACGAAGCGGCCGCGAGCTTTCGCACCACGCAGGCTGACTTCGAGTGGGACCGCTACGAGCGAGTCATCGACGAAGTGGACGACGTACAAACCGGCACCATCTACTATCGCCGCAATGGGAAAGACATCGAGATGAAGGCCGACATCAAGATGGTGGGCAACGCTCCCGGCCAACTTAAACCCGAACCGAAATATGTCCTGTTCAGCGACGGCAAGATTCGCATGTACCAGCCCAAGCCCGACCAGGTGACCGAATACGACCTGGGCAAGAACAGTTCCGATTTCGAGAGTTACCTCGCGCTCGGTTTCGGCGGCAGCGGGCAAGACCTGGTCAAGGAGTTCGACGTAACATATGTCGGTCCGGAAAAGATCAACGGAGTGGTCACGACGCAGTTGCGACTGGTGCCCAAGTCGACGCGCCTGCGAAACAACTTCAAGCAGATCCTTCTCTGGATCGATCTCGACAAAGGCATCTCGGTGCAGCAGAAATTCATCGAGACGCAGGGCGACTACCGGCTGGCGAAGTACTCGAATATTCAGGTGAACGGCAAAAGGATTCCCGACGAGGTTTTCCGGCTGAAGACCACGGGCAAGACGCAGACGATCATATCGGGGCGGTAAGTGGTTGAATATAAAGAGGAAGTAGTGTGCTGAGATTTGCACACGGGGGCGCTATACTGAGGCCTCATCCTCCGTTGGGTTCATTCATGGCCAAAGTTTTTACCATTCCAGTCCCTCCGAAATTAGGCAGCCGGCGGCGCGAGCGCACTTCCGATCCTCGCTACGTAGACGGGCAGCGCGTGCTGGTCGAAGCCATGCGGTATCTGGCGCAGGCCGATCCGGTGAAGAACCGGGCCGCTATCCAGCTGATCTCCGAGCACGTGCGCACGCGCTTCCGCATGAGCGACTCGCCGCTAGGATAAGGTTCCCGAACTCACGCGCGCCGGTCACCTTATTTGACGCTATTTGACGCTCAAGAAAACGGGGCGGAAGAACTCCGCCCCGCATTTATTTTCGGCCGTACCGCCTGCCTAGAACGTGTAGCGCACGCCAAACTCCATCACGCGCGGATTTGACAGCGTTGAACTGAAGTTGCCAAAGCTGCCCACTGTCGCCAGGGATGTGTTGCCGTTGATCGACATGGTGCCCACGTCGAAGCGCGGCGTGTTGGTCAGGTTATAGAGCGACCAGTTGAAGGTCAACACCTGGCCTTCGTGGACGACGAAATTCTTTAGCAGGTTTGTGTCTATGTTGAAAGTACCCGGACCGCGCATACCGTTGCGCATTCCCGCCTCGCCGGGGAACTCGGCACGAAACAGGTTGATAGCCGCGTTTGGGTTAGTAGCGGCGTCGGTGATCCCGGGATCTTGAAATACGTTCGGACCGGTGAAACCGCTGGATTGCTGAACCATGTAGCTGCCGGTCTTGGGCAATGCCTTGCCTACAGGCACGGCCGGACTTTCCAGATTGAAGTTGGTGGCCCATGCCGGGCTAAAAAGGGTAAAGGGATATCCCGTGGACCAGCGCCAGATTGCGGACCACGTCCAGCCCCCGAGTACGGCGTTGCCGATCCGCCCCATGTTGGCAGCAAAGCGCTTGCCCCTTCCCAGGGGCAACTCATAGAACCAGTTGGCATTGATGATGTGCGTCGTGTCGAAATCGGAGAGAGCGCGATTCTGATTGGGAAACCAGGAATTAATGATCTGGCTGCCCAGGCCGAAGCCCTCAAACTCGCTGATGCGCTCGGCGTTGGACCCCATGTCGATGGACTTGGAGTATGTGTAGTTGATGTCGAATTCCAACCCCCCTGATTTGTGCCGCAGGCTGAACTGGCCGGCGTTATAAGCGCTGTTGCCGACGCTGCGCCACGCGAAGAGTGAGGAATATTGGGAGTCGTAGAAATCGTATCCGGCGGTTTGTGTTCCGTTCAGCGTGGCGCAGGCGGGGTAACAAGAATCGGCATAGACCAGCCCGGGAACGTCGGCGTACTCGATGGCCGTGGTTTCATTCCCTGCATAGCAGGCGAACAGATCATACATGGCCTGGGTAGCAGTTACATGGAACAGCAGTCCGTTTATCCCCGGGAGCGTGGGGCCGCAGATCGTGCCGGGACTGCCAATTTCCCCGCCCAGCTGCGTAATGGAAAGCCCGGCCGCAGCCGGAAATAAGTCTTCCCAGTAATTGGTCCCGACCGAGGCGGCACTGATGTTCTGGATGGGAGTGCCCTGGTAGTACTGCTTGGCCAAAGCCTGCACGGCCTGGAAGTAGGTCGTACCGGTTTTCGGATCGCGCATGTTCACCGGTTCGGCCAGATCTTCCTCCTGAAGCAAACGATGCGCGAAACGTCCAATGTATGAGGCCTCGAATACGAAATTCGAGGGTAGCTGACGCGTGATGGAGAAATCGATCACATGCGAGTAGGGAGTCTTTAGCTTGTCATCCAGCCCCCACGCGATAGCAAATCCACCCAGGCCGGGGCCGGAGGGTGGAGTGACCGGAAGAGCTGGCCCAGGCGCCGGTTCGACGATAGGGCAGGGAGCTGTGGGACACACGCCGGTCGTCGTTGCGCTCGTCGTGGGAATCGTGTTCAAGCCAGAGTAGCGCGCCGAGCCATCCACGCTTTGAACGCCGGCGACGTTGGAGATTGAGGTCGTCAAGCCAAATGAGCCGTTGCGATCGAAAGTATTGGTCACGCCTTCGCCAAAGTGATCGAAGTAGATGCCATACCCGGCACGGATGGAGGTCATGCCGTCACCGCCCCACAACTTTCTCCAGAACCCGCTGTCTGCCTTGGGCGAATAGGCAACCGCAACGCGCGGAGCAAAATTGTTGTAATCCCATGCCCAGTAGGGCGATCCGCCATTGGCCGGACCGCTGAGGTTGAACTGGATGGAAGGCTCGTAAGCCTGGCCCTCGGCAGCATTCAGACCGCGCTGCAGGAACCAATTGTGCAGGCTGATGGTTGGGGCAGACTGCAAGCCGGTCGTTTCATACGGCGGCTGCAACAACGAATAACGCAGACCATAGGTGAACGTCAGATTGGGCTTGATCCGCCACTGGTCCTGAGCGTAGCCCTCGTATTCATTGTCGCGGAAGTGGCGCGGAACCAGTTGACCTTGAGGAATCAGTTGCAAGGTTTGGCTGTTGATAGGTTTCTGCTCGTAGTTGGAAAAGACCTCCGTGATCAGACCGGCCATTGCAGCCATGGAAAAGTCGTAACTGGTGCCGAAGCTTGACTCCACGGCGGGGAATCCGAAGGCTCCGGGATCCAGGCTGCTTCCCGTGTTGGCTATAGCCGAAAAGTTCAGCCAGTACACGTTCGTCTGGCCGTAGAAAAAGTTTTCTTCGTTTGATTGCCGAAGGTTGTCGACCAATCTGTAATTCGCACCAAACTGAAGCGTGTGATTGCCAATGACTTTGGTCAGGTCGTCGACGATGTTTTTCACCGGCACGTGGGTGTTGACGGTCGGTGTCTCAGCGGTGAGGTTATCCATGCCGCGAAAGTCGATATATTGCTGGGTCTGCAGGCCCGCGTCGTTGATCAACTGGCTGGTATATCCGAAACGGAAGTTATTGATCAGAGTAGTGCTGAGGGTAGCGGTATAGCCCACGGTGAACCCTTTGTTGTTGATGTGCGAAACCTGCATTTGCGGCTGGCCGGGGAACTGCTCGCCGCCGGAGTTGGTAGCTTCATTGGTGTCGCCTGCGGGCGCAAACGGATTGGCAGCTCGATCGTTGTTGATGATTCCGCGCACAAACAAGCTGTGGTTGCCGTCTCGGGTGAGCCTGTAATCAAGCTTGACGACAAAAGCGTTCTCGTTCAGAGGCAAAGGAGATGGGAACGTAAAGCCGCGGAAATCGAGGCCAAAACCTACAGCGTCAGTGTTAGGCATCTGATACTGACAAAAAAGCTGAGAAGAATTCGGGTTACAACCGGTGGCGCTAGCCAAAAGCGGATTGGGACCCGGCCCCAGGGGGCAAGTCCCGGTCGTGCTGCAATTGGGGTCCATCGATTCGACGTTGGCCGCGGTCAGGGTCGTAATCCCACTCGCGCCACACTCAGTGGGGACTTGGCAGGGATACGCAATGCTGCCGATACGAAGATTGGCGTCGGGCACAACACGGTCCACCTGCAGATCCTCACGCTGGCGCTTGCCTTCGTAGTCGACAAAGAAGAACAAGCGGTCCTTGATGATCGGCCCTCCGACATTGGCGCCGAAGGTGTTGCGCAAAAGGAACGACGGTTTATTGGGCTCGAGCGCCCCAACTTCCGTGGCCTTGTTGAACCAGTCGTTGGCCGGAGTAAAGTTTGGCCGGTTCAGGATAAAGAGACCGCCATGGATGCGATTGGTGCCGCTCTTGGTCACGAGAGACACCTGTCCGCCGGAGGACCGGCCGGTATCGGCGTCAGAGTTGCTGGTGGTGACCTTGAATTCCTCCAGGGCGTCGAGGGGAACGCGAATAGCTCCCTTGAAAGCCGTACCGAGAAGTTGGTCGTTGTTGTCGACGCCATCGAGAACGACGTTGGTCTGGTCGCTGCGCGCGCCGTTCACGGAGCCTTGACGGCTGTCGGCAGCAGAGTCAATGCTATTGCCGTTTCCCGTGAACACCACACCCGGTTGCAGGCTGAGAATTCCGGTAGGGTCGCGGCCTTCGAAGGGGAGATTGGCGATCTGCTCGGCGCCGAAGGCGTGGCCCATACTAGCGTCCTGAGTATTGACGAGGGGCGCGGCGCTCGTCACTTCCACTGTTATTGTTCCGCCCGTCACCTGCATCGTGATGTTCAATGTGGCTGGGGTGGCGACCATCAGTTCCATGCCGGTCTGGTTCATGGTGGCGAAACCAGTGGCGTTCACGGTGATGTCGTACTTGGCAGGTGGCAGCTCGAGGAACTGATAATTGCCGGCATCGCCGCTCTTAGTCGTCCGGCTGAACCCTGTGGCCGGGTTGGTGATGGTGACGGTGGCTCCAGCGACGACAGCTCCCTTGGGGTCGTAAACGGTGCCATGCAACGAAGTGGTTGCCGTCTGCGCCAGCGCGAACGTGCCGAGGAAAACGCCTGCCAACAAAGTCCACAGCCATGAGCCGGAACGCATTGGTGATCTCCTAACCCGAACCTTACCTGGACGGGTCTGATTTTTTCCAAATAGTGCTTGCCCAAGGCTTTTGCTGAGGACGGAAACCCTGGGGACCTGATGGGGGCATATTGTGCAACTTGGCAGCCACGATGTTCAAGTCGAATTTTCAAGGGAATGGACGAGACTGTAAGGTTTAACTACGCAGTTTCACAGGTGCGGTTTCCAGATCTGGAAGTTTATTCACGTGGTTGGAAGAGGGCGGAGGCCAACAGAATCACCACGGGATAGCATTCCAGCGTGTAGCGGGGCTCGGGATTTTCGAGAGTTCCCAGGAACGCCGAGCGCAACAATAGAAACCAAACAAATAATCCAACGCCAAGAAACTTATGGCAGCGGAGCACTCCAGCAGCCGCCATGGCCACATAAAGCAGGTTGATGAGTCCGAAGCCCAGGCTGACGGCAAGCCAGCCTGCGTCGTCGTCGAGTTCCCACCAGCGCGGATCGGCTGGCAGGAGTTCGGTGCGCGGGCGCAGCCACATGTCGGCGATACGCAACGCCGGCAGCCACACGTAGTAGCGCAGGGCAGACGCATGTACCCGATCCCTGGCCAGCGCCGCAAAGCGGGCATCGAGTTCCGGCGTCAAATCGTGATCGCTGTTGTAATCGGTGAAGAGTTGTCTGGTTTCGTCGCGTTGCTGTGGCGAATCGAAAGCGCGGTTGGGCAGGCGGGAGATGTCAATTTGCTCTCCGGGCACGTTCCAGTAGATTTCCTGGACGGAGACATAATCGGCGATCCAGGTCTTGACCCAGTGGTTGAAGCCGCTCATCGGCGGTTCGTCGGCGTCATTGGCGTAGCGCGGCGCCAGCGGCTGGAAGCGATGCATCGTGTGCAGGTTCCGCAACGTCCAGGGAACCAGGGGTGTGAGGGCGCCAACGGCGACGAGGACTCCCGCCCAGAGGATGGCAGCCGCGTTGCGATTTCGCTTGGAGCGCAAGGCGCGAAGAAGCATACAGAGCAGATACGTGCCTATAGCTATAAGCAAAAGGCCGCCGTCGGGTCGCAGCAGGATGGCAGCGCCGACCGACAGCCCGCAGGCTAGCCAAATCCATTTCCCGGAGATGCGCGACCTGCCGTCATCCCGTTCTCCCGCCGCGGCTTTATCCCTTCCCAAGCCGCGCATGGCCAGATCCAGGGCCAGAGCGGTGAATAAAATTTCCAGGGTTTCGGTCAGCGCCGTGGCTGCGTAGTTGGCGAGGAAGGGGCAAATGGCGGCCAGAAGAAATGCAGGCTTCGCAGCGCGTGGTGAAAACAGGCGCCGTGCGAGATCGGCAATCAGGAAGCAGGTACCGAGATCGAAGAGCACCTGCACCAGCAAAACGACGCGAAAATTTTCCGCGCCGAACAATGCGAAAATGACGACCAGAAACGCAGGATATCCCGGCAGCCGGGAAAGAGTCGGCACGATTGCGCCGGAGTTGGTGATGCCGTAAATGCCGTGCTGGAGCCAGTTTTCCGCAATGTTTGCATAGAACCGGGAGTCATCCACGACCGCGGGGAATTCGAGTACAAACAACAACCGCAGAGCCACAGCGGCCAGAGTGACCGCGAGGAAAAACCGGGCGTCATTCCGTACGCCTTTCCGCGCTTCGTTCCGCACTAGTTCGCGCACCGAGCGAATGATAGCGCGTTTGCGGCCATCCCGCAGAAGCGAAAGCGCATCGAATCAGAAATCGGCTCACCCCGCACCCGCGAGAATTGACCCTGTCCCGCACACGGCATACGATAAACCTGCCGTTTCCCCATGGCTGAACCGGTCTTCTACGATCCCCGACGCGCCCGCTGGAAACGCCTGCGGCGGCTGTTTGACGTGCTGGCGGTGAGCGTTTCCGCGCTGGTCATTTTTTTCGTCTACACCGCTTTGAAGGATGAGCCGCTGCCGGGATTGCTGTTCTCTCCGCAAAAGCGAGCCTTCAAAGCTCTGAAGGAGAGCGAAAAAGACAAGGCGCGTGAGCGGCAGAAGCGGCTGGCTGCACGCTCGCATCGCAAGTCGAAGCTGGCCGCGTCACAGGTCAAGCTCAATCAGGAAGAAGGAATTCGCGCCGCGTTTTACGTGCCGTGGGATGCCGCCAGCTTCTCGTCTCTGCGCGATTACGCTCGCCAGATCGATATTCTTTATCCCGACTGGCTGCATGTGTTGACGCCGGACGGCCGCCTGCAAGCCATCGATGATCAGACCAACAAGTTTTTTGATGTGGTGAAAAGCGGCGTGGTTCGCCCCGTCGACGACCGCGTCATGCCGTTCCTGAATGCCGAAGACCCCGGCATGGAAGTCTTCCCCATGGTGAACAACTTTGACGAAGTCGACTGGGTCGGCGACATCGTTGGGTTTCTGAATAATCCCGATGCGCGCAAGGCGTTTCGCCAGCAGGCGGCGCAATTCCTCTCGTCCGGCCGCTTCCGTGGCCTCATGATCGACTTAGAGGCCTTCCCCGCCAGCGGCCAACCGGGCTACGTCGCGCTACTGCAGGAACTGTCGGGTGATTTGCATGCCCGCGGCATGAAGCTCTATGTTGCCGTGCCGCCGCACAACGGAGAGTACGATTATCCCGCGATTGCGGCCGCAGCCGATGGCGTGGTGCTCATGAATTACGACGAGCACTTTCCCGGAGCGGCTTCAGGACCGGTGGCCTCGCAGGACTGGTTTGTCCAGAACCTGAATTTCGCCAAGACAGTCATACCACAGGAAAAGATCATCTGCGCCATCGCCGATTACGGCTACGACTGGGTGCTCAAACCGAAGAAAGGAAAATTGCCCGCCGAAGTGCACGACGTAAGCGTCAGTGTGCAGGAGGCGTGGCTGGCGGCGCGCGACTCCGATGTGGACGTCAATTTCGACGACGACGCGATGAATCCGCACTTCAGCTATCTGGATGAGCGCGGTTTGCGGCACGATATCTGGTTCCTCGACGCGGTCACGGCGCTGAACCATATGCGGGCGGCGCAGACGCTGGGCATTCAGACCTTCGCGCTCTGGCGGTTGGGCGGCGAAGACCGCTCCCTGTGGCGAATTTGGGATGTGCCCGGCGATCTCGGCGCGGTCGACAAGTTAAAAGACGTACCGCCCGGAGCCGACGTCGACATGGAGGGGCAGGGCGAAATTCTGCGGATCGAAGACAAACCGTCGCACGGCACGCGCGATTTGACCGTCGACGCCGACAGCCACCTGATCACCGACGAAGTCTTTCAGACCCTGCCAGAACCCTACCGTGTGGGTCGCTACGGATACAGCCCAAACAAGGTGGCGATCACATTCGATGACGGCCCCGACCCGGAGTGGACGCCGAGAATTCTAGACGTGCTCAAGGCAAAGCACGCGACGGCGACTTTTTTTCTCATCGGCATTCAGACCGACAAATTTTCTGGCATCGCGAAGCGCATCTACCGGGAAGGCCACACGATTGGTAATCACACTTTCACACATCCTGATGTGAGTAACATTTCGACCTCGTACATGAAGGTGGAGCTCAATCTCACGGAGCGGCTTTTCGCCAGCCTAGTGGGAGTTCGCGCCACCCTGATGCGGCCGCCCTATGCGATCGATGAGGAGCCGGACACGGCCGACCAGGTACGCCCGCTCGAGATTCCGCAGGAGATGGGCTACATCACGGTGGGCAACCGGATCGATCCCAACGACTGGAGCGACGTGCCCCGGCGCCGCACGGCGGAAGAAATCACGTCGTATGTGCTGGAGCACCTGCCGCCATGCCGGGTCGAGGATCTGCGCTGCGGCAACATTGTGCTGCTGCATGATGGCGGCGGCAATCGCGCCGAGACGGTGCGCGCCCTGCCTATGATTATTGACGGCATCCGCGCCCGCGGCTACGAGATTGCGCCGGTGTATGAACTGCTGGGCAAGACGCGTGCGGACGTGATGGCTCCGCTGCCTGCAGGAGAGCTGTGGGCGGCGAGGCTGGACCGCATGGGCTTCTGGCTGTTCGACGTAGGCGTTGTTGGCATCGCCTGGATCTTTTTGGTGGGCGATCTGCTCATGACTGGGCGACTGCTCTTCATTGGCGCGTCTGCGGTGTACGACCGGCTGCGGGAGAGAATCTTTGGCCGGCCGGCGGAAGTTGCATCCTACAAGCCGAAAGTTGAGGTTCTGATTCCGGCATACAATGAAGAGAAAGTCATCGAGCGCACGGTGCGCGCGGCGCTAAATTCGAGTTATCCGAATCTGCGCGTGATTGTGATCGACGACGGATCGAAAGACCGCACGCTCGAAGTGGCGCGCCGGGCGTTTGCGGCCGAGGCCGCCGCGGGAACGGTTCTGATTCTCAGCAAGCCGAATTCAGGCAAGGCCGAAGCGCTCAATTACGGCATCGAGCACATTGGCGACGCCGAGCTTTTCGTCGGCATCGACGCCGATACGATCATCGCGCCCGACGCCATTTCCCGACTCGTGCCGCATTTCATCAATCCCAAAGTCGGAGCCATTGCCGGCAATGCGAAAGTGGGCAATCGCGTGAATTTGTGGACGCGGTGGCAGGCGTTGGAATACATCACCAGCCAGAATTTTGAACGGCGCGCGCTCGACGTGCTGGGTGCGGTGAGCGTGGTGCCGGGAGCGATTGGCGCGTGGCGAGTTTCGGCGGTGCGCGAAGCCGGCGGCTTTCACGTAGATACGGTTGCCGAAGACGCCGACCTCACTATGGCTCTGCTTCGCCGCGGCTACCGCGTGGAATATGAAGACATGGCGCTGGCTTATACCGAAGCTCCGACCAACGCGAATGGCCTGATGCGCCAACGTTTTCGCTGGTCGTTCGGCATTCTACAATCGGTCTACAAGCATCGCGGCGTTTTCGCCCGCAAGGGAGTGCTAGGCTGGATTGCGCTGCCGAACATTGTTATCTTTCAGATTCTGCTCCCGCTGGTGTCGCCGCTCATCGACATCATGTTCGTCCTGGGCACGATCTGGTATTTCATCCAGAAACATTTCCACCCCGACTCGGCCGATCCCGCGAGTTTTCACAAGCTGGTTGCCTTTTTCTTCGCCTTTCTGGTGATTGATTTCTTCGCATCAGCGATCGCCTTTGCCCTGGAGCGGCGACGCCCCGATGATAAGGAAGACGCGTGGTTGCTCAGCCAGGTGTGGCTGCAGCGCTTTGCCTATCGGCAGTTATTTTCGATTGTGCTGTTCAGGACGCTCAAGCGTGCGCTCGAAGGCCGCAAGTTTGCGTGGGACAAATTGGAGCGCACGGCAGCGGTGAAGTATGTGCCGGCGGAGACTCACGATCACGCGAACGTTGGGTAGTTATCTGGTGCGCGATGCCACATCCAGGCGCGCTTCGGCGCGATGGAGCGCATCGAGGGCTCGCTCGACGTTGACGGTCGGGTCGCCGCTGGTCAGTCGCTGCTCGGCACGCTCTTTGGCTTTGCGGGCGCGTTCCACATCAATTTCCGACGGGCGCTCGGCGGTTTCGGCCAGGATCGTCACTTTATCGGGCAGGACTTCGGCAAATCCCCATGCGACGGCAAGCCGCTGCTCGGTTGCGTTTTCCCGGTAGGTGATTTCGCCGACCGCCAGTTCGGTGATCAGGGGAGCGTGCCCAGGCATGACGCCGAGGTAGCCGTTCTTGCCGGGAATCTGGACTTCCTCGGCCGCCCTGGTCTCCACGACTTTCTTTTCCGGCGTGACGATCTCGAGTTGGAATACTTCGGCCATTCAGTGGTCAGTCGTCAGGGGTCAGGGTCAGCCTTCAGTTCTTGACTGATCACTGGCCACTAGCCCCTGGCCACTGCTCTTACGCTGCTTTCATCTTCTCTGCCGCTTGCAGCACTTCCTCGATCGGCCCTTTCATGTAAAAGGCCTGCTCGGGGATGTCGTCGTATTTGCCTTCGACGATTGCCTTGAAACCTTTGACTGTGTCGGCGATCTTGACGTAGCGTCCCTGTGCGCCCGTGAACTGCTCGGCCACGTGGAAGGGCTGCGACAGGAAGCGCTGAATCTTCCGGGCGCGCGCGACGGTGAGCTTCTGATCTTCGCTCAGTTCGTCGATGCCGAGAATCGCGATGATGTCCTGCAGGTCTTTGTAAGTCTGCAGCGTCTTCTTCACCATCTGGGCCACGTCGTAATGTTCCTGGCCTACAATGCGGGGATCGAGAATGCGCGAAGTAGAAGCCAGCGGATCGACTGCCGGATAAATGCCGATTTCAGTCAGCGCGCGCGAGAGGACGGTGGTCGCGTCGAGGTGAGCGAAAGTCGTGGCGGGCGCGGGGTCGGTTAAGTCGTCGGCAGGGACATAAATCGCCTGCACCGAAGTGACCGAGCCTTTCTTTGTCGACGTGATGCGCTCCTGCAATTCGCCCATCTCGGTGGCGAGGTTCGGCTGATAACCCACCGCGCTGGGCATGCGGCCGAGTAGCGCCGACACTTCCGATCCCGCCTGGGTGAAACGGAAAATGTTGTCGATGAAGAGTAGCGTGTCGGCTCCCTCGCCGTCGCGGAAATATTCGGCGACGGTGAGTCCGGTCAGCGCCACGCGCAGCCGTGCGCCGGGGGGCTCGGTCATCTGGCCATAGATTAGTGCGGCTTTCGACTCGGCCGGCTTGCCCGGCTTGATGACGCCTGACTCGGTCATTTCGAGCCACAGGTCGTTGCCTTCGCGAGTGCGCTCGCCGACGCCGGCAAACACGGAGTATCCGCCGTGCTGCTTGGCGACGTTATTGATGAGCTCCATGATGACGACGGTCTTGCCCACGCCCGCGCCGCCGAACAGACCGATCTTGCCGCCCTTCAGGAAGGGCTGGATGAGGTCGATGACCTTCACGCCGGTCTCAAACATTTCGGCCGTCGTGGCCTGCTCGTCGAAGGCGGGCGCCAGGCGATGGATCGGCAGCTTCTCTTTGTATTCGATCGGGCCGAGCTGATCGACTGGCTGTCCGATGACGTTCATCACGCGACCCAGCGTGCCGCGGCCCACGGGCACGGAGATCGGCCCGCCCTGATCGATGGCTTTCATGCCGCGCACCATGCCGTCCGTGGGCTGCATGGCGACGCAGCGCACGCGCCCTTCGCCCAGGTGCTGCTGCACTTCGAGAATGACGTTGATCGGGTCGGGAACCTTGAAGCCGTCGTCGACGACTTTGACGGCTTCGTAGATCGGGGGCAGAGAGCCTTCGGCGAACTGCACGTCCACCGCCGGTCCCGCAACTTGAATGACATGTCCTACGTTGTCTGGCATAAAACCTCAAACCTCGGCTTTTGGCTCTTAGCTTTGCTTTTAGCTTGAACCCTATTGTGCAAGCATCTGATTCTCAGTCGCCACACTGCTAACTTATGCGGCCAGCAATATCGTCAAAATATTCTCGAAAAAGCTAATCGCTAAGAGCTTCCCCTCACATTGCCGCGGCGCCGCTGACGATCTCGATGATCTCCTTCGTGATCTTGGCCTGCCGCGCCCGGTTCATGATCAGCGTCAGCGAGTCGATCATGTCGGTGGCGTTGCTGGTTGCCGAATCCATCGCGGTCATGCGGGCGGCGTGCTCGGCCGCAACCGATTCGAGCAACGCGCGAAAGATCTGGATGCTCACATACTTCGGCAGCAGCGCGCGGAATAAATCTGCGGGCGGCTGCTCATAAATGTAGTCGACCTGCGATGTGCCGAATTGCGCGGCAGCTTCCGGCCCGCCTTCGGTGGCGCGTATGCCCACGCCGGCACTGATTGCGGCTTCTTTAGCTTTCTTCTTCTCTTCTTCCGTAAGTTCCTCGGCGAGGCGCACTGTTTGTTCGCCAATCTGCTCAATGGGCAGGATCTGCTCCACGATGAGGCGTTGCGCAATCACTGACTTGAATTCGTTGAATACAACGTAAACGGCGTCGATCTCTTCGCGGCAATAACGCTCGATCAGGTTGCGCGCCAGTGCCGACGCTTGCGCAAACTCGACTTTGCCCAAGATGCCGACGTGCTCGCCCGTGATCTGAATCGTCCCGGAGCGTTCCGACGCCTCCGGCTCAGCCTCGATCGATTCGGCGAGTTCGGCCAGACTGCGCGTCTGCACGCGGGCCGCAGGATAGCGGCGGCGCAGGAAGTCGCGTCCCTTGCGGCCGACGGCCTCGATGTCGACATTCTTGCCCGACTTCGATTCGAGGAAGCGCATGGCGGCCTTGGTGATGTTGGCGTTGAATGCGCCGGCCAGGCCTTTGTCACCGGTGACGACGACCAGCAGAATCGTTTTCTCTTCGCGCTGCGCCAGCAATGGATGTTTGGGCTCGCCGGTCTCCGGATCGTAAATTTCAGCGCGGGCGACCAGGGACCTGAGCACGTTCGTCAACATGTGGGCGTACGGGCGCGCGGCCAGAGCGCGCTCTTGCGCACGGCGCAGCTTCGCTGCCGAGACCATCTTCATGGCCTTGGTGATCTGCCGCGTGTTGATCACGCTGCGGATGCGTCGGCGGATGTCGAGAATGTTTGGCATGCTCGAGTTGCGAGCCCTGAGTCGCGAGTCCCGAGAAAAAGCCCTGTGTGCTCGCGGCTCGGGACTCGGGACTAGCGACTATTTTGCTACCGCTTCCCTCTGCGTTACAAACTGCTGCTTCGCTTCCTTGATCACGCTCTGCAGCTGGCCTTTCAGGATGTCATCCAGAATTTTCTTTTCCATGATGGTGCGCAGCAACACCGGATTCGTTGCCTCAACGTACTTGTACAGTTCCTTTTCAAACTCGCGCACCTGACCGACCGGCATGTCGTCGAGGAATCCGCTGGTACCGGCCATGATGATCAGAATCTGTTTGGAGAACGGCAGCGGCGAGAACTGGTTCTGCTTCAGCAGCTCCACCAGCCGCTGGCCGCGGTTCAGCTGGGCCTGCGTCGCTTTGTCGAGATCGCTGCCGAACTGCGCGAATGCCGCCAGTTCGCGGTATTGCGCGAGTTCGAGTTTCAGTGTTCCGGCGACCTGGCGCATGGCCTTGATCTGCGCGCTGCCGCCGACGCGGCTCACCGACAATCCAACGTTCACGGCCGGGCGGACGCCCTGGTTAAACAGGTCGGTTTCGAGATAAATCTGGCCGTCGGTGATCGAAATGACGTTGGTCGGAATGTAGGCAGAGACGTCGCCCGCCTGCGTTTCGATGATCGGCAACGCGGTGAGCGATCCGCCGCCATTCTTGTCGCTCAGCTTGGCAGCGCGTTCGAGCAGGCGCGAGTGGAGGTAGAAAACGTCCCCGGGATACGCTTCGCGGCCTGGTGGACGCCGCAGCAGGAGGGAAATTTCACGGTAGGACGCTGCGTGCTTCGAGAGATCGTCGTAGATAACGAGCGCATGACGCTTGGAGTCGCGGAAATATTCGCCCATGGTACACGCGGCGTAAGGCGAAATGTACTGCATGGGAGCAGGTTCCGACGCCGAGGCCGCCACCACGATGGTGTATTCCATCGCGCCGGCGTCTTCGAGAATTTTCACCACCTGCGCGATCGAGGAGCGCTTCTGGCCGATCGCATTGTAAATACAAATCAGATCGTTGCCCTTCGAGTTGATGATGGTGTCGAGCGCAACAGCGGTTTTACCGGTCTGGCGGTCGCCGATGATCAGCTCGCGCTGGCCGCGGCCGATCGGAATCATGCTGTCGATCGCTTTGAGTCCAGTCGCCATGGGCTCGCGCACGGGCTGGCGATCAATGACACCGGGCGCCAGACGCTCGAGTTCGATGAACTTGTCGCTGGTGATCGGGCCTTTGTCGTCGATGGGTTGTCCGAGCGAATTCACCACACGGCCGACGAGTCCTTCGCCCACGGGCACGCTCATGATGCGGCCGGTGCGCTTGACCTCATCGCCTTCCTTGATCTCGGTATATTCGCCGAGCAGCACCACGCCCACCTGGTCTTCTTCCAAATTCATGGCGATGCCGGCCACGCCGTGCGGAAACGAGAGCAGTTCGCCGGCCATGACCTTGTCGAGTCCGTAGACGCGAGCGATGCCGTCGCCGAGCGTGATGACGGTGCCAGTCTCGTCCACGGAGATCGACGATTCGTAGTTCTCGATCTGCTCGCGGATCAGTTTTGTGATTTCGTCTGCTTTGATTTGTGCCATAAAGTCAGCTCTTAGCTGTTAGCTCTCAGCTACAACCCAGTACAAAACCTGACATCCTGAGCAGCGGTGAGCGTCACGAAGTGACGGTCAAAGCGCGTCGAAGGATCCCTTCCGCTCTCGCATCACCATCGGCGCCGCAAGGCGTTCTCACCGCGGCTCTGTTCAAGCCAAGAACCAACGGCTAAGAGCTAATAGCTTCTCTAATCTTCTCCAGCTGCCCTTTCACTGAGCCATCGTAGATCGTGCTTCCGATGCGAACCACGGCGCCGCCGAGCAGCGAAGTGTCAAGCGCGTACTGTGCGCGGATTTTCTTGCCGGTCATCTTTTGGATCTCGCCTTCGAGAGAACTTTTCTCGGCTGCGCCCAGTTCACGCACACTTGAAATTTGCGCCTCGGCGAATCCCATGCGCGCATCGAGTTCCCTTTCCAGTTGATCGACAATCGCGCTCAGAAAGTGGATCCGCCGGTGGTCGATCAGCACGGCCACCAGATTACGAACCTGCTTGCTGATGCCCTCCTGCTTCACGATCGCGTCAAGCAGATGCCGCTTCTGATCGGCGGCGACGGCGGGATTCTCCCACACACGCCGTAGCGGCACGCTCTCGCTGACCAAGCGCGCGACCTCGCGCAATCCAGCGACGGACGCGGCCACGTCGAGATGCTCATCGAGCACCACATCGGCGAAAGCCCGCGCATAAACAGCGGCGACGGAGGCCATCCTTACTGACCGTCCTTTCTGGGAACGTCGGGTCTTTGTCCCTCCCAGCCCGTGTCTTCAGCACCCAGTTGCCCGGCAAAGTTGCGGACCAGCGCCTGATCAGTCGCGGCATCGACGCGAATCTGCTTTTGCGCCAGCGCAACCGCTAGATCGGCGGCGTACGCGGTAAGTTGGCGGCGCGCCGCTTTCGCGGCGGCGGCAATCTCCTGCTCGGCCGCGGCGACCATCTTGCGCGCATCGTCTTCGGCTGCGGCTTGAATGCGGGCTTCTTCGGCAGCACCTTCTTTTTGGGCAGCTTCGCGGATCGCATCAATCTCAGAGTCGAGTTTCCGCAGGCGTGACTCGATTTCGGCAAGCCGGCGCCTCGCTTCCTCGCTCGCCTTCTGCGCTTCCTGCATGGCCTTCTGAATGGCAGCGGTGCGCGCGCGGAAAGCTCCAGGGAGAAATTTGCGCGCGGCCCAGAGGATGACCAGCGCGACCACCACGAAGTTTGTAAGCATGCTCAGCCAGTAAGCACTACGCAGGTCGAGCCCGGTCAATCGGGAAACCAACCGTACCGACGGCGACTGTTTGAACTCGGCGGTCTCGTCTTTTTCTTCGCCCGCGGCTTCGCGGGTTTCATGCGCCAGTTCCTGTCCGATTCCGCGATTCGGGGGCGCCTGCTTGACCTCCTGTTCCGAAGACGATGGCTGCGACCGCTGCGGTTGGGAAGGCTGAGCCTGTTGCTGTGGCCGATTCGCCGGCCCTTTCGCCTGATCGTCAGCACGTGTGCATACGAAGCTCGCGCTGACGAAAAGCAGCGCCAGAAGCGCCGGACGGACGATTTTTCGCGTGACTGTCATTGCAATCAGCGTCCTGCTCCCGCCGGCTGCAGAACACGGCGCACAATTTCCTGAGCCAAAGTCGCAGCTTCGCCTCGCAGACTTTTCTCTGCAGCAACGCGATCGGCCTCGATTCCGCTCTTGGCCGCAGTCACCTGGGCCTGAGCTTTGCTGCGCGCCTGATTCACCGCGCTAGTGCGAGCCTGCAGCGCCGCCTGCCGGCGTGCTTCCTGCGCCCGAAAAACGGCGGCACGCGCTTCGCGCAGGCGCTGCTCGTATTCCCCTGTGCGCGCCTCCGAGGCGGCGATGTCAGCCCGCGACTTCTCCACGGCACCTTCAGTTTTGCCGCGTCTCTCTTCAAGGATGCGCCCCAGGGGCTTGTGGACGATAAATGTGTACAGCAGGTAAAGAAGCGCCAGCAGAATCACAGTCGGCACGGAGCCGAGCAGTAATTCGCCTAGTTGGTGAAGCGTTTGATCCATAATGCTGAGTACGGTTGCTGAGCACGGACTGCCGAATTACTGAAAACGAGTTGCCGCCCGAGCACCGATCCAGACCTGCAAAATGAGGGCTGTGAAGACTGTTAAGTCTAACGTCCGGAGGGGCTTATGTCAACGTGGAGAAAACGACGGTTGGGACCGTTTTTGCTCTTTGCGGAGACAAGAATGCCGGAGTGGACGAGTCGCCCTGAAGCCAAAATCTGAGAGCGTTTTGATGACGAGCGGGCACTCAAAACTCTGTCGTGACATTGGGTTAGCGTGCAACCTCTGGGTAGGCAGATTTCTGCATATAGTTCTTGACTTCGCGGTAAACAGGTTTAGCATATAGATATCACCTCCGATCCAATTCAGGATCGAAAGGGCCGATAGCCAAGGAATGTCACCGCTTCTTGGTTGCCGGCCCTTTTAATGTTTCTGGCTTCGTTCCCGTCCAGGGTCACGCCGGGGAAGAGCTAGAGAAACTATGTCGCAGGCTTGAGTGGGTCTCCGGCATTCACAGCGTTCTTGAACACATACAAATACGACGCTGCCGGGCGCTTTTGCATCGCAGCCTTTTTCTTTGATTTCAAACCTGTGAGTTTCCCTAAAACACTCCGCGCACCCGCAACCGCGGCAGCAGTGATCCCCAGCGGACCTCCAGCGGCAACGGCCACGCCCAGCGTTACTAGCGTGGCCGCATCAACTGTGAAAAGTGTCTCCGCTGTGTTCAATCCCAGTTCCTCCTTGAGGAACTTAAACTCGCCGGTCAGTTCGGACTGGAATCTCTCGCGAATGCGCTTTTTCTCAGGTTCATTCTTCGCCGAACTGTAATCTTGGGCGGCTTTGTCAAGTTTGCTCCAATAGCCCTGTCGGAACGTTTTCTGATAGGGTGCTTTCTCCCGAAATTCCTTTTCCCGAAATTCAATTAACTGAGGAAGCGTAAACTGGTTAACGTCCACGATATTCAGGGCCTCGACTGCAGAGAAGTAGTTTTCTTCCGAACCAAGTTCCCGATTGTTTCGTTTTCTCTCTTCAATTTCCGTGGTTTGTCGCACGTCATCCGTTGCCAATGCCGAGTCTGTTACCAGCTGTGTATCGTTGCCGACGCAGCATTGGGCGAGAATAGTCATGGTTATTCGACCAAAGACAGTCGGGACGATCATCTCGCCCTTAACTCCTGTTTTTGCCGCAATTCCAAGTTCTGCGAGGTCTTCCCAAGTCTTATAGAACAATTTCTCGAAGTAGATGACAAAGCCCCTGTCACCCGCTTCTTTCTTTAAGAACCAGTCCGGCAGATTCGGTGTTGTGGCAATGTCAAGAACCCGGTCGTGTGTGTCAAGCTTCTCCTTGTCGCTTGGTACGTGCTCGCGAACAACCAAGCGGTGGGCGTGTTCCAGGTTCTTCTTATCTTCGGCGTTGTAGCCAAACTCGCCGTACGAGATCTGATAGTGCCTCCATGGTGTTATGTTTTCGACCTGATCCCAGAGCAGCAGCGCAGACTTCATCATGCGGTCGGTTTGCACGTGAATGTTTGGAAAGTAAAGAGCGTTTTGCATGTGTGCCCCCTTCGACCTGGGGTCACATTATCTGGCTGGTTCTTCCGCGAATCAAGCCTAACGGCCAATGCCATTCACTGCGTCCACTGCCTCACCCGTCTCACCACTGACTCCGGTGCATCGACTTCGAGTTCAACCGCGCCATCTTCATAGTTCCGCGAATAAATCCGCGCTTTCGCTTCGAGCAGCGCAAGCAGCTTGCCTTCTTTCTGCGGCACACGCAGATGCACGCGGCTGATGGGATCTTCCTCGATCATTGTGTCGATGCGGGCGAGCAGTGGCTCGACTCCTATGCCTTCGACGGCGGAAACGTAAACGGTGTTCCCACTGCGGGCAGCGTCTGCGATCAGGCTTTGCGCGACTTCTTCATCCAGCAGGTCAACTTTGTTCATCACGTGGAGGCGCGGCTTTTTCTCGACCTCGAGTTCCTTCAGCACGATTTCCACCTGCGCATCCTGCTCGGCCGAGAGCCGGCTGCTGGCATCGGAGACGTGCAGAATCAGCGACGCGCGCTGCACTTCTTCGAGCGTGGCGCGAAATGCGGAGACCAGCGTGTGCGGCAAGCTGCGGATGAATCCCACCGTGTCAGACAGCAGGACTTTTCGTTTCGACGGCAGAGTGACGCCGCGGATGGTGGGATCTAGCGTGGCAAACATTTTCGGCGACGACAAAACTCCTGCCCGCGTGAGCGCATTGAATAGCGTCGACTTGCCGGCGTTGGTGTAGCCGACCAGCGCGACGGTCGCGACTGGCGCTGACTCGCGCCGCTGCCTCTGCTGGGCGCGAATGCGGCGCACATTTTCGAGTTGCTCCTCCACGTGCCGGATGCGGCGGTAAATCTTGCGCCGGTCGGTTTCAAGCTGGGTTTCACCGGGACCGCGCGTGCCGATCCCGCCGCCCAGTTGCGACATCTCGATGCCGCGTCCAGCCAGCCGCGGCAGCATATATTGCAGTTGCGCCAACTCGACCTGCAGCTGGCCTTCACGCGTGCGCGCGTGGCGGGCAAAAATGTCGAGGATGAGCTGCGTGCGGTCGATCACGCGCCGATGAACGATCTTCTCAATGTTGCGCTGCTGCGATGGGCTGAGATCGTGATCAAACAAAAGCAGGTCGGCATTGACGGAGGCGGCCGCGCCTGCGATTTCTTCGAGCTTGCCGGCGCCGATCAAGGTTGCGGGATCGACTCGGTCGCGATGCTGCAGAATCGAACCGACGACCTTCGCTCCGGCGCTTTCAGCCAGCGTGCGCAGTTCGGCCAGGGACTCGTCGGCGTCGAATTCCGGAATGCTGGGCTTGCTGTTTGCCTTCGCGGAAAGCGATTTGGCCGCACCGGCCGACTGCATCTCAGCCGCATCGCGAGCAGTAGCCGCCTGAGCCGTCACCGAGCCTGCAGAGCGGCGCGAGCGCACGTGCATGCCGACAAGAAATGCCCGTTCCTGCGCGGGCTGCCGGCGGGCCTCTTCTTGCGCGAACTGGCTGGCCACAAGCACACTACTGCCGGCGCGCGTACGATCGCGGGATTTCTTGGAATGAGAACCTGCCAAACCCAGAACGCCTTGTGTTTGTCTTTATCCTTCGGTGCCCGACGCGCTCGCCGCCGTAACCGCCGGAATCGCAGCCGTCGGGGCCTTCTCAGCGTGAGCCGCGTGCGGCGCATGCGCCGGAGCCAGCCGGCCCATCACTACGGTCGAGATGGCATGCTTGAAGATGAGCTGCTCCTGACCGTTCGCATCCAGCACGACGGAGTACTTGTCGAAGGAGCGGATGCGGCCCGTTAACTTCACCCCACTGAGCAGATAGATCGTAATGCTCGCTCTCTCTTTGCGGGCCGTGTTGAGGAAGGAATCCTGAATGTTTTGCGCCGGCTTATTGCTGTCCATAGCCGATCTCCTTAATTTATAGACTGTAACCAATGCCCCGCAGGCTAAGCCCGCAGGCAACTCCAAGACATACAGCCTGCTCCCGGAAGCCTTCCCAGCGCCCCGGGAACAACGGGGGGGACATTCCTGCCAGCCGGAGCAGCCATGGCGCGTAACTGCACCCTCCGACAAGGAGATGTGAGTACGATACGGCGATTGGCGTTGCTTTTCAACCTTGAAGTTTGACCAGGTTGACAGAGCACGCGCGTAGGGGGCAGACTGGCCTCGGCTCGGCGGCAAACGCTTTCCGCTGATGCCTCCTGCAATCTGTCTCCTCGCCGCGTGCCCCAGGTTCTCAAGGGTATGCGGGGCCCCATAACCTCACAGGCAGTCGGAGGAGGAAATCCAACATGCACCATTTCGTAGCAATGACAATAGCCCTGGTGACACCCACCGTCAGCGGCAAAGAAGCTTTACTCCTGATTCTGCGCTGGTTCCATTTCTTGGCTGGGATTCTCTGGGTAGGCCTGCTGTACTTCTTCAACCTGATCAACGTCCCCTTCATGAAACAGGTAGACGCGGCGGCCAAACCAAAAGTTTTCCAGAACCTAACTTTGCCCGCCCTGAACTGGTTCCGCTGGAGCGCGCTGGCGACGGTCTTCATCGGGGGATGGTATTGGGGACAGTTTTACGTGGGCGCCGACGCCGAGCGCCAGGGAGCGAGCAGCCTGCCCACCGTCGCTCTGTTTTGCGGGTTATGGCTCGGAGTCTGGTTCATCCTGTTCATAATGATCAAGAAAATGGCTCCCAGCGGCTACGTTCTTGGTGTTATAACGACGATCTTGGTCTATGCCGCGGGCTGGATTTTCGTGAACTACACGCCCGTCGGCGGAGACGACCAGCATGTCATCGCAATCGGCGTAGGCGGAGGAATGGGCGTGGTGATGCTGTTCAATGTCTGGGGCATCATCTGGCCGAACAACAAGAGAGTCATCCGCGGGACGCTGGCCGGCACTCCGCCGGAGAACGCCGCAGTTCTGGCCCGGCAGGCGTTTCTGGCCTCGCGGACGAATTTCTTCTTATCCGTACCGCTGTTGTTTTACATGGCCGCCAGTTCTCATTTCTCGAGCACGGTGATCTTTGGGAAGTAAACCGCGGAGGAGTTTGCGTCGGCGGCAGCCGACGACGTTGCATAGCGCGGCGAAAGCCGCGCCATTTGTACTCTTCCCCGCTTTCGCGGCGGGACGAGAGCCGCTGATCTGGCGCCAGCCTAACCAGGATTGTCATCCCGACCAAGCACTTGGATTGGCGAATGCCAATCCAAGGCTCGTGGAGAGCCTGCCCTGAGCGACCGAGTGCAACGAGGAAGCCGAAGGGGACCTGCTGTTTCACTCCGGCCGCACCCACTCCTCCGCAGAAAAAAGAAGGCCCGCACCGAAGTGCGGGCCGAATTTAGGTTCTGGTTCGAGGCGCCACGCCGTGGCGCATCGAACTCAAACCGGTTAGAACTTCACGCGAGCGCCGATCTGGATAGCGCGTGGGCCGAAGGGGGGGCTAATCTGGCCACCCAACGAACCGAAGTTCGGTGCATTCGAGCCGTTCGGGCCAAAGTACGGATAGTTGTCGAGCTGTTGCTCGTGGTTGAACACGTTGGTGAAGACACCATCGAGCTCGAGGCTGACGCTTTCCGCCACGCGGATGTTCTTCTTGATGGCGAAGTCCATGTTCCAGTAATTCAGGCCGGGCAGAATGCCATAGCCGCCGTCCCTGGTGTCTACGCCCAGAATCGGGTTGCGCCAGTACTGATATTGGAGTGTCCCATCCTTGAATGTATTAACCGGATAGCCGTCCCCGGCAGCCTGTCCTTGGCAAGTGGCAATGTAGTAACCGGGAGCAGACGGGAACGCCGCGCCAGTGTGGCAGGCGTAGGCGTGTGATTTGAGGGTGGCGCCAGGCAGCGGTTCGGCATTCTCCTGATCATAGTCCGCGCAGGCAACACCATCGCACGCGCCAAATGATTGGTAATCGGCGAAGGTTGTAGGTATCTGCATGGGAGTGCCTGTCCCGGCGGTGAGAATGCTGGAGAACGTCCAGCCACCGAGCGCGCGCCCGATGATCCCACTCTGCCCCTTGTAAAACGGAGGCGAGTAGACAAAGAACGCGTTAAAGACGAGCCGGCGGTCAAATGGCTGTACGCCGTACCCCACGTTCGGGTTGGTGGGGTCGAGAAGATCCAATTCGCTGGAGGATTGCGTCTGTGCTCCCAGGCCCAGAGCCTTCGACCAGGTAAAGTTAGACTGCATAGTCAATCCGCGCCAATCGGCCATCTTGACCGAGACGAAGCCAGCGTTGTAGTTGCCGTGGCCGAAGGCGCCGTTCAATGTGGCTGTCGACGTGTATTGGCCGGAGCAACCAATCGTAGTTGTCGCGAGCGGGTTTATCGTGCTGCATGTGGCTGGAATAGCCGTGCTCATCATGGTGCGCGGGAAGTTGAAAGCGCCACCGCTGCTGCCGTTGACTATGGTGCAAGTGCCAGGGCCGCCCGGGCAGTTCGCACCGGTATCCAGATCGCTCCACAGGCTCCATACCTGGGCGTTGGTGAGGTTGCCGTAAGGGAAGGGGGTGATGCCTTCATTGATCGCCACAGCTTGGGTGCAGTTAACAAAGCCCGTGCAGTAGCCGGTTCCCGCCAGAGCAGTCTCGAAGAACGGCTGAGGGGTCACGGCAGCCAGACTCGGTCCAGCGCTCGCAGAGGCGCCGGGCAAGGCCGATCCTCCGCAGCCGCCGCCGGCGAGTCCGGCCAGGCCGCCGCAGAGTTGTTGAACCAGGGTAGCGTAGGCATTCTTAAAAGACTGCCCACCCAGCGTCATGTTATAGGGCACGGCATTCAACATGAGCGGAGAGTACTCGTTCGTGATTCGGCGGCCGATGTAGCCCAGCTCAACGGTAACTTTGCGGCTCACCTGGCGCTGAATGGTTACGTTGAACGAATCAATTGCATCCGGGCGGGAATTCGGATCCAGAGACTCCGGCGAGGCGGAGACTGGGTTATTGAATCCCGGATAGACGGGCTGAGGTAGCGTGGGGGTGGCCAAGTTAAGGAGAGGAATCGTCCCGCCGCCAGTAACCGACGACGTCGTGTTGACGCGCCATGCGGCATTCGGTCCCGCAGTCCAAGTGGCTGCTCCCGGCGAGCCGCAGCCCCAGGTGCCGGTTGCGCCAGCGATGTTCGACTCGCAAGCGACTGGCTGTTCGAGGCCGAGGCCGAGCAGCGGGACCAGCACCTGATAGACCCCGTTGGTGCGGCCGTAGGTGCGTCCATAACCGGCCCGGACGACTGTGTTAGCCAGAGCGCCTGTAGTGTTGGTTGGCGACCAGGCAAAAGCCGCGCGCGGACTGAATTCACCGTAGTAGGGGTTGTAAGGGTACTTTTTGCCACCCTCCGTATTGCCGACCAGGGCAAATCCGATCTCTGGATTGTATACTTGGCCAGCCAATGCCGCCCGGTTGCGGGCCGCAATGTATCCCTCCGCCGAAACCGGCGTATCCGACTGATCAACAATGATCGTTTGTTTCCCGTTCTGCTCAGTGGGGGGCATCTCGAGCGCATAACCCAAGCCGTACGTGAACGTCATGGTCGGCTTCAGATGCCAGGTATCGCTGAAGTACACGTTGTAGTAAGGAATCGTACTCTTGTCGAACGCATTTGATAGAGGAGGAAGCAAAGTCAGACTTGCACCAGTACGCGCAAACATCTGCGATGCAATGGAGGTTACGCCTAGCAGGGAAGCGGCCAAAGCCGAGCAGTTCTCAATGGTGACCGTCGCCCCGACGCTGTTTGTGGCGCCGCAGGCGGGCAGGGTCGTGTCGTTGATCAACGAGCCGTGGGTATTGTCGCCCAATGAATACACGGGATAGGCGTTGATGGTGCCGCCGCTGTCGTTGCGCTGATGGTAATCGAAATTGTGCTGATAGTAACCGCCAAACTGGAACAAATGGTTGCCGTGCAACTGGGAAAGGTCGTCGCGGACCATGTTGTCATGACCATCCCAGAAACGGCGGCGAATCTGCTGGTTGTTGGAGTTGATCGGGGTAAGGTCCTGGGTCTGGTTTTGGCCCGCCATGATTTCAACTGCAGCCCCCATACCGGCAACCTGGGGCGGGGCTCCAAACCGGTTCCAGGCCCACCAGTTGCGCAGGTAGCTGTAATGGAAATCGTTGGTTGTATTGCTGGTAATGTTGGTCGTCAAGCCCGCTACGAAGTACCAGTCCTGGACCGGATCGCTGGACTGCGAAACCGGATGGCCCAGGGTGTCACCGGTTACGAAGCCGCCGATATCAACTTGCTGGTCGCCGGCGTATTTCAGGTTGAAATAGCGATAACTGGTGAAGAAGTGCTGCTTCGACGAGAAATCATGGTCGATGCGGCCCACCATGAACTTGCTGCTGATCGGAAGGGACAGGTTGGCCGAGAAACCTTGAATATTGGCTCCGTCGCACAAGCTCTGGCTGCAAGCGGCGTTGGTCGGAGGCTCGTATGTGCTCCATATTGTTGAAACTACAGGGTTGATCCCGGTATATAGCGCCTGCGGGTCGCAGGAGACGAGAGTCGTGTTGCAGCCGTAGCCAACAGGGTACGTGGTACCGTTGTAGGTCTGCGGGCTGCCGGTCATGTTGTAATCGACCGCGCCGAAAGTGGTGGGGCCGTCGTCCAACAGAAGGCCTTGCTCCAGCGCCGACGAGGGCACGTTCCTGAAAATCGTCTCGGAATCCCCCCACTTGAAGCCCTCATAGTTGAAGAAGAAATAGGTCTTGCCTCCGAGAACTTCTTTCGGAATGAGTGGCCCACCCAGTGATCCGCCGTAGCGGCTGAAGTGGTACGAGGGAAGTCCCACGTGAAATCCAGGGATGTAGTTCAGGAAGTTGTTTTGCCAGGTGTTACTAGCCCAGTTGTTGTCCCTGTAGTATTCATAGGCGCTCCCATGGAAACTGTTGGTGCCGCGCTTCGTAACCACTTTCACTTCAGCGCCTGCGGAGGAATTGAAATCCGCAGTCTGGCCCGCGGTGTTCACCTTGAACTCTTCAACGCTGTCGGCAGGAGTGGGCATCACGCCCGACGGGGCAGTATCAACTACTCCGTTTCCGGTGGAAGCTCCGCCAGTCGGGTCGCCGACACTCAGCATAAGCGCCGCGCCGGTATAGACGCTGCCATTGCCGTCCATATCATTGGTGTTGTTGCCGCCGTCCAGGGAGAAATAGTTCTGATCGTCGACGGCGCCAGCCACGCTGCCGTTTGGCGAAACGCCGGGCTGCAACTCGACGAAAGTGTTGACGTCGCGGCCGATGCTGGGCAGGTTATCGAGCGCAACAGCAGTGAGGGTCTGGCCGACTGTGGCGTTCATAGTCTGCAGCTCGCTGCCGGTGCTTTGCACCTCAACCACGACGCTGGCGCCGCCCACCTGAAGGGCGAGATTCAGCGTGAGAGCAGAACCCACCGTCACTTCCTGATTCTCTGCCTTCGTGGTCGCGAAGCCTTGCTTGGCCACCGTCACGCGATACATGCCGGGAGGAACGTCCGCAAAAATGTAGCGTCCCGCGGCGTTGGTGGTCGTCGTGCGGGCCGTATTGGTCCCGACATCGGTTAACGTCACCGTGGCGCCGACCACCACCGCGTTCTGTTGGTCGGTGATGGCCCCGGCGACCGTTCCTGAGTTCGCGGCGCCTTGTGCCCACGCGGGTAGCGCGCTACCCACGCAAAGTAGAACTACGACGAGGAAAATGGCCAAACTAACGCTGCGCGTGTGCATTGCTTCCTCCAGAGAACCAAGAGATTGAAGTGTTTTCGACATTACCCGCCAACGCAGAAGCGGTGAACCCTTGCAACAGCCCAAGGAGTTTGACTTGCCCTCGGCTCATGCGCCCCGGATTCCTGGGAGCAAATGGGGCGATCCGAGTTACTTCGAGACCCCTCAAACCTGACTACCGAAATCTTGACGCCCATCTTGCCGAGCGGGCGCTCGTTCACTGCACACACAAAACGATCATGGCACAAGCGAACGAACAGTCTGTGCAACTCACAATCCAAACAACAATTACGATAAACAATTTGTTTACAATGGTTTAGTATCGGTTGAGTGCGGCGCCGATACCGAAATCGGTAGAAAGCCAGCCCCTCGAATATGGCAATTGGAAGCTCGCGCCGCTTCAGGAAGTAATAGGGAAGTCCTAGCGGCGCATTTTAGCCGCCTTGGCCGGTGCCTCGCCCGCAACCAAAACACGCTTCACAATCGGCGTGTTCAGCTTGTACTTGCGCTGGCTCAAATTGCCCTCCTCATCCCTCACTTGGAGCACAAAGACGGGCAGGGTGCCCTCCTTGTCGAACTCCTCATTTGTGACGTTCACGGGAAGCACTCCGGCAAGCTTGTGCTCGCGGTAGGCGGTCTCATATCGGTGCTTTCGCACGTTCCAGGTGAAGACGCGCACCTGGTCGAAGTCATAGGGCAGGCCGTCGTGAGGTTCAGTCAGCACACAAAGATACTGCGGGACTTTCTTGGCACCATCGCTCACCTGGTTCAACACGAAGAAAGCCACGAAGCGCTGGCCTTCACCATACTGGGCGATGTCGAGCGGTACATCGACGTCAACCATGCGTGACAACACCCAGCCTACGCGGCCCTGATCATCACGGACCAGCCACCAGTCTTCCAGCACAGGCCCGGAAGGAACTTTCTGTCCCGACTTCACGATTTCGGAAACGGCGCGCCGGTTGAGCGGCGGACCCTGCGTCTGCTTTTCCGCCGTTGCCCGCTTGAGCAGTGAGACTTTCCCTCCCGCGGCCAACTGATAAAGATGTTCGGCTTCGCGGCCAGGAGTAACGTGAAGGTTGGTCTCATTGCGCAAGACACCGGGAGCCTGAACAGGATCGTTCTGATTGTCCTGGGTCAGTTTCTGCAAGGCGTCGAAAGTTCTCTGATCCACCAGAAACCGCTGCTCGATCCAGCCTTCGAGCCCGCCCGCAGTGCGCACGCGGGCGAAGCGTTTTTCTCGCTCCAGCACCTCGACGCGCTCTCCGTTTTTCACGTTGCCGACCGGCCGGTAGGCGACCGCGACCTGATCGCGTAGCACCGCCTGCGGCGCCGACACGTAGGCCACCTCCAGCACGCGATGGCGTCCGCGGCTGCAGCTGGGAAGACAGATTGTGCCGATCACAGGCGCCAGGATCATCAGCGCCGCGGCACGGCGCAGAGCACGTGATGGACGTAGCAGTTTCACGAATCAGTCGTGTTTCGTTCACTATAGCGCGTTGCACGCGTCTCATTGCCGCACGAAGGTTTACGCCGCAGACACGCCTTTAGTACACATCAGCCTGCCACCGATGCACGAAGCTATAGTAGGCAGTTGGAAGACGGCCAGAATTCAGGAGTGAACTGACACACGCTTTGGCATCGGTTACCATAGATGACAGCTTGGAAACGGGGTGGGCAGAGCTGCTTGCCCGCGTTGCGCCTCTAATCAAGAGGGATTCTGTCCGCGGGGATGCCAACAAGACTCATGAATAAAGCATTCGTTTGCCGCTTTACAATCGCGCTTTTTGCTCTTCTTGCCGTTAACTGCATCGCGCAAGACACACCGGCCACGGTGTTTCGTCCGCCGAAAGGCGCGCAGGTCGCGATTGTGGTTTTCGAGGATCTGCAATGCCCTTCCTGCCGGCACACCACGCCACTGGTCGAGCAGGCCTCGAAAACTTACAAGATCCCTGTCGTGTGGCATGATTTTCCCTTGCCCCTGCACAACTGGTCCTATCAGGCGGCCGTGTTCGCGCGCTTCTTTGACACGCGGTCGAAGGAACTGGGCAACCAGTATCGCGACTATATCTTCGAAAACCAGCTCGAAATCAATCCCCAGAATCTGCGTGGGTACACCGAGAAATTCGCCGCCGAACATAAGGTCGAATTGCCCTTTGTCATCGATCCGGACGGCAAGCTGGCTGGACTGGTCAACGCTGACCGCGACCTCGGCAAAGCTCTGAAGCTCGAGCACACCCCGACGGTGTACATCGTGAGCAGCCGCAACCCTGCGCGGCCATACATTGAAGTCAAGGAACCCAACAGCCAGCTCTACGCCACGATCGACGCGATGATGAAGAATTAAGTTCAGTCGCCAAAGCCGATGCCGATGGCGCGGGCCGTGCGCACCAGTTCGCCATCGGGCTGGACTTCCTTCAGGTGCCCGATGGCCTTGGCAACGTCCACGGCAACGATCGAGCCGGCGCGCAGTGCCACCATCTTGCCGAATCCACCCTCCGCGATCAGGTCCACGGCGGCTACGCCAAACCGCGTGGCCAGCACGCGGTCATAGGGCGAAGGCGAACCGCCGCGCTGAATATGCCCCAACACGCTGACGCGGACTTCTTTATTGGAGATGAGGGAAATCGCGTCGCCCACGAGATTGCCCACTGGCCCGCCGTGCGCGATCTGCTTCAGTTCCGGCGGCAGCTTGATGCCTTCTGCGACCACAACAATGGTGAAGCGGCTGCCGTGGCTTTCACGCCGCGCGATGAAATCACACACGCTCTTGATGGTGAAAGGAATCTCAGGAATCAGGATGACGTGCGCGCCGCCGGAAATCCCGCCGGCCAGCGCGATCCAGCCGCAGTCGCGGCCCATCACTTCGACCACCATTACGCGATGGTGCGAGGCGGCGGTAGTGTGAATTTTGTCGATCGCGTCGGAAACCGTGTGCAGCGCGGTGTCGAAGCCGAAAGTCAGCTCGGTGGCCGAGAGATCGTTATCAATCGTCTTGGGCACGCCGACAATCTTCACGCCCTTCTGAAACAGCTCATGCCCGATCTTCTGCGAGCCGTCGCCACCGATGGTGATGATCGCGTCAATGCCAAGCTTCTTCGAATTGGCGATGACCTGGTCGGAAATGTCGCGCACGACTTCCACGCCGTTCGCTTCCGTGCGGTAGTGAAACGGATTGCCGCGGTTGGTGGTGCCGAGGATGGTGCCGCCACGGGGCAGAATTCCGCTCACGCGGTCGAGCGTGAGCTCAAACGATTTCTCCGGCCAGATCAGGCCATCGAAGCCGTCGGGAATGCCAATGACCTTCCAGTTGTGTTTCAGGATGGCGGCCTTGGTGGCGGCGCGGATGACCGCGTTGAGACCGGGAGCGTCCCCGCCCCCAGTGGCGATGCCTATGCAACGAACGTCAGACATACGATTCAAGCATACGATTCAAACATGAGATGAAGTGGCTCGCTACGATGATAGCGCCTCAGGACGGGAATGAGGGCAGCACGAGTGGGCGTAGCCCAGACTCTACTCAGCCTTACGAGCCCGGCGTATAATATCGGCATCTGGCGGACGGGCTGTGAGGCCCGCGAGCCCCGCCGGCTCCTCTTGAATGGCCTTTAGTTTGGCAGCGGCCCAAGTGTCTGAACCAGTTTGCTGGAGGCGCGCGCCAATGGTAATGCCGGCGAGATCGCCCGTTTTGTACGTACTTTTGATCGCGCTGGCAATGGCCACGTCTTGCGCCTGCCCGCCTGCTCCATCTGTAGCTTCCATCTCACCCAGCAGCGCAACCGCTGGAGGCAGCCAATTCACGTTGACTATCAACGGGAATCACTTTCGCACTACCTCGATCGTGTACTTGAACGGCTCCTCGTTGCCGACGACTTTCGTCAGCAGCCAGCAGTTGACCGCAACCATCCCCGCTGCCGACATTGCACAGGCCGGAACGTTGCAGATCCTTGTGCTCAATCCCCCATCGGGTGGCACGGCAACTACTGGCCCTGATCAATTGCAGACCACGACACCCACGTGCGCCGGCGGCGACTCAAACGTCGTTTCCTTCACGGTCAGCCCGTGACGAATTGGCAGGGTTCAACTTCGGCACCGTCAGTAGATGCCCCATACACCTGCGGCTACGACATCCGGTAGACGGCCGTCTGGTTCACCGAACTGCAGCAGATGCCGATGTTCCGAAGCCAAGGCCACTTGCAACAGCGCGCGAAAAGTGGGGCGCCCACATTTCAACAGCAGGCCGCCGAAGATGGGAACTTCGGCAAGGCGGAGCATCCGCCCGTTTAGTCGGTTACGTCGAGTGTGTTTGTGCCGGTGACGGTCGTTTGCGGGTAGGAAACGGTGACAGTGACGTTTCCAGGTGTTGTTGCGGCGACGGCCTCCGTGCAGGAGGCTGGTGAGGAAGTCGTCACGCAGGCTATGCCAGACGCGTCGGTCCCCGTAAGCGTCCAAGTTGCGCTCGTGGTGATGTCTATCGTCTCCGTCTGGCCGCTGGCGTTCGTGTAGTTGGCGATGGCATAGAGGTTTACGGGCGTCGATACATTGATGTCTTCGGTTGAGGGTGAGCAGCTGCCCGAAGAGTTGTTTTGGCTCACGCATATGCTGACAATGTTCGTGAGATAGACCACGCCCGTGGCGGTGGCGGTCAGCCCCTGGTATGCTGCATTTACGGTGATCGATCCGATGCCGGTTCCGGTCACCAGGGCTACGCTCGGGTTGTTGAAGGTGGCAGTCCCCGTTGTACCTGTGGATGCCGACCAGTCTACGCCGCTCGTGATCTGCGTGTTTCCGCTGCCATCACTGTTGGTCCCCCACAATTGAAGCGACTCCGTTCCACCCAGAGCCACCTGCGGCGATGTGGGATCGATGGTGATCGCGGAGTAAGTGTTGGCGGGGAAAAATCCCCTGCAGCCCACCGCCAGCGCCAGCGCCAGAAGCGCGGCGAAAGCGCTCATCAAATTCAGCTTCGACCGCAGTTTCAACCCGAGTTTCGACTTCGTGGATGACATGGTCTGTGAGGACTCCTTGCCTTCTGAGGGCCTCTTCGCCCTGCGGATTCTTTCGGCGCTACGGCCCCGCTTACGCCAGTTTTCTGTTGATCTGGTTTCTGTTTGATCTCTTCCTATCCAGTCTGAAAAAATTGTAGCAGAGTCAATTCCCTGAGGCGCACACTCTGGTACCTGAACCAGCACGGAAACGTTCCCTGCCAAAGGCTCGTCAGGTAGAACGCCGGCGGGACCGCCGCTTGCAGTAAAAATGGCCAGCGGTTTTGTCGGCCGCTGGCCATCGAACTTCTTCCTTCCAACCCATCGCTCCTTCATTCCGCCGTTCCTACGCCTCAAGTCGGCTAAAACTTACCGTGTTTCTCCGGCTTGGGCGCACTCTGATGCTTCGGTGGCGGACTCGACTTGGGCGCGCTTTTGGGCGCCGGATTAGAATGCGGAGCCGGTGCTGCGTGAGACTCGTTGCTGCTCGGCCGGCTTTCGTTGCGATTGCTCGAATTCGAGGACTCGTTCGAAGGTTTTGAGAACGACCGGAATCCTTCGTTCGAGCCGCCCCGATTGCCCGCCGGAGACGATGCCCGCGCTTCTTTGGGCGACATTGCAGGAGCGTGGTATTCCCCGCCCGCCGCTCTGGCTCCAACTACAGAATGGCTGCTGAAGTCTCCAGCCTTCGAGGTCGCCGCAATCGCCGGACGGCCGTGGTTTTCCGAAGCGAAGTTCTGCCGGTTCTGGCTGGCCAAATGTTCTTGCTGCGCCTGCGCAGCCAGCGGAGCCTGGTGCGGTTCGTTCTCCGCCGCCCGTTCGGCTGCCGTGGGAGTGGCCTGCACGCCGCCCGCGCCGCCATTGAATGCCGTCGTGTTGTTGTTGACTACGACCGTGCGGTTGTAGACGTTGGTCACGTTAGTGACACTCACGTTGTTGACGGAGCGGTTATAGAAGAATGTTCCGCCGCGCCACTCGCCGCCAACAAAGCCCACCCCGCCGTAGCCGAATCCGTAGTTAATGCCACCGTAGAATCCGATGTGCGGGCCCCAATATCCGGCGTGCCACAGATAAAGGCCCCCGCCCCAGCCCCACCAGCCAGGCGTCCACAGCAAGCCCACCGGTGCGACAACCCACGTTCCGGGCACCCAGTAATAGCCGCCTTCATCGTTCCAGCCCCAATAGCCGGGTGTCCACATGTAGCCCGGGCCAGGGCAAATCGGCTGCGCGTAAACCGGCAGCGCCGGCGGCCCGATGCGGACCGAAATGCCGACCGCAATCTGCGCCACGGACGCGGCAGAAAGTGACATTACAACGAGTGCCATTACAAGCCAACGAGCTACCGATCGATTGAGATTCATGCCAAATTCCCCTTAGGCTGCGAGGCCGATGATCTTCCAAGGATGATCCGGCCCGAAGTGAACAACACCATTGTGACGCAAAATCAGGCCCAGAACGCATTACGTTCCTCCCATGTAAACACTGAACTTTCGGGTATGTTGCTGCCGCTGGCAATTATTTTTGAATGAGCAGCTTGGGCGGCTGGCACGGGTTTCACCGCGCTTTTTCGCGACCGGAGATGGGGTGTCGGGAAACCGGCCGGCTAGTTGATCTTGCGGGCGCGGGCGATGCGTTCGTCGATCGGCTTGCGGCCGGCGAATCCTTCCTGCATTCCATGCCAGTGGGTGATCGATTTTTCGCCCAGCTTCCAGCAAAGAAGAATGATCTGGCCGTCGACTTCGCAGGGAAAGTCGAGCAGGCCGATGTTCAGATCCTTCACCTGCACGCCGATGGAGTCGATCTCGGCGAGCGCGTCTTTGGCGCGCTGCTCGGCCTTGGCGCGTTCGGCCTTGCGCCGTGCCAGCGGCACCACGTCGAGATAAGTGCCGCCGTTCAGAAAGATGCGTTGCTGCAGCGCCTGCTGCTCGGCCTCAAATTCTTCCATGAGTTTCTTGGCGGAGATCGCGCTCCGCAGCAGCGATTCGAGAACCGGCAACAGCGACTGAGCTTCGTCGAGAGTAAACGTGCGGTCAGACATACAGTTATTTTACTACTGCAATTTGCGACGAGGAATGCTGGCGCGCTATTGGCCAGATTCAAGGGACCAGGGCCCAGCGGCTAGGGATTAGAGGTCCAGAGCACCAGACCTGACATCTCGTGTCTGCTCCCTGTTCGCTAACCCCTAGCCCCTGATCTACCGGGTGCGGGCGTGCGAGGGATCGGCCGAGGTTGCCGTGTTCAAATCGACGTACAGTTTTTGCGCGGCCAGTTCCGGCGGATAACAGTTTCCGTCGCGGCTGTAGTTGGTGCAGCGTCCGGCGACATCTTTGCGCTGCGGCGACTGCGCGAACTGCCAAACGTCGGCGAAGGAGACACCGCTCTGCCCGGGCTTGGGCGGATGAGCGGAAAAGCTGCAGCCGGGCGCAGGCGGGCACGCGTCACTCGTCACCCAGTAGGTGATGTCGCGGCCGGAGGCATGGGCGCGAATGTCTTCCGCGGTCACGATGTTGTTGTCGTCCGGCGATGGCATGCCGGAGCAGTAAATTCCGGCTCGGAATCCCGCCGCCGCAACGCCGTCCACCCAGGCATTAATGTAGGCCTTCTGCTCGGGGAGCATGCGCCCGCCCTGTTCCTGGTCCAGGAAAATGATGGTCTTGGCCGGAAAGCCTTCGCGGCGGGAAGCGGCGGCAGCGGCACCGGCATCGGATTGGCCGAGCCTCCTAGCGTTGTTAACGGATTTCAATTCAGCGTAGACGCGTCCATTGAAGAGCACGAGGAATCCGAATCCCGCCGACTCGACCGCAGCGCGGTGGCCGCGCCAGCTGTTCGATTTCGCTCCCGGAGGATTGTTGAGCCAGTAGCCGGCGTAAGAAAAAGTCTGGCGTAGCGCGCCAAGATTGGCATCGCCGGGATATTCGTTGCGGTCGAAGCCGAGATAAAACGCCCTTTGGGCGGTGAGGATTCCGCAGAAAAACGCCAGCGTCGCGATGAGCTGCGAGCCAACCTTCATCGTGGGCACCTACCCACCAATATGCACCATCGTGCGTGAAGCCGGCACGAAATCGGGCTCTCCGATATGATGCCGTTCTTCTTTCTTGGCGACGACGCCCCGAATGAACTCCGCCATTTCTTCGTCGCTCGCGCCGCGGCGCATCTCGGCGTAGAGGTCGTGGTCCCACACGGAAAATAGGCAAGTCCGAATCTTGCCGTCGCAAGTGATGCGGATGCGGCTGCAGTGCCCGCAGAAGGGATGCGAGACGGGCGCGATGATGCCGATTTCGCCGATGCCGTCGTCGAAGCGGTAGCGCCGCGCAGTCTCGGAGCGAGCGTGCGGAATTTCGACCAGCGGGCGGTACTCGGCCATGCGCGCCAGAATTTCCTCGAGCCGGACCACGGTTTCTGGCGACCAGACACGATCCTCTTCGAGCGGCATGAATTCAATGAAGCGCACGACCACACCTTCTTCGCGCGCGAACATCCCGAAGGGAATGACCTGGTCTTCGTTGAAGCCGCGCATCAGGACGCAATTGACTTTTAGCGGCCACAGGCCGGCGCGGCGGGCAGCGCGAATCCCGGCCAGCACGCGGTCGTATCCGCCCGGCACGCGCGTGATGCGGGCGAAGCGGTCGGGATCGACGGCATCCATGGAGACGGTGACGCGCGTCAGGCCGGCCCCTTTGAGCGGCTGGGCGAGCTCGGCCAGCAAGTGTCCGTTCGTGGTGAGGGCGATGTCGAGCGGGTCGCCATCTTTGCTTCCATCGGACGCGCGCAGTTGCGACAGCTCGCGCACAAACTCGACCACTCCCTTGCGCAGCAGAGGCTCGCCGCCGGTCAGGCGGACCTTCGTGATCCCCATGCCGACGAGCACGCGCGCCATGCGCAAATAGTCGGTAAAGGCGAGGTCTCCGTAGAGCGCGCCTTCATTCCCCGTGCGGCAATAGACACACTTGTAGTTGCAGCGGTCGGTGATGGAGATCCGCAGGTCGGAGATGCGCCGGCCGAATTTGTCGTGCAGAAGCAAGGTCGTTGAGGGTCGAATCATTGATCGTCGATCGCTGATCGCGGACCCTTGAATCGCCGCTCGTCGGGCGATGGTCGTTGACCTTTGGTCATGTCCCCCTGTCGCTAACGATCGACGACCAACGGCTAATGGTTTATTTTAACGCCTTGGCCCGTGTGTCCGCCGTCACAACCTATCGTGACAATTCGCACTGAGTTTCTCTCAGCCTAGGTACAGTCTCTGACTGTAATAGCGTTTCCCGCGCTCTTGGGTCTCAGGGGCTCTCCACGAGCAGGAGAAGTTCTCAGTCTGGACCCCCTGTTCGCCATCCGCGGGCCATTCTCTTACATTTCGCACCTGGCACCTCGCATCTCATCGGAGGATCGCATGCTCCATCTCGATACGGGCAACACTGGCTTCATGATTCTATGCACCAGCCTGGTCATGTTGATGACGCCCGGCCTGGCATTCTTTTATGGCGGCCTGGTGGGGCGCAAGAACGTCCTGGCCATCATGATTCAGAGCTTCGTCTCCATGGGCTGGACTACCGTCATTTGGTACATTTACGGCTATTCTTTGTGCTTCAGCGGCGACTGGCACGGCGTGATCGGCAACTTTCACTATGCTTTCCTTCGCGGCATCGGTCTCAGCACACCGTCGCCTAACGACACGATTCCGGCATTCGTCTTCATCGCGTATCAGATGATGTTTGCCATCATCACTCCCGCGCTGATCTCCGGAGCGTTCACCAATCGCGTCACCTTCAAGGCCTATATGCTGTTTCTGACGGCATGGCTGACCTTCGTCTACTTCCCGTTTGTCCACATGGTGTGGGGCGGAGGATTTCTGCAGCAATGGGGCGTGAAGGACTTTGCCGGCGGCATCGTGGTTCACAACATCGCCGGCCTTGCGGCCCTGGCTTCGGTCATTTACGTGGGCAAGCGCCGCGTGGCAGACCGCGGCCCGCATAGCATTCCGCTGGTCGCGCTGGGCACGGGCCTGCTGTGGTTTGGCTGGTATGGATTCAACGCGGGCAGCGAAATGCGCGTGGATTCCGTGACCGCCACGGCATTCCTGAATACCGATGTTGCCGCCTCCTTTGCCGCCATCGCCTGGCTGATGGTCGCGTGGCTGAACGAGAAGAAACCCAAGTTCCTGGGCCTGCTCACCGGCGCAGTCGCCGGATTGGCCACGGTAACTCCGGCGGCGGGATTCGTCTCTCCCACGACGGCCGTGATTATCGGCATCGTTTCGGGCGTGGTCTGCTACTACGCGGTCGAAATGAAGAACAAGCTACAGTGGGACGATGCACTGGACGTTTGGGGAGTCCACGGAGTCGGCGGATTTCTGGGCATTGTCATGCTCGGCATCTTCGCCAACAAGCAATTCAATCCCGAGGGCGCGAACGGACTGCTATACGGCGACCCGATATTCCTGCTCAAACAGGTAACCGCCGTAGTGTTCTCTTCGGTCTGGGCATTTGCATTTACCTACGCCATGCTGCGGATCATCGATGCCTTCACCCCGGTGAAGGTCAGCGGTGCGTCCGAAGAAATTGGCCTCGACGAGTCGCTCCACGGTGAACGCGCCTACGAGCAGCTTACCGATGGCGACGTCATTCATGAACTGGTCAAAGCCGCCCGGTCGTAAGGCCCGGTCGGAGCATCGCATTGGGTTGCTATCTGTCTTGACGGAAAGATGACTTGCCTTTGCAATTGCCGCCTCTGCCAGCGGCGCCATGATTTTGTATCCCGCTTCATTGGGATGCAGGCCGTCGTCGGCGAGTTCGCGCTTGAGCAGTCCTTTGTCGTCAACCATGGCGGTGAAATAGTCGAGATACACGGCATCGTTCCTGGCGCAGTAATCCTTGAGCCATTGATTCAGCGCTAGGATCCGTTCCCGCGGACGCCGCGCAAACGATTCCTTCGCATCCAGCGTGTAGTTGTGTACTGGCAGCACGGAGGCGAAGACCACCCGGATGCCGTGCACGCGCGCCAGTTCCGCCATGGTCGCGTAGTTGGACTCGATGTCTTCGTTGCGCGCGGGACCGGTAACGCCCGCTATATCGTTGGTGCCGGCGAGCACGACCAGCACTTTGGGATGCAGATCGATCACGTCCTGACGAAAGCGCACCAGCATCTGCGGAGTCGTCTGGCCATCAATGCCGCGGTTGAGGTACGGCCTGCCGGGGAAATAATCGGAGAGCTTCCAGTAGTCGGTGATGGAGTCGCCCAGAAATATGACGCGATTCTCGCCTGCCCTCGGTGGCCCGACCGCCGCATTGGCCTCGCGATAGCGTTTCAACTCACCGAAGTCATCGGTATATATGGCGACGCGCGAGGCGCGGTAGTCGTCAAGCCCGGGAGAGCCGGTGGAAGGGATGGAGGGAGCGGGAACATTTTGCTGGGCGAGAGAAGCTGGACGAACTATCGAAAGCAGAAGGACGGCCCCTACTATGCGCAGGAATCTGATATGCATATTCCCCCGTAGTATGTTAGCCAGAGGCAAGGCAAGGATAACAGCAGATTCCTCGCTGCGCTCGGAATGACAAGCCTTTTCCGCTTCGCCGTATCCGTGGAAATCCGCGCTAATCCGCGGCGAAAGAATTTTGGGCAAAGACGCCGGCCGCGGATCCTTCGACTCGGCAAAGAACGCCTCGCTCAGGGTGAGCGCAGCGGGGCTCAGACGCCCCGCTAAACGCCGTCACATCCCGTCGTAGTTCGGGCCGCCGCCGCCCTCGGGTGGCACCCAGTTGATGATCTGGTACGGATCAGCGATGTCGCAGGTCTTGCAGTGGACGCAGTTCGACGGATTCAGGCTGATGCGCTTGCCGTTGGGTTGGGTCGTGTCATCGACCATTTCGTAGACGTTGGCCGGGCAGAAATTCTGGCAAGGGCTGCCGTACTCCCGCACGCAGCGCGTGTTGCAGTTGTTGGTGTCGTGGATAACGAGGTGCGCGGGCTGGTCTTCTTCGTGCTTGGTGCCCGAGTGGTAGAGGTCGGTAAGCTTGTCGAAGGTGAGTTTGCCGTCGCCTTTGTACGGGCCGAGCAGGTGGGCTTCGGGGTAGCCGTCGGCGGTGGGGTTCGCAGGAAGTTCGGCGAGTTTGCGCATACGGTCATATCCGGCATGGCCGGGATAGCGATTCTTCAGGCCACGGCCGCCGGTAATCATCTGCAGGCCGGTGTTGAACATACCGGCAAACATGCCACGCTCGAATCCCTGATGCAGGTTGCGCACTTTCCACAGCTCTTCTTTGATCCAGCTGGATTCGACTTTTTTCTGGAATTCGCTCAGCGTCGCGGCCGACGAGTCGTCTTTCGTCAGCGCTTCGAATGCCGTTTCAGCAGCGAGCACGCCGCTCTTGATGGCCAGATGAATTCCCTTCAGGCGCGCGGAGTTCAAAAAGCCGGCAGAGTCGCCGAGAATCATCCATCCGTTGCCCGCGACCGGAGGGATCGCCCACCAGCCGCCGTAAGGCATGGACTTCGCACCGTAGCGGATCATCTTGCCGCCCTCGAGCAACCTAGCCACAAACGGGTGCCGCTTGAATTCCTGCAACACGCGCTGCGGATCGAGCCGCGGGTCGGCGTAGTCGAGCCCGGTGACGAAGCCCAGCGAAACGATGCTGGTTGCGCCCTCGCCCTTTGAGCCGTAAATCCATGCGCCGCCGTATTCGTGCGTGGTGAGCGGCCAGCCCATGGTGTAGATGACTTCGCCCGGCGCGATGCGGCCTGCAGGAAGTTCCCAGAGTTCTTTCACGCCGACGCCGTAGGTTTGCGGGTTCGCGTTCTTCGCGAGGTTGAATTTTTCGATGAGTTGTTTGGTCAGCGATCCGCGCGTGCCTTCGGCGAGGATGACAACCTTGGCTTGCAGATCGTAGCCGGGCTCGAAGTTCGACTTCTGGTGGCCCTCTTTATCCACGCCTTTATCGTCGGTTTGAACGCCGGTGACACGATCGCCCTCGAACAGAAGTTCTGATCCGGCGAAACCGGTGAAAATCGTGATCCCGGTTTCCTCAACCTTACTGCCCAGCCACTTCACGAAACGATTGAGCGAAATGACGTAGTTGCCGTGATCGCGCAGAAACGGCGGGGTGATGGGAAACTTGAACTTGCCCTTCTCGGTAAGAAAGTAGACAGCTTCTTTCGTCACCTCAGCGTCGAGTGGCGCTTCTTTCTTGAAATCGGGGAGCAGCTCGGCGATAGCCCGCGGATCAAGCAGCGCTCCGGAAAGACAATGCTGGCCGATCTCGCGAGCTTTCTCGAGCACGTAGATGTTTTCTTTGCTGAGCTGTGCGTCAGGATGAGCGACGTTGTGGCCGTCGATCAGTTGGGCCAGGCGAAGAGCGCAGGCCATGCCGGCGGGGCCTCCGCCGACGATGACTACATCGGCGGGCATCTGCGGGCGCTCAACGCCTTCGATCGGTTTGCGGAATACGAGCATTCCAACAACTTTCCTTCCGCTGATTCACGCGGATGAACGCGGATCAAGAACAATTCATTGGTTCAAGAATCCGCGGAATCCGCGTTGATCCGCGGTAAAGAAGTTACCCTCCCGCTTTCGCCTTCTTCACCTCTTCGATCAGCGGGGGAACGATGTCGAACAGGTTGCCCACCACCGCGTAGTCGGCAATCTCGAAAATCGGAGCCTCGGAATCTTTATTCACGGCAATGATGGTGCGCGAGCCCTTCATGCCGACGATGTGCTGAATGGCGCCGCTGATGCCGAGAGCGAGATAGAGCTTCGGCGCAACGGTCTGGCCGGAAGAGCCGATCTGGCGGTCCATCGGAAGCCATCCGGAATCGCAAATCGGGCGCGACGCTGCGAGATCTCCACCGAGCGCGTCGGCAAGATTCTTCGCCATCTCGATATTCTTCTGCTCCTTGATGCCGCGGCCCACAGCCACGATGACTTCGGCCTGGGTGAGGTCGACGGCCTGCTTGGCCTCTTTGAAAACTTCCTGCGGCTTGTTGCGGATCAAGCCGTCCGCGATTTCGACTGGCACGATCTCGACAGGAGCGGCGCTGGCGCCGGCCTCGGCCTTGTCTCCACGAAACGCACCGTTCTGAAAAGTTGCGAACCACGGCACGTCACCGGCGAAGCTTACGTCAGCTGCAAGCTTGCCCTGGAACATTTGTCGCGTGAAGATAAGCTTGCCCGCATCATGTTTGAATCCGATGCAATCGCTGATCACCGTGCGACCCATGGCTGTCGCAAGCTTTGGAATGAAATCGCGCACCTGATAGGTGTGCGGCATGATCACGAGCTTCTGCTGCTTCGCAGCAAGAAACTGCTTGAGCGCAGCGGCAAATGCGTCGGGCGTGTAAGGTTCGAGCCTGGGTGATTCGATGGCATAGACTTTCGCGACTTTTTTCGCGGCGACTTCGGCAGCAATCGCGGCGGCATTCGCTCCGATGACAGCCGCTTCGAGTGGCCAGCCGGTGGCTGCCGCCAGAGCCTGGCCTGCGGTGATGGTTTCCCAGGAAACGCGATTCAGCTTGCCTTCGCGTTGCTCAACGACGACTAAAATCGTGTCTGCCATAGACTCCCTGTCATTCCGAACCGGCGCACGGCGGGGGTAAGGAACCTGCTTTGCTCCAGCACGATCACAAATACTGCCGAGCTTCGCTCGGCCTGGCCGGGTCAAAGACCCGGCCCCACACAGGCAATCACAGCACCCGCAACTCGTTGCGCAGCTTGTCCACCAACTTCTTTGCGATTTCAGCCGGCGGGCCGTCGATGTGTTCGGTCTTTTTTGTTTTCTGCGGAACGTACAGCTTCTCGATCTTCTGCAGGTTCCCGCCGATCGCCGATTGCACCTCGGCCAGCGTGACTTTGCGCAGTGGCTTGTTCTTGGCCTGCTTGATGCCGATCAGCGTTGCGTATCGCAGCTTGTTGATGCCGGATTGAATCGTCAGCACGGCGGGCAAAGGCATGTCGACGAATTGAAAGTATCCGGCTTCGAGCTCGCGCTTTACCCGGATGCCGGCGTCCGTTTTTTCGATCTGCATGATGATGGTGGCGTGCGGCCAGCCCAGCAGTTCGGCGAGAATCACGCCGGTCTGGGCGTAGCCGTAGTCGTCGGACTGCAGCCCGGTGAAGATCAGGTCGAATTGTTCCTCTTTGATCGCGGTAGCGAAGGCCTTGGCCGTGTTGAAGGCGTCGAGGCCGACGAACTTGTCGTCTTCCAGATGGATGGCGCGGTCGGCGCCCTTGGCCAGTGCCTCGCGCAGCACCTGCTGCGCGCGAGCTGGGCCGCTGGTGATGACCACGACTTCGCCCTTGTGTTTTTCCCGTTGCCGAAGCGCCTCTTCGAGGGCGTAGGCGTCGGGCTCATTGACCTCGTAAGAAACATCTTCGCGGATCCAGGTGCCGGATTCATTGAGCTTTAGTGGCGCATCTTTCTGCGGCACTTGCTTCATACAAACCAGGATTTTCAAGAATTATGACTCCTTACTCGGTGGCTCCGGAGAGCCACAGCAAAACTGGTAAGTATAAATGAGCGGTGAGTGTGGTAGGAAATGCCGCCCTGCGCCATTTATCGATGAGAATTCAACCGGAAGTCACATTTGTGATCGCAATCACAGACCACCGCAGCCCCGCCGGGTCAGCATGGCCCAGATATGCCCTCAGATAGGCCGGACGACCTGTTCTCCACCATGCGCCAGAGCATCATTGACGGCGCGTCCGATACGGCATCCAGCCTCGCGCGGCAGGCCGTCGCCTCTGGCGTCGCTCCACTCGATGCTATCAACAACGGCTACGTCCCCGGCATGCACGACGTAGGCGAGCAGTTCGCGAAGGGCCAGATGTTTCTGCCCGACATGATGGCCTCGGCCGAGGCCATGCGCGCGGCCATGGCCGTGCTGGACCCCGAACTGACCAAGGTCGGGGCAGAACGGCCCACGGCGGGCGTGGTCGTGCTGGGCACCACAAAGGGAGACATCCACGAAATCGGAAAGATTCTCGTCGGCACGCTGCTTAGCGCGCATGGCTTTCGCGTTCACGATCTCGGAGTGGATGTGGCAGGCGACACGTTTGCCGCGAAGGCGCGCGAACTGGGCGCCGACATCGTGGGCGTATCGGCGTTGCTCACTACGACGATGCGGAATCAGAAGGGCGTGATCGAGTCGCTGGAGAAAGCGGGCTTGCGTTCCCAGGTGAGGGTCATGGTGGGCGGAGCGCCGGTCACGCGCCGCTGGGCGGAAGAAATTGGCGCAGATGGCTATGCCAAGGACGCCATGAGCGCCGTGGACCTTGCCCGGGAGCTGATGAATCAGAAAGTGCTTCGGCAAAACGCTCCCGTCGCGGAGCAGGCATGAGGCCAAAGTTCGAACTGCTCGACAAGGCGCTGATCGAGCGCATTCTCGACGAGGCTTTTCAGCTCCTCGAAGACCCCGGCGTGCGCGTCGCCCCTTACGTGGTCGAACTGCTGAGTTCGGCAGGAGTGGCGGTCGCCGACGGTGTCGCCCATATTCCCGAGGCTCTTGCCCGCCGGCTGCTCGATCTCGCTCCCCGTGGATTCTGCCTTTACGATCGCAGCGGCAAGCCTGCCGTGCGGTATGGCGGAGACGATGTTCATTTCGATCCTGGCTCGTCGTGCCTGAACATTCTTGATCCCGCAACGCAGCAGGCTCGCCCGGCGATGGCTGCCGACCTGGTGCGACTGGTGCAGGTCACCGAGATGCTGCCGGAGTTCGCGGCGCAGTCGACGGCGATAGTCTGCAATGACGTCCCACAGGAAATCGGCGACTGGTATCGGCTGCTGCTGGTACTCTGGTACTCCGAAAAGCCGGTGGTGACGGGCGCGTTCTCGGCGTCGAGCCTGCACACGCTGCTCGATGTGCTGGCGATCGAAAGCGGTGGCAGCGACGAACTGCGCCGGCATCCGCGGGCGATCTTCGACGTCTGCCCGTCGCCGCCGCTGAACTGGTCGGAATTCGCATCGCAAAATCTGGTGGATCTGGCGCGGGGCGGCATTCCTGCGGAAATCGTCAGCATGCCGCTGGCAGGCGCAACGGCGCCCGTAACGCTGGCCGGTTCAGTCGTGCAGCACGCCGCCGAGTGCATTAGCGGAATCACGATCCATCAACTGGCGCAGCCCGGAGCGCCCATCGTTTGGGGTGGCGCGCCTGCGATCTTCGACATGCGCACGGGAAAAACGCCCATGGGCGCGATTGAGACGGCCATGCTCGACGTGGCTTGCGCGCAGGTCGGGAAATATGTCGGCTTGCCCACGCACGCGTATATGGTCGCGGGTGATGGCCGCGTGATTGATGCGCAGGTGGAAATGGAGAGCGGCATGTCGGCCGTGCTGGGCGCGCTGGCCGGGATCAACATGATTTCGGGGGCGGGGATGCTGGATTTTCTGGCCTGCCACAGCATCGAAAAGCTGGTGATCGACGCCGAGGCTATCGCCTCGGCCAAGCGATTGATCGCGGGCATCGAGCCGCGCAGCGACTCGCTCGCCCTCGCGATGTTCGCGGAAACCGGCTTGCACGGCGACTTCCTGAAATTGAAGGAAACTCGGGCGTTGTTCAGAAAGGAGCAGCACTTCCCTTCTGCGGTCATCGATCGCGGCCTCGCTTCTTCGGACGGCAGCACGCCCGGCATACTGGAACGCGCGGGGCAGCGTGTCGAAGAACTCATCTCAGCGTACGTGCGCCAGCCGCTGCCGGATGATCGCGAAAAAAAAATGATTGCCTTCGCGCAGCGCGAAGGGAAAAAAGCCGGACTGGAAGGATTGCCGGAGATTCTCAAACCGGAGTACGCACCAGAAGCCGGATTGATGTGATGAGCGGCCCTTCAAGGCCGCGTAAACCATGAAAACCCGCTGGGCCTCAGCCCGCGTGCGACGTCGCGCCCCTACTCTGTGAAAACCACCGACTGCACACCGGAAATCTCAAACCGCTTGCGGCAGCGCATGTTTTTGCAGGCCATCAGGTCGTCTTTGCGCAGCATGTAGGAGCGGGCTTTAGCGAAGCGGGCACGGTCGCGCTCGTCGGCGCGTCCGGGAAGCTGGCGCTTCTTGGTGCGAACCAGCCAGGTCACCTCATATTCGGCCGATTGCTGGCAGTGCGGGCAATTCAGCGTGGCTTGCTTCTTTTCCTGCCGCTCATCGAAAAAATCTTTCTCTTCCATGTCGTTCTTAGCTGCCAGCTGCAGTCGAATCCTGGCTCGCCGTCTTTTCGTGAACCATTAATGACAATCCGATTATTGCAGGTTTGCACGGGACAAGCTATGGCAACATGAAGCGAGCAGGCCCACGCGATGCCTCGGAAGAGAAAAACCAAGCGCTTTCGGGCAGTAACGGCAGTCAAGGAACTGGCCCGCGAGCGCGTGGGTACGCCGCCCGCAGCCAAGGTAGTTCCGCACAAGAAGAAGAAACCGGAGAAGCACAAGCCGACGCTGGGCAAGCTGCTCGGCGAAGCAGACTAACCGTATTGCCAGCGCACGGTGCTATTGAAAGGCAGCAGTTACGGTGATGCTATTTTCCATGACAACAATGCACTGCGTGCCGCTCGATGAACTGCAGCCTGTCCAACTGACCAAAGTCGATGTGCCGGTAGGAGTTCCGGTCAGCGTTACGCTCGTTCCAATGATAAATGTCGAGTTACAAGAAGTAGAAGAGCTTGACTGACAATCGATCCCCGGCGGGTTGCTGACCACGGTGCCTGACCCGGTCAAGCTCGTGGTAAGCGTCGGCTGGGGGCCTGCTGGGGTGCAGCCCTCGGCTGCCGGGCCGTTCACAGTAATCGAGTCCTGGTTGCTGACAATGTCGTTGCCGTCCTGATGCATCTCGGCAAAAACCTGCGCTACGCCGCAGTCCTGGTTGGGAGAAGCCACTCCCGTGGAGGTGATGGTAATGACCTGAGGATTATCCGACTGCCAGTCCACCTGGTCGGTGATGTCAACGGTTTTCGGGGGATGGATGTACGTGCCGATCGCCTTAAATTGAAAATAAAGGGCCGGGTCGACCCCGCCGAACGTTCCGCCGGTCGAGGGCGTGATTGAAATCGAGATCAGCTGCGTAGGACGGGCGCAACTGGACAGACTCAACAGCCCGACGCCAGCGCCCGCCAAGACAAAGATACCGATCCATCTTGCCGCATTCCATTTTGCTGCAATGCAGCAGCCAAGCCATTTCCGGTTCATACCGGCTCCTAAGCGGCGGCCTTCTTCAGACGCACGCTGGGGGGAAAGGTCAATGTAGTAAACAGCAGGGCAAAAAGCAATAGCGGAAGCGGCCCTGCGGTTACCCGCGGACGGCTTCAGCCACGGCCTCGGCAAAGGCCTTCACATCGTCTTCGGTGGTGTCGAAAGAGCACATCCAGCGCACGATGTTTTCCTCTTCGATCCAGGGATAAAAGAAGTAGCGCGCCTTGATCTTTTCGATCGCCGGCCGTGGAAGCTGAGCGAAGACGCCATTGGCTTCAACCTTCCAGACGATGCGGACCTGGGGAATTCTTCGCACCTCGGCTTCGAGCGCTCGCGCCATGCGATTGGCATGCTCGGCGCTGCGGCGCCAGAGATCGTTCGTCAGCAGCGCCTCGAACTGCACGGCGATAAATCGCATCTTCGAGGCGAGCTGCATCCCTTGCTTGCGGAGAAAGAGAAAATCCTCGCCCAGCGCACCGTCGAAAAAGACCACGGCCTCTCCACCCATGATCCCGTTCTTCGTGCCGCCGAACGAAAGCACGTCGACTCCGAGATCGCGTGTGGCCTGGCGGAGCGTCTGCCCGAGCGCGGCGGCGGCATTAGCGATGCGCGCCCCGTCCACGTGCAGAAACATGCCGTGCTCGTGAGCGAAGCCAGCCAAGCCTCGGATCTCTTCCGGCTGGTAGACCGTCCCCATCTCGGTCGACTGCGTAATGGAGACGACGCGCGCCTGCACGTGGTGCTGGTCGCCGATGCCGTGGTAGACGCGGCGCACCAGCTCGGGCGTAATTTTGCCGTCCTGATGCGGCAGTGGGATGAGCTTGCAACCGGTGTGCTTTTCTGGCGCGCCGCATTCATCGCAATAGATATGGGCAAAATCGCTGCAGAGAACAGCGTGATACGGTCTGGTCAGGGCCTGCAGGCCGAGCACATTGGCGCCGGTCCCGTTAAACGTGAAGAAAACTTCGATGCCCTCGCCGAAGTGCTCTTTGAATTTCTCGACGGCCGAGCGGGTATAGGGGTCGTCTCCGTAGGCAACCACGTGGCCCTGATTGGCCCGCGCGATCGCGTCGAGTACTTCGGGATGAATGCCGGCATTATTATCGCTGGCGAAACTGCGAAGCGGCCTGGCAAGAACTTGCGGCATAAGGAAACAATGTAGCAGAGTGGCGCGGTTGGCGCGCACAGCGTTGGCGCGCACAGCAAGGCACCGATTACAATGCGTTGCTGATTTCCGGAGGCGAGTTCGTGAGCCGAACATTGCGATGGTGCGTTTGCTGTTGGATTGTCATCGTTCTCTCGGCACTGGTTCCTTCGTTCATCGGCGCCCAGACTGCGGAACAAAAGATCGCAGAACAGAAGACAGCGAAATATCTCGACTCGGTGCGCTCGCAGCCTTCGCTGCTGCTGGCGTTTCTGCACGACATGCCCAAGGGTGGCGATCTGCACAATCATCTCGACGGCGCAATTTATGCCGAAGACCTCATCGATTTCGCCGCTTCCAGCAATTTGTGCGTGGACCGCACGACTTCGCGCCTGATTGCGCCTCCGTGCGATTCCTGCGAGAAGTACACGGCGAAACCGGCCATACGTTGCGCCTACGCCGATCACATCCTCTACGGCCAGATCATCGACGCCTGGTCGATGCGTAACTGGCATCCGGGAGATGAGTCCGGCCACGATCATTTTTTCGCCACGTTCGACAAATTTGGTCTGGCTTCGCACGGGCACGTGGCCGAGGCCGTTGCGTCGGTGATCAATCGAGCCGCCCGAGAGCATGTGCAGTACATCGAGTTCATGCACACCGCCGACGGCATGTCCGCGGCCGAACTCGGAATGAAGCTCGGATGGGACGCCGACTTCGGCAAAATGCGCGACAAACTTCTCGCCGGCGGGTTGAAGGATATCGCAGCTGCGACCAGCAAAACTCTCGCGGACGATGAAACACACGTGCGGAAAGAATTGAAATGCGGCACGCCCGAGACCGAACCCGGCTGCAACGTAACCGTTCGCTATCTGTATCAGGTTTTGCGTGGCCTGCCGCAGGAAGCTGTCTTCGCGCAGATTTTGCTGGGGTTTGAACTGGCCTCATCTGATCCGCAGTTTGTCGGCTTCAACTTAGTCATGCCGGAAGACTGGTACGTGCCTCTTCACGATTTCAATGAGCACATGGCCATGATCGACTACCTGCACGGCTTGTATCCCAAGGTGCACATCACGCTGCACGCGGACGAACTGGCGCTGGGCCTGGTAAAACCGGAGGATCTTGCGTTCCACATACGGGCGTCGGTCGAGCGTGGGCACGCCGAGCGCATCGGCCACGGAGTGGCCGTAATGTGGGAAAAGGATCCCGTCGAACTGATGAAAGAGATGGCCGCGCGCAATGTACTCGTGGAAATCAACCTGACTTCGAATGACCAGATTTTGGGGGTCAGCGGCGACGATCATCCGCTGCCGATTTATATGAAGTACGGCGTCCCGGTCGCACTCTCGACCGACGACGAAGGCGTCTCACGCTCGAACATGACGAATGAATACTGGCGTGCAGCAAATAGCTATCAGCTCTCCTACACCGAGCTGAAGCGCATGACGCGGCAGAGCCTGGAGCACAGCTTCCTGCCGGGCGGGAGCCTGTGGGCTACGACCAAACCCGTGTTTCGCATCGCGTCCGCCTGCGCAACAAGCCCGCTTGGTGCAGCGAAGCTATCGAGCGAATGCCGGGACTTGCTCGCTCACAGCGATCGTGCCCGTGAGCAGTGGGAACTGGAGAATGCGTTCATCGAGTTTGAAAGTAAGTTCTGAAGTGACATGGCTATGCCCCGCAAGCGCACTCTGATTCCTTCGCCGCTCGCATGGTCCACCGGCTGGACGAAGACCACGCCTCTCCCGCCTCCGCCGGTTCCGGTGGTGGCAGAGCGGGGAGGGACGCAACTGCGAACTCCGTTGCCTGTGGCAATCGTGGATACGCGCGAGCAGAATCCGCTTTCCTTCTGGCGTTTTCGGAAGTGGTTCGCGCGCATCGAGCACCGTGCACTGCGCCTTGGCGATTACTCGGTGGAAGGCATGGAAGACTCCTGCGTCGTCGAGCGCAAGGATCTGGCTGACTTGATCCAGTCGTTTACAACTAATCGCAGCGTATTCATCAGCCGGCTTCGCCGCATGAGCGAACTTCCTCACAGTCTGCTGGTGGTGACGTCATCTCTGAGCGAGATCAAGTCCGAGTATCCCTACCGCGCAGCGAATCCCAACAGGATCACGCAATCGCTGCTCGCAGTGCTGACGGGGCTGCGCCTGCCGTTTCTCTGCACCGACACGCATGAGTTGGCCGAAGAGCTTGTCGCGTCCTACCTGTATCAGACGTTCTTATATGACTGGCTCGATCGCAACGGCCACGGGCGATTCCTCGGTGAGGGCGACCTGTGATCGCGACAACTGACATGACCGGCCAGTTCAACGCTGCTGAGGCCGCGGCCAAGCTCATTCTTTCACGAACACCTTTGCGTCCACAGATCGGACTCGTCCTTGGATCCGGCCTTGGCGGTTTTGCCGACACTCTCTCCGACGCGACTCGTGTGCCCTACGCCGAGATCCCCTCATTTCCGCAGTCCACGGCCATCGGCCACGCCGGGCGAATGGTCATCGGCAATGCCGGCAGCGTTCCCGTCGCCGCCATGCAGGGACGAGTACACCTATATGAGGGATACTCCGCACAGGAAGTCACGTTTCCCATTCGCGTGTTCGCCCGCATGGGCATTCGCGCGGTGATTCTCACCAACGCCGCCGGCGGCATCAACCGCAGCTACGCCCAGGGCGCGCTGGTACTGATTCGCGACCACATCAACCTGCAGGGCACGAATCCTCTCGTCGGGGTAAACGATGACCGATTCGGCGCGCGCTTTCCCGACATGACGCACGCTTACTCTCGCGCTTATCGCGAGGCCGCGCGGGAAGAAGTGCGGAAGCTCGGCATCACGTTGCACGAGGGCGTCTACGCAGCGTTGCTCGGCCCGAGTTACGAGACGCCTGCCGAAATCGAATACTTGCGCCGAATTGGGGCCGATCTGGTCGGCATGTCGACCGTGGCTGAGGTCATCGCCGCGCGGCACATGGGAATGAGCGTGCTCGCGCTTTCCTGCGTCACCAACATGGCTGCGGGAATTCTCGATCAGCCACTGTCGCATGCCGAAGTGATGGAGACGGGTGAGCGAGTAAAAACGACGTTCGAAGCGCTGTTGCGCGCCGTGTTGCCGCGCGTGGCCGCAGACCTTCCCAGCTAAGGCACCAACTGGCTCAGAGCGAGAGAAAAGACACGGGCGACAGCGCCCCTTCGACTGCGCTCAGGTCAGGTTCGCGCCACACGAACCGGAACTTCAGAACAGGAACTTCGCTCCCAGCTGAATCACGCGCGGCCCTCCCCCGCCCAGGCCGGGATTCGTCTGGGCCACATCGGGAGTCTGCGTGATGGGGGCCATCGGCAGAAGTCCATCGGCGATGATGCCGTACAAATATGCCTGCGGATTGGGCACAACGTCAGGGCTTCCCGGCGTTCCGTTGTCGATCAAGCCCGGGATGATGGTGTGATCGGGCAGGGCGAAATTGGGGTGGTTGAGAATGTTGAAGAATTCGGCCCGCAATTGCAGGTCGACATTCTCACTCAGCTTGGTCATCTTCGTGATCGAAAAATCCCAGTTTCGATATCCGGGGCCAAAGATCGCGTTGCGCCCGAGATCGCCAAAGGTTCCGTACGCGGGCTGAATGAAAGCTAACGGATTCAGATAACCGGTGAAGGCGTTCCAGTGAGGCAGAATCGGGCTCACACCGGGGACGACGTCGGGCCGCTGGTTGTAATAAAAGCGGCCGCTGGTGTCTTCGGAATTCGCAATCGGAATAGGTCGGCCGGTCTGGATGCTGATAATCGAGTTCAACTGCCAGCCGGAGCCGAGTCGTTTATGTGCCGACCACGAAGGAATGTCGTAATTCAGCGCTGCGGTAAAGCGCTGGCGCGTGTCGAAAGTCGAGGGGCCGTATTCGGCATGCAGGTTGCCGGGATCCTGCGGAAATGCGGCTCCCGGGACGAAGTCGATTCCATCGGAAGCATAGTCAAGCGATTTCGACCAGACGTAACCGGCGAAACCTGAAAAGCGATGTGCATTCTGAATGCGGGTGCTGACTTGCAGCGCATTGTAATTCGAGGAACTCGAAGGCGTGAGTGCGTCGATGGCCTGAAAGTTCGGATTCGCGCGCACGCTGTTCGCGTTTGGCTCGTTCCAGTCGGTCAGGCGCACCAACCGGCTGCCCTTGCTGCCCACATAGCCTGCTTCCACGGAAGCATTCCCGCCCACCTTCTGCTGCACATTGAGATTCCAGTTTTGCGTGTAAGGCGAGCGGAAACTCTGCGGCGTCACGAAGACGTTAAACGGCCCCCCGGTCGCAACCGTAACCGGACTCATGATCGGCGAAAGCGGCGGTGCGCCTTGGCCAGTGAAAGCTCCCGGGTTGAAGGTCATCGGTAGAACGGGGTCTGGGCCGATCGGGTTGGTGACAACCCCTGCGGACGTGGTGTAGTTCGCAATGAAAATATCCTGCGGAACGTAGTCGTAATACAGGCCGTAAGCGCTGCGGATTACTGTGTTTTTCAGCGGATTCCAGGCGAAGCCGACTCGCGGTGCGAAGTCGTGGAGATCGCGATGATAGAGTCCATTCAGGCCGTCGGTGCCCACCATGGCGAGGTTGCCATCCTGGCCGAGGTTCGAGAGCAGGTTATTTTTCTCGCTGAGCGGACCGAAATACTCCCAGCGCAGGCCCATGTTCAGCGTGAGGCTCGAGGTGGCGCGGTAGTCGTCCTGCGCGAAGAAGCTGAAGCCGTTGTTGTAGGTGGTGCGGTGGGTGTTGCCGTTGTCCACGGACTCGAACGAACAGCAGTCACTCGAGTCCTCAATTCCGCCGGTATAAAAGTCAGCGAGTGCATCCGTCACGGCATCAGGGCTGAGGCCCACTCCGGCCGTAAACTGAAAAATACCCCGTTCCAGGTTGTCATTAAAGTTGGGAATGATGTCGCGCCGAAATTCGCCGCCGAACTTCAAGGCGTGTTTTCCCTGCAGCCACGTGAAGTTATCGAGAATCTGATAAGTTTCGCTGGTGCGGCCGCGCGGCACACTGAATCCCGTCGCGCCCAGATTTTCAATACCGGTGAAATCAAATTCCGGTAGGCCCAGCTTGCCCGTGCCGAAATTCAGCCCGATCGTCGTGGGATCGAAGTTCGCATCGAGCGAACTGAAGGACGTGGTGTAGCGGCTGTATCCAAAGCGAACTTCGTTGATGCGGCTTGCGCTTAGCGTGGATAGAAAACTCAGCGACACCACTTGCACGCGCGTGGGCGACGTCTGGGAAAATTGCGGCAGGCGCGATCCCGCTCCGTAGCCCCCGGCTGATCCCAGGGGAAATACCTGATAGTTGCGAGCGAAGGCGTACCGGCCGGTCAGCAGTTCGGTGCTGGTGAAGTTGTGGTCGATCTTTGCGATCAGGTAGTCGCCGCTATTCGTATCGCGGGCTTCATCGGGAATCTGCCCGGTCGAACTCTGCGGATAGAAGTTCAGAATGGCGGTCAGGCCGGGATTAACCGCCTGCTTGAGAATTCCGGCGGCAATCGTTTGCGCGTTCTGAATCTGGGTTGGCGTGGGAACCTGCAATAGAAAGTCGCTGCCCACCCGCTCCCGCTGCCCTTCATACGCGCCGAAGAAAAAAGTTTTGCCCTTGATGATCGGGCCACCGAGCGAACCGCCGAAATTGTTGTTCTGGAATGGCGATTTGTGTGACTCGGTGTTGAAATAGTTGCGCGCGTCAAGGCCGTCATTGCGGAAAAATTCAAAACCCGAGCCGTGCAAACGGTTCGTGCCAGATTTGGTCACGATGTTGACGACCGATCCGCTGTTGCGCCCGTATTCCGCGCCAAAGCCGGATTGCAGATTGAATTCCTGAATAGCGTCGATCGGCAGCAGCGACGCCGGCGCGCCGCCGATTCCCACCTGGTTGAGCGCAGAGTTATTGAAGAATGGATCGTTGTTGTCGGTGCCGTCGAGTGTGTAATTGTTCGAGCGATCGCGGTTGCCGTTGATATTGAACTGGCCGAAGCCATCCTGCGTTCCCGCCACGCCCGACGGATCCACAGTTGCGCCCGGCGTGAGGGCTACAAGTTTGCCGAAGTCGCGCCCGTTTAATGGAAGCTCGGTGACCAGTTTTTGATCAACCACTTCGCCCAGCACATCGCGCGTGGTTTCTACCAATGGCGCTTCCTCCGTCACGAGGACGCTCTCTTTGCGCTGCTCGACCTTCAGCAAGCTGAAATCAGCCGTCGTGTCGAGTCCCACGTTGACAACGACGTTCTGTGCGACCGGCGCGAAACTCGAGGCCTCGACTGTCACGGTATAGACTCCGGCCGGCAACTCGGCCAGAACATACGCGCCTTCTGGGGTGCTGACGGCCTCGTGCATCAAACCGGTATCGACATTCTTCGAGACAACTTTCGCGCCCGCAACAAGGCTTCCGGAGGGGTCAGTGATCTTTCCACGAATAGAGCCGCGGAAGCTTTGGGCCGCGACGAGACCGGACAGCAACAAGAGAACAACGGCGCAAACTGCAGAGCAGCATGTACGGGAAGCTGGTTTTTTCATGGCGCCCCTCACTTTAGGACCCGCAACCGCGCGACTCACTTTGTTGCGCGCGGAATGACCAGTGCCACCGGCGGCTTGATGCTGTAAGTCGCGGCGAAGCTGTTCTGGTTGACGGCCAGGCCCAAGCGTCCGCGCGAGTCAATGTAAAGCAGCGGCTGGCCGAGCGGCACATCGCTGAACGTCTTGACGAACTTGATCGTCATCTGTTTTCCGCCCACGGTGACGGGCACATCCTGCCCGCGAGCGTAACCGAGCTTAAGAAAATCCTCGGCGTCAACATTAGTGACGAGGTTGCCGAACGGCCCGTCGGTCGCGATCACCGTGGCATTCAGTCCCCGGTCATCGACCGTGGCGACTTTCCAGTCAAGCCGCACCAGATCTTTCACGGCGATCTCGGGTCCAACTTTCGTCCAGTCGTCTCCGCGCACCAGGTGCGCGCCGACAGGAGAAAAAATGTCGCGGCCATGGAAGGTCGACGACAACTTGGTGCCGATCATCCAGTCGGGATTTGTCACTTCCCGCGCGGCGTCGATGCCGTCGCGCTGATCCACCAGCGTGAGCAGGCCGTTATCGGGCAACACAAAATACTGGCCGCGCTTGGAGTGCGCGACTATGGCTTTGCGCGTGCTGCCGACGGTCGGATCGATCACCACGACGAATACTGTGCTCGCCGGAAAATAGGGCGTCGCGCCATAGAGAAACCGCGCCCCATCGGTGATCGAGAACGGCGTGACCTGATGTGTCAGGTCGACGATACGCACTTCCGGCATGATCGAATACATCACTCCGCGGCAAATCGCGACGGAGTCGTCCACGACGCCGAAATCCGTCATGAACACGATCGTCGGCGGATATTTCCGTGAAGGGTCGCTGGCTGCCGCAAACGGCGAGGCCACAAGCAGAAAAAGAATCGCGAGGCTGAGTTGATAGACACTGATCCGATAAACACGGGGCTTCCAAGAACGCTGCGACGAGGTCATATTCAGGCTTTGCAATCAGATTCGTTTTGAAAGCCTACCAGATTACTAGACTCTCCACCGGCTCGTCCACACAGCGCCGCGCGGCGCCGGAATCGCACCTGGCCCGCACCCGTCTATAATGCTGCTGCATCCTTGAACGTGGAGGGCTCTCATGGTTCAGGTTATCCCCGAGAAGTACCGCGATCTATTTCAGAAGCGCGCTTTTGCCAGCCTCGGCACGCTCATGCCCGACGGCAGCCCGCAAGTCACGCCCGTCTGGTGCGACTTCGATGGCCAGCACGTGATCTTCAATTCCGCCAAGGGACGCCAGAAAGACTGCAACGTGCGGCGCGACCCGCGCGTTTCGCTGGCCGTTATCGACCCGGAAAATCCCTATCGCTATCTCGAAATTCGCGGCCGCGTGGTCGAGATCACGGAAGATGGCGCCGCCGACCACATCAACAAAATGGCCAAGAAGTACCTCGGCCAGGACAAGTATCCCTACGGCCAGCCTGGGGAAGTTCGCGTCCTCTACAAGATCAAGCCTGAGCACACGACCGCAATGGGATAACTGTCGCTCGGTCGAGTGAGGATCTCATCCGTACCTACAACCTCTGCTTCCTCGGCTTCGGCAACGTCAACCGGACGCTGGTCCGGCTGCTCCAGGACCGCGCCCAGGAACTGCGCGAGCGCCACGGCATTGAGTTCCGCATCACCGGAGTCGCCTCTCGACGCCTGGGCTGGATCGCCGATTCCGACGGTCTGGATTTGAAAGGGCGCGGCTTGAGCGGTGCCGAACAGCCAGCGGAGAAAAGCAGGCTTCAGTCCCCGAGGACCGCACCCGCCTACGAACAAGCACAAGCGTGGCTTTCCGCGGCTCGTGGGGACGTGCTCTTCGAAGCCACGTCTCTTAATGTCGAAACCGGTCTGCCTGCGATCGATTACATCCGCGCCGCGCTCGAACACGGAGCGCATGCCATCAGCGCCAACAAAGGCCCGGTCGTTTACGCGTACCGCGAGTTGCGCGATCTTGCTGCGGCCTGCGGCCGGCGATTCCTGTTCGAATCGACGGTGATGGATGGCGTGCCCGTCTTCTCTCTTTTTCCGCAACTGCCCTTAATCCACTTGAAAGGCTTCCACGGCATTCTCAACTCGACGACCAACGTCATTTTTGGCGAAATGGAAAACGGCCTGACCTTCGACGACGCGCTCAAGAAAGCGCAGGCTCTCGGCGTGGCCGAGACCGATGCCACTTACGACATTGACGGCTGGGACGCCGCCGTGAAAACCGCCGCGCTCGTCATCGTGCTGATGGACGTTCCCCTACGTCTCGACCAGATCGCGCGCGAAAGTATTCGCGATCTCAGGCCGCGGGCCCTCCGCAACGCGCGCCGCGACGGGTGGCCCTACAAACTGGTCTGCCGGGCGCAGCGCGTGGGTAATGACGTGCAAGCCAGCGTGCAGCCAGAAAAAGTCCGCAGCAGCGAGCCTATGGCTCGTGTTGCGGGCACATCGTCCTACATTTATTTCGAGACGGACATTTTTCCCGGGCTCGCCATCACAGAAGAAAATCCCGGGCTTTACGCGACTGCGTACGGTCTCTTTGCCGATTTCATCCGCGCGCTGGGCAATAGTTCTGCTTGATTTCTGCGCGCAAATTTCCGCGAACACCTTCTGCGTGCAGACTCACACGATCCTGTCGGCGATTTTCGCGGCTTCGACCGCGGGCGTTACGTCGTGCGTACGCAGAATGTGTGCACCCTTGAGGATGAGCGCAACCTGCGTGGCCAGGGTGCCGTAGAGGCGGCCTTCCGGTGGAGCGTCTTTGCCTTCTTTGGCGAGCGTGTGCCCGATAAACGACTTTCGCGAAGTGCCGGCCAGAAGCGGAAATCCGGCTGTCTGCAATTCGCTAAACCGGTTGAGCAGCGGATAGTTCTCATCGAGTCTCTTGCCGAAGCCGAAGCCGGGGTCGAGTACGATGCGCTCTCGACGAATTCCGGCCAGCACAGCCTTCTCGGCCCAGTCTTTGAGTTCGCGCTTGACCAGCAGAACAATGTCGCCGGGCGGCGGCAAAGCACGCCATTCTTCCGGGCGGCCGCGTGTGTGCATCAGGACTGCGCCGCATTTGAGATCGGCGATGGTCTTTGCCATTTGCGCGTCCCAGCGAAACCCACTGATGTCGTTGACGATCTCAGCGCCCGCAGCAACGGCCGCGCGGGCCACCACGGCCTTGTAAGTATCAACCGAGAGTACGGCCTTAGGATGCCTTTTCTTGAGCTCAGTAATGACCGGCAGCACGCGCTCGAGTTCCTCGTCGGCTTTGACAACTTGACCGCGACTCGTAGTCGCGATTTTCTTGTCGGACGTCGAGGTCTCTACGTCGACGTTCGCGTCCGGCCGTGTTGATTCACCGCCGATGTCGAGGATATCGGCGCCTTCCTCTAGCAGCCGCTCAGCGTGCACGACGGCGTGGTCGCGATCGAGAAACCGGCCGCCGTCGGAAAATGAATCCGGCGTCACATTGACCACGCCCATGATCAGCGTGCGTTTGCCGAGTTCGAGCGACCGGCTGCCGAGGTTCCAGTTGAAGACCGACCGCATGCGGCCCGATTCTAAATGAAACGATTCTCAATGCAATAAGAAGGGCTCGGACAACGGGCTACCTGCGCCGCGCGACGGCACGTTTGCGCACAGCGCGAACGGCTCCGGGGCCGGTGCCGGTGGGGGGCTTACGTGTGCCTTCGAGTAGTTCCTTGAGCACCATGGCGTTGTTACGGGTTTCGTTCTTCGACGCAAAGAGCAAGGTGAGTCGCTTCTTCTTATGAGCCAGTTGGTACAGGTGTTGCAGCGCTTGTTCAGCCTCAGGGCTGGACAGCTCCTTCAGGTATCTCTTGCGAAAGCTGGCCCACTCGCCGGGCCGGGCGTGATACCAGCGGCGCAATTCATTCGAAGGTGCAATGTCGCGCAGCCACTCGTCCACGTGCGCCGCGGCTTTGGTCAGGCCGCGCGGCCAAAGGCGGTCCACCAACAAGCGCCTCCCATCGCTCTGCGCCGGCCGCTCGTACACGCGCTTGATCACAACCCTCACTGAATGCTCTCCGCTTTGCTCTATTATTGTAAGGCGGCCGTTCGGCTGGCGCACGGGAAGGACAGACAGGGATGCAAGCGCGGTGTGGTCTTTCGCCGAATTGGATGGGACATGGAGGGGCTGTTCGATGCAGGACGCTGCGACTCGCGACTCAATGGCTCGGTCGCCGCGTGCCGATGGCCGCCCTGCTGCCCGCTTTGGTGGCATCCTTTGCGTTGGCCGCCTGCGATGTTGAACGCCGCAAATCCGATGCAGAACTCGGATTGAGTCCGCAACAAGCAGCGGGGCGCAAAATTTATGACAACTACTGCGACCGCTGCCACGAACCCTACTCTACGAGAGGGAAAAAAGGGCCGGGGCTGAAAGGTGTGTTCAAGAACAAGTACCTTTCGATGAGTGGACTGCCCGCGAATGACGAGCGCGTGGGAGACATCATTCGCCTGGGCCGGCACGAGATGCCGGCCTACAGCCAGACGCTCAGCCAGCAGCAACTCGACACCCTGCTGGTGTATATGCACACGCTGTAAGGAATGCGCACATCCTGCCGCTGGCCGCAACGAACAAAGACCGCGGCTGGAACACGCGCCATCGTGATCTCTATTATGAAGAAGGCTGCGAGATCGGAACTGTTTCGTGAATTGCCGGCGGTGGACGAACTGGTGCACGCGCCCGACCTGGCCGCCCTGAGCGCCAGCTACGGAGCGGCGGCGGTCACGGACGCGGCACGTGCGGTACTGGAACGCCTGCGGCAGGAAATCGCGTCCGGCCTTCTCGACGAGGCTGCCTTGAAACTGGCTCTGGGCGGGCTGAGCCGGGCGATCGAAGAGCAACTGCGCCAGGCGCTTCAGCCTTCACTGCGGCCAGTCATCAATGCGACAGGAGTAATCCTGCACACCAACCTGGGACGCGCCCCGCTGGCAGAGTCTGCTCTAGAACGCATCCGTGAAACGGCGGCAGTTTATTCGAATCTCGAGTTTGACGTTGCGGCCGGAGCGCGAGGCAAGCGCGATGTGCATGTCGAACGACTGCTCTGCAGGCTGTTGAATGACGATAACGCAACGTCTGATGTCTCCACGATTGTAGTCAACAACAATGCCGCGGCGGTTTTGCTTGCGCTCAACACGTTGGCCGAAGGCGGCGAGGTGATTGTCTCGCGTGGCGAACTGGTGGAGATTGGTGGATCGTTTCGCATTCCAGACGTGATGGCGAAATCGGGCGCGACGCTGCGCGAAGTGGGCACAACCAATCGCACGCGAGTGTCGGACTACGAAAGAGCCATCAACGAGCGCACGCGCTTGCTCCTGCGGGTGCATCGTTCGAATTTTGAGATCACCGGCTTTACCGAACAGGCGTCTGCGGCGGAATTGGTCGAATTGGCCCGGCGGCGCAGCATTCCTCTGATGGAGGATCTGGGAAGCGGCGCGCTGGTGGATTTGCAGAACTTCGGCATCAGCGGCGAACCCAGCGTGCTCGACAGCTTGCGCGCGGGTGTAGACGTGGTGACTTACAGCGGCGACAAATTGCTCGGCGGTCCGCAAGCAGGGTTGATCAGCGGCCGCCCCGGCCTGGTGGCACGCATGCGTTCGAATTCTCTTTTCCGCGCGTTGCGCGTGGACAAACTGACCTACGCCACGCTGGAAGGCACTCTGCTTGCGTATGTCCGGCGGGACCACAACGCGATTCCTGCTCTGCGAATGATGGGGCTGACGAAGGATGACATCGGCAAACGCGCTGAGAAAGTCGCGACACAGGCAAAGTCGGCAAAACTGCAGGCTGCCGTGATCGACGGCGAATCGGTCATTGGCGGCGGAGCCGCGCCCTCTTCGGTGCTGCCAACGCGACTGCTGGTGCTGAGTTGCGGAGATCTTAGCGCAGACGAACTGGCCCGGCGCCTGCGGGCGTGCGATCCGCCGATCGTGGCGCGGGTTGAAGACGGACGCGTACTGCTCGACCTGCGGACGGTATTCGAAGAGCAGGACAGCCTGGTTGTGACGGCGCTGAAGGAGATTGCATCCTAGGCCTTCACATTAAAGTCTCTTGGCAGTCCTTTTCAGCATCGGACATTCAACCCGCTCGATCGAGGAACTGATCGCGGCGCTGCAGGCACACCAGATTCAAACTCTGGTGGATATTCGCGCATTTCCCATGTCCCGGCGCCTGCCACACTTTAACCGCGAGGCGCTGGAACTGAGCTTGCCCGCCGCAGGCATTCGCTACGACTGGATCAAGGCGCTGGGAGGATATCGCAAAAAGATTCTGGCTGAATCCCCGAATATTGCCCTGCGAAATGAAAGTTTTCGCAACTATGCCGACTACATGCTGACGGAGGAGTTTGAGAAAGCTGCCGCTGAACTGATCGCGCTCTCTGAGGCGGCACCCACGGTTTACATGTGCGCCGAAGGGATCTATTTTCACTGCCACCGCATGCTGGTTTCGGACTGGCTGGTAGCGCATGGGCATCGCGTATTTAATATTGACGGCACCGGACCGGTGAAGGAGCACGCTCTGACGGCCGAGGCGCGCATCGTGGCTGGGCGACTCATCTATCGTGGCGACCGGTTGCTGTAAGATTCAGGCGAGGCGGCGAGGCTGTGGAATGATCGTAGGCACGGGCATCGACATCGCCGAGGTTCCGCGCGTTGCGCAGGCTCTCGAGCGCTTTGGCGAACGGTTTCTCCACCGAGTCTTCACGCCAGGAGAAATTCGCTATTGCGACTCCAAGGCAAACCGGGTGGAGCGCTACGCTGCGCGCTTCGCCGCGAAGGAAGCGGCGATGAAGGCGCTCGGCACCGGCTGGAATCATGGCGTGCGCTGGCGCGATTGCGAAGTGGTGCGGGCTCCGGGCGGGCGTCCAACCCTTGTGTTTCATGGCAGGGCGGGTGAGTTCGCGGCCAAACTTGGCGTGAAGAACGCGGCCTTGTCGCTCACGCACACGTCGGAGCAGGCCTTCGCGCAGGTGATCCTCGAAGGATGAAAATCCGCGCAACGTCGGCATGAGAAGTGCGACGTCTGGTGCGTTCGACGCTTGGCAAACATCTGCTAGACTCTCAGCTTCCTTACTATGGCCGTCAGCATCATCACTGCGACTTCTGCTCCCACAACAACCGCGGTCGAAATCGAGGAAAAAACCTTGCTCACAGGCTTGGCGCTCACCAGTTTTGCCGCGTTGTTGCTGGAACTGGCCCTGACACGATTGTTTTCTGTCGTGTTGTTTTACCACTTCGCGTTTCTTGCCATTTCGATTGCACTGCTCGGCCTCGGCGCCGGCGGAGTATCTGCATATCTGCTGAAGAGTCGGCTGGCACGGTTCGGAACGCGGATGCTGGCCTCGCGACTGTGCCTGATAAATGCCGTTCTTGTGGTGGTGGTGCTCGAGATCGTGTTACATGTCCCAGTCGCGCTCGAAGTTTCGGGCAAGAATTTCCTGCGTCTGACGGTGCTTTACCTGGCTGCAGCCGTGCCTTTCTTCCTGACTGGATTGCTGTTTTCGGTGGTGTTTGCCCGCGAGACTCACCGCATTCCGCGGCTATATGGCGCGGACCTTTGCGGTGGGGCGCTGGCCTGCATCGCGGTGGTACCGCTGCTGAACTGGCTGGGAGGGCCGAACGCCATCGTGGTCGCGGCAATTGCACTTGCGATTGCGGCGATGGTTTGGGCCGAAGCTCGAAGCCGGCGCAGAAGCGCGGCCCTTGCTGGATTCGCCCTTCTGGCACTGACCGCGGCAAATTATTCCGGGCGGTTGATCGACGTCGTTTACGCAAAGGGAATGTTGCGCGACCCAGCGTGGGTGGAGTTTGCGCGCTGGAATGCGCTTTCCCGCGTGGAAGTGGATCGCCAAGGTCAGGCTAAGGCCGTGGTGATCGACGCCGACGCCTCCACTTACATCATGAATGCGGACTTGGCGCACTGGCAGGGCACGGAGTGGGAGCACAATCTGATGGCCGCTCCGCCGGCGCTGGCCAACATTCTGCGCCCGCACGGCGACTTCGCGATTATCGGCCCGGGCGGCGGAGTCGACGTGCTCCGCGCCGTGGCCAATGGCAGCACGAGCGTAACCGGAATTGAAATCAATCCTCTGATCGCGACCACGATTATGCGCGGCCGCTATGCGGATTACTCGCAGCATCTCTACGAGCGGCCAACCGTGCACATCCACGTCACAGACGGCCGGTCTTTCTTGCGTTCAACCCAACAACAGTTTGACGTCGTGCAGATGACGCTGGTGGACACATGGGCCTCGACTGCTGCGGGCGCGTTCGCGCTCAGCGAAAACAATTTGTACACCGTCGAGGCTTTTCGGGAATATTTCGAGCATCTGAAGCCGGACGGGATGATTGCCATCACGCGCTGGGAATTCCGCCATCCGCGCGAAGCCTTGCGCGTGGTCGCAGTCGCCATGGAGGCCCTGCACCGCCTGGGAGTGACCGACACGGCGGCGCACTTCATTGTCGCTTCGCAGGGCGCGCTCGATGAGGACGGCATTCCCGTGGCGGTGCTGGCGAAGAAGACTCCGTTTACCGCGGAGGAAGAAGCCGCGGTGAGGGATCACTTCGATCGTTACGACGAACTCGATCCCCTTTACTTGCCGTCGCAGCCGGGAAGCAATCCGTTCTCGAATCTGATTGCAAGCAATGACCCCTACCAATTTGCGCGCGGTTATGCGTTCAACGTCGCGCCCGTCAGCGACAATGCTCCTTTTTTCTTTTTCACCCTGAAACCCAGGCAAGTTCTCGGCGAGCAAGGCCTGCGCTCAGGGATCGACTGGAAAGTGAATCTGGGAGTGCTGGTTTTGCTGCTGGTGCTCGGGATTTCCCTGGCTGCGGTGTTGGCGTTTCTGATTCTGCCGCTGGTTCTGAAAGGCGGAACCACGCGCCATTCCGCGCTCCCGCTGCTCTATTTCGTGGCTGTGGGCTTAGGCTACATTCTCGTGGAGATCGCCTTCATTCAGCGCTTTGTGTTGTTTCTCGGGCATCCAACCTACGCGCTGACCGTAGTGATTTTCCTGCTGATGCTCTCGAGCGGCGCCGGCAGCCTGGCGTCGCGGCGATGGCTGCCGCATGCGCAGATGGGATGGATGCCGCTCCTGCTCGTGGTTGCGGCTCTTCTTGGCTGTGTATTTTATCTTCCGGGACGATTGGCGGGGCTCGTCGGCTTACCTTTCCCGTACCGGCTGGCCTTGAGCAGCGCACTGCTGGTGCCATTGGGATTCTTCATGGGCATGCCGTTTCCCACCGGCCTGCGCGCGCTGGCAGCGGCTCCGGCGCCGGAATTTCCTGCAGGGCAGGCGGCTTCCGACAATGCCGTGGAATGGGCGTGGGCCATGAACGCGGCGGCCAGTGTGCTGGGATCGGTGCTGGCGATGCTCATCGCTATCCAGTTCGGATTGACCGCGACCCTGGCCTGCGGAGCCGCGGCATACGCTGTGGCTCTAGCGTTCCTGCCGATAGTGCGAAAGAAAGCACCGGCCTTGTCCTAGAGGTCAAGCTCTCGTCTCAGGTTTGCTATTATTCAGCCATGGGTCGTGCGCGGGTGGCGCTTGTGATTTTGCGGCGGCCGCGGACCCCGGGACATCCAAACAGACTTCATCGTGGCGTTACGAGATTGCCGGCTTCACGGGGCGGACTGAGGCTATG
>JASHNU010000064.1 GCA_030041475.1 Candidatus Sulfotelmatobacter sp.
GCTTCCGTTTTGTTCTGTTTTCTTGCCACTCAGCTTGTCCGTTTGTGCGTTATTCAGTGTACCAGCCGCAAAGTGCGGTTCCAGCGTGTGATCTGTAAGAAATGCGTGATCGCGTAGGTCACATGATAGAGCCGGCCCAGAAATGAAGTCGGCGAACGATGGTCCCAGTCCCGCACCGACCAGTAAATCAACAGCGGCCTGCCGATGATGTTCTCGCGCGGCACAAATCCCCAGTAACGGCTGTCCTTGCTATCGTCGCGGTTATCGCCCATCACGAAGTAATGTCCTTCGGGGACGATCAACTGGCCGTCCTCGACAAGTTTGGGCATTTCCTTCAACCACTTCGGCTCCATGTCGATGGCATACGCGTCGAGCCGCGGAAAATTGTCCCGGAAAATGCTGCCAGGATCCGTACCCCCTGCGGGATACAGAAACCGCACATAGGGTTCGTTCAGAAGCTTGCCGTTGATCCACACTTTCTTGCTGATCATGCGCAGGTGGTCTCCAGGCACGCCGATTACGCGCTTGACGAAGTGTTGTGTCGGGTCCACCGGATAATGAAAAACCACGACGTCGCCGCGTGCGATTTTCTGGTATGGCATGGCGGCTGTTCCCAGCCCGCGTCCATAGCACAGCTTGTTTACGAGAAGGTAATCGCCCACCAGCAATGTGTTCTCCATCGATTCGGAGGGGATCTGAAACGCTTGCACGACAAATGTGATAACGAAGATGGCGATGACCACGGTGCCCAGCAAGGACTGAAGCGAAAAAATCACGTCGGGTCCGAAGGTGAAGACGATAGGGCGGTGCGTGGAATTCATGCGGCTACTTAATCTATAACGCTGCTTATCGAATGTCCTTGGCGAATCTCTACTGGTCTATTTGTCCACTACGTGAGACGCGCGGGATCCGATTTTGGTTTCCGCTTTCGACTGCGAGGCCAACGCCGTTAGCAACTGCCGCGCCGCGTCCTGTTCCGCCGTTTTCTTGGTCGAGCCTTGTGCCCGGCCCACAAACTCGACTTCGCGCCCGCCCCTGCCCTGCAGCCGGACCTCGACCGTGAATGTCTTTCGGTGTTCTGGCCCCGTCTCTTCGACCAGTACATAATTTGGCTGAGGCAGTCCCAAGCCCTGCACGGCTTCCTGCAGCGCGGATTTGAAATCGGTAACGGGCATCATGCCGCCTTCGCGTTCCATGCGCTCGAGTTCCGGCGCGACCACGTTACGCAAGACGAACTCCCGCGCCACCTCCAGCCCGCCATCGAGGTAAATGGCTGCCAGGATTGCTTCCAGCGCGTCTACCAGCAGCGCCGTTTTGCTGCGGCCGCCGCTTTTTTCTTCGCCGCGCCCCAGCCGTAGATAGTGGCCGAGCTCCAGGCGCTGCGCCACGCGGATCAAATGCCTCTCACTCACCAGATGCGCCCTCAGCTTGGAGAGTTCGCCTTCGCGGAAATGGGGAAACCGGTGATAGAGTTCTTCGCTGGTCACCAGCGACAGCACTGTATCTCCGAGGAATTCCAGTTGCTCGTTGTCGCTGACTTTGTATTTGCTGTCGCCCGCGTGCTGCGCTTCCTGCTCCCGGGCCTGCGAGCTGTGCGTCAGCGCCTGTTCGATCACGGCTCGCCTGCGGAAGTGATAGGCCAGTGCCTGCTCGAGCGCCGTAATTTCCCGTTCCTTCATAAGCGAAAATCGCGCCCAGGGGAAGAACTTTGCAGGATAGCGCCCCGGCTGTGTGGGTGCGTACCGAATCCGCGAGCCATTCTTACCGTAGAGCCAGCGGCGTCAGTATTTCGGCGCGTCAATTCTTCGGAGACCCAGGCGCCGTTCCTGCGCTCAGCTTGGTCAGGCGGTCCTGTTCATCGCGCGCGGCTTTTCCCGCGGGGGAGTCCGGCCGGTCCTTGGTGAGATCCACTGCTTGATTGGCGTACTTCAAGGCTTCGGGGATCTTGTTCTGCATATCGAGGGAGACGGCGAGCCGGAAAACCGCGATCGAATCTGGCTGGTCGGGAAGCGCGTCAATGGATTTTTTCAAATCGGTCTCTGCCTCGGGCCAATTCTTTGCGTCTGACGCCAACTTGCCCAACACCGCGTAGGCTTCCGAGACCAGGAATCCTTTGTAGCTTTTCAATGCTTCGGGAGGATAACCCGTCGTCGGAATATCGGTGTCGACCGTAACCAAGGCGCGCTGCGCGTCTTTCTTCGCTTCGTCGAGACGCTGATCGCGATCGAGATCGGTTTCCCGCGTGCGCTCCGACAGGACCTGGGCCACCCCGACCAACGCCTCCGGATCGTCGGGGTCGTAACTCAGGGCCTTGCGCGCCATTTCCATCATCTTATCGGCGTTGTTGGCCGCTTGATATTTCTGCATGGCCGTTTTGTACAGCATCACCCGCAACTCGCTGTCGGGGAACTTCGCCGCGAAGTCGTCCGCAGCTTTTTCTATCGCTGCCGGATCAGTCAGCTGGCGGGCTGCATTGTAGGCGTCGTATTCCGGCCGCGTCTTGGCCTGCGGTGGCCTCTTGCCCTGCGGAGCGGCGGTTGCCGCCTGTCCCGCGGGCGGATTCTGCGCCGCCTTATCGTTACTCTGCGCGAAACTGCTTATCCCGCATCCCCAGGCGCAAACTCCCAGCACTGCCATCGCGATCGCTGCTCTCTTCATGCGCTCTCCTCGCCCTCTGCGTCTTCAGATTTCAAAACCGGGCTCCAACCGCCTGCCAATTTTGTAACCGTGCATTCTATCGCAGCCAACGCCTGATCGGCGCGTTCTGCTTGTCATCCTGAGCAAGCGTTCCTTGCGCAGCGAAGGATCTGGCGAGCCGCGCGACGGCGGCATGTTTTTTCGGCCGCATTAAACGCGCGCCAGGCTCGCTTGCTTAGCAAACTCCGCATTACCCGAAACCTTACTGCGGCTTGAGCGGAGGTTCGTAGGCCTGCTGCAGCCCGTGTTCGGCCGCAGCCTTAACTTCAGGCATTGCGGCGCCCGCGGTGAGCGCCGCACGGTATTCATTCAGCGCGCCCTCCCGGTCCTCTTTCATATCCAGAATTCTGCCGGCGTACACGTGAGACCAGGCAATGACCTTGGCATCCTTGGTGGCCTGAATCGCCTTCTGAAAATTCTCGAGCGCTCCCTCGCGATTCTTGTCGGCCACGGCCACTTGCGCCAGAATGAACAGCGCCCTCCCCTGATCTCCAACTTTCTTGTCGATCGCCTGCTGCGCCAGTTCCTGTGCGCCCTTGGCATCCCCCGCGGCCAGCCGTTTCTCGGCCGCAAACAATATGCGCCGGTCCTCGAGCCGCGATAACTGCACCAGTTCCGGCTGCGCCCGGTCGACGAACTGCACTTCGTTAGCCGCCTTGGCTTCCTTGCCCACATCAATCGCATCGAGAATGTCGCCGTACGCGTTGCGCAATCCCGTCGGATCTTTTTCAAATGCCGCCAGCGCGTTATAGAGGTATCGAGTCAGGATGTATCCCTGCTTTACGGCATCGTCAACGGCCTGAACCCGCATGGCTTCGGCGGTCTGCTTGGTGCCGCTGGTGCGAATCTCGATCGCCCGCACCAGGCACTCGGTGACCAGCAGCGAAATGTCGGTGCGGAAGCTTTCCTCGAGCGGCGCGCGCTTCACCTGTTGGAGCAATGGCTCCAGCCGCTTGATGGCCAGAGGATGCTTGTCGGCCATCGGGTCCAGCAGGTAGTGCAGGTACGTGTGGCGGATCTGATCCATCTTCAGCGCCTGTCCCGAGTTCGGGTCGGGAGAAGGGAAGACCACAACGTAATAATCCACGCCGTAGTTGCGCGCATTGACCTGGCTGGGATCGCCGAGAAAATCGAGATAAATCGTGAACGTCCGCCCCAGATATCCGCCCGTCTGCAGCTTCAGATAGATATCTGTATCGAAAATCATTTTTGCCAGCGGCTTGTTGTAACGCTCGGTCAGCGCCGCGTAGTTGGCGCGGTGTCGCTCCCAGATGCCATGTAAGCCGGCCTTTTCGTAGAACGGCTCCAGCTTGGTGCCAAATTCAGAGAGTGGCGAAGCATCCGGAGGCAAGTCTTCCTCTTTCACGCGGGGCAGAAAGTGTGGCGGACCCTGCAGGTAGAGCGCCAGCGAGACATACTGCGAGAGGTCATGCAGCTCGTCGATGGCGCGATGATCCTGATACCAGTTGCACATCTGAGTCATCGCGGTCTGCGCTTCGGACCCGGACAGATTCTTCTGCACATCGCTCCGGATATTCAGCCGCTGGGCATCGGAAATGCTCAGACCGACACTGTAGCCGCACGCATTTAGCGCAGCCAGCACCGCAAAAAGCGTCTCGCTGCTATCGAGGGTGATCGGGGTATTGTTGTCGGCGGCGCAAACACCCGCCAGCAACCCCAGCACCACCGCCCCAGCAATGCTGCGAAGGCCAAACTCCAGAAGACGCCTCAGGAAATCCTCCCCGGGATTGTGAAAATGCCGGCCAAGATGACGGCCACGTCGTCATGAGTGACGAACGAGCGGAGAACAACTTTAAGTTTACGGGCTTGCCAATGGGAGGGTCAAACGGCGTGGGGGTTAGGAGACAGAAGCCCGCGAAAGTGCACCCCCCCCACACCCGACCCCTCCGGGGTCGGGTTTGGCCCGCCCCGCCCGCCCGCACGCGCGAGAAGAGAGCTAACCTCCAAAAAGCGCCGTCGCAAATGGCGGGTTAAGCGTGCGGAACAACAAAGGCTTTGATAATATTTGCGTCGCATTCGCAAGGTGAACCGTGCATTACAAAGACAGCAACTCCCTCACAAAAAGGCTACGGGAACTATTCGACTCCGAACCTCTCGCTCTTTTTGCCGGAGCCGGAGTCTCTTCGCGCGCCGGTCTCCCGGTCTGGCATGCCTATCTTCAACGGTTGGCGAAGATCGCAGACGCTTATGAACCTCTAGTAGCCGGTCTTATCCGAAAGCGCATTGAGAACAATCTGCTCATCCAAGCGGCTGATGCCTATACAGGTTGTATTGAAATACCTGCGGGAGAGCGCCTCAAGCAGCTCCAAGAACCTCTGAGTCCCAAGCACTACGATGCCAAGAAGCTTACGCCGCTAGTGATGTTGCCATTTGAGTTCATCGTTACGACAAATTATGATCGCGCCATTCACGATGCATGCACATTGAGCAAGCGAATTGCTAAACCTGCCGAACTCAACGATGCTTCTTTGGCGCATGCCCTTTATTGGGAAGACTTCTTCGTTGCACGAATTCACGGAAGAGCAGAAATCCCCGAGTCAATAATCTTGGATTCCGCAGGATATAAAGGCCTAGATGCGAATGCTGAATATAACGACTTCTTACATCAAACCTTCAAGCGTCGTA